>JACRDC010000054.1 GCA_016218705.1 Desulfarculus sp.
GGCCTTGCGGCCAGGGCCAAGGCTGCCGGCTCCCGTACAGAGGTAGTTCCGGGAAAAGGGTTTTAATATGGCCCGGTGCCCGGGCTGGCATATACGGGTCGGGTGGCCTTGCGGCCAGGGCCAAGGCTGCCGGCTCCCGTAGAGATGTGGCCCCGGGAAAACGGTCTTAATGTAGGGGCGGGGTTTACCCCCGCCCGCTAGGGCCTCGCCCAGAAATTGCACGGGAGGGGGTAAACCCCTCCCCTACGAAAACAGAAAACGCATTCGCCCCGGTTTTCATGCAGGCAGGAGGGTTATCCCCCTCTCCCTTGGAAGTAGGTTGCATGGATTTCGCCTCCCACATAACCCTGGCCGCCCTGGGCCAGCAGATTCTGGTGGGCCTTAGCCGCACCACCATCCTGTTCATCGTCTCCTCGGGCCTGAGCCTGATCCTGGGCGTCCTGCGCATACCCAACGTCTCCCACGGATCCCTGTACATGATCGGGGCCTTTGCCACCTACTCGGTGGCCACCCTCATCGGCGGCACCACGGGCTTCTGGCTGGGGCTGATCCTGGCCCCCCTTTTGGTGGCCCTCTTGAGCCTGGTGGTGGAGCGCGGGCTCTTCTGCCACCTCTACGAGCGCGAGCATTTGATGCTCCTGTTGTTCACCTTCTCGCTGACGCTGGTCTTCGGCGACCTGGTCAAGCTGGTCTGGGGCTCCGACTTCCGCTCGCTCTCCCTTCCGCCAACCATTCAGGGCTCCTTCACCTTGCTGGGCCTGCCCTTCCCGCGCTACAACCTCTTCCTGCTGGTGCTGGGCCCCCTAGTGGCCTGGGGCCTGTGGTTTCTGACCAACCGCACCAAGATCGGCAAGATCGCCCGCGCCGCCGCCGTGGACCGCGAGATGGTGGCGGCCATGGGCATCAACGTCAGTTGGATCTTCGCGGCGGTGTTCTGCATCGGCTGCTTTCTGGCCGGCCTGGGCGGCGCCCTGGTGGCCCCCACCCAGAACATCACCCAGGGCATGGGGCACGCCATCATCATGGAGGGCTTCCTCATCGTCATCATCGGCGGCCTGGGCAACATCTGGGGCGCCCTGCTGGGGGCCTTGATCTTCGGCCTGACCGACGCCGTGGGCATCCTGGTCTGGCCCCAGTTCGCCATCGTCTTCCCCTACCTGGCGGTGGTGGTGGTGCTCTTGTTCCGCCCCCGTGGGCTGCTTCGGTCCACCTGGTGATGGCCCGGCCCGGTCCGGCATAATAGAGGAGAACGTCCCCTTGTCGCCCTTGACCCCAGAACGCCGCAATCTGGCCCTGCTGTTGTTCCTGGGCCTGGGCCTGGCCCTGTTGCCGGCCATGGCCAGCCGCTTCTACGTCTATTTCACGGCCCTGATACTGGTCACCGGCCTTCTGGCCACCAGCCTGAACATGGTGCTGGGCTTCGGCGGCATGTACCAGTTCCACCACGCCGTGTTTTACGGCCTGGGGGCCTATGCCGCGGCGCTCACCCTCAACAAGACCACCCTGTGGCCCTGGCTGGGGCTCCTGGCCGGGCCGCTGGCCGCCGCCCTGCTGAGCCTGGTCATGGGCCTGATCTGCCTCAGGCTATCCAAGCTCTACTTCGGCATGCTGCAAATCTCCCTGGGCTCGCTGGTGTGGGCCATCGTCTTCCGCTGGTACTCCTTCACCGGCGGCGACGACGGCATCCATGGGGTCAAGCTGCCCGAGGCCATCGCGGGCATCACCGGCTCCTACTACTTCTGCCTGGCGGTGACGGTGACCTGCCTGTTTTTGATGCACCGCGTCATCACCTCGCCCTTTGGCCAGACCTTCCAGGCCATCCGCGACAACCCCGAGCGGGCCGCCGCCCTGGGGGTGCCGGTAAAACGCCACCAACTGCTGGGCCTGGTCATCGCCGGCTTCTTCGGGGGCGTGGCCGGGGTGCTCTTCATGGCCGTGGAGAATTCGGTCTTCCCGGACCTCTTGTTCTGGACGCTGTCCCTGGAGGTGCTGGTGATGTGCCTGCTTGGCGGCTGGTACACCTTCCTGGGACCAATGCTGGGGGCGGCCATCATAGTGAGTCTGCGCACCGTGGTGGGCATCTACACCGAGTACTGGACCCTGGTGCTGGGCGTGATACTGATGCTCTTGATCTTCTTTTTGCCCCAGGGCGTGCTGGGCTACCTGCTCAGCCGCTGGCACCGGCCCGGCCAGCCGGCCCTGGCCAAGGACAAGTAGATGCTCAAGGTACAGGGCCTGCAAAAGTCCTTCGGCGCCTTCCTGGCCGTGGGCGACGCCAACCTGGAGGTGGCGCCGGGGCAGATCGTGGCCGTCATCGGCCCCAACGGCGCCGGCAAGACCACCCTGTTCAAGCTCATCACCGGGCAGCTCAGGCCCGACGCCGGGCGCATCGTCTTCGAGGGCCAGGACATCGCCGGCCTGCCCCCCCACCGCATCGCCCAAAAGGGCGTCAGCCTCTCCTATCAGGTGGTCAGCGTCTTCAGCCGCTTGAGCGTCTTCGACAACGTGCGCGTGGCCGTGCTGGCCCAGCAGAAGCGGGTGCTCAACCTCTTCACCCCGGCAAGGCGCCTGGTGGAAAAGGAGACCCGCGAAATCCTGGATAGCCTGGGCCTGGCCCACAAGGCGGACGCCATCAGCGGCTCCCTGAGCCACGGCGACGGCAAGGTGCTGGAGCTGGCCATCGCCCTGGCCAACCGGCCCCGGCTCTTGATCATGGACGAGCCCACGGCGGGCATGTCGCCCGAGGAGACCCAGGGGGCCATCGCCCTTATCAAACGCCTTACCCAAGAGCTGGGGCTCACCGTGCTCTTCTGCGAGCACGACATAGAGATGGTCTTCAGCCTGGCCCAGCGCATCATGGTCATGCAGCAGGGGCGCACCATCGCCCAGGGCACCTGCGACGAGGTGCGCTGCGACCAGCACGTGCAAGAGGCCTACCTGGGAGTCAGCGCCGATGCTTGAGGTCAAGGGCATACACACCTACTACGGCCTGAGCCACATCCTCTTCGGCGTGTCGCTGAGCGTGCAAAAGGGCGAGATCGTCTGCGTGCTGGGGCGCAACGGCGCCGGCAAAAGCACCATCATGCGCAGCATCATGGGGCTCACCCCGCCTCGCGAGGGTTCGATCGCCTTCAAGGGGCGCGAGGTGGCCGGGGTCAAGCCCCACCTGCTGGCCCGTCAGGGCCTGGGCTACGTGCCCGACGACCGCCGGGTCTTCGCCGACCTGACCGTGGGCGAGAACCTGGAGATCGTGGCCAGGCCGGGCATGGGCGGCGGCTGGAGCAAGGAGCGGGTCTACGAGTTCTTCCCGCCGCTGGGGGTCATTGACGGCCGCCAGGCCGGCTTTCTTAGCGGCGGCGAGCAGCAGATGCTCACCATCGCCCGCGCGCTGATGACCAACCCCGACTTTCTGCTATTGGACGAGCCCACCGAGGGCCTGGCGCCCCTGGTGGTGAAGATGCTGGCCGAGCAGATCGCCCGCCTCAAGCAAACCGGCCTGACCGTGCTCTTGGCCGAGCAGAACCAGGAGGTGGCCCTGAGCCTTAGCGACCGGGGCTACATCCTGGACAACGGCCAGATACGCTACTCGGGCAGCATTGACGATCTCAGGGCCAACGAGGAAATCCGCCGCAAGTACCTGTTGGTCTAGCGGCGGCCCGGTGCCCGGGCCGGCGGATACTGGCCGGGAGGCGGCCTAGCCTTGGCCAGCGCCGGTGGCTCCCGTTGCGAGACTCGTCCCAAAAAATACACGGGCGGGGGTAAACCCCGCCCGCTCTTCATGGCCGATGAAGATGGGTCCGCCGCTGCCCCCTGGCGGTGACGGCATTCACCCAGCCCCCGCCCTATTCCTTATCCCCCCGGCGGTCGGCGGCCATCTGGCAGCCCCAGGCCGCCACCACCAAGAACAACAGCACCGTGCCCAAGAGGGTCATGCTGGCCTTGGTGCCCAGCCACAGGATGAGGAAGAAGCTGGTGCCGATGGTGCCCAGGATGCTGCCGCAGGTGCCGATGGCGTAGAGGTTGCCGGCGCCCTGGCCGGCCAGGCGGTGGTCGCGCACCAGAAGCTGCACGGTGTAGGGCGAGACGGTGCCCAAAAAGGCCGTGGGCAGGGTGAATAGGAACAGCGAGGCGAACAGAGGCCCCAGGCGCTGACCCAGGTTGAGTTCGAAGAGCCACTCGCAGATGGGCCAGGCATAGATGGGGAAGAAGGAAATCAAGAGGGCCGGCGCGAACAGGAGCACGGACAGCCCCCGGAAGGAGCTGCCCCGGCTGGAGAGGACCCCGCCTCCGTAGTAGCCCGCCGCCAGGCCCAGCATGAAGACGCTAATCAGGCTGCCCCACACGAAGATGGAGTTGCCGAAGAAGGGCGCCAGCACCCGGCTGCCCAGTATCTCGAAGGCCATCACCACCGCGCCGCTGACAAAGGTGATGAAGTAGACGGCCCAGGCCAGGTAGCGCGCGCTCATGGCCGGCCCTCCCCGGGGGCCGAGGCCTCCAGGTTCCTGAGCAGGTTCACCGGCGCGAAGTCGTCGGTGAGCACCTTGTCCTCCACCCGCCGTCCGGTGAAGCAGGCGTACTCGCTTTTCACCCGCGCCGCCAGGTCGAAGCTCCAGGCCCGGCCCTTGGCCAAGGCCCGCGCCCGCGCCTCGGCCTGTTCGGCGCTGACCTGGCGGGCGTCCTGGGTGGCGATGAAGATATAGTTGGCCCCGCCGCCGGCCTGCAAGAGGTAAAGCTGGGGGAAGACCTCCTGGTAGGTCTTGATCTGGGCCGTGAAGTAGCGGTTGAGCCCCTGGCTCCAGACGTTGCTGGCCACCACCCCGCCGGGCTTGAGCCGCGAGCGTGTCAGTTCCAAAAACTCACGCGTGGTGAGGTGGAAGGGCACCGCGTGGTCGTTGTAGGCGTCCAGGAAGATCAGGTCGTAGCGCTGGGGGTTGCGCTTCATGAACAGCCGCCCGTCGTTCACCGCCACCTTCATGCCCTCGTCGGCCTTGAAGCTCAGGTACTTCTCGGCCACGCGCACCACCTCGGGGTCTATCTCGGCGATGTCCATGCGTGCCTGTGGGAAGAGCAGGCGCAGGTACATGGGCATGGAGCCGCCGCCCAGGCCCACGAAGAGCACCTCCTGGGGCTCGCGCTCCAAAAAGGCCAGGGCCGCGAAGGCGCTCTGGGTGTAGGCGAAGGTGAGCACCTCGGGCCGGCCCGGCATCACCGCGCTCTGGTGGCCCATGGCGCGGTTGAAGGACAGATAGCGCAGGCCGCTGGCCGCCTCTATGACCATGATGTGGTGGTAGAGCGAGTCGGCCTCAAAGAGCATGCGGCCTGACTCGGCGGCCGGCGCCCCGGCGGGCCAGCACAGGAGCAGCAGGGCCAGCAGGGCCAGGCACGGCCCCGGGCGGGGGCGGCGGTGGCGGTGTCGCGCGAAGATGGGGTTCATGTTGGTCCCATGGGGTTACTGGCCAGGTGGCGGTCCTAATTGCGCAGGGCGCCCACGGGGGCCGGCAGGCGGCCGCCCCGGGCGATGAACTTCTCGCCGCTGAAGGGGTTGAGGGCCATCACCGGGGCGCGGCCCAACAGCCCGCCGAAGTCCACGGCCTGGCCGGCCTTGAGCCCCGGGGCCGGGATGACCCGCACGCCGGTGGTCTTGTTGCCCACCATGCCGATGGCCAGCTCGTCGGCGATCAAGGCCGCCAGGGCGTGGGGCGGCGTGTCGCCGGGCACCGCGAACATGTCCAGGCCCACCGAGCAGACCGCGGTCATGGCCTCCAGCTTCTCCAGGGTGAGCGCCCCGCACTCCACGGCCTCGATCATGGCCAGGTCCTCGCTCACCGGGATGAAGGTGCCCGAAAGCCCGCCCACGTGGCCGGATGCCATGGCCCCACCGCGCTTGACCGCGTCTATCAAGAGCGCCAGGGCGGCGGTGGTGCCGGGCGCGCCCACCCGCTCCAGGCCCATGGCCTCCAGGATGCGCCCCACCGAGTCGCCCACCATGGTGGTGGGGGCCAGGCTGATGTCCACCACCCCGAAGGCCACCCCCAGGCGGCGGGCCAGCTCGCGCCCCACCATCTCGCCGGCGCGGGTGATCTTGAAGACCGTGCGCCGGATGATGTCGCTCAGGGTGGTGAGATCGCAGTCGGGGTGCTGGGCCACCACGGCGCGCACCACGCCCGGGCCGCTGATGCCCACGTTAAGCGCGCAGTCGCCCTCGCCGGCGCCGTGGAAGGCCCCGGCCATGAAGGGGTTGTCCTCGGGGGCGTTGGCAAAGGCCACGAACTTGGCGCAGGCGATGCCTAAAGGCGCCGCCGCGGCCATGTCTTTCAGGATATGCCCCAGACGGGCGATGGCGTCCAGGTTCATGCCCGCCGCCGTGCTGGCCAGGTTGAGGAACCCGCACAGCCGCGAGGTCTGCCCCAGGGCCTGGGGCAGGGACTCCATGAGCCGCCGGTCGGCGGCCGTGGCGGCCTTGTGCACCAGGGCGCCGAAGCCGCCGATGAAGTCCACGCCCGCCTCGCTGGCGGCCTGGTCCAGGGCCTGGGCCAGATACAGGGGCGCGCGCTCCTCGGGGCAGGGCTCGATGAGCCAGGCCGCCGGGGTGATGGACAGGCGCTTGTTGACGATGGGTAGGCCGAGCGCCTCGCTCACCTCGCCGGCCTCGCGCACCAGCCGCCCGCCCAGGTCGGCCAGGCGCCGGCGGCAGGCCTCGGCCAGGCGCAGGTGGTCGGGGTGGGCCAGGTCCTTGAGGTTGACGCCCAGCGTCACCGCGCGGATGTCGAAGTTGTGGAACAGGATCATGCCGGCGGTTTCGTAGGCCTCTTCAACGCTGATGGTCATGGCCCTATACCCTGTGCATGGCTTTGACCACCGACTCGTTGTGCACCATCACGGTCAGCCCCATGGCGGCGCCCACCTCCTCCAGGCCCTGGCGCAGGCCCGAGAGCCCCACCTTGCAGCCGCTGACGTCGGCCAGCATGGTCATGACGAAGGTGCCGTCCATGACCTTCTGCTGCACGTCCTCGATGTTGGCGCCGTGCTCAAAGAGCAGAGTGCTGACGCGGGCGATGATGCCCTTCTGGTCGGTGCCGATGACCACCACGAAGACGCGTTCCCGTTCCATGATCGCCGCGCTCCTGTCTAGGCCGGGGTGTGTGCCTGGCCGTGGGGGCAATGGGGCAAGAGAAGGCACTCCGGGCAGCGGGGCTTCTTGGCCTGGCACACCCGCCGGCCGTGCAGGATGACCTGGTGGCTGAAGAGCGTCCAGCGTTTTGGGGGCACCAGGGCCATCAGGTCGAACTCCACCTTGACCGGGTCGTCCTGGGTGGTGAAACCCAGGCGCTTGGCCACCCGGCCCACATGGGTGTCCACGGTGATGCCCGGTATGCCGAAGGCGTCGCCCAGCACCACGTTGGCCGTCTTGCGCCCCACGCCCGGCAGCTTGACCAGATCATCCAGGTTGCCCGGCACAATCCCCCCGTGGCGCTCCACCAAGGCCCGGGCCGCCCCCTGGAGGGACTTGGCCTTGTTGCGGAAAAACCCGGTGGAGCGGATCAGCTCCATGAGTTCCTCTGGCTCGGCCTTTGCCATGGCCTCCGGGCCGGGCAGGCGGGCAAAAAGCCCGGGCGTGACCTGGTTGACCCGCTCGTCGGTGCACTGGGCCGAGAGGATGGTAGCCACCAAAAGCTGCCAGGGGTCCTGGTGGTCCAGGGTGCACTTGGCCTGGGGGTAGAGCCTGTCGAGGAGACCCAGCACCGCCCGCACCCGCGTTGGCGCGGGCGGCTGGCTGGGCGCCTTGGCTTGGGTGGTCAAGCCGGCTACTCCACCACCTCGGCCTTGATGATGGTCACCGCCTCCCGGGGCACGTCATCGAACATGCCCTTGCTGCCGGTGGGCACGGCCTTGATCTTGTTGATTACGCCGTGGCCCTTGACCACCTTGCCGAAGACCGCGTAGCCCCAGCCCTGGGGGGTCTTGGAGGTGTGGTTGAGGAAGTCGTTGTTCTTGACGTTGATGAAGAACTGGGCGCTGGCGCTGTGGGGATCGTTGGTGCGGGCCATGGCCAGGGTGTAGGCCTCGTTCTTCAGGCCATTGTCAGCCTCGTTCTCCACGGGGTTCTTGGTGGGCTTCTGCTTCATGTCGGCGGTGAAGCCGCCGCCTTGGATCATGAACCCGTTGATGACCCGGTGGAAGATGGTGCCGTCATAGTGGCCGTCCTTGACGTAGGCCAGGAAGTTGGCCACCGATTTGGGGGCCTTGTCCTCGTAGAGTTCGACCTCGATCTCGCCCAGGCTGGTTTCGATTTTAACCACGGGAATTCTCCTTATCCTTGAGGGCCTTGGCGTTGGGAGCCCTAGGGCTGCACCACCTCGGCCTTGATGATGGTCACCGGCTCCTTGGGCACGTTTTCAAACATGCCCTTGCTGCTGGTGGATACGGACTCGATCTTGTTGACCACGCCTTGGCCCTTGACCACCTCGCCGAAGACCGTGTAGCCCCAGCCCTGGGGGGTCTTGGAGGTGTGGTTGAGGAAGTCGTTGTTCTTGACGTTGATGAAGAACTGGGCGCTGGCGCTGTGGGGGTCCTGGGTGCGGGCCATGGCCAGGGTGTATATCTCGTTCTTCAGGCCGTTGTCGGCCTCGTTGTCGATGGGGCTCTGGGTGGGCTTCTGCCTCATGTCGGCGGTGAACCCTCCCCCCTGGATCATGAAACCGCTGATGACCCGGTGGAAGATGGTGCCGTCGTAATGACCCGCCTTGACGTAGGCCAGGAAGTTGGCCACCGACTTGGGGGCCTTGTCCTGGTAGAGCTCGACCTCGATGTCGCCCAGGCTGGTCTGGAGCCTCACCCGGGGATGGCCCCCGGCGGCGTTGGCCAGGTCCACGGAAAAAAGGCCGGCCCCACAGAGCAGGCCCACGGCCAGCAACGCCAGCCGGCTCAGGCCAAACCGGCGGGTCTGCGAGCGAGAATGCACCAAACACCTCCACGGATCAGGGGATTGGAGGGATCGGCCGCCACGGCCGGCCCCAAAAACTCATTTTTACCACAATCATGGGCTATAGCCAGCCCTGGCCTCGCGGGCTCAGAGGATCACCAACTGCTTTATCAGGCGCACGGCGTCGTTGGGGTTGTCCATGATGCGCAACAGGTCCATGTCGTCGGGGCTTATCATCTCGTGCTTGAGCTGCACGTCGCGCATCCAGTCGGTGAGCCCGGTCCAGTAGTCGCTGCCCATGAGCACCACCGGGAAGGGGCGGATGCGCTGGGTCTGGATGAGGGTGATGGCCTCGGCCAGCTCGTCCAGGGTGCCGAAGCCGCCGGGCATGACGATGTAGGCCACCGAATACTTGACGAAAATAACCTTGCGTACGAAGAAGTAGCGGAAGCTTAGCCGCACGTTGGCGTAGGGGTTGGGGCGCTGCTCAAAGGGCAGTTCGATGTTCAGGCCCACCGAGTGCCCGCCGGCCTCGGCGGCGCCCTTGTTGGCCGCCTCCATCACCCCGCCTCCGCCGCCGGTGATGACCGAGAAGCCGGCCTCCACCAGCCTTTTGCCCAGGTCCTCGGCCTGGCGGTAGACCTCGGTGCCGGGCTTGACCCGGGCCGAGCCGAAGATGCTCACGCCCTTGGTAATGCCGCCCATGGTGTCAATGGCGTCCACGAACTCGCTGATGATGCGGAACATGCGCCAGGATTCGGTGGCGCTCAGGTTGTCTATGACGTATTGCTGCGAATTGAGGTCCTTCATGTGGCATCCCTGCCTTGGCAAGAGGGGTGACGCGGGGGCGGCCCAAGGGGGGTCAAGCCGCCAAATGGGCGATCCTGGTTGAATAACAGCTAACCGCCTTATACTATTGTCCAACGCAAATAAGTGTCAAGCGGACGTCACCAGGGCGGACCGCCAACTTCTCCCACGCCGGAGTTGACATGAAAATCACCTGCTTGGGCGCGGCGCGCACCGTCACCGGCTCCTCCTACCTGGTGGAGAAGGACGACGACTCCTGTTTTTTGGTGGACTGCGGCCTGTTCCAGGGCTCGCGCCAGATCGAGCGGCGCAACTGGCTGGGCACCGTGTACCGGCCCAAGGACCTGGAGGCCATCATCATCACCCACGCCCACATAGACCACTCGGGCCTGACGCCCCGGGTGGTGCGCCTGGGCTACAACCAACCCATCCATGCCACCGAGGCCACCTGCGAGCTGTTGCGCATATTGTGGCTGGACTCGGCCCACATCCAGGAGATGGAGGCCGAGTGGCAGAGCCGCAAGAACAAGCGCCAGGGCAAACGCGGCGTGGAGCCCCTGTACGAGACCCGCGACGCCGAGGCGGCCATCGCCCTGTTGCGGCCCCTGGACATGGACAAGGAATACGCCCTGCTGCCGGGGGTGCGCGCCCATTTCGTGGGCGCCGGCCATATCCTGGGGGCGGCCAGCCTGCTACTCACCATCTCGGGCAAGGGCGGCTGCCACAGGGTGGGGTTCTCCGGCGATTTGGGGCGGCCGGGCCAGCTCATCCTGCCCGAGGCCGACGACCTGCCCAAGCCCGACACCCTGTTCATGGAGACCACCTACGGCGGCCGGACGCACAAGACCCTGGACGACAGCCAGCGCGAACTGGTGGCCGTGGTCAAGGAGGCCTATGCCTCGGGCGGCAAGGTCATCATCCCGGCCTTTGCCGTGGAGCGCACCCAGGAGCTCCTGTACACCCTGGCCGCCGCATCCCGGGCCGGCGAGCTGCCCGAGGACATGCCGGTGTACCTGGACTCGCCCCTGGCCATCGCCGCCACCGAGATATTCCGCCGCCACCCCGAGCTCTTCGACGCCGAGGCCCTGGAGCTCCTGAACAACGGCCACAAGCCCTTTGATTTCCCCAACCTCAAGTTCACCCCCTCCAGCGAGGACAGCCGGGCCATCAACGAATTCCAAGGGCCGGCGGTAATAATCGCCGGCAACGGCATGGCCAGCGCCGGGCGGGTCAAGCATCACCTGAAGCACAACCTCTGGCGCCCCGACTGCCACGTGGTCATCGTGGGTTTCCAGGCCCAGGGCACCCCGGGCCGCCTGCTGATTGACGGCGCCCAAAAGATCAGGATTTTCCGCGAGGACGTGGCGGTCAAGGCCAAGGTGCACACCATCGGCGGCTTCAGCGCCCACGCCGACCAGAACGAGCTGCTAAGCTGGCTGGGCGCCCTGGCCCACCCCGGGCTCAAGGTCAACCTGATGCACGGCGAGGAGACCTCGGCCATGGCCTTCCGCCGGGTGGCCGGCGAGCGCTATCCCGGCGTGCACTTCCACCTGCCCCACTGGAACGAGAGCCTGGAGCTCAAGCCACTGCACCCCGAGGGTGAGGCGCCCTGCCAGCCGGCCAGCGGCGATGACCTGACCCGCCGGGCGCGCCTGGCCCAGGAGCGCTTGGCCAGCCTGGCCAGCCGCTGGCAGCAGGAGGGCTCCCCCGCCGACGCCAGCAGCCTGGAGGCCCTGGAGCGGGCCTTGAGCGCCCTGGAGGAGCAGCCCAGCCCGGAGAAGGCGCGTTGAGGCCCACGGAGCGCGAGCGTCTGATATGCGCGGTGGAGAAGCCGGCCCGCTACGTGGGCGGCGAGGCCGGCGGCGTGCTCAAGGACCCGTCCAACGTGCGCCTGTCACTGGCCCTGGTCTTTCCCGAGGTCTACGAGATCGCCATGAGCCACCTGGGGCTCAAGGTGCTCTACGAATCCCTGGCCCCCCGGCCCGAGTTGGCCGTGGAACGGGTCTTCGCGCCCTGGATTGACCTCATGGACCTCATGGACCAGCGCCAAGTGGCCCCCTGGTCCCTGGAGAGCGGCAGGCCCCTGGGGGAGTTTGACGTCATAGGCTTCTCGCTGCCCTACGAGCTGACCTACACCAACCTCCTGCACATGCTGCGCCTGGCCGGGGTGCCGCTTAGGCGCGAGCAGCGCGGGCCTGGGCACCCCCTGGTCATCGCCGGCGGTCCGGCCATGGTCAATCCCGAGCCCCTGGCCGACTTCCTGGACCTGGCCGTGGTGGGCGAGGCCGAGGAGCTGATCCACCCCCTGATGGATTTGTTCCTGCGGGCCAAGGAGGAGGGCTGGGAGCGGGCCAGGCTATACCAGGAGGCTGGCCGCATTGGGGGCGTCTACGCCCCGGCCCTGTTTGAGCCGGTGTATGAGGGCGGACGCCTGGTGGAGATCAAGGCCCTGGACCCCCAGGTGCCCCGGGTGCGGCGGCGCATCGTGGCCGACTTGAACGCCCACCAGCCGCCGCTCAACGTGGTGGTGCCCTCGGTCAAGCCGGTGCACGACCGCGTGGGCCTGGAGGTGTCCCGGGGCTGCACCCGGGGCTGCCGCTTCTGCCAGGCCGGCTACATCTACCGGCCGGTGCGCGAGCGCGCCCCCCAGGCGGTCTTGGAGGCGGCGCTCAAGGCCCTGGAGTTGACCGGCCTGGAGGAGTTGGCCCTGCTGTCCTTGTCCACTGGCGACTACTCCTGCGTGCAGGATCTGGCCACGGCGCTGATGGACGCCCTGGCCGCCCGCCACGTCAGCCTGAGCCTGCCTTCGCTGCGGGTGGATTCCCTGAGTGACGAGCTGATCGCCCAGATCAAGCGGGTGCGCAAGACCGGCTTCACCCTAGCCCCGGAGGCGGGTAGCATGCGCCTGCGCCAGGTCATCAACAAGGACCTGAGCGAGGAACAGATAGTGGACACCGCCCGCCGGGTCTTCGGACTGGGCTGGAACCTCATCAAGCTTTACTTCATGATCGGCCTGCCCACCGAGACCGATCAGGACCTGGCCGAGATCGGCCGGCTGTGCTCGGCGGTGGCGGCCCAGGCCGGCAAGGGGCGCGGCAAGGGGCCGGTGGTGCACGCCGGCCTGGGGCTCATGGTGCCCAAGCCCCACACGGCCTTCCAGTGGGAGGCCCAGATCGGCCTGGCCGAGGCCCGCCGGCGCTTGAGCCTGGCCAAGGCCGGCCTGGGGGACCGCCGGGTCAAGGCCAAGTGGAACACCCCCGAGCAGAGCATCCTGGAGGGCGTGCTGAGCCGTGGCGACCGCCGGCTCTCCCAGGTCCTGGAGCTGGCCATGGCCGCCGGCTGCCGCTTCGACGGCTGGAGCGATCAGTTCAACTACCAGGCCTGGATGCAGGCCCTGCAAGGGGCCGGCCTCTGCGTCGAGGATTACCTGCGCGCCCGCGACCCAGGCGAGGCCTTGCCCTGGGACCACATTGACGTAGGGCTAAGCAAGGACTTCCTGCTGGCCGAGCGCGCCCGGGCCCAGGCCCAGGAGCCCACCAAGGACTGCCGGGCCGGACGCTGCCACGACTGCGGGGTCTGCGACCATAAACAGATCAAGCCCCGCCTGGCCCCGGCGGGGATCACCCCGCCGGCCCCGCCACCACCCCCACCGCCGGACAGGATGGCCTACCGCTTCCGCCTGGAAAAGACCGGGCCGGCCCGCTTCCTGGGGCACCTGGAGACCATGCACCACCTGGGCCGGGCCTTTCGCCGGGCCGGCGTGGAACTGGCCCACAGCCAGGGCTTCCACCCCCACGCCCAGATCAAGTCCGACTCGGCCCTGCCTCTGGGCGTGGAGAGCCTGGTGGAGGTGCTGGAGATCACTACCCTGGGGGCGCAGCGCCCCGAGCGCCTGGCCGAGCGCGTCAATCCCGTGCTGCCCGCCGGGCTCAAGTTGGCCGACGGCCGCCTGGCCGCGCCGGGCGAGGATTTGCGCGAGCCCGACGAGGTGACATATCATCTATTGAGCCCGGCGCCCCTGGAGCCCGGGCGCCTGGAGGCCTTCCGCCAGGCCCCCCAGGTGCTGGTGACCCGCGACACCCCCAAGGGCCGCAAGGTATTGGACCTCAAGGCCACGCTCAAGCACGTGGAGCTGGTGGAGGGCGGCCTCAAGGTGGTGGTGGGCCGCGACGGCGGCCGGCCCAAGCCGGCCGAGATTCTCAGGGCCGTCTTCGGCCTGAGCCAGGAGGAGGCCCAGGCGGCGCGGGCCATCAAGATCGGCGCCCGCCGGCTGGAGGAGGCTTAGCCATGGCCAACACGCTTCTGATAAACGCGCGTTCCTACGAGACCCGCGTGGCCCTGGTGGAGAACGGCCAGGTGGTGGAGGTCTACGTGGAGCGCCACAAGCAGGGCTCGCTGGCCGGCAACATCTACGCCGGCCGGGTGGCGCGGGTGCTGCCGGGCATGCAGGCGGCCTTCGTGGACATCGGGCTGACCAAGGCGGCGTTTCTTTACGTCAGCGACGTGCACGAGGAGCCCGACCTGAGCGAGCTGGTGCCCGGCGAGGCCCCGCCCCAGCGCCCCAGCCGTGGCGAGACGCCCCCGCGCATCGAGGCCCTGCTGCGCGAGGGCCAGGAGCTCATGGTGCAGGTGGCCAAGGAGCCCCTGGGCAACAAGGGCGCGCGCATCACCTGTCACATCACCCTTCCCGGGCGCAACCTGGTCTTCATGCCCACCATCAACCACGTGGGCATCAGCCGCCGCATCGAGGAGGAGATCGAGCGCGGACGCCTGCGCTCCCTGATCCAGGAGATGCGCCCCGCCGCCCAGGGCTTCATCGCCCGCACGGTCAGCGAGGGCCAGGACGCCGACAAGCTCAAGGCCGAGATGGACTTCCTCTGCTCGCTGTGGGACGCCATCGTGCGCCGCCGCGAGAGCGCCACCATACCCAGCCTGCTGCACCAGGACCTCTCGGTGAGCCTGCGCGCCGTGCGCGACCTGTTCACCCGCGAGGTGGACCACCTGGTCATTGACTGCCGGGCCGAGTACCAGCAGGTGGTGGACTTCGTCAGCGCCTTCATGCCCCGGCTCTTGCCCTGCGTGGAGCTCTACACCGGCGGCGAGCCCATCTTCGACGCCTTCGGGGTGGAGCCCGAGTTGGCCCGCGCCCTGGGGCGCAAGGTCTGGCTAAAAAGCGGCGGCTACGTGGTCATCGAAAAAACCGAGGCGCTCACGGCCATAGACGTCAACACCGGCCGCTACGTGGGCGGCCATAACCTGGAGGAGACCATCCTCAAGACCAACCTGGAGGCCGTCAAGGAGATCGCCTACCAGCTTCGTCTGCGCGACATCGGCGGGCTCATCGTCATTGACTTCATTGACATGGAGCGCGAGTCCAACCGCGCCAAGGTGGTGGCGGCCCTTAAGGAGGCCTTGGCCCGTGACCGCTCCAAGACCAACGTGCTGGGCATGAGCGCGCTCGGCCTGGTGGAGATGACCCGCAAGCGGGTGCGCGAGTCCCTGGGCGAGAGCCAGAGCGAGCCCTGCTTCTACTGCGACGGCGTGGGCTTCATCAAGGACACCACCACGGTATGCTACGAGATCTTCCGCACCCTGGAGCGCGAGCTCAAGGGCTCCTCGGCGCCGGCGGTGGACGTGCGCGTCAATCCCCGGGTGGCCGAGGTGCTCCTCCAGGAAGAACGCTACGCCCTTGAGGAGCTGGAGTCCTTCCTGGGGCTGACCATCCACGTGCTGCCCGACGGCGAGCTGCACCGCGAGCACTTCGAGATCAGGCCCTTTCACCCCCGCTAGCCGCCCAGTGCCTGGGTTGGCATATGCGAGTCGGTTGGCGTTGCGGCAATGGCAATGGCTGGCGGCTCCCGTTGTGGGCCATCCAGGCCCACCCGCGCCGCCAAGCGCCCTGGACTTGCCGGCCTGTCCGGGGTATGCTGTAGCTATATTGTAGCTTACATGCAAGGCGGGTAGTCTTGACGCGATTTCGCCTGCTGGATACCGGCTGCCTGAGCGCCGCCGAGAACATGGCCCTGGACGAGGTGCTCACCCGCCGGGCCGGCTTGGGAACCAGTCCGCCCACCCTGCGCTTCCTGCGTTTCAAGCCCGACGCGGCCCTGGTGGGCTATCACCAGGAGGCGGCCCGCGAGCTGCGCCTGGACTACTGCGCCCAAGAAGACATCGAGGTCAACCGCCGTCTTACCGGCGGCGGGGCCTTGTTGTTCCAGGGCTCGGCCCTGGGCTGGGAGCTGATCGCCCCCCTAGGCGCCGCGCCCTTCCAGGGCGGCTTCGAGGCGGCGCTGACCCGCATCTGCGAGGCCGCCGCGCGTGGCTATTCCCGCTTGGGGCTGGAGGCCCGCTTCCGGCCGCGCAACGACATCGAGGTGGACGGCCGCAAGATATCGGGTACCGGCGGTTTCGTGCTGGATGGCGGGGCCTTGTTCCAGGGCACGGTGCTGGTCAAAAACGAGATCGGCCGCTTCCTGCGCGCCCTGCGCGTGCCGGTGGAGAAGCTGAAAAAGCGCGAGATCGAGTCCCTGATGCAGCGCCTGGCCTTTGTGGAGGACCTGCTGGGCCGCGAGTTGGACTTGGCGGAGTTGAAGGCCGCCCTGAAGGCCGGGTTCACGGAAAGCCTGGGCCTGACCCTGGTCCCCGGGGAGCTTACGCCCCAGGAACGCGACGAGTTGGCCGCGCGGTTGCCCTATTTCCGCTCGCAAAAGTGGCTGCACCTGCGCCGGCCCCGGGAGGACCGCCCGTCCTGGTTGCAAAGCACCCTGCAGACCGGCCATGGCACCCTGCGCGTGCACCTGTGGCTGGACAGCCGGGGCGGCCGCGTGCAGAAGGCCCTGCTCACGGGCGACTTCTTCAGCCGGCCCCAGCGCCTGGTCATGGACCTGGAGGCGGCCCTCCTGGGACAGAAGGCCCAGCCGGAGATCCTGCGGCGGGTGGTGCTGGATTTCTTGGCCAGCCAGGAGGGCGGCCTGGAGGGCATCGCGCCAGGAGAGGTGGCCCAGGCCGTGGCCAGCGCCGCCGCCCGGCGGTCCTTGGGCCAGCGCTTCTCCCAGGAGGAAGCGGCCCAGCTTTTCCTGGTGGGCCTGGCCGCCGAGGAAGTAGGGCACCGGCGGGCGGGGTGGTTGCTCCTGCCCTACTGCGCCAAGCCGCTGCAATGCGAGTTTCGCGCCATCGCCGACTGCGGCCGCTGCGGGCAGTGCCAACTGTCGCCGCTTTACGACCTGGCCGAGGCGCTGGGGCTAACCCCCACGCCCATCCAGAGCTTCGAGCACCTGATGGCCGTGCTGGCCCAGGTCAAGGCTCAAGGCAGCGCCTTCGTGGGCTCCTGCTGCGAGGCCTTCTACTCCAAGCACCAGCGCGAGCTTGAGCACAGCGGCGCCAGCGGGGTGCTGGTCAACCTGGACTCCACCACCTGCTACGACCTGGGCAAGGGCATGGAGGCCTACGCCGGCCGCTTTGACCAGCAGACGAGCATGAACGCGCCCCTGATCGAGAAGGTGGCGCGGATCATGAGCAAGGGCTAGGGCCATGGCCACGCGGAGCCTGACGGTGGACGTGCTGGTGGTGGGCGGCGGGCCAGCCGGGGCCCGCGCGGCGCGGGCCGCCGCCCAGGCCGGAGCCAAGGTGCTCCTGGTGGAGGCCAAGCGCCGGGGCGGCGCCCTGCCCCACTGCGCCGAGTTCGTGCCTAGGTTGCTGGGCCTGGAGGTGGAGGTGCCGGCGCGGGCCAGGGTGCAGGCCGTGCAGGGCATGGAAACCCGCCTGGCCGGCCAGGTCGTCTTCACGCCCGGTCCGGGCTGGGTGCTGGACCGCCAGGTCTTCGACATGGCGCTCCTGGAAGACGCCGCCCAGGCCGGGGCCGAGGTGTGGGTCAACTGCCGGCTGCTGGGCCGCCAGGAGCAGCGCTGGCTCTTGGCCCGGGGCGGCCAGCGCCTGGCGGTGCGGGCCGGCGCCGTGGTGGCCGCCGACGGCGCAGCCTCTGGTTGCGCCCGCCTGGCCGGCTGGCCCCGGCAGGCCCTGATGCCTGGCCTACAAGTAACGGTGCCCCTGGCCCAGCCGCTGGAGCGCACCTTGATCTTCCTGGCCCCGGAGTATGCCGGCGGCTACGCCTGGCTTTTCCCCAAGGGCCGGGTGGCCAACCTGGGCCTGGGCTGCCGCGCCGCCGCCCGGCCCCGCCTGCTCCTGGAGGCCCTGCGTCAACGCCTGCTGCGCGACGGCCTGATTCTGCCCGGGGTGCTGGCTTATGCCGGCGGGGCCATCCCCGTGGGCGGCCCGCGCCAGGAGTGGGCGCGCGCTGGCGTCATCCTGGCCGGCGACGCCGCCGGGCTCACCCACCCGGTGACCGGCGCGGGCATACCCCAGGCCGTGTTCTCAGGTGGCGAGGCGGGCCAGGCGGCGGTGGCCCTGGCCGGCGGCCAGGCCGGGGCGGGCGACAGCTACGCCCAGGCGCTCACCCTGCGCTACCGGCGCTACCTGGCCAGGGGCCTGGCGGCCCGCCAGCGCCTGGCGCGGGAATGGCGGGGCGATGACTTCAGCGGCCTGATGCGCGCCACCTGGCCGGCCTGGGGGACCCATGGGGCCTGAGCTTGGCGAGCTCCTGGACGAGGCCCGGCGCCTGGCCCACCAGGCCCAGCCGCCGGGGCTGACCATCTATCTGCCGGGCATGTTTGAGGCCTATGGCCGGCGGGGGCGCTACCCGGCGGTGAGCATCACCGGCCCTCATTGCGGGCGGGCCTGCCTGCACTGCGCGGGCCGGTTGCTGGCGCCCATGCACCCAGCCACCACGCCCGCCGAACTGCTGGCCCTGGGCCGCCGCCTGGCCGATGGCGGCCAGGCCGGCTTGCTGCTCAGCGGCGGCGGCGACGAGCATGGCCGCCTGCCCTGGCGGGCCATGCTGCCGGCCATCGCCGAGCTCAGCGCCAGCACCAACCTGGTTATCACCGCCCACGTGGGGCGCGTGGACGCCGACCTGGCCCGCCAGATCAAGGCCGCCGGGGTACGCCAGGCGCTCATTGACGTGGTGGGCAGCGCGGACACGGCCCGCGAGATTCTGCGCCTGCCCGACGGCCTGGCCGGCCAGGAGGAAACCCTGGCCGCCTGCGCCGCCGCCGGCCTGGAGGTGGTGCCCCACATCATCCTGGGCCTGCACGGCGGCCAAATGCGCGGCGAGCACGCGGCCCTGGAGATGGTGGCCGGCCTGAAGCCAACGCGCGTGGTGCTGGTGGTCTTCATGCCGCTCAAGCGCACGCCCCTGGCCGGGGCCGCGCCCCTGCCCGTCGGCGAGGCCGCGCGCTTCATCGCCCAGGCCAGGCTGCGCCTGCCGCGCGCCAGCCATCACCTGGGCTGCGCCCGGCCCCGGGGCCGCTACCGCCACGCCCTGGACGCCCTGGCGGTGCGGGCCGGCATCAACGCCCTGGCCATCCCCTCCGACGGCGCCCTGGCCGCCGCCCAGGACTTGGGCCTGCCGGTGGATTTCAGGGATACCTGCTGCTCGTTGGGCTAGGGCGCGAGGGAAAAGACTCGCTCAGGCCGGCCCCTCTTCCGAGGCCTTCTTGTAGGCGCTCATGGCCTGCAGGGTGCGCACCTCCAACTGGTCGCGCACTTCTATCTCGGCCTGGGGCCGGGGCAACTCCTGGGTTATCACCAGCCCGCGCTGCAATAGCACCTGGAACAGGTCCTCCACCTGATGACGGCCCGCCTCGGGCATGACCTTGAGCGTGCTCGCCATGATGCGGCCAAAGCTCTGGCGGCCATCCACCAGGGTCAGGACCTGGTGGGCCAGGGCGCGGGCCTGGTAGCTCTTGCCGCGGGCGCTGTCGTCCAGGCGGTAGATGAGCTTGCCGTCGCGCTCCACGGGTTTCAGACTCACGCCCGGGGCCAGGCTGGGCACCAGGCGCGACCAGGGGCGCGCCCCCTGGTCCAGGCTGTCGCGGGCCATGACCAGGCACAGCCGGCGCTCCTGGCCCTTGCGGGTGAGCGTGATGCTCTGGGCGTACTGCTTGACCAAATGCAGACCCAGGCCCTGGGGATCGCCGCCCTCCAGCACCGCGCCCAGGGAGTACTCGGGGGTGTTCTGGGGGTCGTAGGTCAGATGGTCGGTGATGAAGCAGATGCTCAGGCCCTCGGCGATGACCTCCAACTCCAGGCTGCACTGTTCGCGCCTGCCGGACTGGATGCACTCCTGGGCGATGTGGTCGAATATCTCCTCGGCCATGAGCCGGCAGCGCCCCGCGCCGTGGGGACCGAAGCCGGCCAGGCGGGCCATGCCCTCGCAGAAGTCCAGCACCAGGGCGCCGTAGGCCGGCGTGCTGGGCACCGTCAGGCTGGCGCTGTCGCCGGTCACCTCCCGAGAGCAACTGTCCATGGCTTCCCCTCCTGCATGATCCAGCCAGCGTCAACGGGAGCCTGTAGCGATGGCCAGTAAGGCGGCCCCAGCCAAGAGCTACAGGAATTCTTGCATGCGCTGCCGGCTGGCCGCCAGGCGTTCCATCTTGGAGGCTATCTCGGCCACCTTGGCCTTTTCCTTCTCCACGACCTCGGACGGGGCCTTGGCGAGGAACCCCTGGTTGGCCAGCTTGTTGCGGCTGGGGGTGATCTCCTTCTGTAGCTTGGCGATCTCCTTGTCCAGGCGCGCCACCTCGGCGGCGAAGTCCACCAGGCCGGCCAGGGGCACGTAGACCGTCACCCCGGCCACGGCGGCGCTGGCGGCCTGGGCGGGGGGCTGGCCCTCCGCCGCCCACTCCAGGCTCAAGGCCTTGGCCAAGACGGTCAGGCGCGGGGCCTGGGACTCAAGCACCTGGCGCGCGCTGTCCTCGTGGGGCATCAGCACCACGGGCAGGGCCTGGCCGGGGCTGATGCCCATCTCGCCGCGGATGTTGCGCACCGCGCCGATCACGGCCATGAGCAGTTCCATCTGGGCCTCGGCCTGGGGGTCCACCTCGGCTGGCGTGCCCACGGGCCACTGGGCCTGCATCACGCTGCCCGCCGCGCCGGGTAGGCGCTGCCAAAGCTCCTCGGTGACAAAGGGCATCAGTGGATGCAGCAGGCGCACCAGGCGCGAGAAGACCTCGCCCAGGGTGCGGCGGGCGGCGGCCTGGCGGGCGGGGTCATCGTGGTTGTACAGCGGGGCCTTGACCAGCTCCAGGTACCAGTCGCAGAACTCGTGCCAGGTGAATTGGTAGAGGGCGCTGGCCGCGTCGTTGAAGCGGTAGTCCTCGATGGCGGCGGCAACCTCTGACGCCGTGCGGTTGACGCGGCTAAGTATCCAGCGGTCCTCCAGGGTGGGGGGCAGGCCGGCGCCGGCGGCCATGTCGCCTTGCAGGTTCATCAGGGTGAAGCGGGCGGCGTTCCATATCTTGTTGACGAAGTTGCGGTAGCCGGCGATGCGCTCCTCGCTCATCTTGATGTCGCGGCCCTGGGCGGCGAAGGCGGCCAGGGTGTAGCGGAAGGCGTCGGTGCCATACTGGTCCATGATTATCAGCGGGTCCATGACGTTGCCCTTGGACTTGGACATCTTCTGTCCCGATGCGTCGCGCACCAGGGCGTGGATGCACACGTCCTTGAAGGGCACCTGGCCCATGAACTTGATGCCCATCATCATCATGCGGGCCACCCAGAAGAACAGGATGTCGAAACCGGTGACCAGGCAGGAGGTGGGGTAGAACTTCTTCAGCTCCGGGGTCTGGTCGGGCCAGCCCATGGTGGAGAAGGGCCACAGGGCGCTGCTGAACCAGGTGTCCAGCACGTCGGTCTCCTGCTGGAGTTCCGTACCGCCGCAGGCCGGGCAGGCCGTGGGCGTGGCGCGGCTGACGATCACCTCACCGCAGCCGCAATACCAGGCCGGGATGCGGTGGCCCCACCAGATCTGGCGGCTGATGCACCAGTCGCGGATGTTGGTCATCCACTCGTAATAGGTCTTGGTCCACATCTCGGGCACGATGCGGGTACGCCCTTCCTGCACGGCCTTCAGCGCCTCGGCCGCCAGGGGCCCCACCTTGACGAACCACTGCTGGCTCAGGATGGGCTCCACCATGGTCTTGCAGCGGTAGCAGTGCCCCACGGCGTGCATGTGCACCTCGTGCTTCTCCAGCAGGCCCTGGGCCTCCAGATCGGCCACCACCCTCTTGCGGGCCTCGAAGCGGTCCAGGCCGGCGTAGGGTCCGCCCAGCTCGTTGATGCGCCCGCTGTCGTCCATCACGCGGATGGCCGGCAGGTTGTGCGTGCGGCCCAGGTCAAAGTCGTGGGGGTCGTGGGCCGGGGTGACCTTGAGCGCGCCGGTGCCGAACTCCAGGGAGACGTAGGCATCGCGGATGATGGGCAACTCGCGGCCCAGCAGCGGCAGGACCAGGGTGTCGTCGGCCAAGTTCTTATAGCGCGGGTCCTCGGGGTTGATGGCCACCGCCGTGTCGCCCAGCATGGTCTCGGGCCGGGTGGTGGCCACGGTGAGATGGCCCTGGCCATTCTTGAAGGGATAGCGAATGTAGTACAGCCCGCCTTGGACCTCCTCGTGCTCGCTCTCCAGGTCGCTTAGGGCCGTGTGGCAGCGGGGGCACCAGTTGATGATGTAATCGCCCCGGTAGATGAGCCCCTCCTCGTAGAGGCGCACGAAGACCTCGCGTACCGCCCGGGATAGCCCCTCGTCCATGGTGAAGCGCTCGCGGCTCCAGTCGCAGGAGGCGCCCAGGCGCTTGAGCTGGTTGATGATCTTGCCGCCGTACTCCTGGCGCCACTGCCACACGCGCTCGATGAACTTCTCGCGCCCCAGGTCGTGGCGGGTGAGCCCCTCGCCGGCCAGGTGGCGCTCCACCACGTTTTGGGTGGCGATGCCGGCGTGGTCGGTGCCGGGCATCCACAAGACGGCGTGTCCGCGCATGCGCTTGAAGCGGCAGAGGATGTCCTGCAGGGTGTTGTCCAGGGCATGGCCGATGTGCAATTGGCCCGTGACGTTGGGCGGCGGGATGACGATGGAGTAGGACGGCTGGGGCGAGGTGGGCTCGGCCACGAACATGCCGTTCTGCTCCCAGTAGGCGTACCAGCGGGCCTCCACCTGGGCGGGCTCGTAGGATTTGTCCAACACGCTGGGGGTGGCGCTAGTCTTGGTGTCGTCGCTGGCCATGAAAAATCTCCAGCCGGGTGCTCCGGCGATCTCAGGACAAAACAAGGGCGGGGGCTTTTTGCCCCGCCCCGGACCGGCCCGCCGGGCCGGTGGTCTAGTCTACTACGCTCTGGGAGTTGCGGCCGGCGGCGGCCTGGCGCTTGATGGCCTCGATCTCCCGGGCCACCTGCTCGGCCACCAATTGGGGCACCATCTGGCCCACCAGGCGCTCCACGGTCTCGCGGGCCACCCGCTCGAAAATGGCCCGGGCCTCTTCCAGGGGCAGCCCCTGGGGCACGGCCAGCCCGCCGGGGCCAGCCTGTGGGGCCACGGGGGCCGTGGGTTGGGGCGTGGCCGGGGCCTTTTTGGCCTTGGCGGCCAGGGCGGCGGCGCCAGCGCCGGCGGCCAGGGCGGCGCCCGCCGCCACGGCGGGAGCCACGGGGGCTGGGGCCTCGCCCTCCAAATCGGCTAGCAGGCTGTCCAGGTCATCGCTCCCCGAGGCGGCGGGCGCGGCCGGCGGCGGCGGCGCGGCGGCGGCCTGGGCCGTGGGCTCGCCGCCCAATTCGGCCAGCAGCGCCTCCAGGTCGCCCTCGTCCGCCGAGGCGGCTGGCGCCGTTGGCGCGGCCATGGCGGGGGCGGGGGCGGCCTGGCTGTCGCCGCCCAGTTCGTTCAAGAGGGCATCCAGGTCGTCCTGGGCCAAGTCAGCCCCCGCATCGGAGGCCGCCGGGGCCTGGGCCGCCGGGGCCTGGGCCGCCGGGGCCGGCGCCGCCTGCGGGGCCTGGCCTCCCAGGTCGGCCAGGAGGGCCTCCAGGTCGTCCTGGGCCAACTCGGGGGCGGGGTTGCCGGCCAGCGGCGGGGAGGCGGGCGCCGGCGCGGCGGGGGCCTGACCACCCAGTTCGGCCAGCAGGGCGTCCAGATCGTCGTCACCACCGGCGGCGGGCGCCGGGGCCGGGGCCGCCGGGGCCGTGGGAGCGGCGGGCGTCTCTGGGGCCTGGCCACCCAGTTCGGCCAGCAGGGCGTCCAGATCGTCGCCACCGCCGCTGGCGGGCGCCGGGGCCGCTGGGACCGCTGGGGCCGCCTTGGCGGGCGCCTCTGGTGCCTGGCCACCCAACTCGGCCAGCAGGGCATCCAGGTCGTCGCCACCGCCGCTGGCGGGCGCCGGGGCCGCTGGGACCGCTGGGGCCGCCTTGGCGGGCGCGGGCCTGGCCGCCGGGGCCGCGGGCTGGCTGTCACCGCCCAACTCGGCCAAAAGCGCGTCCAGGTCGTCGCCGCCGGCGGCGGCCGGGGGCGCGGCGGGGCCTTCCTCGACCACCTCTAACAAATCTATGATTTCCGCGTCTGGAGGCGGTGTGGACTTGCCGGCCAAGCAAACCTCCCCACTTTATGGTTCGTCCATTCAAGAGAATTAACACAACACCCAAAAAGTGTCAACCATTGCATATTTGGCGCTGGAGGCGGCGCAGAAAGGCCAGGTTGCGCCGGTCGCTCCAGCGCGAATCCTTGGGGGTTTCCATCACCGCCGCGGCCCTTGCCAGGCGCCCATCGGCCAACAAGGCGCCAAAGGCCCCCCGCCCCAGCCGGCCCCGTCCCAGGTGGGTGTGCTGGTCGCGGTGGCCGCCCCGGACGTGCGGGGTGTCGTTGAAATGCCACAGCCCCACCCGCTCCAGGCCCACCAGCGCCTGTACCCGGTCCAGGAAGCGCCCCACCGCCGCTTGGTTCTCCAGGCGGTAGCCGGCGGCATAGGCGTGGGCCGTGTCCAGGCACACGCCCACATCTTGGCCGCGCAAACGCCCCAGAAGCCAGGCCAACTGGGACAAAGTGCCGCCCATCTGGCCCCCGCCGCCGGCGGTGTTCTCCAACCAGCAGGCCGCCCCCGGCCCGGCCTGCTCAAGGGCCTGGGCCACGCCCACCGCCACCCGTTCCAGGCCCCAGGCCAGGGACCGGTCCCCCCGGCTGCCGGGGTGCACCACCACCGCCTGGGCGCCCAGGGCCTTGGCCCGCCTGAGTTGCCCGGCCAGCCCGGCCACCGAGCGTTGCCAAAGGTCTTCCTGGGGGCTGGCCAGGTTGATGAGGTAGGGGGCGTGCACGCTGACGGGATGCAGCCCGGCCTGGCCGGCCTGGCGGCCGAATTCCCGGGCCAGGGCCTCATCCAGGGGGCGCTGGGACCAGGAGCGGGGGTTGCCGGCGAAGATTTGCAGGCATTCCAGGCCCAAGGACCGGGCCACGGCCACCGCCTGCAAGAGCCCGCCGGCAATGGGCAGGTGAAAGCCCAGGCGCACTAAAACCGCCCCCAGGGCCGGGGCAAGAAGGTCTGCTCGTAGAGGGAGAGGGCGTAGCGGTCGGTCATGCCGGCGATGTAGTCGGCGGCCCGGCGCGGGCGCTCTCCGGGCGGCGGCAGTTCCCCCACCTGGGCCAGGTAGAAACGGTCATCCTTGACCAAGCGCTCGAACAGCTCCTCTATCACCTTGGAGGCCTTGATGAAATCGGCATGGACCTCCAGGTTGTCGTAGACCCGCTGATAGAGGAACTCCCTGAGTTCCCACATGGCCTCGGTGACCTGGGGGCTCATCAAAAGACAATTGCCGTCGCCGGCCAGGGTCTGGTTCAACAGGTCGCGCACCATGGTGTCTATCTGGCGGCTCAAGCGCGGCCCCAGCACCTGGAGCACCAGGGTCGGCAGGTCCTCCTGGGCGATGACCCCGCCGCGCGCGGCGTCGTCGGTGTCGTGGGCGATGTAGGCCATGACGTCGGCGGCGCGCACCAGTTGGGCCTCCAGGGTCAGGCCGGGCTCCTCCCCCGGCGCGGCCAGGAACTGGCCCCGGCCCTTGGAATGCCCCTGGATGCCCATGCGCACCTCATGGGTAAGGTTGAGGCCCTGGCCATCCTTCTCCAGCACGTCCACCACCCTGAGCGACTGTTCCCAGTGGTGGAAACCCTCGGGCAGCAGGCGGTTAAGCACCGACTCCCCGGCGTGGCCAAAGGGGGTGTGCCCCAGGTCGTGGCCCAGGGCGATGGCCTCGGTCAGGTCTTCGTTGAGCTTTAGCCCCCGGGCCAGGGTGCGGGCGATCTGGGCCACCTCCAGGGTGTGGGTGAGCCGGGTGCGATAGTGGTCGCCGGTGGGGGCCAAAAAGACCTGGGTCTTGTGCTTGAGCCGGCGGAAGGCCTTGGAATAGAGGATGCGGTCGCGGTCGTGCTGAAAGGAGGGCCTTAGGGAGCACTCATCCTCGGGCTTGAGGCGGCCCCGGCTGGCCGCCGAACGGGCGGCAAAGGGCGACAGCCACTGATCCTCGCGCAGTTCCAACCGCCGGCGCAGGTTCATGCCCGTCCTCCTTTACAAATGGGCCTCGACCCTTTAGACTCCCAGCCATGCCTGGTGCAAGGATAATCCAACGTTACCTCTTTTGGGAGATGGTGGGCCCCTTTTTCGTGGCCCTGGGGGTCTTCACCTTCGTGCTATTGATCGCCAAGGTCATGGAGCTGACCGACCTGGTGGTCACCCGAGGGGTGGGCCTGGACGTGGTGGGCCGCCTGCTGCTCTACACCCTGCCCTATTTCTTCGTCTTCACCATCCCCATGGCCACCCTGCTGTCGGTGCTGCTGGCCTTCCTGAGGCTCTCGGCCGACAACGAGATCACCGCCCTCAAGGCCGCCGGCGTGGGGCTGATGCAACTGGTGCCGCCGGTGGCCCTGCTGGCGGCCTTGGCCTGGATGGGGTGCAGCGCCCTGGCCATCTGGGGCCTGCCCTGGGGCAACCACAACTTCGAGAACCTCATCTTCCAGACCGCCCGGGCCAAGACCGAGCTGGCCCTGCGCGAGCGGGTCTTTCTGGACACCTTCCCCGGCCTGGTGATCTACATCAACCGCCTGCCCGGCGAGGGCCAGATGCAGGACATCTTCATCGTGGACGAGCGCGACCCCAGCCGGGTGTACACCGTGGTGGCCAAGCGGGGCAAGGTCTACCCGGTCAGCCAGGGCAAGGTGACCGTGCGCTTGTTTGATGGCACCCTGCATACCGTGGGCAGCGGCCTCAAGTCGGCCCAGACCGCCCAGTTCGACTCTTACGACGTGACCATGGAAGCCGGGGCTTTCTCCACGGCGCAGCGCACCGGCCAGAAGCACGAAAAGGAAATGTCGGTCCAGGAACTCCTGGAGGAGATGGACAAGGAG
Organism: Desulfarculus sp.; assembly: GCA_016218705.1. Classification (GTDB taxonomy): domain Bacteria; phylum Desulfobacterota; class Desulfarculia; order Desulfarculales; family Desulfarculaceae; genus JACRDC01. Next base: position 26,991 of record JACRDC010000054.1, read on the forward strand.
GCCCCCACGGGCAAGCGCCACAACCTGTTGGACATGGAGCTGCAAAAAAAGTTCACCGTGCCCTTCTCCTGCCTGGTGATGGCCCTGATCGGCCTGCCTCTGGGCATCCACTCCCGGGGCGGCCGTTCCTGGGGCGTGGCCGTGGCCATGGTCATCTTCTTCGCCTACTACATCATGCTCTCGGCGGCCTGGTCCTTCGGCTCCCAGGGGGTTTACCCGCCCAAGATCGGCATGTGGGTGCCCAACGCCGTCTTCGGCCTGGTGGGGCTAATGTTGTTCAACCGCGAGCTCAAGGAGACGCCCATGCCTCTCCTGGACCAGATCAACAAAATCCCCGCCCTGCTCAACCGTCTGCGCGGCGGCGGCGCCGCCCAGGAAGGCTAGGCCGTGCGCATCCTGGCCCAGTACATGTCCCGCGAGTTCCTCAAGCTCTTCGGCATCCTGGTCATGGGCTTCGTGGCCATCTACACCATCTTTGACTTCATCGAAAAGGCCGACAACTTCGCCCACGCCGGCGTGCCCACCTCGGCCATGCTCTCCTTCTTCCTGCTCCAGGTGCCCGAGATCACCTCCCTGATGGTGCCGGTGGCGGTGCTGATGTCCACGGTGATAACCCTGGGCCTGATGGGCAAGCGCAACGAGCTGGTGGCGGTCAAATCCAGCGGGGTGAGCCTGTTTCGCTTTTCCCTGCCCATACTGCTGACGGCCCTGGCCATGACCATGGCCGTGGCGCTGTTGAACGAGACCATCCTGCCGCGCACCAAGGCCAAGACCAACTACATCTGGGACGTGCTGGTGGAGAAGCGCCCCGACAAGATATTCCTCAAGGAGAAGTTCTGGTACAAGGGGCAGAACTCCATCTACCGCGTGGGCTTCTACGACCCGGATACCCAGTCCCTGGCCGACGTGGTCTACTACCGTTTCGACAAGGACTTCAACCTGGCCATGCGCGTGGACGCCCGCCGGGTGCGCTACCTGGGCGGACGTTGGGTCTTTTTCTCGGGGCTGATGCAGCAACGCCTGGCCGGCGGCGGCTACAGCGGCCAGTCCTTCGAGGAGCAGGTGGTGGACCTGCCCGAGAAGCCCCACGACTTCACCAAGCTCTCAAAGCCCAGCGAGGAGATGAGCTTCGGCGAGTTGGTGCGCTTCGTCAAAAAGATCGAGGACGAGGGCTACGACTCCCGGCGCTACCGCGTGGATTTGCAGTCCAAGCTCAGCTTCCCCTTCGTCTGCCTCATCATGGCCCTGGTGGGCGTGCCCCTGGCCCTGTTCAAGGAGCGCGGCCAGTACCTGGCCGCCGGCGTGGTGCTGGGTCTGGGCGTGGCCCTGTTGTACTGGATAAGCTTCTCCTACATGCGCTCCATCTTCGGCTATACCGGGGTGCTGCCCCCCTTCCTGGCGGCCTGGCTGCCCAACGGCATCTTCAGCCTGCTGGGGCTGTGGCTGTTCAGCACCATTAGGCAATAGCCCAGTCCGCGCCTGTCCAAAAAGACGGGCGGGGGTAAACCCCGCCCCTGCATCAAGATAAAATACGCCAATACAGTGTCTTAATGTAGGGGCGGGGTTTACCCCCGCCCGTCTTTCTTTCGGCTCGGCCGCCCCAGGCGCCCACCGGCCGCCAGTCACCCAGGCGGCCGGCCCCGCGCGTCCTAGGGCTTGGCCGGCACCGCCGTCTCTAGGGCCATCTTGATCTTGTTTTTCAATTCGGTGAGGTCGAAGGACTTGATGACGTAGAAGTCGGCGGCGATGGACTTCATGTCCTCCTTGAATGTGTCGTAGGCCGTGCAGAGGATCACCGGCAGGTCGTAATACTTGTTGCGTATGTCCTGCAAGAGGTCCAGGCCGTTGTAATCCACCATCTTGATGTCCAGGATGATGAGGTCCGGCTTTTCCGCGTCTATGCGCTCCAGGAGCTTGAGGCCCGAGTCGGCGGTCACCACCTCGTAGCCCTCGTCGGTCAACTCCTCGGAGTAGAGGAAGCGGATGTGTTCTTCATCGTCCACGATCAGTATCTTTGGCATTCGTACACCTCGGGGAGGGCGTTCACGACCCCCAACGGTCCACCAGGTAGGGCTTGGACTCCTCGAAGACCATGCATTCGTTTTCTATGAATTCCTCGGCCTGCTGCACGCTCATGCGGGCGGTCTTGCGCACGTAGGAGAGCGTCTTGCCGAAATACAACGGAATGAGCGAGCCCAGGAGCTCCTCGCGCTCCACCCGGCGGGACTGGTGGCAGACGGCGAAGTCGTAGAGCGCCTTGGCCCACAGTTGGGTGGGGAAGTCGAACTGGTCGGGGGGCAGGTCGCCGATCTCCAGGAGCTTGGTCATGATGTCCGGCGCCACCACGCGCGCCCAGGTGTCCTGGTAGCGGGCAAAGCCCTCGCGGAAGTTGGCCGCCAGCTTCTCCTCGCTGACCTTCACCGGCGGGGGCATCTCCACCTCGCCCAGGCCGAAGCCGTAGATGGAGGTGGGCTTGGACCATTTTACCCGCATCCAGTAGCCGGTGGTGGAGGCCATCAGATCGAAGATGGTGCCCACCACCTGGTTGAACATGGGTCCCAGCTCGGCCGAGGGGTCCTTGGGCTTGTGTATCTTGGGCCGGCCCATGTAGGCCTGGCAGATGGGCACGTTGTTGTTGACGGCCAGGGTGGTCATCCAGATGTCTATGCCGAACTGGCTGGCGGCCTCGGTCCAGGTGGGGCTGGCCAGGAACACCCGGGCCAGGTCGCCGGACAGGCCGAAGTCGCCACCGATGGGCTGGCGCACCCGCCGGCCGTACAAGGCCCTGGTCAGGGGGTAGGCGATGGAGTTGGTGATGGTGCCGTCGAACTTGTGGCGCACGTACAGGGGCGCCACGTAGCCGAAGTCGTTGAACAAGGGCTCGCCCAGATGCTTGATCCACTGGGGGGTGATGGACTTGAGGTCGGCGTCCACCGCCACCACGGCGTGGGCCTTGAGCTCCACCGCCTTGCGGAAGAGGTTCTTGAAGTTGTTGCCCTTGCCGCGCACCCCCGGGGCCGTGGACAGGTAAATGCGCGGCACGCCCTCGGTGTCGGCCGCGAAGAAGGCCTCCTTGGTGCCGTCGTCGGAGTTGTTGTCGCAGTTGATCAGCACGCACTTCTTGTCGCCGAAGTAGCGCTTGAGCCCCAGGGCCGCCTGGGTGGTGGGGTAGGCCACGTGCTTGGCCTCCCGATAGGAGGGAATGGCCACCACCATGTCGGCCTGGGCTATGTTCTGCGGATTTTCCTCCAGATAAGCCTCGGCCATGGGGTCTCCTTGAACTGGGCCGCCACCACGCCCCGCCTGCGGGCCGTATAGTTAGAAATACTGCAAACGCCTGACAAAGTCAAACCTGACCCGAGGATGAGAATGCTTGACACCCTGGGGTTGGGAAGAGCATATTCTGGGCCAACGGGAGCATGCGGTGTCAGATCAAGCGGGTTGGCGTCAAGTTGGATCGCCGGCCGGTGGGGCCGGTTTTGTGGTGGGGCCTGGACTGCGCCTTTTGGCCGTGGCCTTGCTATTGGCCCTGGCCACCGCCCGGCCCGGGCCGGCCCTGGCCTGGCAGATACAGGTCAAGGAGTGGGGCGGCGGGGCCCAGTACAGCACCGACTTCAGCCTGCGCCATCAAAACCTGCAATCCACCGGCGCCCTGGCCTACCTGTCCACGCCCCTGTGGGAGGGCTCCAGCCTGCGCCTTGAGGGGCGCCTGGAGGGGCAGTTGGCCAAGTTCTGGAACTACAGCAGCGGTGTCGAGCTGGCCCTGGTGCCCGCCCTGCGCCTGTATCTGCTCAGCGGCCACGCCTGCAAATTAAGCCTTTATGGCGAGGCGGGGGTGGGTCCCAGCTACAACACCCTGCACGTCAAGGAACTGGGCCTGGGCTTCAACTTCCTGTCCTTCGCCGGCCTGGGCCTGCGCCTACCCCTGGTCAAGGCCATGTCCCTGGACCTGGGCTACCGCCTGCGCCACATCAGCAACGCCGGCCTGGACGACGCCAACGGCGGAGTGAGCAGCCACCAGTTCCTCGTGGAGTTGGGTTATGAGTATTAGCCGGCGGAGGCCCTCTTGCGGCTAGGTTGCCAGCGCCCCGCCCGCCACCGGCCCTGGCTGCCCCTCTTGGGGCTGCTGTTGGCCTGGGGCCTGTGCTGCCCGCCCGGGGCCACGGCGCTGGACAAGGTCAAGGTGCGCCTGATGTGGGTGCACCAGGCCCAGTTCGCCGGCTTCTACCTGGCCCAGGACCAGGGGCTCTACCAGCAGGCCGGCCTGGAGGTGGAGCTGATGCCCGCCAACCCCCATGGCCATGGCCCCCTGGAGGAGCTGGGCCAGGGCGAGTGCGACTTCGCCATGGGCTGGCTGGCAGAGGCCCTCATCAAGCGCGCCCAAGGGCTGCCCCTGGTGCACCTGGCCCAACTGGTGCAGCGCCCGGCCTCGCTCATAGTCACCTTCCAGGACAGCGGGCTCAGCGACCCCAAGTCCCTGGACGGCCAGAGGGTGGGCCTGTGGCAGGGCCACGCCGCCGCCGCGCCCCGGGCCATGTTCCGTGGCCTGGACATCAGGGTCAACGAGATACGCCAGGGCTCATCGATTGCCCCCTTCTTGAGCCGGGCCGTGGACGCCGCCTCGGCCATGCTCTACAACGAGATTCACATGCTCTATCAGGCCGGCGTTGACCAGGAGGAACTGAATATCTTCGACCTGGGCAAGCTGGGCTTAGCCTTTCCCGAGGACGGCATCTACGCCCACGAGAACACCTGGCACAACAACCCGGACCTGTGCCGGCGCTTCATCCAGGCCACCCTGGAGGGCTGGCGCCTGGCCTTCAAGGAGCCGGAGGTGGCCCTGGCCGCCACCATGAAACGCGTGGACGACTCGCGCCTGGCCAGCAACCAGGCCCACCAGCGCTGGATGCTCAAGGTCATGTCCCAGATCATCACCGAGCGCGTGGGCCTGGAGAAAATGGGTGAGCTTGATCCCCAAGGCCTGGCGCTCGCGGGCGAGCTGCTGTTCAAGCACGGCTTCCTGCCCCGGGCCATTCCCAACGGCGCCTTCTGCGTGCCCGCCTGGCAAAAGCCATGACCGCCATAGCCCGCCTGCGCCCCCACTGGCTGCGGCTGCGCACCCGCTTCACGGTCTTCGTGCTGGCCGGGGTGGGGCTCATCTCCCTGGCCATGGCCCTGTTGACCTACCACGGCAGCAGCCAGGCCCTGCTGGCCGCCCGCCAGGAACACCTCATGGCCTTTGCCCGCTCCCAGGCCTGGGAGCTGGCGCGTTCCCTGGGCCAGGTCTCGGGCGCGGCCCGCAACCTGTCCACCTTCCTGGAGGTCTGGCATCCGGCCAACAGCGAGGAGGCCATGGCCTTGCTGCGCCACCATTTGCAGGAAGCCCCCAAGGTCTACGGCATGGCCCTGGCCTACGCGCCCTTTGCCTTCGACTCCCGCCAGCGCTTCTACGCGCCCTATATCTACCGTTCGTCCCAGGGCTTCAAGGAACTCAACCTGGACAGCCCCACCTACGACTACCTGGCCCAGGACTGGTTCTTGATCCCCAACCAGTTGCAGAATCCCAACTGGGCCGAGCCCTATTTCGACGAGGGCGGCGGCGAGGTCCTGATGACCACCTATTCCGCGCCCATGGTCAAGAACGGCCAGGTGCTGGGCGTGGCCACCGCCGACGTGGACCTGGAGCGCCTGGGACGCGAGGTGGCCGGCCTGGCCGTGGGGCAGCGGGGCTACGCCTTCCTTATCACCAAGCAGGGCACCTTCCTGGCCGCCCCCGAGGAGTCCTGGGTGATGCGCGAAACCTTCTTCTCCCTGGCCGAGGCCCTGCAACGGCCGGACATGCGCGCCCTGGGCCAGCGCATGGTGCGGGGAAGCTCGGGCCTGGTGAAAGTCACCGACTGGCGCAGCGGCCGGCCGGCCTGGCTGGCCTTCGTGCCGGTGCCCGGTCCGGGCTGGAGCCTGGGAGTGATGGCCCCCGAGGACGAGGTGCTGGCGCCCGTGGTTTCCCTGGCCCACCAGCAGACCCTGTGGGCCATGGGGGGCCTGGCGGCCCTGGTGCTGGTGGTGTGGTGGATGATGGTGCGCCTGACCGAGCCCCTGCATCACCTGGTGGCCGCCGCCCGGCGCCTGGCCGGCGGCGACCTGTCTACCCATGTTGAGGACGTGCGCCCCGGCGACGAGGTGGGCGACCTGGCCCAGTCCTTCAACCTCATGGTGGACGACCTGAAGCGCTACGTGCAGGAGTTGACCTTCACCACCAAGGCCAAGGAGCGCATCGAGAGCGAGCTGGACCTGGCCCGCCAGATACAGCAGTCGGTCTTGCCGCGCACCTACCCGCCCTTCCCCGACCGCTCGGAGTTCGACCTCTTCGCCCAGAGCCTGCCGGCCCGCGAGGTGGGCGGCGACTTCTACGATTTCTTCTTCATAGACCCCGACCACCTGGGCCTGGTGATGGCCGACGTCTCGGGCAAGGGGGTGCCGGCGGCCCTGTTCATGACCGTGGCCCGCACCCTCATCAAGACCGCCGCCCAGCACCACCCCGAGCCCTTGAAGGCCATCAACGAAGTCAACGCCCAGATCATCCCCGACAACGAGATGTGCATGTTCGTGACCGTGTTCTACGGGGTATACGGCATCAAGACCGGCCAATTGCGCTACGTCAGCGCCGGCCACCCGTCGCCGCTCTTGCGCCGGGCCGGGGGACAAGTGGAGCAACTGCCGCGTGCCCAGGGCCTGGCCTTGGGCATCATGGACGACCTCAGGCTGGAGATGGGCCGGATCAACCTGGAGGTCGGAGACACCCTGCTGGTCTTCACCGACGGCCTGGACGAGGCCATCAACCAGGACAACCAGATGTTCGGCCTGGGGCGGGTCGGCCAATGGCTGGCCCAGGCCCTGCCCAACGATGCCCCCCAGATGCTGGACGACCTGATTGCCAACTGGCGCGGCTTCACCGGCCCGGTGGAGCAATTCGACGACCTGACGCTGTTGCTCTTCCGCCGGCGGCAGTAGGCCGGGGGAGGAAAACGGGCGGGGGTAAACCCCACCCCTACATTAAGGCAGCGGAACTAAGGACTTTTCTTGATGTAGGGGCGGGGTTTATCCCCGCCCGTCTTGCCCACCAAGGCAACGCGATGCGTGGTGCCGACCAGCCTCTAGGCCCGGCAGGCCGCTAACTTCACCTGCATCAGCCCTTCCTCCATGAGCCGGCCGTCCTGCATGTTAATCACCCGCGAAGCGTAAGCCGCGCAGTCGGGGCTGTGGGTGACCATGGCGATGGTCATGCCCTCGCCACCCAGGCGCGCCAGAAGTTCCATGACTTCGCGGCTGGTGCGGGCATCCAGGTTGCCGGTGGGCTCGTCGGCCAAGAGTATGGGCGGGCTGTTGACCAGGGCGCGGGCCACGGCGGTGCGCTCCTGCTCGCCGCCCGAGACCTGGCTGGGCAGGCGGTCCTGCTTGCCGGCCAGGCCCACCCGCCCCAGGGCCGCGATGGCCAGCTCGCGCTTCTGGCGTGAGGCCATCTTCCGCACCGCCAGGGGCAGCATGACGTTCTCGCAGAGGCTTAGGTAGGGCACCAGGTTGAAGCTCTGGAACACGAAGCCCAGATACTGGCGCCGAAAGTCGGCCCGCTGGTCGGAGCCCAGGGCGTAGATATCCAGGCCGTCCACCAGGTAGCGGCCCCGGCTGGGGGTGTTCAGGGCGCCCAGCACCGACAGCAGGGTGGACTTGCCCGAGCCCGAGGGCCCCATCACGGCCACGAACTCGCCTTTTTCTATGCTGAAGCTCACGCCGTCCAGGGCGGTCATGGCCGCCTCGCCGCTGCCGTAGGTCTTGGCCAGGTCCTGGCCTTGTATGAAGCTCATATTGGTATCTCCTGACCGGGGCTAAAGGGTGCGCAGGGCCTCGTGGGGGTCCATGCGCGCGGCCATGAGCGAGGGGTACAGGCTGGCCGCCAGGCCCACCACCAGGGCCAGGAGCAGCGAGCCAACCGCCAGCCAGGGGTCGAAGGCCACATGGGCGCCGTGGCCCTGGCTGAAAAGCGGCAAGGCCAGCTCGCCGGCCCCCAGGCCCAAGAGATAGCCCAGCACCCCGGCGGCCAGGGAGAGCAGCGCAGCCTCCAGGAGCACCACGCGCATCACGTGGCTCTGGCGAAAGCCGATGGCCCTAAAGATGCCGATCTCCTGGGTGCGCTCCTTGACGGATGCCATCATGGTCACCAGGACCACCAGGCTGCCCACCAGGGCCACCAGGCCCGAGACCCCCATGCCGAAGCTCTTGAAGTGCTTGAGCGTCTCCATGCGGCCCTTGACCACCGACTGGATGGCCACCACCTTGGCCGTGGGCAGCACCTCGCTGATCTGCTCCACCATGTCCTCCACCGGGCAGTCCTTGCACAGGGCCGCCACCTCCACCATGGAGACCAGGCCCTGCTTGCCAAGTAGCCCCTGGGCAGTGGCCACCTGGCTGAAGATCAGGCCGTCATCCTGGGAGCCGGTGGGGGTCAGAAGACCGCTGATTGTCAGGCGGCGGTCCTGGATGACGATTTCCTGGCCCAGGGCCAGGCCCAGCACCCGGGCCGCCTCGGAGCCCAGCACCACCTGGCCGGGGCCGGGCGCCGCGCCCTCCACCTTCCACCAGGGCTTGAGTATCTCCGAGGCCTCGAAGTCCACCCCCGAGAGCAGCACCTCTTGCCGGCCCACCCGCACCACGCCCAGGACCATGGGTCCCACGGCGGCCAGGTTGCCGGCGTTCTTGATGTGCCTGATCTTCTCCAGGTCGGCCTCCTTCAGCTCCTTGGTCTCAAAGGAGAAGCCGCCCAGGCTCATGCCCTCGTAGGTCAGCGAGAGCTGGTCGGAGCGGGGCGTGACCAGGATATTGGCCCCATATTTCTCCAGCTTGTGGTTGATCTCGTGGGTGAGCGCCTCGGCCAGGCCCACCAGGGCCACCATGGTGGCCACGCCGATAAGCAAGCCGGCCAGCACGAAGGCGGCCTTGGCCTTGCGGCGCCGCAGGTTGAGCAAGGCTATGTCCTTGAGGTTCATGGCCGGCCTCCCTAGCGCTTCAGATCGAAGTAGTGCTGGCCCTGGTAGATGTCGGACTTCTTGATGCGCACCTGGTCGCCCGTCACGCTGATGGCCAAAGGCCCGGGGTTGCAGCCGCCACGCTTGAGGCCCACCTGAGAAGAGGCGAAGCGCCGGCCGCAGTTCTTGCAGACCATGTTGTCGCCCTCCTGCGCGTAGCCCTTGCCCGAGCGCCAGCACACATCGCAGGCGTCGAAGGCGGCGCGGATGCCGCCGCCGGAGGCCTTGAGCAGGAAGTAGCGCACGGTTATGCCCTCGGGCGACTTGAGGGAGTAGTGGCGGGCCTTGCCGTCCTGGAACTCGCTGACCGGGTAGACCACCTCGTCGCCGGGGGTTTCGGCGGCCCGGGCCAGGGAGGCCCCCAAGAGCAGGATCACAAGGGCCAGGATGAGGGTCAGTGAGAGCCAGCCAGCGGCCAAGGGCCGGCTGGACGCGGGTTGGGCGATGGCGCGAGGCACGGGTCTGGAGATGATCCGCGGGGACATATGCATGCTCCTATGCGGGCGGCGAAAGGGGGCCGCCGCGGGCTTTATGGTTTAAACGTGCGTGATGACTAGCTTTATTTTGCGAGGTCACCAAAGGCGAGACAAGCGCCGCCGGGACCAGGGGGGCCGGGACTAGATCAGCAGGGAGGCTTTTTGCAGATACAGGGGTTCGGGCGGCGGGGCCGGGGGCGCCGGGCGGCTGGCCACCTGCTGGGCAGGCCCCTGGTGACAGGCCACCCAGCCCCCAAAGGACAGGCCCGGGTCCTGGGGCCAATCCAGGGTGTTGACCGCCATGGGCGCGGCGGGGGCCGGCAGGTCCTGGCTCATGTGGCAGGAGGAGTCAGCCGGGCACTGGCAGGGGCTATCAGGCATGCAGGGGCAGGACCGGGGCGCCTCGGGGGGCGCGGGCAGGGGTCCGGCCACGGGCGCGCCGCCTCCCAGGGCGGAGAGCAGGAGCAAGAAGCTCAACAGCAGGCTGGTCAGGCCACGGCGCAAAGGGTGGTCCCCTTCCTGGGAACAGGTTGTAAAAAAGTTAACACCCCGTATGGCCATCGTCAAGCTGGGGTGGCGCGGGCTAGGCCCCTAGCCGTAAAAGCGGCCCAAATACTCCCGCAGGCGGCGCAGGCCCTCCTCGATGTTTTGCAGGTTGTTGGCGTAGGTGAAGCGCAAAAAGCCATGCCCGCCGGGGCCGAAGTCGCGCCCCGGGGTGACGGCCACGCCGGCGTGCTCCAGGATGTGGAAGGCCAGGCGGAAGTCGTCGGCGTCCAGGTGGTCGCAGCGGGTGAAGACATAGAAGGCCCCGGTGGGGGTCACGGGAATCTGGAAGCCCAGATCCCGGAGGCCCTGCACCAGCCTGATCCGGCGGGCGTCGTAGCGGGCCTTCATGCGGGCCACGTCCCCCTGGGCCTGTTCCAGGGCCGCGATGCCCGCCCACTGGGCCAGGGAGGGCGCGCAGATGGCGAAGTTCTGGTGCATCTTCTGCAAGGGGCGGATGTAGTGGGGCGGCACTATGCAAAAGCCCAGGCGCCAGCCGGTCATGGCGTAGAGCTTGCTGAAGCCGCCCAGGACAAAGGCGTTGTCCGTGAACTCCAGGATGCTGTGCTCCTGGCCCTCGTAGACCAGGCCGTGGTAGATCTCATCGCTGATGACGTAGGGCGGCCCGGAATGACCCGGGGCCAGCTTGGCCACGGCGGCCATTCGCTGGGCGCTCAAAAGCTGCCCCGTGGGGTTGGCCGGCGAGTTGATGACGATGCCCTTGGTGCGCGGGCTCAAGCGCTTGGCGATCTCCTCGGGCCGGTACTGGAAGGCGTCCTCCTCGGCCACGGGCACGTAGACCGGTTGGCCGCCCACGAAGCAGATGAAGTTGGGGTAGCAGGCGTAGCAGGGGTCGCTGACCACCACCTCGTCGCCTTCCTCCAAGAGGGCCGCGAACATCAAGAGCATGGCCGGGCTGGTGCCCGCCGTGACCAGCACCCGCATGGGGTCCACCTCCACGCCATAGCGGGCGCGGTAGTGCCGGGCGATGGCCTGGCGCAGCTCCTTGAGGCCCAGGGAGTGGGTGTAGTGGGTGCGGTTGTCGTTCAGGGCCTGGATGGCCGCGTCCTTGACGCAGCGGGGGGTGTCGAAGTCGGGCTCGCCCACCTCCAGGTGGATGACGCTCTTGCCCGCCGCCTCCAACTCCTGGGCCCGCTCCAGCACGTCCATGACGATGAAGGGCGGGATGTCGCAGGCGCGCTTGGTTATGCCCATGGATGCCCCCAGACTTGATCGCCATGGGGCCACTGGTGGCAACCCCTAGAACGACCCTTGATGTCTTGCCCATATACTGAAACGGCTGTCATTGCGAGCGAAGCGAAGCAATCTTCCGCTTCGTCCTTTTCTCGTTGGGCAACCAAGCAAGAGCGAAGCGGTGGATTGCCGCGTCGCATCCCTGCCGGGATGCTCCTCGCAATGACACTATGGCTATAGCCGCTATTCTTCCTTTCCCTGACTGCCCTTATCGGCACTAGCCCGCCACGGGAGCCGCCGGCTTTTGCCCATTACCGCAACGTCTCCCGACCCGTATATGCCAGCCCGGGCACCGGGCCGGGCACCGGGCCTAGATGACCTTGTTCAGCGAGTACTCGATGATGCCCTCGGCCCCCCCACGCAGCAGCTTGGGGATGAGGTCGCGCACGATGCTCTCGTCCACCACGGTCTCCACCGAGAACCAGTCGCTGTTGTACAGGTTGGCCACGGTGGGAGCGTTGAGGCTGGGCAGCACCTCCACGATGTCGGTGAGCTTGAGCTTGGGCACGTTCATCTTGAGCCCCACCATCTTCTGGGCCACCAGGGCGCCCTTCAAGAGCAGGGCGAGCTGCTCGATCTTCTGGCGCTTCTCGGGGTTGGCCCAGGCGGTCTTGTTGGCGATGAGCTGGGTGGTGGACTGCATCAGGTCCTTGATGATCTTGAGCCCGTGGGCCTTGATGGTGCTGCCGGTCTCGGTGACCTCCACGATGGCGTCGGCCAGGCCGTTGACCACCTTGGCCTCGGTGGCCCCCCAGGAGAAGTGCACCTCGACCGGCACGCCTTGGTCCTCGAAGTAGCGGCGGGTGAAGTTGACCATCTCGGTGGCGATGCGCTTGCCCTTGAGGTCGCCGATGTCGTTGATGCCCGAGTCCCTGGCCACGGCCAGCACCCAGCGGGCAGGACGCGCCGAGACCTTGGAGTAGATCAACTCGTCCACGTAGTGCACGTCCGAGTCGTTCTCCAATATCCAGTCGCGGCCGGTGATGCCGGCGTCCAGGGTGCCGCTCTCCACGTAGCGGCTCATCTCCTGGGCGCGGCAGATGGAGCAGTCTATCTCGTCGTCGTCAATCTCCGGGAAGTAGGACCGGCCGTTGACGTTGATCTTCCAGCCCGCCCGCGCGAACAGGCGCACGGTGGCCTCCTGCAGGCTGCCCTTGGGCACGCCCAGCTTCAGCGGCTCTTTCATTTGCCGTAGACCTTTCTGGGATCAAAGACCGGCGCGCCCTCGCTGACCAGTTCCTGGCCCTCCACCCGCCGGTAAAAACAGCTTTTCATGCCAGTGTGGCAGGCGGCGCCGCCCACCTGCTCCACCTTGAACAGCACGGTGTCGTTGTCGCAATCCACATAGATGGCCTTGATCTTCTGCACGTGCCCGCTGGTGCCGCCCTTGTGCCACAGCTCCTGGCGCGAACGCGACCAGTAGTGCACCTCGCCGGTGGCCAACGATTTTTCCCAGGACTCGCGGTTGATGTAGGCCAGCATCAGCACCTCGCCGGTGGCCGCGTCCTGGGCTATGGCCGGCAAAAGCCCGCCCGTCTTGCCAAAAGCCAAATCTATCATGTCGGTTACGCCCCTTGGCTCACGGTGAATCTAGTTTTTTATCCTTGGCGCACCGACTTGTCAAGCCGTGGCGCCGGCTGCTGTGTTAGCAACGCAATAGTGTCCCCTTCAATTGCAAAGCTAAAATGTCCCCTTCATGGGAGACATAATTAGCATGAGCCAATCGGAGAGGGGACGGCACCACGCCTTGCGGATGGTGCTTGAGGGCAGGATCAGCCTGA
>JACRDC010000057.1 GCA_016218705.1 Desulfarculus sp.
GGCGAAGCTCACTTACCGTGCGTGCGGTGGTCAATGCCTTCTTAGCCCTCTCCAAAACCTCCCTGCCTCTGGCCCTTCTACCCATTTGCCCACCTCCCTTGAGATGAGCTTATTATTACATATTTGAATTAGAAATGGAATAATACCAAGTTGCTATCAAACGAGTAGTTTGATCGCAACTTGGTATGCGGGCCATGTATCCACCCCAAGCAAACTGCGTTTGCTTGGGGACCCCGGGGAATGGCCCGCCGGGCGCGAAAGCGCCCGGGAGGACGGGCAAAACCACGTTTTTGCCCGCTCGAGGGCAAATCAAAGAGCCATGGATGGCTTTGATTGCATATTGGTATAAGGCCCTACCCTCTCCCCACCACCCGCCCCAGGCGGCGGGCCACCTTGCCCAAGAACTCGCCCGGGTGGCTGAGGTAGTGGCCCCGCCGCCGCCAGTGCCGGCGCAGGGTCTTGGCCGCGCTGGGCTGGTTGATCCGCTTGGCCAGGTCCAGGGCCTCCAGGATGATGGCCCTGAACTCTTCCTCGGGCACGTGGGGAGTGAAGCGGTTGTGCAGGCTGTGGTGGCCCAGCTCCAGGTTGGTGGACCAGTCGAAGTCCGCGGGCATCATGCCGGCCCGCACGGCGGCGTCGTGGGCCTCGGTGCCGGGGTAGGGCACGAAGGTGCTGACGTTGACGCTGTCGGGCGCCAGGTCCTTGATGATGCCGATGGTCAGGCGCAGGTCCTCGGCGGTCTCGTAGGGCAGGCCCATGACGAACAGGGCCTGGAACTCGATCTCGGCCTTTTTTATCAGCCGGCCGGCCCGGCGGATGATCTCGGTGGTCACGCCCTTCTTCATGGCCTTGAGCACCCGGTCGGAGCCCGACTCCACGCCGATGGCGATCTGGGTGCAGCCTGATTCCTTGAGCAGGCGCAGGTTCTCCTCGTTGATGAGGTTGGCCCGGGTGGAGCAGGACCAGGTGATCTCCAGCCGCTCGGCGATGAGGCGCTGGCAAAAGGACTGCAAAAACTTCTGGCTGTTGGTGAAGGTGTCGTCCCAGAAGGAAAAGGACTTGAGCTGGTAGCGGGCCATAAGCTCTTTGAGTTCGGCCATGAGGCTGTCCACCGAGCGGTAGCGGGCGCGGTGGTGCCAGATGGCCGCCGAAGCGCAAAAGGTGCAGCGGTAGGGGCAGCCCCGGCTGCCCAGCAGATAGCCCCCCTTCACCCAGGCCGGGAAGCGCTGGCCGTCCAGCAGCAGCTCGCGGTTGATGAGCGGCAGGGCGTCCAGGTCCTCGATGAATTTGTAGTCGTGGTTGATGCGCGCCTGGCCGCCCTCGCGCCAGCCCAGGCCGGGGATGGACTTGTAGTCGCCGTCGCCGGCCTTGAGCGACTGGCACAGCCGGGTCAGGGCGAACTCGCCCTCGCCACGGATGATGAAGTCCACCTCGGGCCGGGCCATGACCTGGTCGGGCAGCACCGTGACATGGGGGCCGCCCAGGATGGTGCGGCAGCCCGGCAGCACCTCCTTGGCCAGGGCCAGGGTCTTCAGCACCATGGGGTAGGCGGCGGTGGTGGCGTAGAGCCCCACCAGGTCGGGCCGGTGCTCCTCAAGGCGGGCGCGCACCTCGCGCCAGATGAAGTGCTCGGGGTCGTTGACCCGCATGGCCAATTGCCCGTGGGCACGCACCCGGCTCATGAGGTCGCCGCCGGCCGGGCTCTGGGGGTCGCCCAGGCCGTGGTCGGCGTTATAGATGCGCGCCCAGAAGCCGGCCTGCTCCAGCATGGTGGCCAGGTAGCCCAGGCCCACGGGGAAATCGCCCACCGCGGCGTACTTGAAGCGCTCGTAGGGCGGATAGATCAGCAATATCTTGTTCATGGACAACCTGAATCCCGGCGGGGCGGGCCGGGGCAAGAGATGGCATCAGGGCCTGACCCGGGCACGCGCCCCTTGGTCACGGCGTTTTTCACAGGTTAAACCGCTGGCTGTTGCTTTGCAAGCGCCGCCCGCGCCAGCCAGGGCTGTATCGCCCGGCAGGACGCCTGTCCGCCCGGGCGAGACAAATCCGGCCCCAGCCAGGGGGCCGGCCAGGGCGCGCCGGGGCGGCTAACCCCGCAAGCAAGCAAGGCCATTGGGATATCGTTCCCCAGGCCCTTGGTGGCATGCTTGTTGCTCATCATGTGGACAGCCCCTGTTGCCCGGCAGGCCTTGTGCAAGGCCCCGGGGCTCTCCCCAACCAGAGGCCTGCCCTCGCCGGAGCAGCCGGCCAAGAGGTAAGAGATGACCGAGTACCCAAGTCACAACCGCCTGGATCCGTCATCCCTGCCGCGCCCCACCCTGCTGGTGGTGGAGGACGACCCCCAGCTCATGGGCATGTTGCAGATCGTCCTGAAGGGCGCCGGCTTTGACGTGGTGCTGGCCTGGGATGGCCGCCAGGCCCTGGACACCCTGGCCCGGGCCCAGCGCGAGGAAGTGCCCGTGGACCTGGTGATGATGGACCTGAACATGCCGGTGATGGACGGCCGCGAGTGCCTGCGCCAACTGGGGCACCGGGGCCATCGAGTACCGGTGCTTTTGCTCAGTGGCGACCCCCTGGACGACTTGGAGGAAGACCTGCTGAACCGCGTGGCGGGCCTGCTGCAAAAGCCCGTGGGCCTGCGCACCCTGCTGGGCCAAGTGCGCCGCATTCTGGAGCAGGGCGGCCAAGCCGAACGCCTGACCCCTCATTAGTCGAGTGCCTCGACTCCCACAAACGGGCCGGGTGGCTTCTCACCAGCACCGGCCCAGCCGGATCCCGCTGTAACCTTGCCGAAAACACTAGCGAGACGGGCGGGGGTTATCCCCTCCCGTGTGTTCGCGCCGGCCACGGCCCCTCAACCGGAGCCGCCAGCAC
Source organism: Desulfarculus sp. (assembly GCA_016218705.1). GTDB lineage: Bacteria > Desulfobacterota > Desulfarculia > Desulfarculales > Desulfarculaceae > JACRDC01. Next base: position 2,878 of record JACRDC010000057.1, read on the forward strand.
TGGCTGGCGCCAGGGCCTCAAGCGGCCAGTTAACGCCCCGCCGGGGGCACCCCGCCAACCTGGGGCACCCGGTAGTAGGGCTTCTCCAGAAAGTGGAAGAGCAGCGCGGCCGTGGCCAGGGTGATGAGCCAACTGAGCAGGTAGTGCAGCCCCAGCACGCCCAGTCCCGGCCCCAGGGGGCGTACCACCAGCTCGGCCAGGGTGATCCCCCACACACCGTGGATCAAGAAGGCCGAGTAGCTCACGGTGCCCAACATGCGCATGGGGCGCAGGTTCAACAGCCCCTGCAGGCGGCTCAGGCCGCTGAGCAGCGAGGCCACGATCAAGAGGAAGCACAGGTCCACGGTGGAGAAGTAGGCGGCCCACTTCCAGGGGGTGTGCACGATGGCCGCCGCCTGGTAGGTCCAGTACCAGCGGGCGGCGTAGAACAGGGCCAGGGCCGGCAGCCAGGCCCAGGCCAGGCGGGGGGCCAGGCGCCGCCACAGGTCCGGGGTGTGGAAGAGCTTGGCCAGGCCCAGGCCCCAGATGAGCGACATGAAGCGGGGCACCGCCGTGGGGCCGAAGAGCCCGGTGAAGTGCTGGCTGTAGAGGGCCAGCGCCAAGAGCCAGTAGAAGCCCCAGCCCTGGCTCAGCGGCCAGCGGGCCAGCACCACCAGCCAAAATCCGGCCAGGAGGTAGAAGTAGAGCTGGTATGTGAGGGCCCACTCCACCACGTTGATGTACTCGGTGCCGGGGAACAGGCCCAGGAGCAGCAGATTGTCAATGGCGGTGGGCACGTCCTTGGCCAGCACCGCCACCAGGGGGATGTTCACCACCAGGATCACCGGGAACAGCCGCCACCAGCGGTTGCCCAAAAAGCGCCAGAAGGTTGGGTTCTTGCGCTGAATGGTGGTGTAGATCAGAAAGCCGCTCAGAACAAAGAACAAGTCCACCCCGGGATGGCCGGCGTTTATCATGGAGACCAGGCGGTGGGCTAGGCTGCCCTCGGCCAAGAAGTAGTGGCGGGCCTCGTAGAAGCCGAAGAAGTGCACGTTGAAGATCATGACCAGGGCCCAACCCCGAAGCCCGTCCATGGCCGTGAAGCGCCCGCCGTCCCGGTGCAAAAAGAAGGCGTCCAGCCGCTCCCGCCAAGATGATTGACCCTGCCCCATGCCGCTTACCTCGCCCGTTCAATTAGCCGGACCAACCCCGGCCACTTAGCCCACCATTATGACCCAACCACCGGGGATTGCACCATGCCGGCGCCAGATTTGCGGAATAGCCCGCTGGTGGGCTATCATTGGCTAATCAGCCTTTACACCACCTTGCTGGAGCGGCCATGGCCAAGCAGTGGAAGTGCACCTCCTGCGGCTACTTGCACACAAGCGACCATCCCCCCGACGCCTGCCCCCGCTGCGGGGCCTCGCTCTACCAGTTCATCCTCTACGCCCCCCTGCCCCACGAGCTGGAGGCCCACCTGGCCCAGGCCTTTGCCGGCGAGTCCCAGGCCCACGTGCGCAACCTGGCCTATGCCCGGAAGGCCGCCGAGGAGGGCTACCCCACGGTGGCCCGGCTGTTCAGGGCCGTGGCCGAGGCCGAGAAGGTGCACGCCGAGGAGTACCTCAAGTATCTGGAGGGGGTGGTGGGCAGTACCGCCGAGAACCTGAGCCGGGCCTTCGAAAACGAGATCAAGGCCAAGCAGGACATCTACCCCCGCCTGGTCCAGGAGGCCTTCCGCCTGGGGCGCGAGGACGTGGCCTGGAGCTTCATCCGCGCCCGCGACGTGGAGGAGCGCCACGCCGGCCTGTACAAGGAGGCGCTCAGCGCCCTGGCCGGAGACCGCGAGTTGGAGTACCACGTCTGCACGGTCTGCGGCTATGTCTTCGACCAGGAGCCGCCCGGCGAGTGCCCGGTCTGCCGCAGCCCCCGCGAGAAGTTCAAGTCCATGGCCTGAACCAGGGCCGGACCGGTTCCGCCCCCGGAGCTGCCCCGGCGATTACCGTTGCTTGCCCCGATGAGCTAGGAGAATCCCACGTGACATCGGTAGAAGTGCCCCCTCCCGACAGCAAACTGGAAATCCAGATCAAGGGCATGCCCATCCGCCTGTGGTGGAGCCTAATAGAGGCCGCCCAGAAGCAAAACGTGCCCCTGAGCTATTTCATGTTCCGCACCCTGGCCGAGGCCGTCAACTTTGGCGACGACGGCGAGAGCTACGACATGCTGGTGCTGGAGATCAAACGCTCCCTGGAGGGCGGGGAGTCCTAGGGCAGGCGGCTGGCCCCTGGCTCGGCCGCCTAGCGCCGGGCCAGGGGGTAGCGGTCCGGGCCCAGCACCAGGGCAAAGCCCTCGCCTTCTTCCTCGATCAACTCGGCGATCTGGTAGTAGGCCTGGCGCAGGAAGCGGGCAGGCATGGCCCCGGCCTTGACCCGGCAATAGAGCACCTCCCCGGCGCCTATCCACAGGCTCGTGGGGTCCAGGGGCTCGCTACTGCCGTCGCTCAGGGTGAGCACCACCCCCTGGTCCCTCCGGCTGGCCCCCCGCACCACCCAGAAGGTGTCCTCCACCTCCAGTTGGCAGGACTGCTGGCCGATCCTCAATAGGTACACCCCGTCCTCGAAGCGCACCGACTGGTAGATCAGCTCCAGGATGCCGGGATGGATCAGGGGCGCGCCCTGGTGGGAGAGCTCGCCCTGGGCGTTGACCTGGATCAGACAAGGGGGCAGCTTGCCCCGCCAGCCCGGGGGGATGAAGGAAGACAAATCCAAGGGGCGTTCGCTCATGGCCACCTCCTGGCTAACTCTATACCCCCCGGGGGCCGGGGCGCGCAAGCGGGTGGCGCGCCTGCTATAATGCAGGCCAGTCAGTAATCTTTTAGAGAGTGCCCATGGACCTTGCCGTGTTGGATGCCATCGCCCAGGCCGCCGGGGCGGAGAACTTCAGCGCCGGCCTGCCCCAGCGCCTGCTCTACGCCAGCGACGCCGGCAAGATCGGCGGCGAGGCGCCGCTGCCCCGGGGGGTGGCGCGCGCCGTGGATACCCCCCAGATCAGCCGGGTGCTGGCCGTCTGCCATTGCCACGGCGTGCCGGTGGTGCCCCGGGGGGCCGGCTCGGGGCTGACCGGCGGGGCGCGGGCGGTGGGGGGCGGCATCGTGCTGGACCTGGCCGGGCTCACGCGCATCCTGTCCATCAACTTGGCCGACCAGGTGGCCGTGGTGGAGCCGGGGGTGGTCACCAGCGACCTGCAAGCCGCCGCCGAGGCCGTGGGGCTCTTCTACCCGCCCGACCCGGCCAGCGTGGGTTTCTCCACCATCGGCGGCAACGTGGCCGAGAACGCCGGCGGCCTGCGGGCGGTCAAGTACGGCGTCACCCGCGACTACGTGCTGGGGCTCAAGGCCGTGCTCATGGACGGCCGCGTGTTCAGGGTGGGCACCCGCACCATCAAGTCCGTGGTGGGCTACGACCTCACCCGCCTGTTGGTGGGCAGCGAGGGTACCCTGGCGGTCATCACCGAGGTCACCCTGCGGCTCATACCCAAGCCCGAGGCCAAGGTCACCCTGAGCGCCCTCTACGCCGACCTGGACCAGGCCTGCCAGGGGGTGCAGGATGTGCTCAAAAGCGGCATCGTGCCCACGGCCTTGGAGTTCATGGACCAGGGCACCCTCATGGCCGTGGAGGGCTTTGCCCACCTGGGTCTGCCGCTGGCGGCCCGGGCCATGCTGCTCTTGGACCTGGACGGCCCCCCCGAGGTGGTGACTCGCCAGGGCGCCCAGTTGGCCGGCCTGCTGGCCGCCGGCGGCGGCCAGCCAGTGCGCCTGGCCCAGACCCCCCGGGAGGCCCTGGAACTGTGGAGCGCCCGCCGGGCCGCCGGGCCGGCCATCTACCAACTGGCCCCCAACAAGTTCAACGAGGACATCGTGGTGCCCCTGGGCCAGTTGGCCGAGATGGTGCGCCGCCTGGAGCGCGTGGGGGTGGAGCGGGGCATCAAGATCATCTCCTTCGGCCACGCCGGCGACGGCAACCTGCACGTCAACATCATGCACGACGCCAGCGACCCTGCCCAACTGGAGGCCGCCCACCAGGCGGTGAGCGACATCTTCGCCCACGTGCTGGCCTTGGGCGGCAGCCTCTCGGGCGAGCACGGGGTGGGCACGGCCAAGCTGGGCTACGTGGGGGCCGAGATGGACCCCGTGGCCCTGGAATTGATGCGCGGGCTCAAGAAGGTCTTCGACCCCCGGGGGCTCTTGAACCCCGGCAAGCTCCTGCCGCCGGAGTAGAGCCATGCCCCGCGGCCTGAGCCAGGAGCTAATCAGGAACGTGGTGCTAGACCATCAGAGAAAATTTTGTCATTGCGAGGAGCATCCCCGTGCACCCCAGCGGGCAGGCCCGCTGGGGACCCCGCGCAGAGATGCGGCGCGGCAATCTTCCGTTTCCCTTTCTCGCGGCGCCGGACCAGGGAAAAGCCAAAAGACAAAGAGCGAAGCGGGAGATTGCTTCACTGCGTTCGCAATGACATTCTTTTCTGTATTTTTGAGGACAACGCCACCACGCCGTCCGGACGGGGTTGACCCATGCCCAGCCACCTGAGCCAGCCCGCCTTGGCGCCCGGGGCCCATTACTTGTCGGGCAACGAGGCCGCCGCCGAGGGCGCCCTGGCCGCGGGCTGCGGGTTCTACGCCGGATACCCCATCACGCCCTCATCGGAGATCATGGAGCGCCTGGCCGCCCGTCTGCCCCAGCACGGCGGCGTCTTCTTGCAGATGGAGGACGAGATCGCCAGCCTCTCGGCGGTGATCGGCGCGGCCTGGGCCGGCAAGAAGGCCCTGACCGCCACTAGCGGCCCGGGCCTGTCCTTGATGCAGGAGTGCCTGGGCTACGCCGCCTTCACCGAGACGCCCTGCGTGCTCATTGACGTGCAGCGGGCGGGACCCTGCACCGGCCAGGCCACCAAGGTGGGGGCCGGCGACATCATGGCCGCCAAGTGGGGTTCCCATGGCGACTACCAGGTGGTGGCCCTTAGCCCCTGGTCGGCCCAGGAGATGTTCGATCTCACGGTGCGGGCCTTCAACTGGGCCGAGCGCCTGCGCCTGCCGGCCATCCTGCTGGCCGAGGAGGCGGTGGGCCACCTGCGCGAGCGCGTGGACATCCCCCAGAGCGTGGATACATACCAGCGCGGCTACACCCCCGGCGCGCCGCCCTTCGGCCATCCCGAGCCCGGCGGCGTGCCCTCCATGCCCCGCTTTGGCCAGGGCGAGGCCCTGATGATAACCGGCTCCACCCACGACGAGCGGGGCTTTCGCCGCACCGAGGACCCGGCGGCCCACGCGGCCCTGGTGCACCGCCTCAACCACAAGGTGCTGGCGCGGGCCGGCGAGCTGTGCCAGACCGAGGGCCACTTTCTGGAGGACGCCAGCCTGGTGGTGCTGGCCTATGGCTTCACGGCCCGGGCGGCCCTCAAGGCGGTGAAGCTGGCGCGAAGGCAAGGGGTCAAGGCCGGGCTCCTGCGCCTGGTCACGCTGTGGCCCTTCCCCGAGGAGGCAGTGGCCCAGGCCCTGGCCAGGGGAGCGCGCCTCTTGGTGCCGGAGATGAACCTAGGCCAAGTGGCCGGCCTGGCCCGCCAGGTGGTTGGCCCCGGCCTGGTGCGCCCACTCAGCCAGGTGGACGGCCGGCACATCACCCCCGCCACCATCCTGGGCGCCCTGCTGGAGATGGCCCCATGACCCGCGCCCTGGACCAGTACCTGCGCACGGAGGTGAAGGCCACGCCCTTCTGCCCGGGTTGCGGCCACGGGGTGCTGCTGGGGTTGATCCTCAGGGCCATCGAGGGCGCCGGCCTGGACCCGCGCCAGATGCTCTTCGTCTCGGGCATCGGCTGCGCGGCCTGGATTCCCAGCCCCAACTTCCGCGCCGACACCCTGCACACCCTGCACGGACGCGCCCTGGCCTTCGCCACTGGCGCCAAGGCCGCCAACCCGGGCTTGAAGGTCATGGTGGTCAGCGGCGACGGCGATCTGTCCTCCATCGGCGGCAACCACCTGATCCACGCCGCCCGGCGGGGGCTGGAGATGACCGTGGTCTGCGCCAACAACCAGATCTACGGCATGACCGGTGGCCAGGCCGCCCCCACCACCCCCCTGGGAGCGGCCACGGCCACCACCCCGGCGGGCAACCCCTTTCGCCCCTTTGACCTCTGCCGCCTGGTGCGCGCCGCCGGCGCTGCCTACGTGGCCCGGGGGGCCGTGACCCGGCCCTACGAGCTCATGGACTACATCGCCCAGGGGCTGCAACGCCCGGGATTCAGCTTCATCGAGGCCCTGTCGCCTTGCCCCACCCAGGCCGGCCGCCGCCAGGGCCTGGACAGCCCGGCGGCCCTCTACGATGACCTAAGCCGGCGCTGCCTGGCCCGCCGGGAGCTGGCCGGCGATGCCGAGCTTCCCCCCGGGGCCTGGGAACTGGGCTCGTGGTGCGGCGATGATAACTGAGCCCAGGGAGATCATGCTGGCCGGCCTGGGCGGCCAGGGGGTGATCCTGGCCGGCGCGCTCCTGGGCCAGGCCGCCGTGGCCAGCGGGCTTTACGCCGCCGGGGCCAGTTCCTACGGGGCCCAGGCCCGGGGTTCGCTGAGCCGCGCCGAACTTATCATCGCCATGGAGCCCATTGACTACCCCCGGGTGGAGGCCCCCGACCTCTTGGTGGCCATGTGCCAGGAGGCCCATGACGCCCACGCCGGCCTCTTGGCCCCGGGCGGGCGCCTGCTCTGGGACGACGGGTTGGTGCGCCCCGCGCCCGGCGGCGCCGGCCTGGGCCTGCCCGTGGCCCTGACCGCCCGCCAGGAACTGGGCGCGCCCCTGGCGGCCAATGTGCTGTGGGTGGGGGTGGTGGCCGGGGTCACGAACTGGTGGCAGACGGCGGCCCTGGAAGAGGCCTTGGCCGGGGCCTTGCCCGCCCGCCATCTGGAGGTGAACCGGCGGGCGCTTGGGCGGGGCCTGGAGATGGGCCGGCAAGCGAGGCCAGAGGCATGAGCGGGCGAGGCGCGCACCCAGTGCTGCGGCCTGGACGCTGCGGCGCCTGCGCGATCTGCGCTGGCGGCTGCCCGTCGCTGGCGTTAACCGACCTGGCGAGGGATAATGAAACCAGGCGGGGCGTCCTGGCCCAGCGCGCGGCAGGGGCAAGGCCCTCGGACCTCGCACCCTGCCGGGTTGCCTGCCCCTTGGGCCAGGATGTCCCCGCCTACCTCTCCTGCCTGGCCCAGGGCCAGCAGGATGCGGCCATGGCCGTCATCCTGGAGCACAACCCCCTGCCGGCGGTGCTGGGGCACGTCTGCCATCACCCCTGCCAAGAGGCCTGCCTGGCGGCGGCGGTACAGGCCCCGCCGGCCATCCACGAACTGAAGCGCTTCGCGGCCCTGGGCCAGCGCCCGCCGGTGGCGCCCCCCTCCCGGCGGCTGGCGGGCCGGGTGGCGGTGGTGGGCTCGGGGCCAGCGGGGCTGGCCGCCGCTTGGGCCTTGGCCCGTGGTGGCCTGGGCGTGACCATATACGAGGCCGAGGACCGGGCCGGCGGGCTCCTGGCCTGGGGCATACCGCCCTTTCGCCTGCCGCCGGCGGCCCTCAAGGCTGACCTGGACTACATCTTGGCCCATGGCGTGAAGTTGGAATTGAACCGCCGTCTGACCCCGGGGCAGGTGCGAGAGATGCGGCGGAAGCATGTGGCCGTGGTGCTGGCCTGCGGGGCACCCCAGGCCCGGCGGGCCGGCCTGCCGGGCGCGGGGCTGGGCGGTGTTCACCTGGGCCTGGATTTCGTGAAAGCCTGCGCCCTGGGCCGGCCGCCGGACCTGCGGCCACCAGTGCTGGTGGTGGGCGGCGGCAATCTGGCCTTGGACGCCGCCCGTTGGGCCTTGCGCCTGGCCCAGGACGTGACCCTGGTCTACCGCCGCGATCAAGAGCACATGCCGGCCTATGCCGAGGAAATCGCCCAGGCCCGGGCCGAAGGCGTGGAGATGCTTTTCCGGGCGCAGCCCGTGGCCATCGAGGGCCAGACGCGGGTGCGGGGCCTGCGCGTGGTGGCCACCGCCCCGGGAGCACTTGGCAGCGACGGTCGCCCGGTCTTCGCGCCCCTGGCCGGCCAGGAGCGGCTCTTGCCCGCCGGCGCCGTGATCCTGGCCCTGGGGCAGGAGAGCCAAGCCCAGGCCTGGGCCGCCGGCCTGGGGCTAGAGAGCCTCAGCCCCGACGGCCAGGGGCTCCTGGCGCCAGGGCTCCATGCCGCCGGCGACCTGGCCAGCGGCCCGGCCACGGTGGTTGAAGCCGTGGCCAGCGGCATCAGGTGCGGCCAGGCTATCCTGGCGGAGGTGGGGGCATGATTAAGCGCCCGCCCTGCCCGCCGGCCGCGCCGGCCCCGCTTCGCCGGTCCGGTCCCGCCCCGGACCTGGCCCATCCCCACCCGCCGCTCAGCCCCCAGGAGGCCCGTGAGGAGGCGGCCCGCTGCCTGGCCCTGTCGTCCTGCCAGGGCTGCCAGGTCTGCGAGCTGCTCTGCCCTGACCAGGCCATCACCCGCGATCCCTTGAGCGGTCAGCCGGTGATTGACCTGGCCTATTGCAAGGGCTGCGGGCTCTGCGCCCACTACTGCCCCAAGGGCGCCCTGGTCATGAAAGCGGAGGAATAGGCCGTCGCGGCCAGGGCTGGCCGACACGGCGTAGGAATGCACGGGCGGGGATAAACCCCGCCCCTACATTAAGACGCGCGATCGCTGCAATTTCTTATGGGCGCAACGCCACTCGACCCGTTATGCCCGCTGCGGCTCGCGGCCCGGCAGGCCCAGGATTTGCCGGGCCTCGGCGCAGGAGGCCACGGGGCGTTGCAGCAGGCCCGCCAGGGCCACGGCGCGTTCCACGAAGCGGGCGTTGCTGTCGGCCTTGACCCCCCGGCTCAGGTACAGGTTGTCCTCGAAGCCCACGCGCACGTGCCCGCCCATGAGCATGGCGTGCGTGGTCAGCGGCAGTTGGCTGGCCCCGGTGCCCAGCACCGACCACTGGGCGCCCACGGGCAGGCGGGCCTTCAAGGCCAGCAGCGAATCCAGGTCAGCCGGGGCGCCCCAGGCAATGCCCAGGCAGAGCTGAAACCAGGGCGGGCTGGCGATGAGCCCCTTGGCCACCAGGTCGCTGGCCTGCACCACGTGCCCCACCTCGAAGGCCTCCATCTCGGGCTTTACGCCTTTCTCAAGCATGTAGGCGGCGGCCCGCTCCACCCAGTCGGGCGGGTTGCTGAAGACCCGGCCCCGGAAATTGAGGCTGCCCACGTCCAGGGAGCATAGGTCCGGCCCCAGGTCCACGGGCATGAGCCGGGCCTGGCCCGGGTCGTCGGCCTCCAGGTTGAAAGCGCTGGTGGTGAGGTTGATGATGACGTCGCTCTCGGCGCGCAGGCGCTCGACCACCTCGGCGAAGAGATGGCGCTCGAAAGCCGGGGCGCCGCTTTGGGGGTCGCGCACATGCACGTGCACCACGCTGGCCCCGGCCCGCCAGCAGCGCAGGGCTTCCTCGGCGATCTCTTGGGGGCTGTAGGGCACGTGGGGGTTCTGCTGCCTGGTGGGCACCGACCCGCAGAGGGCGGCGGTAATGATGAGCTTGTCCATGCCTGGCTCCCTGAGAATGTCGCACGGATATGGCCTTTGGCGCTGGCCTGCCGAAGGCAAATCAACCAAATAGAGTCATTGCGAGCGTTAGCGAAGCAATCTTCCGCTTCGTGCCTTTCCTTGCTAGGCTATTGACAAGAGCGAAAAGGAAGATTGCCACGTCGCATCCCTGCCGGGATGCTCCTCGCAATGACAGCTATTACTGGATTATTAACTTAAACCCCACTCGCCGGCTCGCCCCCCTTCCCGCCTCCCCCTCTTCCTGCTTTGCATGGTCCCCAAAAATCCGCGGGATTTTTTTGGGTGCTCTTCCGGGGTCCCCAGGAAAGCGCAGCTTTCCTGGGGTGGCTTGCGGGGTCCCCAAAAAATCGCAGATTTTTTGGGGTGCTCTACCGCCAGCGCTTCTTGCGCTTGTAGCGCTGGAAGCCCTTGACCGAGACCTCGCTCTTGATGCCCAGGTAGAACTCGCGCACGTCCTCGTCGGCCAAGAGCTCCGCCGGCGTGCCCGCCAGCACGAAGCGGCCATTCTCCATGACGTAGCCGTGGTGGCACACGCCGAGCGCCATGGCCGCGTTCTGCTCCACCAAGAGGATGGTGGTGCCGTCCTCCTGGTTGATGCGCGCTATGGTGGCGAATATCTCGCGCACCAGCAGGGGACTCAGGCCCAGCGAGGGCTCGTCCAGGAACATGATGCGCGGGCGCATCATCAGGGCGCGGCCCATGGCCAGCATCTGCTGCTCGCCGCCACTGAGCGTGCCGGCCAATTGGCGGGCGCGCTCGCTCAGGCGCGGGAAGAGGCCGTAGACCCGCGTCAAGTCCTGCCTGACCGTGGGCCCCCGGCGGGTGTAGGCGCCCATCATCAGGTTTTCCTGCACGGTGAGCTCATCGAAGACCTGGCGGCCCTCGGGCACGTAGGCCAGGCCCTGGCGCACGATCCACTCGGTGTCCTTGTGGGCGATGGTCTTGTCGTCCAAGAGGATGGTGCCCTTGTCGGGCTGGTCCTCGATCATGCCCATGATGGTCTTGATGATGGTGGACTTGCCGGCGCCGTTGGCCCCCAGGATTGCGGTGATCTTGCCTTCCTCCAGCTTGAGGGAGACGCCGCGCAGGGCCATGACCAGGCCGTAGAGGGTCTCTATGTTCTTGACCTCAAGCATGGGCCACCGCCAGGGAGTCCTGCTCGCCCAGATAGGCCTTGAGCACCTCGGGGTGGTTCTGCACCTCGTCGGGCGTGCCGCAGGCGATGGGCTGGCCGTAGTTGAGCACCAGCACCTGCTGGCTCACCTCCATCACCAGGCGCATGTCGTGCTCGATGATGAGAAGCGTCACCCCCAGCACCTCCTGGATGTCCTTGAGCCAGATCATCAGGTCCTGCTTCTCCTCCAGGTTCATGCCGGCCACCGGCTCGTCCAGGAGCAAAAGCTCGGGCTCCATGCACAGGGCGCGCCCCAGCTCCACTTTCTTTTGGATGCCGTAGGGCAGGCCGCCCACGTAGCGGTTCCGGGCTGATTGCAGGTCCAGGAAGTCTATGATCTCCTCCACCTTGCGGCGCTGCGCCGTCTCCTCGGCCGCGGCCTGGGAGCCCCGGCGGAAGAAGGTGGAGCCCGAGAGCACCCCCGACTTCATGTGCAGATGGCGGCCCAGGAGCAGGTTGTCCATGGTGGTCATCTTGGCGAACAGCTCGATGTTCTGGAAGGTGCGCCCCAACCCCAGCTTGGCGATGCGGTGGGGCTTCTGGCCGATGAGGCTCTGGCCCTTGAAGGACACCTGGCCCGAGGTGGGGCGGTAGAGGCCGAAGATGCAGTTGAACAACGTGGTCTTGCCGGCCCCGTTGGGGCCGATGACCGCGGAGATGGACCCCTGCTCCAGGCTCAGCGAGACACCGCTCAGGGCGGTGAGCCCGCCGAAAGTCATGGTCAGGTCCTTGACCTCGAAGAAGGACATGCTTGGCGTTTCTTTCGGCCCCGCGCGGGGGCGGGCTGATTGATGATGGCCAGCCGGGAGGGGACCGCCGCGCCTTCGGCCGGCGGCCCCGCCCCGGGCCTGGGTTTGCTACTTCACGCTGATCCAGTCGGACAGGCGCACGGCCTTGCCGCCCTTGACGGTCTTGCCGTCGGGGCCGGTGATATCGGCGGTCTCGCACTTGGCCAGGAAGACCTCGCGCATGCCCTGGCGCTGGCCGGGGGCGAAGGTGACCTTGCCCATGATGCCCTTGAAGTCCTTGAGGGTCTCCATGGCCTTGACGAAGGTCTCGGGGTTAAGGTCCTTGCCGGCCCGCTTCATGCCCTCAACCATGGGCTCCACGAAGCCGAAGCCCGCGTAGAAGAACACGCCCCAGTGGTCGCTCTTCTTGTCGGCGTACTTGTCGAAGGCGGCCTTGTACTTGGCCATCAGGGGGTCGTTGGAGTCGGGCAGCTCGGCGAAGTTGCCGAAGATGACTCCGTTCCACAGGCCCTTGGTCAGGTTGTACATCAAGGGCGCGTCCGACAGCGTGGAGGAGGCCACCCACTGGGGCTTGTAACCCAGCTTGGCGGCGGTGCCCACCAGGATGGCGGCGTGCTTGGGCAGCACCCACATGATGACCGCCTCGGCGCCGGCCTCCTTGAGCTTGAGCACGTGGCTGGCCAGGTCGGTGTCGGTGACCTCCACCGGTATCTCCAGCACCAGCTTCTTGCCGTGGGCCTTCATCTCGTTGAGCGCCCCGTCCAGGCCGCCCTTGCCGTAATCGTCGTTCTGGTAGATGAAGGCGATCTTCTCTTTCTTCAGGGTGAAGAGGATGTAGTTGGTAAGGATGGCCGCCTCGTCGGGGTAGTTGGGATAGACGGCGAAGACGGTCTTCTTGGGCGGGAAGGCCCAGTGGGTGCTGCCGGTGGCCGGACCCACCCAGACCAGGTTGTTCTTGACGATGTCCTCCATCACGGCCATGCCCGGGCTGGTGCCCACGCCGCTGGCAAAGCCGAAGATGCCCACGTTCTCGATCAGCTCCTTGGCCACGGCCTTGGTGCGGCCCGGCTGGTAGCCGTCGTCGCGCAGGAAGTACTCGATCTTGCGGCCGTTGATGCCGCCCTCCTCGTTGAGCATCTGGAAGTAGACGCCGGTGCCCCGGGCCACCGAGCCCCACAGGGCCGCCGGGCCGGTCTGCGGCCCCCACTGGCCGATCTTGATGGTGGTGGGCGTCACCCCGCGCACCTCGGCGGCCATAACGCCGCCGGCCCAGGCCAGCACCAGGGCCAGACACAGGCCCGCGATCAATCCTTTGCGCATGCTCCCCTCCTTGCTTCGATGTAAAACCATGGCCAGGCCCCTCCCCCCAGGGCCGGCGCCGCTATACCTTGCGCACGTAGTGCTTGGCGAACAGACCGCTGGGCTTGAAGCACAAGACCAGCACGATCACCGCGAAAGCCACCACGCTCTTGAACTCCACCGAGACGTAGCCGCCGAAGAGGTTCTCGATCACCCCCAAGAGAAAGCCGCCGCCCACGGCCCCGGGCAGGGAGGTCATGCCCCCCAGCACCGCCGCCGAGAAGCCCTTGAGCTGGGGCGTCCACATCAGGTTGGGGTCCAGGGTGTCGGTGGGAGCGATGAGGAAGGCGGCCGCCGCCCCCACCACCGAGCTGATGCCCCAGGTGAGCATCAGCACCCGGTTGACCCGGATGCCCATGAGCCGCGCCGCCGACTCGTTCTGCTGGGTGGCCTTCATGGCCACGCCCACCTTGGTGTAGCTGAAGAAGAGGAACAGCATCAGCATCAGGGCCAGGGCCACGGCCAGGGTGACCAGGTTGAGCTGGCTCATCACCACGCCGCCGCCCAGGTTGTAGGTCTCGAAGTCGCTGACCGGGAAGGGGAAGTCCTTCTGGTCGCCGCCCCATTTCCAGGAGGCCAGGCCGTAGATGACCATCTCCAGGCCTAGCGTGATGATGATCAGCCCCAGCACCGTGGGCTCCTTGGCCCGGCGCAAAAAGGCGAACTCCAGAAAGGCCCCCAGGAAGAAGGCGAAGGCCAGGGCCAGGGCGAAGGCCGTGGCGAAGCCCAGGCCCTGGCTGGTGAGCAGCATGAAGGCGATGAAGGCGCTCAACATGGCCATGTCGCCCTGGGCGAAGTTCAAGACCTCGCTGGTCTTGTAGATGATGACCATGGCGAGCGCCATGAGGGCGTAGGTGGCCCCGATGGCCACGCCAGAGGCTATGAGTTGAAAGAACATTTAGGACAGGGCCTCCCGGTTTTTACTTGCCTTGGCTTGGCCCTCTCAACCCATGCCAGGGAGAGGGCTCTAGACTTACCCCCCTCCCCCCACCGGGGGAGAGGGTTCCGCACTTACCCCCTCTCCCCCACTGGGGGAGAGGGCCGGGGTGAGGGGGATTCCCGCAAAGCCTCCAGAATCACCGCCAGCACACCCTCGATATTCAACAGCACATCCGTATTCCAAAAACGCAGCACCCGATAGCCCTGCGAGGCCAGATATTGCTCGCGTCGCCTATCTCTCCGGGCATTGGCCGCGTGTTGCCCGCCATCCGCTTCGATGACCAGCTTTTTCTCCGTACATACAAAATCAACAATGAACGGGCCCAGGGGGTGCTGCCGCCGGAACTTGTAATCAGCCAAACTCCGCGCCCTCAGCTTTCGCCACAAGAGGCGCTCGGCATCGGTTTGTCTTCTGCGCAGGCCCCGGGCTCGGTCTCTCAATCACCCCTCACCCCGACCCTCTCCCCTCAAGGGGAGAGGGAGTGGGAAGCCAAATCAGTCCATTGTCATCGGCCAGCTTGCTTCGCCAGTTCCTTGGCTCCCGCAGGGAAAAGCACACCGCCCGCCTCTTCATCCCCTATGGGTCTGATACCCCGTAGCTTTCCGCGGGGTAGTTCATTCCTCCGCTTTTACCCCCTCTCCCCCACTGAGGGAGAGGGCTGGGGTGAGGGGGAATCCCCTCTGCCTTTAGAACGGCCACGTCCGCCAATAAATCTTGGTGCGTATCCAGATGCCGTAGAGCCCCAGGGGCTCGAAGATGACGATGAGCACCATGATGAGCCCGAAGACCACGTATTGCACGTTGGGCAGCCCGCTCTCGGTGAAGAAGCGGGTGCTGATATCCATGAGCAGAGGCCCCACGTAGGCCAGGTCGGAGATGCTGGCCAGCTTGATCTGCAAGAAGGTGATGAGCACCGCGCCCATGACCGAGCCCAGGATGGAGCCCAGTCCGCCCACCACCACCATGGCCAGGAAGAGAATGGAGACCATGATGTTGAAGGTGTGGGGGTTGACGAAGCCCAGCACGAAGGCCATGAGTCCGCCGGCCACGCCGGTGTAGAAGGCGCTGACGGCAAAGGCCAGGGTCTTGTAGTAGGTCAGGTTGATGCCGATGCACTCGGCGGCGATGTCACTGTCGCGGATGGCCACGAAGGCCCGGCCCACGCGGGTCTTGGTAAGGTTGCGCAAGGCCCAGGTCAAGAGCACGCACAGGGGCATGATGAGGGCGTAGCGGCCGGCGTCGGTGGTGATGGCCTGGCCCAGGATGGTCAAGGGCGGGGCGGTGAGGCCCATGTGCCCGCCCAGGAACTCGATGCGCCCCAGTATCTGGGTGACGGTCAATCCGAAGCCCAGGGTGGCGATGGCCAGGTAGGGGCCTTCCAGGCGCAGGGCCGGCAGGCCCAGCAGGAAGCCGAAGACCGCCGCCAGGAGCCCGGCCAGGGGCAAGGCCAGGAAGATGGGCAGCCCCAGGTTGGTCATGAGCGCCAGGGTGCCGTAGGCGCCGATGGCAAAAAAGCCGGCGTGCCCCAGGCTGATCTGGCCGGTGTAGCCCACCAGCAGGTTGAGCCCCAGGGCCACGATGACGTTGATGGCCACCAAGTTGACAGTATAAATCAGGTAGGAGCCCGCGAAAAAGGGAAAGACCGCCAGGGCGGCCAAGAGCGCCAGGAGCCAAAAAACCTGGGCGCCGCTGTCCAGCAGGCGGATGTCCTCGAAGTAGTCGCGTTTCATGTCCATGGCTGCTGGTCCCGCCTCGATCCCTGGGGTGTGTGGTTAGCGCTAGCTGGCGGCCGGGCCTGTCTGGCTTAAGGACGCGTGGTTCAGGGGCCGCCCTTGGCCGGCCCCGGGCCGCCGCCGGGGGAGGGGCTTTTCTTTTCCAGGCGCTCCAAGACCTGGCTGGCGTAGCGGTGCTCGTCCAGGAGGGCCGACTGGGGGCGCAGGGCGCCCAACTTCATGGTCAGAAAATTCAACCGCTTCATGGCCTGGTACCGGGCCTGCTCGTCGGGGGCCTGGGCCAAGAGGTCCTCGGCGCGCACGATCTCGTTGCGCAGGTCCAGCTCCGGCGGGGTGTAGCCCGCGTTCTTGAGCACCTTGTAGGCCATGCGCAGCTCGGGGTCCAGGCGGGAGTCGTCCTCCAACTCCAAAGGCTGGCCAGCGCCGGGCAGGTTGTCCAGCTCGCCGCGTTGGATGGCCTCCTTGATGCGCTCCTCGGCCAGTTTGGTCCAGGCAAGAATGGGCACGGTGTACAGGCAACCTCCGGGCAGGGAAGGGCCGGGTAATCCCGGCGGGGCCTCAACGGCGTGGGCAAGACCCACCCCCGCCAAACCCACCGGTTACACCCGGAGTTGGCTGGGGCGCGACGTCACGGTAGATGCGATGTTAGCCCAGCTACCGTATAGCTTTCAACTAAAAAGCCCGGGCACGGCTACGCTTATTGGGCGGGGGCACCCGGCCCGGCCCTACCGGCTCCCGGTGAGGGTGGCCTCCAATTGGATTTTTAGCCGCGGCCTGACAGCGGGAGCCGCCAGCCTTGGTTGAAGCTGCGACACCACCCGACCCGTTATGCCCGCCGCGGCTCGCGGCCCGACCCGTTATGCCCAGCGGCGGGCACGCCGCCTCACCCGCCGAGGTTTTATTTACCGCGGCCCACCAACGGGAGCCGCCAGCCTGGGCAAAAACCGCAACACCAACCGACCCGTTAATGGGTGTGAGGCACTCACCCGCCCAGGCGGGACATCTGGCAGCCGGAGGGGCGGTGGTCCAGGGGGGTTTGCAGGTGGTGGCGGGGTTTTTGGGCGGCGGCGGCGCGCAGGGCCTGGGCCAGTTCGCCGTCGCTGCCGCCGCCGCGCAGGATGGCCTTGAGGTCCAGGGCCTGACCCGAGAACAGGCAGGGCACCAAGAGCCCCTCGGCCGACAGGCGCAGGCGGTTGCAGGTGGCGCAGAAGTGGCTGCTGAGCGCCCCGATGACCCCCAGCTCGCCCTGGGCGCCCGGCAGGGCGTAGCGCTGGGCCGGGCCGTCGCCGGGGCGGGCGGGCAGGGGTTGCAGGTCGCCCAGGCCCCTGATGATGGCCAGGGCCTGCTCGGCGGCCAGGAAG
The DNA here is from genome assembly GCA_016218705.1 of Desulfarculus sp. Lineage (GTDB taxonomy): Bacteria > Desulfobacterota > Desulfarculia > Desulfarculales > Desulfarculaceae > JACRDC01. The sequence continues at coordinate 19,811 of JACRDC010000057.1, forward strand.
CGCTGAGGGAGGAAGCCGGTCTGGCGGCCCACGGGCATGTACTCGATGAAGCGCACGGCCAGGGGCAGCGTGAGGGTCAGGCGGGCAAAGCCGGCGATCTGGTCCTCGTTGACCCCGGCCAGTAGCACCACGTTGAGCTTGACCGCCAGGCGGCCGCTCTTTAGGGCCGCCTGGATGCCGGCCCAGACCTGGGCGAAGGCCCGGGCGCCCTCCTCCACTCCCAGGCCGGTGATGGCGCCGTAGCGCTGGGGGTCCAGGGTGTCCAGGCTGATGTTGACCGTGGAGACGCCAAGCTCCAAGAGCATGGCCAGGTTGTCGGTCAGCAGGCGGCCGTTGGTGGTCAGCCGCAGGTCGGGCCGGGGCTCCAGGGCCGAGAGCCTGGCCAAGAGGCTCTTCAGGTCGCGGCGCAGCAGGGGCTCGCCGCCGGTCAGCCGTATTTTGTCCACCCCCAGACCCACGGCCACCCTGGCCACGCGGGCCAGTTCCTCCAGGGTGAGTATCTGGCCCTGGGGCAGCTTGGCCAGGCCCTGCTGGGGCATGCAGTAGGTGCAGCTCAAGTTGCAGCGGTCGGTGACCGACATGCGCAGGTAGTGCAACCGCCGCCCGAAGCCGTCGTAAAGGGCGGCGCCGGGGGCCGCTTTGGGGGTGCTGCTGGTCATTATGGGGGAATATTAGCCCCGGGGCGCCTGGCCGTCAAACCATGGCCTGGGTTTCAAAATGCTCCACCAGGTGGCGCAGTTGGCGATACTCGCCCAGCACCTCGCGCTCGTAGAGCCCCTTGGGGGCCCCGCGCAGAAAGCGGCGCTCCAGGTCCTTGTCCGTGAGCTGCTTGCGGCAGATGCGCAGGAGCTTGCGCAGGGAACGGGGGTGGTTCTTGACCAGGTCCTGGCCCTCCTGCTCCAGCACGTGCACCAGGATGGTGAGGATGTGGGCCAGCTTGAGCTTGCGGCCAAAGGCGTCGGCCCGGTTGTGCACCAGCTTTTCCAGAAGCCTGAGGCGGTGGGAAATGCGCAGGTCGGCCAGGGCCTTGAGCACCTCCTGGCGCAGTTCCGGCAGCTTGAGCAGGTCCTCCTCGTGGGAGGGGTCGTCCAGAAAGGAAGACAGGATGCGGGTGACGCGCTCGAAGTGGTCGGGGGAGTACTCGGCCACGATGGGCCGGTGCTTGGTGAGCCAGGCGGCCAGGCACTTGAGCCGGCTCTTGGGGTCGGCGCTGCCCTCCACGCGCTCGCGGCCCTTGTAGACGATGGAACCATGGAACTCGCCGCGCACGATGTCGTTGAGCATCAGCAGACGGTCATGCCCCAGGCCCAGCACGTCCATTTCCAAGACTTGGCCGCTTTGGGGGTGCACCACCTCCTGGCGCAGCACGCTCAAGGCGCGGTCCTCCAGAACGTTGTCGGGGTGGTAGGCGTGCTGGGCGTAGTGCACGCGCAGGATCACCGTCTTGCGCCGGCGGTCCACGTAGTAGCCACCCTCGGAGAGCTGGCGCTCGGCCTCCTTGCGCTGGCCCTGGGCGGCCACCAGGGCCACCTTCTCCACCCGGGGCAGGCCGTGGCGGGCGCCCTGGCTGGTGAGGGTGGTGATGGTGCGGTCGCTGTTGCCCAGCACCTTGACCGCGAAGCGCTCACGCCGGCGCAACAGGCGCCGGGCGAACAGGGCCGCCGAGGTGTGGCGCTCGCCGCAGATGGCGAATCCCGACTGCTCCATGAGGAAGCGGTAGACGAACTGGCGGTTGGCGGCGTAGAGGTCGTTGTCGCCCTGGTTGAACTTGCCGATTAGTTTGCCGAAGCGCTTGATCTCGCCATCCAGGTCGGAGGGGAAGGAGGCGAAGACGCCGGCCAGGTACATGGCCCCGGCCTCGTCGCGGGCCAGCACGTGGCCCCGGTCCATCTTGAAAAGGTGGGGCAGCAGTTGATTGTAGCGGCTGAAGCGGGTCACGGCCCGCCGGCCCAGGGTCTGCTCGAACTCGGCCAACTGGTTGCGGGGCAGGCGCTCGCGCATCAGGGCGCGGTTCTGGGCCGCCCGGCTGGGGTCGGTGGGTTGGCCCTCGGGCACCAGCATGTCGTACTGGAAGCCCTCGTCCTGGTAGGAGAGCCCCCGGTCCATAGCCACCATGCCGAAGGCCGGCAGGTGCTTGTACTCGATCAGGGGGGCGTCGAAGGCGGGGATCAGCTCGCGGGGCTCCACCAGGGGGTAGCCGGGGCCGTAGGCGCTGAGCAGGCCGGCCTGGATGTGCACGAAGTCCAGCACCCTAAGGACCTCGCCCAGGTCGGACAGGGGCTCGGGCGGGGGCACGTTGCACAGCTCCCACAGGGGCAGGCCCTTGACCTCCACCTGGCTGAAGTGTTGCGCCGCCGTCTGGGTCATGCCCCGCCGCGCCTCTCTCCAGCCCCGCCTCCGCTGGCACGGGGCGGCGGGGCTCGGGTTGACCTGACATGTTGCCACCAGGGGCCGGACCCGGGCCAGGGGCTGCACAGGGGTCCAAAAACCTAGTATCACGTAGTGCAAGCCCGGTCAACCAGGCAACATTGCGCATTTTGTCCCCCGGGTTTGGTTGACAGCCCGGCGGGGCTCTGTTATTAAAGAGTGCGCACGGGGCTGTAGCTCAGCTGGGAGAGCGCATGACTGGCAGTCATGAGGTCGTCGGTTCGATCCCGATCAGCTCCACCATGTAAAATCAAGGGCTTAGGCTGAAAGGCCTAGGCCCTTAATGCTTTTGGGCCAACCACCGGAAAGCGGCGGGCACCAGGTCGGCCCCAACTTCGCCTCCAAGGGCGGGCCTGCACGGTAATCATATGAAACACATGCCGCTGTATGGCGCGCTGGCCGCGCTGCTGCTGGCGCTGGTGTCTGGCTGCGCGATGCCGCCGTCCTCCCCGGTGGCCACCTACCAGAAAGCCCCCCTGGCCGATGGAAAGCGGGTAACGGCCTTGCTGCAAAACTACCCCAGCGTCATATGCGTCAAGGACAACACCGTGTATTTTGCTGACGGCACCTCGCTGCCCTATGACGACGGCCTGGCCAAGGATTTTGACCATACGCTGCGCCAACCAGACATAGAAGACCATTTCAGGCAGGCCTACCCCGCCTTGGCCCCCATCGAACCCCCGGGCCTGAATTTTGACCCCGGCCGCTTCCGCAATGACGCCCTGTTGAAGAAGCTCTACGGCGGCGGCCAGGAGGAGATTGAGGCCAACCTGGTGGAAGTCAACTGGCTGCCGGTCAATGAGGGCAAAAAGCTTTTGTTCAACAAGAGGGAAAACGCCGCCGCCCAACTGCAAAAGGTATCCGATGAGCTGGACAGGCTGCCCAGCCACTTACTGAAGTACGTCAAGAACATAGACAGCACCTATCAGTACCGGCCCATCCAGGGCACCAGCCGCCTGAGCCCCCACAGCTACGGCATCGCCATAGACCTGGACAACCAGTACACGGCCTACTGGCTGTGGGACAAGGAGTATCGGTACGTCAACCAGGTGCCGCGCGAGGTCGTGGAGATATTCGAGAGGCACGGCTTCGTGTGGGGCGGCAGGTGGTATCACTACGACACCATGCACTTCGAATACCGGCCCGAGATGTTCGAGCGGGTGCTCTAGGCCCTTGATGGGGGTGCAAGGGGCCGAGGGCTCCCCCTGGCCGGGGGGCTTTCATGTCATGGCTGTGGGCGAAGTGGTTGATACCGCCGGGCTGGTGGGGCCGCCGCCGGCGGGAAGGGGCTAACGCTTCTTGGACTGACCGGCCATCTTCCTGAGCTGCTCAAAAAGCGCCAGCTTGCTGGGCTCGTCCAGGCCGCGCAGGTATTTTTGCAGGTTCTCTTCCTTTTCCCGCTCAATGTTCAAGAGGGCCTGCCGGCCCTTGGGCGATATCTCCAGCAGGGTGACGCGCTCGTCGCTGGGGTGGCTCTTGCGGATCAGGTAGCCGTCGCGCTCCAGGCGCTTGGACAGGCCGGTCATGTTGCCGCCGGTGACCAGCATGATCTTGCCCACGTTGCTGACGGTGTTGGAGCCGTTGGGCGAGGAGTTGAGCACCCTGAGCACGTTGTACTGGGCGAAGGTGAGCCCGTAGTTCTTGAAGATGGCCGAGGAGCGCTTCTTGAAGTCCTCGGCCACCCGCACCACGCCCATGAGGAGCTTTTCGTCCAGGCTTAGGTTGTCGCTGTATCCGCCGTGCACCATGCGCGCCTTTGCTGGTTGTAAAACTAGGCTAGTCTAGTGAGGCCCTGGGCCTTCGTCAACCCGATCTTCCGTCCCTGCTTAAGCCAAACTTATATTTTGCCGCCCCGCCGGGGGTTTTCATACCAAGTTGCGATCAAACGAGTAGTTTGATCGCAACTTGGTATGCGGGCCATGGATCCACCCCAAGCAAACTGCGTTTGCTTGGGGACCCCGGGGAATGGCCCGCCGGGCGCGAAAGCGCCCGGGAGGCCGGGCAAAAC
>JACRDC010000055.1 GCA_016218705.1 Desulfarculus sp.
CGAAGCTCACTTACCGTGCGTGCGGTGGTCAATGCCTTCTTAGCCCTCTCCAAAACCTCCCTGCCTCTGGCCCTTCTACCCATTTGCCCACCTCCCTTGAGATGAGCTTATTATTACATATTTGAATTAGAAATGGAATTATACTGTTTCAACAACCATCATATAGGATTAGGTTGTTGGTTCTTGATCCGGGCATCCTCTGGCCGGCGGGTTTTGATTTTTGGCCGCCCAAGCCCCGTGTCCCGCTCTTAGCCCGGCCATTCTTAGGGCACCGGCAGGGGGCTGCTATGATCCACCCGGGAAGGGATACGGGGTCCCCGCGGCCCCTGCCCACGCCAAGGCGGAGAGTCCACCCCGCGCCGGCACCCGCATCGGCAAAGCCAGTATGGCCGGGCGGCTGAGCGGGACACAAAAAGAAACCGCTTGGTTTTTCCTGGTTAGCCCAGCGCACCGGCGGTGGCCCCGGTTTGGGCTGGCGAGGACTCCCCGGCCTTCCCGCGCCTAAATAAAACGGGCGCCCCCATATGGGAGCGCCCGTATCGCTTCTTGGTCTGGTCGCGGCGGCTAGGCGGCCCTGGTTCTCTCGGCCACCTTCATGCGCAGCATGGCGCGCTTGAGCGCGGCCTCGGCGCGGGCGTAGTTGATCTGCTCGGAGGCGCTCTTGGCCAGGCGCTGCTCGGCGCGCTCGCGGGCCTTGCGGGCGCGGTCCACGTCTATCTCGCGGGCCAGCTCGGCCGACTCGGCCAGCACGGTGAACTTCTGGCCGGTGATTTCGGCGAAACCCCCGTTGATCGCGGCATAGTCGGTGGCGTTGCCGTCCTTGAGCTTCAGCTCGCCGACGGCCAGGGAGGTCAGGAAGGGCACGTGGCCCGCCAGGACGGCGAATTCGCCCTCCACGCTGGTGGCCACCACCACGTCAACCTCCTTGCTCAAGAGCAGCTTGTCCGGGGTGACGACTTCCAACAGGATTTTATTGGCCATGGGCTATGAACCCCCTAGGGTTGCTCCGCCTATATCGGCGGCGGTCGGCCTTTGAAGGCTGGGGGGGCCGGGACACCGGCCCCCCCAGGTTGCGCTCGCTAGGCGGCGGCCATCTTGGCGGCCTTCTCGCGGACCTCCTCGATGCCACCGACCATGTAGAAGGCCTGCTCGGGCATGTCGTCGTGCTTGCCTTCCACGATCTCCCGGAAGGCGCGCACGGTCTCCTCGACCTTGACGTAGGCACCCTTGATGCCGGTGAAGGTCTCGGCCACGTGGAAGGGCTGGGACAGGAAGCGCTGCACGCGCCGGGCGCGGCCCACGGTGAGCTTGTCCTCGTCGGAGAGCTCGTCCATGCCCAGGATGGCGATGATGTCCTGCAGGTCCTTGTACTTTTGCAGGATCATCTGCACGCGCCGGCTGGTCAGGTAGTGCTCCTCGCCCAGGTAGTTGGGGTCCAGGATGCGGCTGGTGGAGTCCAGGGGGTCCACGGCGGGGTAGATGCCCAGCTCGGCGATGGGGCGGCTGAGCACCACGGTGCCGTCAAGGTGCGCGAAGGTGGTGGCCGGCGCCGGGTCGGTAAGGTCGTCGGCGGGCACGTACACGCACTGCACCGAGGTGATGGAGCCCTTGGTGGTGGAGGTGATGCGCTCCTGGAGCTCGCCCAGGTCGGTACCCAGGGTGGGCTGATAACCCACGGCGGAAGGCATGCGGCCCAGGAGGGCCGAGACCTCGGAGCCGGCCTGGGTGAAGCGGAAGATGTTGTCCACGAAGAGGAGCACGTCCTGGCCCTGCTCGTCGCGGAAGTACTCGGCGGCGGCGAGCGCCGACAGGGCCACGCGGGCGCGGGCCCCCGGAGGCTCGGTCATCTGGCCGTAGACCAGGGCGGCCTTGCTGATAACGCCGGACTCGCGCATCTCGCGGTAGAGGTCGTTGCCCTCGCGGGTACGCTCGCCCACGCCGGCGAAGACCGAGATACCGCCGTGCTGCATGGCGATGTTGTGGATCATCTCCATCATGACGACGGTCTTGCCCACGCCGGCGCCGCCGAACATGCCCATCTTGCCACCGCGGGGGAAGGGCACCAGCAAGTCAATAACCTTGACGCCGGTTTCCAGCACCTTGACCGAGGTGTCCTGCTCGGTGAGGCTGGGGGCGGTGCGGTGGATGGGGAAGTAGTTCTTGGCGTTGACCGGGCCCAGGCCGTCCACGGGGCGGCCCACCACGTTGATAACGCGGCCCAGGATGTCGTCGCCCACGGGCATCTGGATGGGCTTGCCGGAGTCCTTGGCGGGCAGGCCCCGCTGCAGGCCGTCGGTGACGTCCATGGCGATGGTGCGCACCACGTTGTCGCCGAGGTGCTGGGCCACCTCGAGCACCAGGTTGTCCTCCTGGTCGTTGATGCCCGCGTTGCTGACGAACAGGGCCGTGAGGATGGGCGGCAGGTTGCCTTCGGCGAATTCGACGTCCACCACGGGCCCGATGACCTGGGTTATTTTGCCGACGTTCATTAGAACAAGCCTCCTAATTAGAAGCGGTTTTAACGGTAACTAACCCTTGAGGGCCTCGGCGCCGCCGACGATATCCATCAGCTCGGTGGTGATGGCGGCCTGGCGAGCCTTGTTGTAGAGCAGGGTCAGGTTCTCGATCATGTCCTTGCAGTTGCGGGTGGCGTTGTCCATGGCCGACATGCGCGCCGCCTGCTCGCTGGTGGCGGTCTCCAAAAGCCCGGAGTAGATTCGCACGTTGACGTAGCGGGGCAGCAGGTCCACCAGGATCTGCTCCGCCGAGGGCTCGGTCATGTACTCCTGCCCGCCGGTCTTGGCCGCCTCGCCGGCCACCGCCTCGGGGGCGATGGGCAGCAGCTTGGCCACCGTGGGTATCAGGCGCGCCATGGAGCGGAAGTTGGAGTACAGGTAGTAGACCTCCTGCACCTCGCCGGACAGGAAGGCGTTCAGGCCCATGCGGGCCACCTGCACGGCCAGGTCAAAGTCCACCACGTTCATGACGCCGGTGAGCGCTTCCTTGACATCCACCTCGGGGCGGCGCTTGAAGAAATCGCGCCCCTTGCGTCCCACGATGTAGAGCTGCACCTGCTTGCCGGCGCCCTGCTGCTCCTTGATGAAGCGCAGGCCGGCGTTGATCAGGTTCATGTTGAAGGAACCGCAGAGCCCGCGGTCGGCGGTGAAGAGGATGAGCGCCACCTTCTCCACCTTGTCGGGCTGGGCCAACAGGGGGTGGATGCCGGGGTCCACGCCCTGGCTGAGGGAGCCCAGGACCTCGGCGAACTTGGCGGCGTAGGGCCGGAAGCGTTCGGTCTTTTCCTGCACCCCGCGCAGCTTGGCCGCCGAGACCATGTTCATGGCCCGGGTGATCTGCCGGGTCTTTTTTACGCCGGCGATCTTGGTCTGGATATCGCGCAGTGAAGCCATGGCAACCTTCTCTCAGGCTAGGCCTGGAACACGCCGTCGAACTCGCCCAGGGCCTTCTTCAGCTTGGCCTCCAGGTCATCGTCAATGACCTTCTTGGACTCCAGGTCGGCGAAGATATCAGGGTGCTTGGACTCCACGAACTCGTAGAGCTGCTTCTCGTAGGCGGGCACGGCGGAGACCGGGTACTTGTCCAGGTAGCCGCGGGTGCCGGCGTAGAGAATGGTCACCTGCTTGGGCATTTTCAACGGCTGGTACTGGGGCTGCTTGAGCACCTCCACCAGACGCACGCCACGGTTGAGCTGCTGCTGGGTGGCCTTGTCCAGGTCGGAGCCGAACTGGGCGAAGGCCTCCAGCTCGCGGAACTGGGCCATGTCCAGGCGCATGGTGCCGGCCACCTGCTTCATGGCCTTGACCTGGGCGGCGCCGCCCACGCGGCTGACCGACAGACCGACGTTGATGGCCGGACGCACGCCCGAGAAGAACAGGCTGGGCTCCAGGTAGATCTGGCCGTCGGTGATGGAGATCACGTTGGTGGGGATGTAGGCCGAGACGTCGCCGGCCTGGGTCTCGATCACCGGCAGGGCCGTCAGGGAGCCGGCGCCCAGGTCGTCGCTGAGCTTGGCCGAGCGCTCCAGCAGGCGGGAGTGGTTGTAGAAGATGTCGCCAGGGAAGGCCTCGCGTCCCGGGGGGCGGCGCAGAAGCAGGGAGATCTGGCGGTAGGCCACGGCCTGTTTGCTAAGGTCGTCGTAGCAGATCAGCGCGTGCCGCTTGGTGTCGCGGTAGTACTCGCCGATGGCCGTGCCGGAGTAGGGCGCGATGAACTGGAGCGTCGCGGGGTCGGAGGCGCAGGCCGCCACCACGCAGGTGTACTCCATGGCGCCGTGGCGGGTCAGCACGTCAATGACCTGGGCCACCGTGGACTTCTTCTGGCCCACGGCGACGTAGATGCAGTAGACGTCCTGGCCCTTCTGGTTGATGATGGCATCCACCAGGACGGCGGTCTTGCCGATCTGGCGGTCGCCGATCACCAGCTCGCGCTGGCCGCGGCCCACGGGAGTCATGGCGTCAATGGCCTTGAGGCCCGTGTACATGGGCTCGTGCACCGACTTGCGCATGACCACGCCGGGCGCCACCATCTCGATGCGGCGGAAGTCCTTGGTGTTGATGGGTCCCTTGCCATCGAGCGGGTTGCCCACGCCATCCACCACGCGGCCGATGACGGCGTCACCCACGGGCACCTCGGCGATGCGGCCGGTACGCTTGACCGTGTCGCCCTCCTTGATGTGCTCGCACTCGCCCATGATGGCCACACCCACGTTGTCCTCTTCAAGGTTGAGCACCATGCCCAGGATGCCGTGGGGGAACTCCAGCAGCTCGCCGGCCATGGCCTTTTCCACACCGTGGATGCGGGCGATGCCGTCACCTACCGAGAGCACGGTACCGGTCTCAGAGACCTCGACCTTTTTGTCGTAGTCCTTGATCTGCTCCCGGATGACCTGACTGATCTCTTCAGCTCTGATCTGCATTAGGCGTATTCACCCCTTCTTAAAGAATTCTTTAAGTTAGCCAGCTGAGTCTTGACGCTGCCGTCCAGCACCAGATCGCCGATCCGGGCAACGACGCCGCCTATCAGGCTGGAGTCCTCTTTCACCTCTAGCTTGACCTCGCGCCCGGCCACCTGCTTGAGGGTGGCGGCCAACTGCGCGATCTGGGCCTGGTCCAGGGCACTGGCCGAGGAGACCTCGGCGCGGGTGATGCCCTTGACCTCGTCCAGGAGCCGCTGATACACCGCGTGGATGCCGGCCACCTCGCCGATGCGCCCGCGGTCCATCAACAGCCGGAAGAAGTTGGAGACTATGGGGCTCAAGGCCGCCTTTTGCAGCACGGCCACCAACAGGCTCCGGCGCCCATCAAAGGGGAACCCGGGGTTGGCCAGGGCGGTGGGCAGGTCCGGGGCCTCTTGGAACAAGGAGGCCATCTCGGCCAGCTCACGGCCATACTGCTCGTAATTGCCGTCCTCCCTGCCGATCTCCAGCAGGGCCTTGGCGTAGCGTTTGGCGACTACCAGGCTGGTCACTGTACCTCCCGTTGCACTTTGGCCAGGTATTCTTCCACCAGGCGGGTCTGGTCATCGGCCGTGATCTTCTGCTTGAGCAGGTCCTCGGCCAGGGCCGCCGACAGCTCGGCCACCTCGCGCCTGAGATCGGCCTTGGCCATGGCCGTTTCCTGCTCAATGGTGAACTGGGCCTGGGCCTTGATGCGCGCGGCCAGGGCCTGGGCCGACTCCACTATCTTGGCCGCCTCGAACTCGCCCTGGGCCTTGAACTCGGCCACGATGGCCTCGCGCTCGCCCTGGGCGTCCTTGAGGCGCTTCTCCACCTCGTTAAGCTCGGCCTGGGCGGCGGCCTTCTTGGCCTCCAGCTCGGCCAGTTCGCTCTTGATCTGCTCGATGCGCCCACCCAAGGCCGACTTAAGCGGCTTGCGCAGCAAGATGACCAGGACCACGGCCATCACGCCGAAGTTCATCAGGCGGTAGACCAGGTCCATGTTGGGCGGCGTGACGTGGTGCCCGCCGTCGCCGGCGGCGAAAGCCAGCCCCGCGCCCATGATGCCCAGGGCCGAGGCCGCCGCCACCGCCAGAATCCGCTTTTTGTCGCCAGCACGCATTACTGGATGCTCCTTCCCAGGATCTTAGAAGCCAGCTCCACGCCGAAGGTCTGCACCTGGCCCTTCAACTGAGCGCGGGCCTGGCCGATCTCCTCGGCGATCTGGGCCCGCAGCTTGCTCACGGTCTGCTCCATCTCGGCGGTGGCCGCGTTGATGATCTCGCGCTCCTTGCCCCGGGCCTGGGTCTTGATTTCCTCGCGGGCGCTGGCCCCGGCCTTGCGGCCCTCGGCGCGGTCGGCCTCCAGTTGCTGGGCCTTGGCGGCGGCGCCCTCGGTGCTGGCGGTAATCTCGCTGTTCATCTGGGCGATCTTGGCCTTGCGCTCAGCCAGGATGCCCCGTATGGGCTTGTAAAGCACCACGTTGAGCAGGAAGATAAGCACCACGAAGTTGATGATCTGAAAGATCAGGGACGAAGTGATGTCAATACTGACCATGTGACCTTGCACTCCATCGCAAGCGCGGCACGCTCGCCAGTTTGTAACGCCCTGCTTTTGTTCTCGTTCTAAGGTATGTTGCTTGCCTGGGGACAATCGGCGCGCACAATCCCACTTGTGACGCCACAGACAAGCTGCGCACTTCTACAATATTTCAAAACCGGTGTCAAAACTTTTTTTCCCCCCAGGGAAGGGAATTGCCCGCCAGGACACCCCAAATTGGCAACGCCCGCGGCCCCGCCGGCCGCCTGGTCATTCACAGGGGGCCGGGGAGCCTGGCCCGGTGGCCCCGGAAACGGCCCCTCTGCCTTTCGATCCATGCGGGCCATGGATCCACCCCAAAAAAGCTGCGCTTTTTTGGGGACCCCGGGCGCTGGCCCGCCGGGCGCGCCAGCGCCTGGGAGGCCGGGCAAGCCGGGGTCCCCGCAAAGCGTCAGCTTTGCGGGGTGGAGTCACGCTTTTGCCCGGCCGATAGGCAAGCAAAGCCATGGACGGCTTTGCTTGCCCTCTAACCTTTGGCCGCCAGCAGGGTGATCTTGTTGCCCGTGGAGGCCGGGCCGGCCTCGCCGGTCATGGAGCAGTGCCCCTCGAAGAGCACGCCCTCGTCCATGACCACCAGGGGCGAACTGATGTTGCCCTTGAGCTTGCCCGGGGCCTTGAGCTCGATGCGCTCGCTGGCCTGCACGTTGCCCACCAGATTGCCGCTGATGACCACCCGGGTGGAGTTGACCTCGGCCTCCACCTGGGCCTGGGGACCGATGAACAGGGTGCCCTGGCCCTCGATGCGCCCTGTGAAGCGGCCGTCCAGGCGGGCCTGGCCCTTGAAGTTCAACAGGCCCTCCAGGGCGCTGTCAGCCCCCAGGAAAACGGTAACCTCGCCCTCGCGGTGCTTAGCCACGTGGCCTCCCTTGTGGTGTGGGCAGAGACAACCCCGCCGGCCCGGGCCACCATGGCCCCGGCCTGCCCTCCCGATGAGCTCTGCCCCAGGTTTTTTCGCTTTCGCCGCCCGAGCTGGCGGCCTAGATCACCTTTTCACTAGCACGGACGCCGGCTCCTGGCAATGGAAAAGGAGGCCCGCCGGGGCCAGACATGCCGGGTTGGTTCCCAAGGTCTTGTTTAATCTGGAGGGCCCCGGGCGGAGATAAACCCCGCCCTGGCGTTTTTTTGGTAGCCTCCCGGCGGGAGCCGGCGGCGCCGGCCGCTACCGCGAGCGCGGCCGACCCGTTTATGCCCAGCCGGGGGCACCCGGCCCGGCCTATTGCCGGTGGAAGATGAAGCGGCGCATGGAGACCCCCTGGATCAGGCCCAGGGCGGCCATGGTGCTGACCAGCGAGGAGCCGCCGTAGCTGATGAAGGGCAGGGGTATGCCCACCACCGGGAAGACGCCGGCCACCATGCCCGCGTTGATGAAGGTGGGCCAGAAGATGCTGGCCGTGGCCCCCACCACGATGAGCATGCCCATGCGGTCCTTGGCGCGTAGGGCGTGCATCAGCCCCCGGTAGACCACGGCGGCCAAGAGCGACAGCACCACCACCGCCCCGATGAAGCCCCACTCCTCGGCCAGCACCGAGAAGGCGAAGTCGGTGTGCTGCTCGGGCAGAAAGTGCAGTTGGCTCTGGGTGCCGGCCATCCAGCCCTTGCCCCAGAACTGGCCCGAGCCCACGGCGATCTTGGATTGGATGAGGTGGTAGGCCGCGCCCAGGGGGTCGGACTCGGGGTCCAGGAAGCTGAAGATGCGCCGCTTCTGATAGTCCTTCATGAAGCGCCACAACACCGGCAGCACCCCGATCAGGCCCACGCTGGCGATGACCAGGGAGGTCCAGCGCACGCCGTTGACCAGGATGACGGATGCCCCCACTATCAGCACCATCACTGCGGTGCCCAGGTCGGGCTGCTTGAGGATCAAGAGGGCCGGCAGGGCCACCAGGGCCACCGGCGCCAGCAGTTGGCGCAGCTTGTAGGGCTCGTTCTGGTCCCGGCGGTGGAAGTAATGGGCCAGCACCAGGATCACCGCCAGGCGGGCCAGCTCCGAGGGCTGCACCACGATGGGTCCCAGGGCCAGCCAGCGCTGGGCCCCGGCCACCACCCGGCCGAACAGATGCACCGCCAACAGCGAGGCCACCACGGCCAGGTAAAAGGGATAGGCCAGGGTGGCCAGCCGCTGGTAGCCCACGGTGGCCGTGGCCACCATGGCCAGGAGCCCCAGGCCGAACCAGTAGATCTGCTTGAGGTAGATGGGGGTGCCCACGTCCTCCATGCTGGAGGCGGCGCTGTAGAGGTTGACCGCCCCGCAGCAGGCCAGGGCCACCAGCAGGGCCACCAACAGCCAATCGAAGTTGGTCACCAGGCGGCGGTCTATCATGGCCTTCCTCCGCTCACCGGCCCCGCCCCCGGTAGGTGGTGGGGTTGGTGGCCGGGTCGCTGGAGTCGGGCACAAAGGGCTTGGGCGCGAAACGCCCGTTGGCCTCGGGGGCGGGCTTCTTGGGCTCGGCCTTCTTCTGCTCCGGCTTCTTGGCTTCCGGCTTTTTGGGCTCGGGTTTCTTCGGTTCGGGCTTCTTCTGCTCCGCCTTCCTGGGCTCCGGCTTTTTGGCCTCCGGCTTGGTTGCCGCCTGCTCGGCGGCCGGGGCGGCCTTTTTCTGGGCCGCGGCCAGGGCGGCGGCGGCCACCGCCTCCACGGGGTCCAGGTGGCTGGCCAGGGGGCCGGGGCGGGTCTTGTGCCGCTCCTTGACCGGCAGATCAAAGAAGGCCTCCAGCACCCGGCGGGCCACCGGCGCCGCGTCGGAGCCGCCGTGGCCGCCGTGCTCCACCACCACGGCCAAGGCGATGGTGGGGTCCTCGGCCGGGGCGTAGGCCACGAACAAGGCGTGGTTGCGGTACTTCCAGGGCAGGTTGTCCTCGTGGCCGTAGAGCTTCTCGTGCTTGAGCGCCACCACCTGGGCGGTGCCGGTCTTGCCGGCCACGGAGATGTTCGGCAGGCGGGTGGCCGATGCCGTGCCGCCGGGCTCCATGACCACGGCCACCAGGCCCTGGTGCACCAGCTCCAGGTCCTTGGGGTTCACCGGCACCCGGGTGCTCACCGGGGGGGGCTCGGGCACCGGGTCGGAGCCGTCGGCCGGACTGACGGCCTTGACCAGGGTGGGGGTGACCAGGCGGCCCTTGTTGGCCACCACGGCGGTCATGCGGGCCAACTGGATGGGCGTGGTCAGGTTGAAGCCCTGGCCGATGGCCAGGGAGAGCGTCTCGCCGTCCTGCCAGGGCTCGCCGAAGCGCTTCTTCTTCCACTCCGAGTCGGGCACCAGCCCGGCCGACTCGCTGGGCAGGGGCACCCCGGTGAGCGAGCCCAGGCCAAAGGCCCGGGCGTACTTGGCCAGGCGGTCCACTCCCAGGCGCAGGCCCACGCGGTAGAAATACACGTCGCAGGACTCGCGGATGGCCCGGTGCAGGGCCACGTTGCCGTGCCCGCCCTTCTTCAGCGCCCAGCACTTGTAGGTGCGCCGGCCAAAGGGTATCTCGCCGGGGCAGAGGATGCTGGTCTGGGGGTTGACCACCCCCTCGGCCAGGGCGGCGGAGGCGGTGATGATCTTGTAGGTGGAGCCAGGCGGGTACAGGCCGCTGATGGCCCGGTTCTTGAGCGGGTGGTAGGGGTCGCCCGCCAGGGCCTCCCACAGGCGGGCGCTCATGCCGGTGATGAAGTTGTTCTGATCGAAGCTGGGCGAGGAGTACATGCAGTAGACCTGGCCGCTCTTGGGATCCAGGGCCACCACCGCCCCCACCTCGTCGCCCAGGCCCGCCGCCGCGGCCCGTTGCAGCTTCAGGTCCAGGGTCAGGGTGAGGTTGTGGCCGGGCACCGGGTCCACCTCGCTCAGGAGCTTCAGCTCCCGGCCCATGGCGTCCACCTCTACCTGGCGGGCGCCCCGGCGGCCGTGCAGCACCCGCTCGCGGCTCTTTTCCAGGCCGTAGCGCCCCACGTAGTCGCCGATGCGGTACAGGGCCTTGGGCGCCTCGGCCAACTCCTGCTGGTTTATCTCGCCCAGGTAGCCGATGACGTGGGAGGTCTCCTTGGCGTTAAGGTAGGCCCGCCGGTACTCCACCATCACCCTGATGCCCGGCAGCTCGTAGCGGAAGGTCTCCAACACCGCCAGTTGCTCGCGGTCCAGGTGGGAGCGCAGGCGCACCGGCTTGAAGGGCGGCTGCTGGGAGCCCACCTCGCGGGCCTTCTTCAGCTCCTCGGGGGTGATGCCCACCAGCTTGTTCAGCCGCGTGCCCAGCTCCTCCCAATCGTTGACATCCTCGGGCACCACCGCCAGGGCGAAGGCCGGGCGGTTCTCGGCCAACAGCCGGCCCTTGGCGTCGAAGATCAGGCCCCGGCTGGGGGGCACGTCCACCAGGCGGATGCGGTTGTTCTCGCTCAAGGAGCGGAAGTGGTCGCCCTGCAGCAGTTGCAGATACCACAGGCGGCTGAGCAGGATGGCAAAGGCCACCGCCACCACGATGGATGAGATGAAGATGGTGCGCCGGGCCTCGGGGGCCTCGGCGGGGTCGAAGACCCGCGAGCGGGCCAGGGGGCGGGAGGGGTCCTTCTTCTTGGCTCGCTTGGCCAGCTTGGCGAACATGGCCCCTAGCCCCCCGCCTGGCCGCGGCTGGGCCACAGACGGCTAAAAAGCCCCACCAGGGCCTCCAGCAGGCCGAAGAAGACCGGCGCGGTCAGGGCCGACAGAAAGGCCTGGGAGGCCAGCACCAGGGGCAGGCTCAGCGGCACCACCTGGCCGCGGTTGACCAGCATGACCCCGCCGATCATGGCCAACTGGGCCACCAGGGTCATGACCCCCACCAGCATCATCTGGAAGGGCCAGGAGTTGATCTCCAGCTTGCGCTGGGCCACGGCGCAGCCGATGGCCACCATCAGATAGGCCAGCACCTGCAAACCCAGCACGCCCCCGCCCACCAGGTCGTTCATGTAGCCCAGGAGCACGGCCACCGCGCAGGCCCCCACCAGGGGCAGGCGAAAGCCCGCCGAGACCACCAACACCACCACCGGTTGCAGCTTAAGCGCCCCCATTGACCACCAGGCGAACAGGGTGGTGGAGAAGACCGTGAGCACGAACCCCAAGAGGCTGGTGGCCAGCAGGCGGGGCCAGGGGGTGTCTTCGCGCTTGCTCACTGGGGTCCTCTCCGTGGGCCAGGGACAGGGGACGGCCTCCCCATTATACCCGGCCAGCCGGGCGCGGTCAGGCCCCGGGGGCTAGAGGCCGGGCTGGGCCGCCCAGGTCCAGGGTGTGGCCCACTACCTGGTTGCGCCCGCCGGCCTTGGCCTGGTACAGGGCCTGGTCGGCGGCCCGCAATAGTTCGGCGGGCCGGCTGCCTGGCCGGGGTCTGGCCGCCGCCACCCCCAGGCTCACGGTCACCACCGGGGCCACCGGCGAGGCCCCGTGGGCCAGGCCTAGGCCCTCCACCCGCTGGCGCAACTCCTGGGCCACGGCCATGGCCCCCTCCAGGTCGGCCCCCACCAACAGGGCCACCATCTCCTCGCCGCCGTAGCGGGCGGCCAAGTCGCCGGGGCGGCGCACCGCCGCCTTGAGCACGTTGGCCACGGCCCCCAGCACCCGGTCGCCCTCCTGGTGGCCATGGCTGTCGTTATAGGCCTTGAAGTGGTCCAGGTCCAGCATCAGCAGGGCCAGGGCATGCCCCTCCCGCCAGGCCCGGCGCCACTCCTCGCTTAAACGCCGGTCCAGGGCGCGGCGGTTGGCCAGGCCGGTGAGCCCGTCGGTGAGCGAGAGTTGCTCGAAGGAGCGGGCCGCCGCCGAAAGCTCCTCCATGTCCTGGGTCAGGCGCCGGGCCATGGGCCTGAAGATGAAAAGCCCCACCAGCGCCAGGCCCAGGAGCAGCGCGCCGGTCAGCAGCCACTCCTTGAGCAGGTGGTCCCGCACCCGCTGGGTGGCCTCCTGGTCGTAGAGCAGCACCAACTGGTCCATCAGCAGCAGGTACTCGTCCCCCCGCGCCTGGATGGCCGCCGCCAGGCGGGACAATTCCGGGCCGGCCCCTCCGCCGGCCCGCGCCTGGGCCAGCACCTCCCGGGCCGCCGCCAGCACCGCCCGCCGGGCCGGCTCCATGCTCTCCAGCAGCTCCAAGGCCCGGGGGCTGTTGCCCCTCTCCAGCCCCAACTGGCCGTCGCCCTCCAGCAGGCCCTGGTGCACCCTTTCCCACTGCTCCAGGGCCTGGCCCAACTGCTGGCCGACCGCCGCCCGCGCCTGCGCCTCCGGCACGTGGCCCAGTACCAGGGCCGCGCGGCCCAGGGTCAGGTATAGCATGCGCTGGCGGCCGGCCAGGTTGATGGCCCGCCCGTCCTGCTCCAGGTCGCTCAAGGAGCGGCTGGCCAGCATCTGCCCGGCCAGCACCAGCAGGGCCAATAGGCCCAGGGCCAGCAGATAGGCCGTGCGCAAGGCCCGGGGGTTGGGGCGAAAAGGGGGCGAGGCCAGCATCCTGACGGGCACGGACGGTCCTGGGTGGGGCTGGTTGCCGCCCCGCGCGGGGCCGTCCGGCTGGCTGGGAGGGGTAGGGACCAAAGGCAAACTCTTTTGGTTGGGGGGCTATTCGTCCAGTTCGCGGCGCTGGAGGATCACCAGCACCTCCTCCAGGCGGTCGAAATCCACCGCCGGCTCCACCTCGATGTGCTGAAACACCCCCTTGCCCTCCTGCTTGATGGCCCGCACGAAGCCCACCAGCACCCCCTTGGGGAAGACGCCGTCGGCGCCGGTGGCCACCAGGCGGTCGCCGGCGGCCACGTCGTCGTTGTGCAGCACGTACTTCAGACGCAGGGAGTCGGCGCCCGCCCCCTCCACCACGCCCCGGGCCCGGCTGCGCTGCACCAGCACGTCCATGGCCGCGTTGGGGTCCACCAACAGTAGCACCTTGGCGTAGTTGCGGCTGGCCCAGATAACCCGCCCCACCACGCCCTGGGAATTAATGACGGGCATCTGCGAGCGCACCCCCTCGCTCTGGCCCTTGTCAATTATCACCGTGCGGAACTGCTTGGTGGGGTCGGTGCCCACCACCTGGGCCGCCACCTGGGGCAGGCTGCTGGTATCCTTGAGGGCCAACAGCTTCTTCAGCCGCAGGTTGGAGAGCTTGAGCTCCTCCACGTCGGTCTGCTGTTGGCGGTAGAAGGCCACCTGGCGCTTGAGCTCCTCGTTCTGACGGGCGGCGTGCACCAGGGCGAAGTAGCGGTCCCAGACATCGCCAATGCTGTCGCCCACCACGGTCACCGCCCGCTGGGCCGGCCCGATCACCTCCAGGATCAGACGCCCCAGCCAGGAGGACTCCAGGTCGCGCCCCGCGTTGACCGAAAAGAGGGTCAACCCGCCCAGCAGAAAGGCGGCGGTGATGATGGCGAAGCGGTAGCGGCGCACAAGGCCCAGCAACGGTCAAACCCCCAGGACAGAGAGCTTGTCTGGCAACTATGGTGAGGGTAAAGGCCGGCCCCCGCCGGGGCCACGGCGGGCGCCAGGCCCAACCGAGAGTGACTATCCCCACGCCGGCATTATAGGCCGCCCGGGCGGCCTTGTCGAACCCGGCGCGGGCCGGGGCCGATAGGGGGGCATTTTGGGCAGCTTGGCGGCAACCAACGCGCATCCGGCCCTAGGCGGGATGTTCATCTCTAGTGTTGTAGGTGGGGTAGGGCGAAGCGAAACCCAACATCTTCATTCCCCGCCAGGGTTGAATTGAAGATGTTGGGTTACGGGGCAAACGCCCCAACCCTACGCTTCTGACAAACGCGGGCGGGGATAAACCCCGCCCCTACGAAGAAACTAGCGGTTTTTGCTTTGGATTTCGTAGGGGCGGGGTTTATCCTCGCCCGGGTATTTTTACGGCAATTCAACAAAGCCCCCACGGGAGCCCGCCGCGGCTCGCGGCTACTTGATCATGACCTCGCGCAGCAGGTCCAGGTTGTCCAGGCACTTGCCGGAGCCCAGTGGCGTTTCTCCGCCGCCTCGGCCTCCTGCCTCGGCGGCCCATCGCCGGCCGGCAGCAAGTCCCGGCCGGCTCCCCGGCCGCTGGCGCGGCCGGCCGGGCCGTCCTGGCCCGGGTGGCGCTGGGCTGGCCTGGCCGCTACTTGATCATGACCTCGCGCAGCAGGTCCAGGTTGTCCAGGCACTTGCCGGAACCAAGCACCACGGTGCTCAGCGGGTCCTCGGTGATGGTGATGGGCAGCCCCGTCTGCTCGGAGAGCAGGATGTTCAGGCCCTTCAAGAGCGCGCCGCCGCCGGTGAGCACGATGCCCCGGTCCACGATGTCGGCGGCCAGCTCGGGCGGGGTCTGCTCCAGCGCGATTTTCACCGTCTCCACGATGGTGTCTATCTGCTCGCTGATGGACTGGCGCACCTCGTCGGAGTCAATGACCAGGGTCTTGGGGATGCCGGTGACCAGGTCGCGGCCCTTGACCTCCAGGGTCTCCAGGTTTTCGCCCGGGCAGGCGTTGCCGATGGTGGTCTTTATCATCTCCGCCGTGCGCTCGCCGATGAGCAGGTTGTGCTGGCGCTTGATGTGCTGCAGGATGGACTCGTCCATCTTGTCGCCGCCCACGCGCACGCTCTTGGAGTAGACGATGCCGGCCAGGCTGATGACCGCCACCTCGGTGGTGCCGCCGCCGATGTCCACCACCATGTTGCTGGTGGGCTCGGTGATGGGCAGGCCCGCGCCGATGGCCGCGGCCATGGGCTCTTCTATAAGGTAGACCTCGCGCGCCCCGGCGCTCTCGGCGCTCTCGCGCACCGCCCGCTTCTCCACCTGGGTGATGCCGCTGGGCACGCTGATGATGATGCGGGGGCGGATGAGGTTGCGGCGGTGGTGCACCTTGCGGATGAAGTGCCTGAGCATGGCCTCGGTCACCTCGAAGTCGGCGATGACGCCGTCCTTCATGGGGCGGATGGCCACGATGTTGCCGGGGGTGCGCCCCAGCATCATCTTGGCCTCCTTGCCCACGGCCAAGACCCGGTTGCCGTAGCGGGCGTCCTTGCGCACCGCCACCACGCTGGGCTCGCTGAGCACGATGCCCTTGCCCTTGACATAGACCAAGGTGTTGGCGGTGCCCAGGTCAATGGCCATGTCATTGCTGAACAGGCCGAGGATAGGGTCCAGCAGCATGCCGGCTCCTTTTTTGCGGTCAGGCCAGCCCGAAAGGGCGCCTCTTGGCGAGATGGCCCCGGCCAGCCCCCTAACCGATCAGTTCGGGCCGGCCAGGCCAGGCGCTTCGCCTTTGGGGCGCCAGCCAGGACTAGCGATGGTTGACTATGTGATGATCGGCAATAATTCCCGTGGCACAGCGTACCAGAGGCTCGCCCCGGCGGCAAGGCCTTCTTGGCCGGGGCCTGGCCGGGGCCACGGCTTTAACTCGCGGAAGGGTTTGACAGAATCTGGCCCCTGTGGTTAAATTCCATCCTTACCGAAGCCACCCGCTGCTGGCGTAGAGGCTGTAAACGCCGACACCAGGGTGTGCGTCAAGGGGCGCCCCGGGGCCGATTATTGGTTAACCGGCCGGTGTTACTTGCTGATTGGCACGCGCCCCCTTAAGGCCTTTTTTTGCGCTCAGAGGTGAACCGATGTCCAAGCGTACCTTCCAGCCCAGTCTGACCAAGCGCTTTCGCACCCATGGCTTCCTGGTGCGCAGCCGCAGTGCCGGCGGCCGCGCCGTGCTGGCCCGCCGCCGGGCCCGGGGACGCAAGCGGCTGGCCGTGTGACCGCCAGCGCCGGGGATGCCAGCGGGGGACCAGCGCTTCGAAAAACGGATGCGGCTACGCAAGCGGCCGCAGTTTCTGAGCCTGAGCCGGGCGCCACGCCTACGCACCCAGCACTTCCTGTTTCTGTGGCAGCCCAACGGGCTAACCGTTTCGCGTCTGGGCATCACCGTCACCCGCAAGATCGCCCCGGCCGTGGGGCGCAACCGGATCAAGCGCCTTCTGCGGGAGGCCTTCCGCCGGGCGGGAGAGGCCTTGCCCAAGGGCCTGGACCTGGTGGCCGTGGCCCAGCGGGGCTCGCCGCTCTTGAGCCAGGCCCAGGTGGAGGCCGAGTTCAGGCAGGCCCTACAGCGGCTGCCAGCGGCGGCGCGCAACCCGGCCCAGGCCTGAGCCTGCCGGTCAGGGCCGCCCGCCTGTTGGTGCGCCTGTACCAGCTCACCCTGGCCCCCTACCTGGGCGGCCAGTGCCGCTTTTATCCCACATGCTCCCAGTACGCCCTGGACGCCCTGGCCATCCACGGGTTTTGGCGAGGCCTGGGCAAGTCCCTGGGCCGAGTGGCCAGGTGCCATCCCTGGCACCCGGGGGGTTACGATCCGGCCTGAAGCTTTTGGGCCACTTAAGCGCGCGAGGAAGATTGAACCATGGATAACAAGAACATGATGCTGGCCGTGGTGCTCTCCATGGTCATCCTGTTGGCCTACACCACCTTCATCGCCCCGCCGCCCGAGAAGTCGCCCGCCCAGGTGGCCTCCCAGAAGCAGGCCCAGAGCGCAGCCCAGCCGGCAACGCCAGCGGCCAGCCCCGCCGCCCCCTCGGCCACGGCCCAGACCGCCGGCCCGGCCCCCGCCGCCCCGGTGGTGGGCCAGGCCCCCGACGTGGTGGTCAACACCCCCCTGTACCGGGCCGTGTTCAGCCAGAAGGGCGGCTCCCTGCGCCGGGTGATCCTCAAGAAGTTCACTCAGCAGCCCAAGGGCCAGGGCGGCGAGTATGTGCTCCTGGACTTGACTGGCAACGACCCCTACTCCCTTTCCTTGGGCCTGCCCGGCGTGGACCCGGCCCTGGACAAACGCTTCTACGAGTCCAACCTCAAGGAATTGAGCCTGGCCCCGGGCAACGCCCCCCAGTCCCTGGTCTTCAAGACCCAGAGCGCTGGGGTGACCGTGGTCAAGACCTACACTTTCAAGCCCGACACCTACGCCTTTGAGCTCAAGGTCAGCCTGACCAACCAGAGCGGCCAGAACCTGGAGCTGACGCCGGAACTGTCGCTGAGCGAGCACTCGGAAAAGTATAAGATCAACGACTACGCCTTCACCGGCATGTTGGCCTGGCGCGACCGCCGCCTGGTGGAGGAGAGCTACAGCGACCTGGAAAAGAAGCCCGTGGCCAGCGGCCAGATACAGTGGA
This sequence comes from Desulfarculus sp., assembly GCA_016218705.1. Lineage (GTDB taxonomy): Bacteria > Desulfobacterota > Desulfarculia > Desulfarculales > Desulfarculaceae > JACRDC01. The sequence goes on from JACRDC010000055.1 coordinate 17,647, forward strand.
TGGCCATGAGCATCCCCTACTTCATGGGCGCGGTGGCCCCCTTGGGCAACGAGGGCCAGCCCCTCAAGCGCTCGGTGCGTGGCCAGACCGACAAGTCGGTCATGACCGCCACCCTGGTGGAGCCAGCCAGCAGCCTGGCCCCCGGCCAGGAGGTGAGCCAGGCCTACCTGGTCTACTACGGCCCCCGCGACCTGGAACTGCTGGAGCCCCTGGGCCACGACTTGGACCGCGCCGTTGATTTCGGCTATTTGGACATCATGGCCAAGCCCATGCTGGCGGCCATGAACTTCTTCGAGCGCCACCTGGGCAACTACGGCATCGCCATCATAATCATCACCATTCTCATCAAGATACTCTTCTGGCCCCTGTCGCAGAAGAGCTACAAGTCCATGAAGAAGATGCAGGAACTTCAGCCCATGATGGCCAAGCTGCGCGAGCGCTACAAGGACGACAAGGCCAAGCAGCAGCAGGAGTTGATGCAGCTCTACAAGACCTACAAGGTAAACCCCATGGGCGGCTGTCTGCCCATGGTCTTGCAGATTCCCGTGTTCATAGCCTTCTACAAGGTGCTGGGCGCTTGCATCGAACTGCGGCACGCGCCTTTCTTCCTGTGGATGAACGACCTCTCCGCCCCGGACCGCTTGCCCATCGGCTTCGACATTCCCTACGTGGGCAACGGCATACCGGTGCTGACCCTGCTCATGGGCGCCAGCATGTTCATCCAGCAGAAGATGACCCCCTCCACCGGCGACCCCACCCAGGCCAAGATGATGCTCTTTTTGCCGGTGGTCTTCACCTTCATGTTCATCAACTTCCCCTCGGGCCTGGTGCTGTACTGGTTCATAAACAACATTCTGAGCATCGGTCAGCAGTACTGGACCAACCAGCAGCGGGCCAAGTAGGACCCCATGAGCGACTTCAGAGAATTCGTGGGCAAGACCACCGAGGAGGCCCTGCAGAAGGCCACGGCCCACTTCGATCTGCCGCTCAACCGCTTGGAGGTAGAGGTGGTCAGCGCCGGCTCCTCGGGGCTGTTCGGCTTCCTGGGGGCCAAGAAGGCCAAGGTGCTGGTGCGCCCCCTGGCCGGCTCGGGCCTGGAGGCCGAGATGGCCGAGCTGGCGGCGGTGGTCAGCGAGAACCACCGCCCCCGCGCCCCCCGGCCGGCCCCGGCCAGCCAAGGCCAGGGCCAGCCCCAGGCTGCCCCGGCCGACAACGGCGGGCAGCCGGACCTGGCCGAGGTTCGCCAGGTGCGCCCCGCCCCCGAGGCCTCGGTGGCCACCGCGCCGCCGCCCGCCAGCCCGGCCCCCCAGGAGAGCCCAGCGCCCGCGCCGGCCCAGGCGCCCAGCCCGGAGAGCCCAGCGCTTCCCCGGGACCTGGCCCCGGCCGAACCAGAGGAGCCCGCGGAGGCCGAGGAGCCCGAGGACCAGGACGGCCCCGGCGTTGAGGACGAGGCCGAGGTCCCGCCCGACCAGCGCCTGGAGCAGGACCCCCTGGTTATCGCCCACGCCCGCGAGGTGCTGGAACGCCTGGTGGCCCCCCTGGACGACTCGGCCCAGGTGACGGCGGTCAGCGGCGCCCAGGGCATCGAACTGGCGGTGCAGGGCCAGGACGCGGGCGTGCTCATCGGCCGGCGGGGCCAGAACCTGGAGGCCCTACAATATATCGTCACGCGTATAGTTAGCCACCGCTGTGGCCGCCCGGTGCGCATCGTGGTGGATGCCGGCGAGTACCGCCGCCGCCGCCGCGAGTCCCTGGAGGACCTGGCCCAGCGCATGGCCCACAAGGCCCGCCAGACCGGCAAGCCGGTGGCCGTGGGGCCGCTGTCGGCCCAGGAGCGGCGGGTGGTGCACCTGACCCTCAAGGGCGAGGCCGGCCTCAGCACCAGCAGCCGGGGCCGTGGCGAACTCAAGAAGGTGGTCATCACCCCCAGCCGGCCGGGTGCCCCCGGCGGGGCATAAACGGGTCGGTTGCGCTCGCGGTAATGGCAGGCGCCGCCGGCTCCCGCCGAGGTGTTGTAGAAATTTGCAGAAGCGGGCGGGGGTAACCCCCGCCCCTACATTAAGATGGCGTTATCGTTGGTTTATTCTTGGTGTAGGGGCGGGGCTTACCCCCGCCCGTCTTTGTTCCCTCCCCCGGGCCGTTGAACCATGGCTCGCCGTGGTATTATCAATTGCGTAGGTTGGGTTAGGGGCGCCAGCCCCGTAACCCAACGTCTTCATTCTGCTGGATTACGTAGCCGGCGCTAGCTGCAACGGGAGCCGAGGAGGTCTGCCAGCATGACAACCGGCTCGACCCGTATATGCCCAGCGGCGGGCACGCCGCCCGACACCATCACCGCCGTCTCCACCCCCGGGGGCCAAGGCGGCATTGGCATCGTGCGCATCTCGGGGCCGCTGGCTTGGGCGGTGGGCCTGGCCCTGTTTCGGCCCTCGCGCCCCTGGCCAGAGCCTGGCCGCCCTCCCCTGCGCCGCCTGCTCCATGGCCATGTGATTGACCCCTCAGTCGGCGAGCCCGTGGACGAAGTGCTCTGCGCCTTCTTCCAGGCCCCCCACAGCTACACCACCCAGGACAGCGTGGAACTGCAAGGCCACGGCGGCCCGGCGGCCCTCATGCGGGTGCTGGAGCTGGCCCTGGGCCAGGGCTGCCGCCTGGCCCGGCCGGGCGAGTTCACCCTGCGGGCCTATGTGGGCGGTCGCCTGGCCCTGGACCAGGCCGAGGCCGTGGCCGGGCTCATCGCCGCCCAGGGGGAGATGGAGGCCCGCCTGGCCCTGGCCGGCCTGGCAGGTGGGCTGGGCCGGCGGCTGGCCCCGGTGCGCCAGGGCCTCTTGGCCGTGGCCGCCGCCGTGGAAGCGGCCATAGACTTCCCCGAGGACCTGGCCGAACTGGACGGCCCCGGCCTGGCGCGCACCCTGGAGGAGCAGGCCCTGGCCCCCCTGGCTACGGTGCTGGAGGAGAGGGCGCGGCGGCGGGTCTTTGCCGAGGGCGCGTGCGTGGTGCTGGCTGGCCGGCCCAACGCGGGCAAGTCCAGCCTGTTCAACGCCCTGCTGGGGCGGGAGCGGGCCATTGTCCACCACCTGGCCGGCACCACCCGCGACGCCCTGGAGGAGCCCCTCTTGCTGGAGGGCCTGGCCTGCCGGCTGGTGGACACGGCGGGCCTGGGTGTGGGGGCCGCCCAGGGCGCGTGCGCCGGCCTGGACGAGCTGGGGCGCCAGGCCGCCCGCCAGCGCCTTAGCCAGGCTGATCTCTCCCTGGTGGTGCTGGACGGCGCGGAGCCCTTGACAGCCGAGGACCGCGAGGTGCTGGCCCAGGCCGCTGGCCGGCCCCGGCTGCTGGCGGTGAACAAGTCCGACTTGGCCCCGGCCTGGGGCCTGGAAGAGGCGGGTCTTCCCGCTGGCGCGCCGGCCCTGCGGGTCAGCGCCCACACGGGCGCCGGCCTGGGAGAACTGGTGGCCGCCCTCAAGACGGCGCTGACCGGCGGCCAGCCCGAGCCCCCGCCGGGTGAGGCCTTGGCCAACCAGCGCCAGGCCCTGGCCCTGGAGCGCGCCCTGGCCGCTGGCCAGGAGGCCGCGCGCCTGCTGGCGCGGAGCGATCAGCCGGTGGAGTTGGTATCCCTGGAATTGGAGGAGGCGCTCCTGGCCCTGGGCGAGGTGGACGGCCAGGGCGCGCCAGATGAGGTGATCGAGGAGATATTCAGCAAGTTCTGTGTGGGAAAGTAGCAATCCCCCCGCTGCTTGCGCTATCATCATGGCAAACGTGCCCATGACCCCGGCTGTCAGGGAGGAAGCAAGGTGAAGCCCGAGGACTACGGCGACAACTACAAGGCCCATCTGCTGGAGCAGTACAAGCTTTTCGTGGAAATGGCCGACCGGGTCAGCGCCCGCCGCGCCCAGGCCAACCGCTACTATATCGCTCTGACCTCGGCCCTGCTGGCCTTCATGGCCTTGGTGGGCTCGGGCAAGCTGCCTGAATTGCATTCGCCATGGATATACCGCCTGGTGGCGCTGGTGGGTATGCTGCTCAATGCCGTATGGCTCTTGAACATCGAGTCCTTCCGCCAACTCAACTCCGGCAAGTTCAAGGTCATCCACAAACTGGAGCAACAGCTCCCCTTTGCCTGCTACGACGAGGAATGGACCGAGTTGGGCCGGGGCGACGACACCAAGCGCTACCGGCAACTTACCCGCGTTGAGAAATTCGTGCCGGTGCTCTTCACCGTGCCCTATCTCCTTCTGCTATTCTTCTGGCGCTGAGCGGCCAGGCTCGGCCACCCCTTGACCTCCTTGCCTCCTGACATCGCCAATGCCTTGGAGGCTTATGCCCCTGGCCAGGCGGACGCGCTGGCCGCGCCCCTGTCGCGGCTGGCGGAGGAGTTGTTGCGCTGGAACGCGCGCATCAACCTCACCGGCTACGGCGACCAGCGCGGCGTCTGGGTGGGGCTCTTCCTGGACTCCCTGGCGCTCTTGCCCCATCTGCGGGGGCAAAGCCTGCTGGACATCGGCTCCGGGGCCGGCTTCCCGGGGCTGGTCATCGCCCTGGCCCGGCCCGGCCTGGCCGTGACCCTGCTGGATGGCCGCGCCAAGCGGGTCAGCTTCCAGAAGCAGGCGGCGCGGGTCTTGGGCCTGGCCAATGTGCGCTGCGTGCAGGGCCGGGCCGGCGAGGGGGCCTTGCCCGGTGAGGCCTTCAACACCGTGACCGTCAAGGCCGTGGGCTCTCTCGGCGACTCCCTGGCCCTGGCCCGGCCCTACCTGGCCCCCGGCGGGCGGGTGCTCTTGCCCCGGGGCTGGGCCGCCCGCGAGGAGGCCTTGGCCCTGGGGCTCATTGCCCTGCCCTACCAACTGCCGCCCCCCGGCGGGCGGCGGGTGGTGGCGCTGGCCGGGTGAACCACGCTGCGGCTTAACCGCTTGCCCCGCCCGCGCAACCCGCCCAGTTTCACGTGAAACAGCCGCCCGCGCACCCCTCCCCGCCAGGGCTGGCGTCCCCTACCCCGCAAAGCTAAAGCAAACGCGGCCCTCCGGTCCGGCCCCGCCTCGGAGGCGCCCGCTACCGGCCCGCGAGCACCCCCTCCCAGGTCGAAGTTTCACGTGAAACAATAGCCCTGCGCACCCCCCTCGGAGGCCGGTCCTTTGCCTGGGAGTAGTTGTTTGGGGGCCGTTCAGACCTGGTGGTTGGCGTTGCCCCGGTTGCGCGCCGAGGGTGCCAGGGGCTTCTCCCCCAGCATGGCCCCGCCCACCGGCAGCTTGACCGTGAAGCAGGAGCCCTGGCCCAGGGCCGTGCCCACCTCGATGTCGCCGTCGTGCTGCTTGACGATGCCGAAGCTGATGGCTAGGCCCAGGCCGGTGCCCCGGCCCTGGGCCTTGGTGGTGAAGAAGGGATCGAAAATGCGCCGGGCCACGTCCTCGGCCATGCCCGGGCCGTTGTCCTGGAAGCTGACCCTGATATGCCCGGCGGGGCGGTCCAGGCGGGTGGTCAGGGTGAGCACGCCCTGGCCCTCCATGGCCTCGGCGGCGTTGATGAGCAGGTTGAGAAAAACCTGCTCCAGCTTGGCCCGCTGGCCGTAGAAATAGGGCAGCCCCGGCTCCAGGTCCTGGACCACCCGCACGCCATGCATGATGACGTGCCCCTCCATGAGGCTAAGCATCTCGCGCAACACCTGGTTCAGGTCCATGGCCTGGCGCTCGGGGGTGTCCTGGCGGGCGAAGTCCAAGAGCCCGCGCACGATGACCTTGCAGCGGTCGGTGAGCGCGATGATCTTCTGGGCCGTGGCCTGCAAGGGGCTTTCCCTTCCCAGGTCCTCGGCCAGCAGGTGGGCGTAGGTAAGTATGCCGCCCAGGGGGTTGTTGACCTCGTGGGCGATGTCAAAGGCCAGCTTGCCGGTGGCGGCCAGGCGCTCGGAGCGAATGAGCTGCTCCTCCATCTGCTTGCGGTAGGTGACGTCGCGCACGGTAAACAGCATGGCCCGCCGGCCCTGGTAGTGGGCCGGGGCGGTGTTCATCTCCAGGTCAAAGGCCGTCTCGCCCCGTGTGCCCTGGCCCTCGAACAGGGGCGAGACGCCTTGGCCCGCCAGGTCGCGGCTCCATTGCAGGTAGTCCCGCCGGCTGGCCGGGGCCATCAGCTCCAACAGGTCGCCAGGGGCCTCTTGCAGGCTGGCCAGGCCGAACATCTCCAGGAAGGGCCGGTTGGCGAAGACGAAGCGCCGGCCATCATGCAGGGCTATGCCCTCGCGGTAGGCCTCCACCAGGCTGCGGTACAGGGATTCGCTCTCGGCCAACTGGCTCTCCAGGGCCTTGAGGTTGGTCATGTCCAGGATGGCCTCCACGGCGCCCACCATCTGCCCCTGGGGTTCGCGCAGGGCCCCGGCCATGATGAACAGGTCGCGCATGCGGCCTCCCACCTCCAGGCGGGCCTGGGCCTCCCAGGCGTCGGCGGAGAGGGTGGAGCGCCGGAGCCGCTCCTGGCTGTAGTGGCGCAGCAGTTGCTGCCAGTCGTCCTCCACCACCAGGTCTGCCAGGGAGATGCCAGGAGGCCGGTTGAAGACCTTCCAGGTGTTGCTGGTGCCCAGGATTTGTGACTTGGGCACCCCGGTCAGCTCGGTGCAGGCCCGGTTCCAGTGCAGCACCCGGTGGTCCTGGTCCACCACGAATACGGCCACGGGCATGGCCTCCAGGATGGCCTCCACCAGCCAGCGCTGGCGGGCGGCCTGGGCCTCCCCCCACTTGCGGTGGGTGATGTCCTTGATGATGCCCTCGTAACCCACTACCTCGCCATTCTGCCCCCGCCGCACCTGACTGGTGATGCTCACCTCCATGGGGGTGCCGTCGCGGTGCTTGAAGGTGACCTCGTAGTCTTTGACAAAGCCGTCCTTCTCGATGGCCGTGGTGAAGGCCTGGCGATCCTCGGGGTTGATGTAGGCCGCCCGCGCCGAGTCAGGCACGGCCAAAAGCTGGGCCTCGCTGTCGTAGCCCAGCATGCGCACCCCCGCCGGGTTGACCCGCTCCCAGCGGCCATCCCGGGTGGATAGATAGATCATGTCCTGGGAATTAATGAAGATTCTCTCGTAGTCCACCGAGCGGCTGGCGGCCTGGCGCTGCAGGAGGATGTTGTCCAGGGCCAGGGAGAGGCAGCCGGCCAGGGCGTTGGTCAGGCCGGCGGACCAGCCCGGTCCCTGCCCCAGCACCCACAGCACCAGGCCATGGCCCTCCTCCCAGGACAGTGGCCACAAGGCCCGCCAGTTCTGTGTCCCCGCCAGGTCCAGCAGGCGTTTGAGTTCCGGCCAGGGAGAGTCCAGGGCCTGGCCTGGCCTGAGCATATGATAACCTAGGCGGGTCAGCCAGGGCTCCAGGTGGGGCGGCGCCGACTGGGCCAGGCGGCGCAGGTGGCTGCCGGCCTCGTGGCTCAGCCCCCGGCTGGGGCTGGCGATGAGCCGGCCATCGCCCTCCCACAGGCACAGCCCCCCTCCCCTGGCCGCCAGGGCGGGCAGGGCCTTGGCCAGCAGGTTGCGCAGTTGCTTGGTGTGGGGGCCTCCCCGGCGGGCCAGCACCGGCGCCAAAGCCGCCAGCAGGCCGCCCACCAGGGCCACTCCGTGGTTATTATGTTGTTTTTGTTGTCTTTCTGGCATTGTTACCCGCCCCATCCAGCCCCATGTTACAACGCCGCGAATTGGCAATCAAGCCAAGACGGGCGGGGATAAACCCCGCCCCTACATTAAGATCGCGTTTTTTCGAGGTCTTTTTGAAGTATGGGCTGGTTTTATCCCCGCCCGTGTATTGTCCCACAAGGCCAGGGATAATTATGTGGTCAGTGCGCCCCTGCTCATTCCACCGGTTGCAATAGGCCCCCATGCAGACGGTAGAGCTCCTGGCAGTTTCGGCGCAGGAAGGCGTGGTCGTGGGAGATGATGGCCCAGGTCTGGGCGGTTTTCTGCAAGATGCCCTCCAGGCGAGCCTCGGTCTCGGGGTCCAGGCCGTTGGTGGGCTCGTCCAGCAAGAGCAGCTCCGGCTGCATGGCCAGCACCGTGGCCAGGGAGACCAGCCGCTTCTCGCCGCCACTGAGGTGGTAGGTGACGCGCTCCTCGAAGCCCCGCAGGCTCAGCATCTCCAGGGTGTCGGCCACCAGGTGGCGCACCTGGTGCTTGTCCCGCCCCTGGTTCAGGGGACCAAAGGCCACGTCCTCCAACACCGTGGGCGAAAATAGCTGGTCATCGGGGTCCTGGAAGCAGAAGCCCAGGCGGGTGCGCACCTGGCGGAAGTCCTTCTCGCTCTGGCGGGGGGCGCCCAAGGCCCAGACCTGCCCGGCCTGGGGTGTCAACAGCCCCATGGCCAGGAGGAACAGGGTGGACTTGCCGGCGCCGTTGGGACCCAGGATGCCCACCCGCTGGCCCTGGGATAGGGTGAAGTCCAGACCCTGGAAGATGGGCGGCCGCCCGTGGTAGCCGTAGTGTATGTCGGTGAGCCGCAGCAGGTCCATCAGAGTCCGGCCCTTCCCAGCAGCAGAAGCAGCAGAAGCACCCCCGCCCACAGGCCGCAGAAGATGCCGTCTCGCCGTTGCCAGGCGAAGTGGTCCAGCACCCAGTAGGTGCCGTGGAAGCCCCGGCAGAGCATGGCCTGGTAGACCCGCTCGGCCCGGTCGTAGGAGCGCACCAGGAGCATGCCCAACAGGTGGGCGTAGGTGCGGTAGGTGTGCCAGTTGCTCCCGGGCACAAAGCCGCGCACCCGCATGCCCCAGTCCAGGCGGTGATACTCCCGGTGCAACACGTGCAGATATCTATAGAAAAAAAAGAAGATTTGCAAGAGTTTCTGGGGGGTGCGCCAGTGGGCCAGGGCGTGGAACACCTGGTTTATGGGGCTGGTGGCCACCAGGGCCATGAGGGCCAGGGCCAGGGCGTTGCCCTTGAGGGTTATGACCAGGGCCAGTTCCACCCCATGGGTATTGAGCGCCAGGCCCAGGCCTGGCCAAGCCGGTGCCTCCACCACCTGCCAGGGCAGCAGCACCCAGAGCATGGCCATGAAGGTGTTGACCGCCAGCAGACGCTTGAGCACCTCCCAGGGGCGCAGCCGGGCCGTCAGCACCGCCGCCAGTGACACCCCCAAGGCCGCCCAGAGCATCGCCCAGTCATGCCCCAGGGCCACCAGCAGGCTGTAACCTATGGCGGCGGCCAGCTTGGCCCGGGGGTCCAGCCGGTGCAGGGGGGAATGGCCGTGGGCGAAGGTTTCTAGATGCACCAGGACACCATGGGAAGGGCTACTAATCTAATCATTGCCCACGCCGATCCTTTCCGCCGTGTACCATGGGTGTCACCTGCGTTCACGGGATTTGAGGTAGGCGGCCAGGCCCATCAGGCCCAGTATGTACCCCAGGCCGCCCACCACGTCGGGCAGCCCCACGCCCCGCTCCCCCGCCAGCTTGGCCACCTGGGCGGTGAGGGGTTGCAGACGCTGGTCCAGCAGGCGTCCCAGGCGCTCCTCCAGTTCCGCCGGCAACGGTGCGGCTCCGCTGGCCGCCGTTTGAACCGGTGTACCAGGAGTCTGGGCGGTTGGCGCCGGTGCCGCGGCCCCACCCAGTTCCGCCGCTCCCAGGGTGTACTCCCCCTGATGACCCTGCCCGGCCTTTAGCACCACCCGTAGAGGACCGGTGGCATCGGCCGGTCTTTCCAGGCTGAAGAGTCCCTGGCCGTTGGTCTGGGCGGAACCCAGTATACGGCCCTGGCTGTCCACGATCTCCACCAGCGCCGACTGGGCCTTGTCCCCCCCCGCGAAGTAGCCCTCACCCTTGATGCTCCCCTCCTCCACATAGGCGAAGACGTTTACCTTGTGGGCCTTGGCCAGTCCTGGTGCCAGGGCCAGAATGACCAGGGCCAGCAGTGCCACCAGGTAGCGCCCCTGGGCCCAGGATGTTTTTTTCTGTGATTCAGGCATGTTGTTCCCCTGCTCTACCGGTGCCGCTCCGTTGCGGGTACCGGGCGCGCACCTCTGCCCTAGGCCATGCCCAGCATGGCCGGCCGCACCCGCCGCAGGAAACCCACCGTGGCGGCGGTGATGACCCCCTCCAGCACCATCACCGGCAGATGGGCCACCACCACCAGGTGGGCCATGGTCAGGAACTCTTGCCCTGCGGTATACAGCGTGGCGGCCACCAGCAGGGCGGAACCCCCCACCGACAGCGACCCGGCCAGGAACCCAGCCAGCAGGGGCATGCGCTGTCCGCCATTGCGGGTCAGGCCGCCCAGCACCAGGTAGCAGAGCACGGCAGGCAGGGCCATGTTGAAGGTGTTCACCCCCAGGGTGGTGAGACCCCCGAACTGGAAGAGCACCGCTTGCAGCGCCAGGGCCACCAACAGGGCCGGGAACGCCCCCCAGCCCAGGAGCAGCCCCAAGAGCCCGTTTAGCACCAGGTGGGCCTTGGCCGGGCCGATGGGCACGCTCACCAGCGAGGCCACGAAAAAGGCCGCCGCCAGGATGGCCACCTTGGGCATTTGGCCGTAGTCCAGCTTCTTGAGCCCCACGGCCACCCCGGCCAGGCTCAAGCCCGCGCCAGCCGCCAGCACCACGCCACCCAATACGCCCTCGGAGATGTGCATGTCTATTCTTCTCTCCGGCGAGGGCCATGGGCGCCCCCGCCGCGGTGGTCATTAAGTGGCCATCACTTGACGGGGTGGGCGTAGAGCCACAGCACCCCGCCCAGTTCCACCTTCTTGTCCTGGCCGTCCTTCTTGATCTTCTTGTCGCTTTCGCTCAGGGCCGCGAAACCCCACCAGCCCGGCCAAGGCAGGGTCCAGGTGAAGAGTCCCTGCTTGTCGGTCTTGACCACCTGGGCAACGTAGGCGTCGCCCGGGGCCTGGCGCTGGCCGCCGTGGTTGAAGAACTCCACCTCCACCTCGGCCTCGGCCAGGGGCTTGCCCTTCTTGAGCACCTGGCCGGTGAAACTGTTGCCGGCGTAGAGCCCGTAGGGCCGGGTCAGGGGCAATATCTCCATGGGCTGACCCACGGGCTTGTCCCAGCCCTCCTGGCGGTTGAGCACCCCCACCACGGTCTTGGTGTAGTGGATGATGAACTTGTCCTCCGCCGGCTCGAAGTAGGGCGGCGGCGTTAGGTAAAAGAGATAATCACCAGGCTTCTTTATGTCCAGGCTGGCGGCCCAGGTGGTTTTCTCCTGCTCCTTCTGTTCCTTCAAGGCCGGCAGCAGGTCGTGTTTCTTGCCGTCCAGCACATAGCCGGCCTCCTGGGGCCGTCCCAGCTCCAGGCCCTGGTTCTCCATGGGGTGCCAGAAGCGATATTGCATCGCCAGGGTCTTGGGGTCGTCTTTTTCCACCACGCTACGTTGCGGGATTATCATGCCGAAGTGGGCATGGGCCGGGCCGGCGGCCAGCAGGCCGCTGACGATGAGCAGGGTCAATACCAAACTTTTCATGTTCTCCTCCTGGCGGTGCATTTGAACGGTCCAAGGCCGTGGCCCGTAAAAAAGCCACGACCGCCGGACGCCTGTTTTAGGGGCGCCTGAGCGGTCTTCCTGACCGTCCTTCAGTTATGCATGGCTTCGCTGGCGGCTAGGGGCCGCCTGGCCTCGCGGCCGGGGAGGATCTTCTTGACCCTTGGTGTCTTTCAATATCCGCCAGGGGGCAGGCCCTGTCAAGGGAATTGGACCCCTACCCCTCCACCAGGCTGAAGAGGGGCTCGGCCTTGGTCAAAATCTTCTGGGCCTCCTCCAAAAGCTGGTCCATCTTGGCCGGGGTTATGGCCAGGTCAAAGAGTACCGTGGTGGGCAACTGGGCCTTGCGCTCGTCAAAGCCGCAGCCCATGCCGCAACGGATGATCAGGTGGTTGGCCAGGGAGATGAGGTTGGCGTAGAGGCGGTTGGGGCTGGCCTTCTGGGGCTCGTGATGGAAGAAGATGCCGCCCTGGATGGTCTCGCTCAGGTGCCATTTGCGGGCGGCCAGGCCGCCCATGATGGCGTGATCCACGCCCAGCACCTCGCGCTCGGCTTCGGCCGGCGGCCAATTGTTGTTGACTATCAAATTGCCTATGGCCACCAGCTCCTGGGCCAGGAAGGTACTCAGGATCAGCTTGCCCACGTCGTGCAACAGTGCCGCTGTGTAGACCTCGGCCGGGGCGGGCACGGCCTTGAGCTGGGCCAGGCGCCGGGCCACCAGGGCCGTGGCCAGGCTGTGCCGCCAAAGTTGACTGGGCTCGGCGTTGTAGCCGGCCAGGTAGGAGTTGAACATGGGCACCACCCCCGAGTTCAGGGTGATGTCTATGAGGTTCTGCACGCCGATGCGCGTCAGGGCCTGGTCCAGGGTGGAGATCTTGCGCCCCAGACCGAAGTAGGCCGAGTTGGCCCGGCGAAGCACGTTGGCCGTCACGCCGGGGTCCAGGCTCACCACGGCCACCAGATCATTGGTGGCGAAATCGGGGTTGGCCGTGATCTCCAGCACCTGGTTGACCACCCCTGGCAGGGCCGGCAGGCGGTCCAGGTCCTGCACGATTCTCTTGACGCGGCTGGTCTTGTCCATGTCCCCTGAACCCTCGCGGCCGTCATGCTGTATGCCAATGGCTGTCCTACTGGGCCATGATATCACAGATTTTGGCCGCCTCCCCTGTCAATCCCGCCGGCTGCTAGGCAGGCCCTGGCCGCCGCGCCTTTCGGCGGCGCCATAACCAGGCGTAGCCCAGCAGGTTCAGGGCGGCCCAGGCCCCGCCGGCCAGGCGCAGCCAACTCTCGGGCAGGCGAAGGTAGACCAGGCGGTCCACATATACAAAGAGGAAGGACCCCGGATAGGCCGGTGCCGCCGGGTCCTGGCAGCGCAGCCAGTACTCCAGCAGGGTGAGCGGGCAGTACCAGCCCCCCAGGTTGAGCGCCAGCACCACCAGCAGCGATACCAGGTGGGGCCAGGCCAGCCAGGGCCGGCGCCGGGCCAACAGCAGTCCCGCCAGGATGAAGATTATCCAGGCGAAGTGGACCAGCATCACCAGATCGGCCAAAAGGCGGTGGCTCATGGCTGGCCTAATGTGTGATATTCTTTACAACTATTATCTATAACAACTCTTTGTCTGGTGTAACTTCACCTAGCAGTGCAGCAAAATATCCAATCTCTTCTCTTACTTTTTTATGTAATAGCTTCCACTTCCTTTCATTGAGCGGCAAAGGGTCAGAAAAATCGCAAGAAAGAATACCACATTTATATATCTCACCATAACTGCCCGTACTTGCCAGCAAGGGAAAACTTACGAAGCAACGAGGAAGGTGATTATTATACTTAAACGCAAAGCGTTTTACTTCATCAAGAGTCAAGTCCATTTTTTCATATAGCTTCTCACAATAAGACACAAAATTGTCGCCATGCTTATCATCAACAAATGGCAAATCGTTAATGTACTGCATTTCCCCCAATTCCCAAGCCTTGCCAGGGCATCCTATGCCTGATGGGTATGACATCAACGATTTTATTTTTTTAATTTTTCCATCTTGATCTAACCTGTTAGCCCAGGGAAATGTAATATCATTACCCTCTAAATCTTTTTCTCTAGTAAGAAGTGTCACTGTATATTGAATGCCTTCTATGTCGATATTCCTTTCTGTGGCATTTAATATGTACTTTAACTTAACACTAAATATTTTTAGCAGGCTAAGCAGAGAATTGCTTATTATGGTTGGCATATACGTTGGATTATAAGGAGAGAAAAAGTTGCCCATAGATGCAGAAAAAATATTATGAACAATAACCTCCTTGCTTTTTACCGTTGCGCTAAACTTCCTAGTTCCATAGTTTTTCTTATTTTTATAAGATACATACCACAACTTAAAAAAGGAATCGGTTACAATTAGATGATCCCTTCTTGCTAATACTAATGCTCTTGCGCAAGTGTTTAGCCCTTCACCCTGAACAATAAGTCGACCATTTACCCTACTATGTGACCATTTAGTTGGCCCATAATGTATAGCTGCTCTAATTTTAGGGTCCTTTGGCCATCCATTTATATCATGCCTTGCCATTCGCTCTCCAAATCCCCTCTCCAAGGCCATGCCATTCACTGATTCTTCTATGGATACCTGCTTCCATGAAAGGTTATTTTTATCAATAAAGTCTTTAAATTCTGACTCAAACAACTCATATATTTTAACCACGCAATCAAACACATCTGTAGCCATTTTATCATAAGAGTCTGCTATAACAAAGACGATTCCATCTCCAGTAGTATTTGAATAAAAATCTGCTTGAATATCGTTCTCTTTATGGAAATGCGGAATTTGCCTTTCCCGAAGCGTTCGAATTACTAATCGATATAGGTGTTCCATCATGTTAACTTGTATTTCATCGCTTTGCCGAGTCGAATCCACAATATCCATATAGATTACAAACGACTTGATTAATGCTGGCAGCGTGCTACCCTTCATTCGAAACTCCCTTCAAGCGTATTTTGCTGTTTTTATTGCACTTATTTTAATCGCACAATATTCTATAAAAATATTATTTATTGCGTCAACCAATTATTATTTAATTCCCATTTATTATTATCATATATTGCAGCGCCCACCGCGCTTTGGTAGCATGCCGCCATGTCCTACCACCTACTGGTAATAGGCGCCGGCCTGGCCGGCTGCGAGGCGGCCCTGGCCGCCGCCGCCCAGGGCGTGCCGGTTTTGGTCAGGGAGATGAAGCCCCTGGCCTACACCCCCGCCCACCACTCGCCCTTGATGGGCGAGCTGGTCTGCTCCAACTCCCTGCGCTCCGACGACCCCACCAGCGCCGTGGGGCTATTGAAGCTGGAGATGAGCCTCCTGGGCTCGGCGGTGATGGCCGCCGCCCGGGCCACGGCGGTGGCCGCCGGCAAGGCCCTGGCCGTGGACCGCCAGGCCTTCGCGGCGCTGCTGGACCAGGCCCTGCGCGGCCACCCGCTCATCACCCTAGAGAGCGTGGCCGTCACGGAGGTGCCCCGCGCTGGCCTGTGCGTGCTGGCCAGCGGCCCGCTGACCACCCCCGAGCTGGCCGCCGACCTGGCCCGCCTCACCGGCCAGGCGGGCCTGCACTTCTACGACACCATCGCCCCCATCGTCACCTCCGAGTCGGTGGACATGGCGCACGCTTTCTGGGCCGACCGCTACGGCGATGGCGAGGGCGACTACCTCAACTGCCCCCTGAGCAAGGAAGAGTGGCAGGCCTTTTACCAGGCCCTGACCACCGCCGAGCAGGTGCCGCTCAAGGACTTCGAGAACCCCCGCTTCTTCGAGGGCTGCCTGCCCATCGAGGTGATGGCCGCCCGGGGCGAGAAGACCCTGCTCTTCGGACCCATGAAGCCAGTGGGCCTCAGCGACCCGGCCACGGGCCGCTGGCCCCACGCCGTGGTGCAACTGCGCAAGGAGGACCACGAGGGTAGGCTGCTCAACCTGGTCGGCTTTCAGACCAAGCTGACCCACCCCGCCCAGGAGCGGGTCTTCCGCCTGATTCCAGCCCTGGCCCGGGCCGAGTTCGCCCGCCTGGGCTCCATTCATCGCAACACCTTCGTTGACGCCCCCCGGGCGCTCACCCCGGACCAGCGCCTGTGTTCCGCTCCCCATGTCTATGTGGCCGGCCAGCTCTCGGGGGTGGAAGGCTACGTGGAAAGCGCGGCCAGCGGGCTGCTCTGCGGCATCAACGCCGGACGCCGCGCCCTGGGACAAGGACCCCTCCTGCCCCCGCCCACCACCGCCCTGGGCGGCCTGCTGAGTCACCTGGGGAACACGGCCACCAAGGACTTCCAGCCCAGCAACGTCAATTTCGGGCTGCTGCCCCCCCTGCCCCCCCAGCCCAGACGCCTGCCCAAGAAGCAGCGGGGCCTGGAATTGGCCCGCCGCGCCCTGGCGGACCTCCTGGCCTGGATGGAGGCCTCCGGCCTGACACCGGCCATGGTGCCCCCCAGCCTCCAGGACCTCTCCTAGGCCCGCCCCTAGCCGCGCCCAAGGCTAGCCCACGCCCCCCAGGTGTACGCGGCCCACCCAGCCAACGCCCACTTTGCGGCCCCCAAAACCGCTAGGTGTAGCCGGTCTTTCTTGGCGCACTAATAACCGTTGTTGGTAAGCCTTTGGGCTTTTGGTCATATTAAAAGGCAGTTAGCAGGCAGGGGCGTTTTTAATAGACCTGCGAATTTCCCCGCTGGGTACCCGGGGGGCGCTTGGTGCCCCCAAGGCCCGGTGCCAGGGCCGGTGAAGCGGGCCGGGCGGGACCGCCAGCAAGGCTGCGCTTACAGGCTCCCTGCGGAGCCAACCGGGAACGGCGGGTTACGCTTGGCTAACCCGCCCTAGGTTTTCGGTATTGAGCGGCCTGCCGGCGGGAGCCGCCGGCCTGGGACTGTAGTGGCACCCGGCCACCCCCTCGCCCTACCCTCTCCCCCAGTGGGGACGAGTGGGCAAGAGGGTCATCCCTAAAGTAAAGGACGCGGTGGATAGTCACCCCGCGAGCCCCCAGCGGGAGCCGCCAGCCCGGGCCAAGGCGGCGGCCACGCCCGACCCGTATATGCCCCGTGGGGGGCACCCCATTAGAGAAGCACCGCCTCCAGGTCGTAGGCGTGGGCCTTGGTTATGCGGCAGCGGGCCAGGCTCCCGGGCTCCGCCTGGCCGTCGGTGATGATGACCTCGCCGTCCACCTCTGGGGCCTGGCGGGCCAGGCGGCCCAGGCCCAGCAGATCGCTCTCCGGGTGAGGCCCCAGCACCAGGATTTCAAGCTCCTGGCCCTTGAGTGCCTTTTGCTTGGCGCGGCTGACGGCCTTCTGGGTGGCCATGATCTGGCGCCGGCGGGCGGCCCCCAGCTTGGCCGGCGGGGCCGGTAGCCGCGCGCTGCGGGTGCCGGCCTCGGGCTGATAGGCAAAGCAGCCCAAATGGTCGAAGCCGGCCCCTTGCACGAACTCTCTTAGCTCTGTGAACTCGGCTTCACCCTCACCCGGGTGCCCCACCAACAGCGTGGTACGCAGAACCGCGTTGGGCACGGCCTGCCGTATTTCGGACAGCAGCGCCCGCAACTCGGCGCCCGAGCGCTTTCGCCCCATGGCCTGTAGCACCGGGCCGGAGATATGCTGCAAGGGCAAATCAAAATACGGGAGCACCTTGGGGGTGCGGGCCATGGTCTGGATGAGCGGTTTTTCCAGACTATCCGGACTGAGATAGAGTAATCTTATCCACGAGAGTGCACCTATGCTGGCCATCTCCGGCAGCAGGGCCTCCAGGCTGGAGCCGTCCTTCAGGTCGCGGCCATAGGAGCAGAGGTCCTGGGCCACCAGGTTGAGTTCGCGCGCGCCAGCCTCGGCCAAGCGCTGGGCCTCGGCCAGGACGTCATGCATGGGCCGCGAGCGGAAGCGTCCCCGGATGCGCGGGATGGTGCAGAATGCGCAATCGTGTTCACAGCCATCGCCCAAGCGCAGGTAGGCCCAGCCTGGCCCGGTGGACAAGGCGCGGGGGTGCTCGAAGCCAAAGACCTCCCGGGGCTGGGAGATGGCCAGCCGCCCCGGCGGCGCCGCTTGCAGGTGCTCCAGCAGGCGCGCGGCCTCGCCCGGCCCCACCAGCAGGTCCACCTCGGGCAGGCTGGCGGCCAGCTTCTTGCCGTAGCGCCCCACCAGGCAGCCCACCACGGCCAGGCGTTGGCCCGGGCGCTTGGCCGCCGCCAGGTCCAGGATGGCCGCGATGTTCTCCTGCACCGCCGGCTTGATGAAGCCGCAGGTGTTGACCAGCAATAGCTCCGCCTGGCCGGGGTCGGCCACGCCTTGCCAGCCGGCGGCCAAGAGCATGCCGGCCAGGTGCTCGCCCTCAACCTGGTTCTTGGCGCAGCCCAGGTTGAGGAGGTAATAGGTAGACATGTCGTTCACCGTGTCCAGTTTGTCATTGCGAGGAGCGCAAGCTACGAAGCAATCTCTGGGATTTTGGGAAAGAGATTGCTTCGTCGCCCCAAGGGGCTCCTCGCAATGACTCCTAAACCGAATTTATGGGGGCACCTGTCCAGCTCGCCATCAATCCCCGAAGCTCATCACCACCCGCTGGTCCATAAGGTACAGCACCGCCAGATTGAAGGCCAGGGCCGCGCCGGCCAGGAGCGCCAGGGACCAGGCCGGCCATCCGGGCCGGGTGGCCCGGCGGTGGTCATCGGCCCGCCAGCCGCGCCCCCCACGCAGCAGGCTTAGGGAGGACATGGCCACGTAGCACTCCACGGCAAAGGCGGGAAAGCCCAAATAGCCAGCCAGGGGCATGGCGAAGAGCTTGGGCTCATTCAGCCAAGGGAGGGTGTACACCCAGCGGGCGCTGGAGAGAAAGTTCTGCGACTCCCACAACAGCCCGCAGATCAGGCCGGCCAATAGCAGGCGGCAGAAGACCGAGAGGTCGCCGGCCTGCCAGTCACGCATAAGGCTGGGCGCGCCATAGCGGTGGTTGAGGGGCTCCAGCAGAAAGACCAGCGCGCCCCACACCAGGGGGAAAAACAGCCCCGGCCAGAGCAAGGGCAGCAGCAACATTAGCCCACCAATGGCCAAAAAACCTGGGTACCATGGCGGCGTGCCTGCCACTGGGCGTAGACGGGCCGGTTGGGGTTGTGGCCTTAACAAGCCTTGCTGGCTCCCGTGGCAAGGCCGTTGGCCAGGGCCGTCCGTTCCCAGGGGCCGCACCCTCACCTGCCCCAGCACCCCCCAGGCGGTGAGCAATTCGTAGGTCACCAGCACCCCGGGCAGCACCGTGGCAAAGGCGACGTGCGCCCCCAGCCAGCGCAGCCAGGTTATGCGCGCCACGCCCTCGTAGTGCCAGTTGTTTAGCGCCGCCAGGTTGATTAGCTCGAAGAAGAACCAGAAGGTGGTGGAGGCCAGCGCCATGAAGGCGAAGGCCCCCTGCCGGTCCCAGAGCAGGGAGTTGCCGGTGCGCTGTTTGACCAGGCCGTCGGCGAAAATGATGTAGCCCCACCAGGCCAGGTGGTAGTACCACAGCCTGGCCCAGGGCACGTCATACCAGGCATGCCCGGCCGCCACCCCCCACAGCACCAGCCCCAGCAGGGCGTGGGAGCGCGGCGGCTTGGGCCTGGGGATGGCCATGCCCCTCCTAGCGACCCCGCCCGGCGGCGGCCTGCTCGGTCTCAATGTCAGCTATGTTTTTGCGCGCCAGTTGGATCGTTGGGTGGTCGGCGGGCAGCTTCTTTTCCCAGATGGCCAGAGCCTTGCGCTCATAATCCAGGGCCTTGGGGTAATCGCCCTTGGCCGCCCTGGCCAAGCCCAGGTTGTTGTAGCTGGTGGCAGTGTCGGGGTGTTCAAGGCCCAGAACCTTTTCCCATATCTTCAGCGCCTTCTCATGCCAGGCGATGGCCTGGTCAAAATCGCCCTTGGCCCACCAGGCCTCGCCCAAGTTGTTGTAGCTGCTGGCGGTTTCGGGGTGCTCCAAGCCCAGGACCTTTTCCCTGATCTTCAGCGCCTTCTCATGCCAGGCGATCGCCTGGTCAAAATCGCCCTTGGCCCGCCAGGCCGAGCCCAGGTTGTTGTAGGTGGTGGCAGTGGAGGAGTGGTCCAGGCCCAGCACCTTTTCCTTGATCTTCAGCGCCTTCTCAAACCAGGCGATAGCCTTGTCAAAATCTCCCTTGGCCCGCCAGGCCGAGCCCAGGTTGTTGTAGGTGGTGGCGGTGGCGGGGTGTTCAAGGCCCAGAACCTTTTCCCATATCTTCAGCGCCTTCTCGTACCAGGCGATGGCCTTGTCGTAATCACCCTTGGCCCGCCAGGCCGCACCCAGGTTGTTGTAGCCCAGGGCGGTGTCAGGGTGGTCCAGGCCCATAGCCTTTTCATTTATCTTCAACGCCTTCTCAAACCAAGCGATAGCCTGCCCGTATTCGCCCTTGGCCTTCCAGGCCGCGCCTAGGTTGTTGTAGGTGGTGGCGGTGTTAGGGTGCTCACGACCTAGAGCCTTTTCCTGTACCTGCCGTGCTTTCTCATACCAGGCGATGGCCTGATTAAAATCGCCCTTGGAATCCCAGGCTGCGCCCAGGTTGTTGTAGCTGGTGGCGGAATCCGGGTGGTCCAGGCCCAGCACCTTTTCCTTGATCTTCAGCGCCTTCTCAAACCAGGCGATGGCCTGGTCGAAATCGTTCTTGGCCTCCCAAGCCACACCCAGGTTGTTGTAGCTGGTAGCGGTGTAGGGGTGATCCTTTCCCAGTTCCAATTCAAATATCACCCGCGCCTTCTCAAACCAGGCGATGGCCTGGTCATAATCGCCCTTGGCCCGCCAGGCCGTGCCCAGGTTGTTGTAGCTATCCGCCGTCTCGGGGTGCTCCAGGCCCAGCACCTGTTCCCTGATCTTCAGCGCCTTCTCATACCAGGCGATGGCTTGGTCGTAGTCGCCCTTGGCGCGGAACGAATCACCACGGATGATTAAATCGTTAGCCGTTGCCTCGACAGAATTGGCATTACCACTGGTTGATATTGCCCCTGGTGTTGAATTCTTCCCTGTTGTTGCCGGGACAGGTTTGTCCGCGGCGGTCAGCCAGCCGGCCTGTAACGCCAGCACGCCTGCGCCGCCTAGCAGAACCGCCAATACCTTCCATATGTTCTTTCTGGCTTTGCTTATAATATTTCCCAGCCACTCCGCCATGATGCCCCCTCCCCCTGAGTTACCTTCCGCCACAGGTCGCCGTTTCGCCTAACTATAATACACTCCTTGCAAAAATAGCAAGTTCTGGCATAATTTGAGGGTTGAAACCGGCCACTTATAGAAGGACGAACCATGACGCCCGACCAAAGCAGCTATACCGCCGATAAGATCAAGGTCCTCGAGGGCTTGGACGCGGTGCGCAAGCGCCCGGCCATGTACATAGGCTCCACCGGCGTGGACGGCCTGCACCACCTGGTCTACGAGGTGGTGGACAACAGCATAGACGAGGCCATGGCCGGCTACTGCACCAACGTCAAGGTGGTCATCCACACCGACAACTCGGTGAGCGTCACCGACGATGGCCGCGGCATCCCCGTGGACATGCACTCCACCGAGAAGGTCCCGGCCCTGCAGGTGGTCATGACCAAGCTGCACGCCGGCGGCAAGTTCGACGACAAGGCCTACAAGGTGGCCGGCGGCCTGCACGGCGTGGGCGTCAGCGTGGTCAACGCGCTGTCCTCCTGGCTGGAGGTGGAGGTCAGCCGCGACAACAAGGTCTACGCCCAGCGCTACCAGCAGGGCAAGCCCGTGGACGAGCTCCAGGAGATCGGCAAGTCCAAGAAGACCGGCACCAAGGTGACGTTCCTGGCCGACCCGGCCATCTTCGAGACGGCCGAGTACTCCTTCGACGTGCTGGCCGGGCGCCTGCGCGAGCTATCCTTCCTCAACCGCGGCCTGTCCATCCAGCTCATTGACGAGCGCAGCGAAAAAGAGGCCAACTTCTTCTACAAGGGCGGCATCAGCGAGTTCGTGGACTACATCAGCCGCAAGAGCCAGCCCCTGCACCCCAAGCCCATCTATCTCTCGGGCGAAAAAGACGCCGTGCAGGTGGAGATCGCTTTACGCTACACCGACTCCTACAACGAGCGCCTGTTCTCCTTCGCCAACAACATCAACACCCGCGAGGGCGGCACCCACCTCACCGGCTTCAAGGCCGCCCTGACCCGCACGCTCAACACCTACATCGGCCAGAACTTCCCCAAGCTCAAGGCCCTGCCCTCCGGCGACGACGTGCGCGAGGGCCTGGCCGGGGTCATCAGCGTCAAGCTGCCCCAGCCCCAATTCGAGGGGCAGACCAAGATGAAGCTGGGCAACTCCGAGGTCAAGGGCCTGGTGGAGCAGATCGTCAACGACCAGTTGGCCACGTTCTTCGAGGAAAACCCCTCCGTGGCCCGCAAGGTGGTTGAGAAGGTAACCGAGGCGGCCCGCGCCCGCGAGGCGGCCAAGAAGGCCCGCGAGCTGGTGCGGCGCAAGGGCGTGCTGGCCGAGCACAGCCTGCCCGGCAAACTGGCCGACTGCTCGGCCCGCGACCCCGAGTCCGCCGAGCTGTTCCTGGTAGAGGGCGACAGCGCCGGGGGCAGCGCCAAGCAGGCCCGCGACCGCCGCTTCCAGGCCATCCTGCCGCTACGGGGCAAGATACTCAACGTGGAGAAGGCCCGCTTCCACAAGATGCTGGAGAACAACGAGATTCGCACCATGATTACCGCCATGGGCACCGGCATCGGCGAGGAGGACTTTGACTTAAGCAAGCTGCGCTACCACAAGATCGTGGTCATGACCGACGCCGACGTGGACGGCAGCCACATCCGCACCCTGCTCTTGACCTTCTTCTTCCGCCAGATGCCCGACCTGGTGGAGCGCGGCCACCTCTACATCGCCCAGCCCCCCCTGTACCGCATGGTGGACGGCAAGAAGGAGAACTACATCAAGGACGAGTCAGCCATGCGCAAGCTCCTGTTGGAGCGGGCCTGCGCCGAGCTGACCCTGGAGATACCCGTCACCGAGCAGACCCTCAACGGCCAGCGCCTGGTAAAGCACATGGAGCTGATCTCGGCCTACCTGGAGGGCCTGGACCGCCTCAAGCGCCGGGGCTACCCCCTGGCCGCCTTGCAGGCCCTCCTGCGCGCCCGGGTGCGCACCAAAAACTTCTTCGCCGACCCCGACAAGGTGCGCGACCTGGAGCAGTACCTCCTGGCCCAGGGCCTGGTGGTGGACAGCGTGACCCAGGACGAGGAGCACAGCCTGCACGAGATCAGCGTCACCAGCCTGGGCGAGACCAAGGAGAGCGCCGTCATCACCTGGGGACTGGTGGCCAGCGCCGACTACGCCCGCCTGTCCCAACTGCACGACCAGTTGGCCGGCAGCGACCAGGGGCCTTTCATGGTGCGCAAGAACGGCGGCGCCCAGGAGATACCCGACGCCGACGCCCTGCTCAAGCGCCTCATGGAGGCCGGGGCCAAGGGCCTGCACCTGCAACGCTACAAGGGCCTGGGCGAGATGAACCCCGAGCAGCTCTGGCAGACCACCATGGACCCCGAGAAACGCACCCTGTTGCAGGTGCGCGTGGATGACATGGTGGCCGCCGACCTGATGTTCCAGACCCTCATGGGCGACGAGGTGGAGCCCCGCCGCGACTTCATCATCGAAAACGCCCTGGACGTAAGGGCGCTGGATATTTAGCCGCTAGCCGCGGCGGGGGTATACGGGGCGGGCCGGGTGCCCCCGGCCGGGCATTGCGGGTCGGGTGGCGTTGTGGCCTGGGCCAAGGCAGCCGGCTCCCGTAGTAGGGCTCAACAGATAATACTGTTGCCACGACCAAGCGTAGGGCTGGTTAGCGAAGCGTAACCCGCCATCCTCTTGATACGCCGTAGCTTGCTGCGGGGTGGTTCATTTTCCCCAGCAATCCCTTCCCTTGCGCCGGGTTTTGTGGTTTAATTGATTTATAGGCCAACACGACCCACGGGGCGCGCCATGCCGACGGTCATAGACTCCATAACCGGCACCTCCTTCTACCAGCCCGAGTATCCGGGGCTGACCTACGCCGTGCCCCCTGCGCGGCCGCCCCAGTTGCTGCCCATGGTTGACCGCGCCCAGGACATGGCGCTCATGGCCGCCGACCACCCTTCCTGGATAGACCGCGCCAAGGACCCCGCCCTCATGGCCGCCGATCATCCCACCTGGAAGGACCGGGGCCGCGACCCGGCCCTCTTGGCCGCCGACCACCGGGGCCTGGTGGTAAGCTCCCGGGTCTGAGGCCAACCGTTTTCCCGCGCCCTCCCCGGCTCTCCTATTTTTCTGATAGACTAACAAGCAACCCAACCTCAAATCCAAAAATCCATCCCGGAGGGATACCCATGTCCCAGCCACGCCCCTGCCTATTTCTGCCGGGCCTGCTCCTCCTGACCCTGCTCATGGCTGGGCAGGCCCTGGCCCAGGGCGATGACCCTGCCTCCAAGGGCTATGCCCAGGCCATGCAGCGCATGCACCAGGACATGTCCCTGGCCCCCAGCGGCGACGCGGACCAGGATTTCCTTCGCGGCATGATCCCCCACCACCAGGGGGCCATTGACATGGCCAAGGTGGTGCTGGAGCATGGCAAGGACCCCAAGGTCAAGAAGCTGGCCAGGCAGATCATCAAGGCCCAGGAAAAGGAGATCGCCCTGATGAAGGCCTGGCTGGCCAAGAAGCCGGCCGCCAAGCCCCAGGGACAGACCACCCCGTCCGCCGGACATGGCGTTCAGCACTAGGTGAATTACAATATTGTAACTAAATTACGAACTGGTAAGGTGGCACCCTCAGGCTGGCCGGCCCTTCGGCCGCCAGGGCAGGCGTTCCGGCCGAAGGGCCGGCCAGCCAGGAGTCGCGCCTTTAATACCAAGTTGCGATCAAACGAGTAGTTTGATCGAAACTTGGTATGCGGGCCATGGATGGCCCGCCGGGCGCGAAAGCGCCCGGGAGGCCGGGCAAAACCACGTTTTTGCCCGGCCGATCAGCAATCAAAGCCATGGATGGCTTTGATTGCATATTGGTATAAGCTGGTCCGGCCCCACAGGGTTGGCGCCAAGGTCCGCATGGGAGCCGCATTGGCCGGCCGCAGTCCCTCCAGACCGAACTTTGCGGTCCCATGCGGACCCGGCACCTTGCCTGCCAGGCCGGGGGGCGGCACGCCTTCTTGGGTTGCCCGGCGGGCGTGACCGCTCGTCCCTGGAATATTGCCAATAGCGTGCCACTGCCTATCCGCAAGGGGCACGCCAGGCGATCCACCCTAATTTTGACTGCTATTTTAGTATCTTGACCAATAGACCCGCTGGCTGGCCCAGTCTGGGGCCGGTTGCCCCGGTCTGGGAACGGGCTCGTGAATTACAAATGCGTAATTCACGAGCCCGTCTTATACCGATCAGCAATCAAAGCCATCCATGGCTTTGATTGCTGACCGGCCGGGCAAAAGCGTGATTTTGCCCGGCCCGCATACCAAGTTGCGATCAAACTATTCACTTGATCGCAACTTTGGTATTAAACAAAGCGGCCCGGCCCTAACCCTGGCTGGCGGAGAGCGCCTCCTCCAGATCGGCGATTATGTCGGCCACGTCCTCGATACCCACTGAGATGCGCACCAGGTCCTGGCTGACCCCGGCGGCGGCCAGCTCCTCGGGGCCGAGCTGGCTATGGGTGGTGCTGGCCGGGTGGATCACCAGGGTCTTGGCGTCCAGGATGTTGGCCAGGTGGGAGCAGAGCCGCGCCGACTCGATGAAGCGCCGGCCCGCCTCCAGGCCGCCTTTCACACCAAAGCCGAAGACCGCGCTGGGGCCGCCGGGGAAATATCTCTTGGCCCGGGCATAGTCATGGTGGCTGGGCAGGCCGGCGTAGTTGACCCAGGCCACGGCCGGATGCCCCTCCAGGTACTCGGCCACCCGCTGGGCGTTGACGCAGTGGGCGCGGGCGCGCAGGGGCAGGGTCTCCAGGCCCTGCAGGATCAAAAAGCTGTTGAAGGGTGAGAGCGCCGCGCCGATGTCGCGCAACAAGCTGGTGCGCAGCTTGAGGATGTACACCGGGCAGGCGGCCCCGGCCTGGGACGGATCGAAGCGGCAGAAGGCCTCCTGAAAATTGAGCCCGTGGTAGGAGGGGTCGGGCTGGGTCAGCTCGGGATAGCGGTTTGCCCTGGTCCAATCGAAGCGCCCAGAATCCACCACCGCCCCGCCGATGCAGGTTCCGTGGCCGCCGATGATCTTGGTCAGCGAGTAGACCACGATGTCGGCGCCGTAGTCCAGGGGGTTGCTCATGGGCGGCGGCGATACGGTGTTGTCCATCACCAGGGGCACGCCCTGTTCATGGGCCGCCGCCGCGATGCCCGCCAGGTCGTCCACGTTGCAGCGGGGGTTGCCGATGGACTCGGTGAAGAACAGGCGCGTGTTCTGGTCCGCCGCCCGGCTGAAGTTGGCCGGGTCGCGGGAGTCCACGAAGCGCACCTCAATGCCCAGGCGGGCCAGGGTGTGGCTGAACAGGGTGCGCGTGCCGCCGTAGAGGTTGGCCCCGCTGACGATGTTCTGGCCAGCCTGGGTGATGCCCAGCACCGCGAAGAAGATGGCCGCCATGCCCGAGGAGGTGGCCAGGGCCCCGGCGGCCCCGTGCAGGGCGGCCAGGCGGTCCTCCAGCACCTGGGTGGTGGGGTTCATGATGCGGGTGTAGATGAACCCCGGCTGGCGCAGGGCAAACAGATCGGCGGCGTGGGCGGTGTCCTGAAATACAAAGCTGGTGGTCTGGTAGATGGGCACGGCCCGCGCCCCGGTCTGACGGTCGGGCTCCTGGCCGGCGTGCAGGGCCAGGGTCTGGGGTCCGGGCCGGTGGGGCGGATGGCTATTGCTCATGGCGGCTCCTCATGGCGCGGGGTGGGTGTTTCCTATCAGCATAGCAGGCCCCGCCCGGCCATGGTCAAGGCCCGGCGCGCGGCCACGCGGGCCTTGCATCGGCCGGCCCACTGGTTTCTAATATTAACCATGGGCCACCTGTAATGATTGGACCCCCACCCACCAACGGCTGGCCGGCGCTTTGCCGGCCCGGCAAGGAGAGGACCATGAGCGTTGAGATAGCCTGGCTAGAGGACTGGCAACAGGCCCTGGAGCGGGCCCAGGCCCAGGACAAGGCCATCTTCCTGGACTTCTTTTTGCCCACCTGAATCGGCTGCCAGCAGATGGGTGCGGTCACGTACCCCACGCACGCGGTGGCCGATTTTCTGAACAGCGAGATGGTGCCCCTCAAGCTGACACCCAATAGCGAGCCCCAGGCATCCACCTTCTGGGTGCGCTGGACCCCGGCCCTGTTCATCCTGGACCCCCAGGGCAACCACCACCACGGCATGATCGGCTTCGTGCCACCGGCGGAGTTGGTGCCCCACCTGCTCCTGGGCCAGGCCCTGGCCCGTTTCGCCCACCACCGTTTCGACGACGCCCTGGCCAGCCTGGAGCGCCTGCTGGCGGGCCACGCCCAGAGCTACGCCGCGCCCCAGGCGGTGTATTACCGGGCCATCTGCCGCTACCGCGCCAGCAAGGACCCCTCCCACCTCAAGGTGGGCCACCAGATACTGGCCGAGCAGTACCCAGCCAGCGAGTGGGTGGGGCGCACCCAGCCCTACACGCTGTTGCCCTAGCCGCGCCCCGGCCCGAGCCGCCCAAAGACCAAGGCCCCCGCCGGCAGAACAGCGGCGGGGGTTGTTTTATGTAAGCAAATTTTAATATGGGCGGCACCAGGCAATCTTATTGAACGAAAACGGCCTTTGAGTTAAATAAGGGTAGCGTCAAGGCTCAGACCGTCAAACCATTGGCAGGAGCTGCCGAACATGACCCAGGCTGGCAGGGCCGGAACCTACATCCAGCAATCCGGCAACTACCGGGCCTTCATACCCAGGCCCCTACCTCCCGCTCCGCCCCTGGTGTACGACGACGAACTCCTGGGCCTGCTCTCCCTGGCCGATCAGGCCGTGGGGCGCCTGGACGCCGCCTCGGAACTGCTGCCCAACCCCGACTTGTTCGTGGCCATGTACGTCAACAAGGAAGCCGTGCTCTCCTCCCAGATCGAGGGCACCCAGGCCTCGCTCAATGATGTGCTGGAGGTTCAGGCCGGCGTGGTGCGCAAGGAGCGGGCCGGGGACGTGGGGGAGGTGGTCAACTACGTCAAGGCCATGAACCATGGCCTAGCACGCCTGGACTCCCTGCCTCTTTCCTTGCGCCTGATTCGGGAGATTCACGCCGATCTTCTAAAGAACGTGCGCGGCTCGCGGCGGGACCCCGGGGAATTCCGGCGCACCAAAAATTGGATAGGCCCCAGCGGCACCAGCCTGAGTCAGGCCCTTTTCGTGCCCCCGCCCCAGCACGAGGTTCCCAAGGCCATGGGTGACCTGGAGAACTACCTCCACCTTCCAGCCCCGCCGCCCCCTCTGCTGGTCAAGGCCGGCCTGGCCCACGCCCAGTTCGAGACCATCCACCCCTTTTTGGACGGCAACGGACGCTTGGGGCGCCTGCTCATCACCTTCCTGCTCTGCCAGTGGGGCCTGCTCAAGAAGCCGTTGCTCTATCTGTCTCTTTATCTGAAAAAACACCGCCAGGAATACTACGAGCGCCTGCAGTCCGTGCGTGACTTGGGAGACTGGGAGGGGTGGCTGAAGTTCTTTTTGCGGGGCGTGGCCGAGGTGGCTGGCCAGGCCTCGGCCACGGCCTCGGCCATTCAAAGGCTGCGCAACGAGCACCTAAAACTGATGGACGCCATACCCCAGGGAATGCGCCTATTGGAGTTGATGTTCAAAATGACCTTCATAACCGTCACCCTGGCCGGCAATTCCCTGGGTGTCTCCTACCCCACCGCCCGCAAGGTCATCCAAAAATTCGTGGCCCTGGGACTGCTGCAAGAAATCACCAGCGGCCAGCGAAACCGGGTCTACAGCTACGCCTCCTACCTGGCGCTGTTCCAGGATTGACCGCCACCCCCACCGGCTGGCCTGGGCCATATTTAACATTTCTTTAATTGCAGACCCTCCAGGCGCGGCTTATTAAACTTTTTGGCCAAATTGTTTAATACTATTTCAACAACCATCGTATGGTATTAGGTTGTTGGCTATTGATCCGGGCATCCTCTGGCCGGCGGGTTTTGATTTTTGGCCGCCCAAGCCCCGTGTCCCGCTCTTAGCCCGGCCATTCTTAGGGCACCGGCAGGGGGCTGCCATGATCCACCCGGGAAGGGATACGGGATCCCTGCGGCCCCTGCCCGCGCCAAGGCGGAGAGTCCACCCCGCGCCGGCAGCCGCATTAGCAAAGCCAGCATGGCCGGGCGGCTCTAGCGGGACACAAAAAGAAACCGCTTAGGTTTTCTTGGGCCGCTGAAACGGTAAGGGTTGAACCCAGAGGAAATATGCCGAAAAACTATGCGTCTGATCTGAAATGCGTATAACAAGGACCCCTCTCCTTGCCAGATGCTCACCATCCCCTTTTCCAACGGCTAAAGACCTGGGCGCGCGGGCTGGCGCGAGAGGTGGCCGTTCTGGTCCTGGCCATGAAGCACCCAGGCACGCCCTGGCCGGCCAAGGTGGTGGCGGCCTTGGTGGTGGCCTATGCCTTGAGCCCCATAGACCTGATACCGGATTTCGTGCCCGTGCTGGGCTACCTGGACGACCTGATCCTGCTGCCCCTGGGCATTGCCCTGGCCATCAGGCTGATTCCCCCCACGGTACTTGAGGACTGCCGCCGGCAGGCCAGGGAGAACCCGCCCCGCCTGGGTCTTGGTTTGGCGGGCGCGGTGGCTATAGTGGCCCTCTGGCTGTGGGCCCTCTACGCCCTTTACCGCTGCCTGGCATGAAGTGAGCTAGGGGCCTATGCTCACCGCTTCCGGTTACGCGCCGGCTTGACGCCCCCTGGGTCATGAATTAGCATGGGGTAAGCGTTGACCCCACCGCCTCCGCCTGCCTGCAAGGGAGATGACATGGCGCTTAGACTCCTGGCGTGGACCTGGCTGGCGGGCCTGGCCTGGCTGGCCGCTGGCTGCGCCACCTGGCACAACCCGTCCACCGGCGAGACCCGCGACTCACCGCCCAGCTATCCCCAATGCCAAAGGCCGGAGGTGGTGCGCGGGCTGGACCAGGAGTGCTGGCGGGCCTGCATGGACCGCTGGTACCGCCTGCGCGGGCTCAGGAACTCCGGTGACTGCGACATGGAGTGCGCCAGGAGCGAGGGGCGCACGGTGATGGTGGACGACGAGGCCTGCAACGCCGAGAAGGCCCGTCAGGATGGCTGGATCAGCAAGTAGCGGCCCCTCCCCTTTCTAACAACCCCCACCCGCGATGGCGAGGCGCCATGAACAAGCCAACCTTTTTTTCGGGGTCCGCCCGCGTCTCCTTGCTGGCGCTGCTTCTGCTGGCCAGCCTGGCCCTGTCCTCTTGCATGCGCTCGGCGCCGGAGCCGCCGCCGGCCACCACCCGCGAGGTATTGGTGGTGCAGCGCCTGTCCTATGACGACGTCTGGCTGGCCGCCGTGCGCTCCATGACCAAGAACCTCAACGTCAAGCACCTGGACCAGAAGGAGGGGGTCATCAAGGGCCGCCTGACCGAGTGGGGCTTCACCGAGTACGTGCAGGTGAGCATCAAACCGCCCCAGTCCGGGGCCATGAGCTACCGCGTGGAGGTGCTTAGCACCCGTCACCGCTCGGTGGTGATGCGCGACTGGTCCGCCTTCATCCTGGAGGACCTGCGCAAGACCATGGAGAGGATACCCGGCCACAAGACCGGCGACGTGACGGTGGTAAGCGAGCCCCTGTAGACTCAAGGCCCGTTACCCCCAAAAGCGGCGAGGCCCCCCAGGGGCCCCGCCTACCAGCCTCTCGCAACCCGGGGTCAGGGGGGCTGGCGCCCCGGTGACCCCGAACCTTGTATCTCGCCGTGGTACTCGCCGGGTTAGGCCCTCGTTAACCCGCCCTACGTTGGCCCTGTGGATATGCGGCCCCTGGTATTTGTTCTTCCGCAGTCTCGCGGCGGGAGCCGATGGCCCACGCCTTCTCCTCCATCACCACCGGCCCGCATACGCCCCGTGGCGGGCACGCCACTAGAGGCGCATGGGCATTATGACGCTGAGGAAGCCGGCGTCGCCCTCGCCCTTGATGACGCAGGGGTTCTGCTCGTCCACGAAGCTCAGGCTGATCTGCTCCGAGCGCATGGCCGCGCACAGGTCCAGGAAGTAGCGGGCGTTGAAGCCCACGCCGAAGGACTCGCCCTCGTAGTCCACCTCCAGGGCCTCGCGGGCCTCGCCCAGGTCGGGGTTGTTGCTGACCACTTCCAGGAGGCCGTCCTTGAAGTCCAGGCGCACGCCCTGGAAGCGGTCGGTGGCGATCAGCGAGACGCGCCTTAGCACGCCCTCGAAGGCCTGGCGGCCCAGCAGGGCCTTGCGCTTGGTGTTCTTGGGGATGACCACCTCGTAGTCGGGGAAGGAGCCCTCCTGCATGCGCAGGATCAGCTTGACCTCGTCCTTATTGACCACGGCGTAGCGCTGGCTCAGGCCCAGCACCAGCTCGCCGCCCTCCTCGGCCAGCTTGCGCATCTCCGACACGCCCTTGCGGGGGATGATGACCCCGGCCTCAAGGGCGAACTCGCCCAGGCCTGGTATCTCCTTGTCAATGAGGGACAGGCGGTGGCCGTCGGTGGAGACGAAGCGCAGGCGGTGGGAATCGTCTTTTTTACGCTTCTGCACGTAGAGGCCGGCCAGGTTGAACCGGGTGTCCTCCTGGGAGATGGAGAAGATGGTCTTCTCGATCATCTCGCTCAAGACCTCGCCGGCGATGGTCAGTTGGGGGATGCCGTCCACCTGGGGCAGCTCGGGGTAGTCGCCAGCGGCCAGGCCCACCAGGTCATAGGTGGCCCGCCCGCTGGTGATGTGCAGGTAGTTGTTTTCCTTTTCCTTGAGATACACATCCTCGGCCGGCAGTTCCTTGGCGATCTCGTAGAGCTTGCGCGCCGGCACGGTGACCCTGCCGGGCTGGCTCACCCGGGCGGGGTACACGCCGATAAAGCTGGTTTCCAGGTCGGTGCCGGTGATGGTGAGCTGCTCGCCCTGGGCGTCCAGGAGCACGTTGCTTAAGATGGGCATGGAGGTGCGGCGCTCCACCACCGACTGGGACTTGGCCAGGCCCTTGGCCAGGTCTTCCTTGCGCACGGTCAGTTCCATAGAGACTCCCTCGAGGGATGGGTTGGCGTTTGGGCCTTACCATACCCCAGGTCTAGGGCGCCTGGCAAGGGCTGGATTCCCAATTTGAGGCCTTATCAACAACCGCTAGTGTAGAAGCCTTTGATGGCACACTACTGGTAGGCATATTATTCTGGGCTGGCCGGGTAGCCGAATGGTGCCGGCCAGGCTATCAGCCCTCCTTGATCTCCGCCGTGCAGTGGCCGCAGCGAATCGCCTTGACCGGCACGGCCATCAGGCAATAGGGGCAGTCCCTGGTCTTGGCCTCCTTGGGCTTTTGCAGCCTGTTGACCCCGCGCACCAGGAGGAAGACTGCGAAGGCCACGATGAAGAAGTTGATCAACACGTTGAGGAACAGGCCCAGGTTGAGGGTCACGGCCCCGGCCTTGGCCGCCGCGGCCACCGTGGGGTAGGGTCCGGCCTCGGCGCCCTGCTTGAGCACCAGGAAGAAGTCGGAAAAGTCGGCGTTGCTCAAGAGCAGCCCCAGGGGCGGCATGAGGATGTCGCTGACCAGGGATTTGACGATGCCCCCGAAGGCCGCGCCGATGATGATGCCCACGGCCATGTCCACCACGTTGCCCCGCATGGCGAACTCTTTGAATTCCTTCCACATGGCCTATCTCCTTTTCGGTTATCAGCCGTTTGGCGTATCTCGGGCCAGACGAGCCTGGCCACCGCCCTGGCCTTATTCCCGGCCGCGGGCCGTGAGCCTATAGCACCTCCGGTCCCTCGGCAACCAGGGACTGGTAGGCATCCTCCACCTTGCGGATGTAGTCCTGGGGCACGATCTGGTCCTTGAAGCCGCCGCTGTTGTAGGCGTCGGCGATCTGCTCCAGGGTGGTGGCCCCGCGCCCCACGATGCGCTGGTTGATAAGCTTGACGGCCATCCTGACGCACTCGGATGGCTGGCCCAGCTCGGGCGGCGATCCTTCATAGCCCAGCTCGTGGGCGGTGACGTACATGATCTGCAACGGCCCCCAACTGGCGGCGGCATCGTCTCCGTACCGGTCATACAGCGCTTGGTCGCAATATCGGCCCCCCGGGCGATAGGCCGGCTCCACCCTGCATTGGTTGTTGAAGCCGCCGCTGGACTCCACCACGCTCAGGGCCATGAGCAACAGGGCCGGGTCCAGGCCGGCGGGAGCGTTCAGGGAACCAGCGTGTTTTTGGATGACCTGGTGGGTCTCTTTTTCGATGCGCATGACTTGCCTCTATATCTTCCGGGGAGACAAGATGACGATGATCTCCCCGCGCCAGGAGCGTCTCCTCCACGGATCGAGGGGACTGGTCCGGTCTGGGACTGATATCAGGGTAAACCCCGCAACGGGAAACCGGCAACGGCTCTCTGGATCGGGGGCCAAGAAGTGAGGTTGTTCCGGGTGGGCGCGGATCATCCCAGGGACGAAGGTGGCTGGCGAGAATCCGGGTGGAGTGAAAATCCCTCTGGGGCGCGTGCTGCCCACCAGGCCTTTCGTCTCGCTCGCGCTAGGGATTTGGCCGGACGCCGCCGGGAAGGGCGCTCTCCCAGTTCGCCAGGCCCCGGCCTTAACCCTTTCCCTGATGATTTCATGGCCCGCCAGACTGGCCAGCCGTGGCTGGAGATTGCTCCTCGCTGGCCAGTCTGGCGTACTTCGGCTGGGGCCGGCTGGTTTCAGCCCCCGCTGTATGAAGGAAGGATATGAGTTAATACTCTTAAGTCATAAGAATAATGTTGGCGGTGAAAATGGTGGATTAGTGGAGAAGTGGCCCAACCAGGCGACATGCTTGCTGGCGCCCGGCCGGACCTTTCCACCGCCTGTGTACGGCCTCCACCGCCCCGGGCGGTTGGGGCCTATACTCCACCATCCTTCAACCTGGACGCACCGCTGACCCCACCCTCGGTCAGCAGGCGCTCGGTGGAGCGCACCAGCTCGGCCAGGTCCGGGTTGTCGCGGAGCATCTCCTCGATCTTCTTGACGCCCTTTACCACGGTGGAGTGGTCCTTGCCGCCAAAGGCGCGGCCGATCTCGGGGAAGGAGGCGCGGGTCAGCCGGCGGGCCAGGTACATGGCCACCTGGCGGGGCTGGCTCACCTCACGGGTCTTGCGCGAGCCCTTGAGGTCCGAGACCTTGAGTCCGAACTGGCCGGCCACCGTGGAGAGCACCTCCTCGATGCTCACCTGGCGCTCGCTGACCAGGGGACCCACCACCCGGCGCACCAGGTCCAGGGTGATCTCCACCCCCTGGAAGGAGCTGATGGCCACGATGCGCGTCAGGTAGCCCTCCAGCACCCTTATGTTGCCCTCGGGCTGCTTGGCCAAGAAGGTGGCCACCTTGCGCGAAAGATCCAGTCCGCGCTCGGCGGCCTTCTTCTGCAGGATGGCGATCTTGGTCTCCTCGTCGGGGGGCTGCAGGTCCACCATCAGGCCCCACTCGAAGCGGGTGCGCAGGCGCTTCTCCAGGCCGGGGATGTCCTTGGGCATCTTGTCGCTGGTGACCACGATCTGCTTGCCCGCCTGGTACAGGGTGTTGAAGGTGTGGAAAAACTCCTCCTGGGTGCGCTCGCGGCCGGCCAGGAACTGGATGTCGTCCAGGAGCAGGCAGTCCACCTGGCGGTACTTTTCCTGGAAGCGGGCGATGCCGTCGAAGCGCATGGCCTGGATCAGCTCGTTGGTGAAGCCCTCGGCCGAGCCGTAGTGCACCAGGCCGCCGGGGTGGTGCAGCAGGAAGTGGTTGCCCACGGCGGTGATGAGGTGGGTCTTGCCCAGGCCGGCCCCCCCGAAGATGAACAGGGGGTTGTACTGGCGCCCCGGTTGGTCGGCCACGGCCAGGCAGGCCGCCCGGGCCAGCTCGTTGCAGTTGCCCACCACGAAGGTGTCAAAGGTGTAGCGCGGGTTGAGAGAGGCCGGGGCCAGGGGCCGCGCCGCCGGGGGCGTGGCCACCGGCCGGGCCAACTGGGCCGGGGCCAACTCCGTGGACACCGTTACCTCGAATACCTCGAAGTCCACGGCCAGGGCATGGCCGGCGGCCTGGCTCAGGGCATGGTCCAGGATGGCGCCGTAGCGCTCGCGTATCCAATCGGCGTAAAAGCGGTTGGGCACCAGGACCACCGCCCGGTCCTCGTCTTCCTCCAAGCGCAGGCTCAGGGGAGTAAACCAAGTTTCGTATTCCTGGGGGCTGACCAGGGACCGCAACTGCTGACTGGCGCCAAGCCATATATCCGGTGTGGACAAAGTACACCTCACCCGTGATTTGCTGTTGTTTAATTTGGCAATAGGCTGGCGTCGCAGTCCGGTTGGCGCCTCCCACGGGGGGAGCTCTGGGCAGAGTACCGAGCCGGCTACGGGTTGTTTTGATTTTAATACCAACTGTTCGTAATATGCAAGCCCAATGTGGTCACTTGTGCAAAGCCGGGGTTTGTCTGGGCGTGTCCGGCCGGCCTGGGGCTGGTGCTCAAGGCGGCCCAGGGCCAGACCGGGGAAGGGCGCCCTGCCCCTGGCCATTTGCCGCTTGACAGGCCGGCGGCCTTAAAATAACTTTGACAAGAGCTATTACCAACTAAAAAGCTCTGAAAATTAACGCCTTGGCCCCGGGGGCCGCCGGGCGCCACCCGGGGCCGGCCCACGCTGGGGCCAGGGCCAGCCAACCATGGAGAGAACCTTGGCTTTTACCATTGCGGTCGCGGGCAAGGGGGGGGTGGGCAAGACCACCCTGGCCGGTCTGTTGGTGCGCTATCTGGTGGAGAAGGGCCAGACCCCGGTCCTGGCGGTGGACGCCGACTCCAACAGCAATCTCAACGAGGTGCTGGGGCTGCCCCTGGAGGGCACCCTGGGCCAGGCCCGCGAGGACATGAAGAAGGGCCAGAGCCAGGGCATGACCAAGAACATCTTCATCGAGACCCAGGTCAACCGTTGCCTGATGGAGAGCACCGGCTTTGATCTCATCGCCATGGGCCGGCCCGAGGGCGCGGGCTGCTACTGCGCCGCCAACCACCTGCTCACCGAGTGCATGGACAAGCTGGCCAGCAATTACAAGTACTTGGTGGTGGACAACGAGGCGGGCATGGAGCACATCAGCCGGGTGACCACCCAGCAGGTGGACCTGCTCTTGGTGGTCAGCGACCCCAGCCGCCGCAGCCTCACCGCCGCCGGCCGGGTGCAGGAGCTGGCCCGCCAGATGGGGGTGCTCAAGGGCGACAGCTACCTGGTGCTCTCCATGGTGCGCGGCCAGCCGGCGCCCGAGCTGTTGGCCGCCGCCGCCGAGATGGACCTGACCGTGGCCGGCTCCATACCCGACGACGAGATGCTGGCCACCTACGACGCCGCCGGCAAGCCCACCAGCACCCTGCCGGCCGGCAGCGCCGCCCGCCAGGCGGCCTTCGCGGTCTTTGACCGGGTATTGGGCATTTCCTAGGTTTGCGCGGCTCCTTTTAGCTCTCGATTGCACAAACTCGGCCTTTCCCGGGCGGCCAGGCGGGCCTTCCGGGGAAGGCCGTGGCCGAAAAGCCAGTAAAAGCATAGAGAAACCTAATTTGTGCAACCATCCTTTTTTCTTGACAGTGCCTTGCGAACGTAATAACGTGATCGCGCCTTTTCCAGATTATCTAGTAGAGAAAGCGAGGGGTTCTCGCTCCAGCCAGACCCGCCGCGCAATTGTGCGGCGGGCGACCCGCGCTAGGGCACGCGCCCGCCGGGGCGCCCGGGCGAAACCCCTTGAGACGAGTAAACTTTTAAGACGGGAAACCTTTTAATTAGAGGACGAACCTCGTAGCGGGAGGGAGTTGCTGTGGCCTTTGCAATGACGAAAGTCTCCTACTCCGGCAAAATCATGGAAGTCACCCTGGGGCAGGGTGACAAGGCCCTTAAGGTGGGAGGCGAGAACGCCTACCCCTTCCACAATTTCGAAGGCAGCATGCCCAACAAGCCGGTGCTGGCCATGGAAGTGTGGGACATGACCCCCGACGACTGGCCCGCCGCCTGCAGCGAGCCCTTCGCCGACGTGATGGGCGACCCTGGCGCCTGGGCCAAGAAGTGCGTGGAGCAGTACGGCGCCGAGGCCATCGTGCTCCAGCTCAAGTCCACCGACCCCAACGGCCTGGACGCCCCGCCCGAGAAGGCATCCGAGGCCGTGGGCAAGGTCCTGGCCGCGGTGAGCGTGCCGGTGGTCGTGTGGGGCTCGGCCAACCCGGCCAAGGACGCCGAGACGCTCAAGAAGATCGCCGAGGACTACCAGGGCAAGAACCTCCTGCTGGGTCCGGTGGCCGAGGACAACCACAAGGCCGTGGGCGCCGCCGCCCTGGCCTACAAGCACTCGGTCATCGCCTCCTCGCCCATTGACGTCAACCTGGCCAAGCAGCTCAACATCCTCCTGGGCAACCTGGGCGTGCCCATGGACAAGATCGTAATTGACCCCACCACCGGCGGCCTGGGCTACGGCATGGAGTATTCCTACTCCGTGATGGAGCGCATCCGCATGGCGGCCCTGGTGCAGGACGACGACAAGCTGGTGCTGCCGCTCATCAACAACGTGGGCAACGAGGTGTGGAAGTCCAAGGAGGCCAAGCTCAGCAACGAAGACGCCCCCGAGCTGGGCGACGCGGCCATGCGCGGCGTGCTCATGGAGACCACCGCGGCGGTCAGCTTCCTCTTGGCCGGCTCGAGCATCCTCATCCTGCGCCATCCCAAGACCCTGGCCCTGGTCAAGAACCTCATGGCCAAGCTGATGGCCCCCCGGGCCGCCGCCGCCGCCAAGGTGAAGGTTGACCGGCCCAAGGCCGCCCAGTTGGCCGTGGCCGCCGCGCCCAAGCCCGCCGCCGCCAAGCCGGCCGCGGCCGCCGCGCCCAAGCCCGCCGCCGCTCCGGCCGCCCCGGCCGC
>JACRDC010000056.1 GCA_016218705.1 Desulfarculus sp.
ATACCAAGTTGCGATCAAACGAGTAGTTTGATCGCAACTTGGTATGCGGGCCAAGAACCACCCCAAAAAAGCCGCGCTTTTTTGGGGACCCCGGTGGATGGCCCGCCGGGCGCGAAAGCGCCCGGGAGGCCGGGCAAAACCACGTTTTTGCCCGCTCGAGGGCAAATCAAAGAGCCATGGATGGCTTTGATTGCATATTGGCATGAGACCGCCCAGCCCCCATGGCCGCGGCCAGACAGGCCGGCCATGGGGCCATTGGCATTGCGAATCCTGGCCTTATAATTTATATTTAAGCAGGAATATAATATAATTAAATCTCATGCCACACTTGGCGGTACGATAAGCATCCCATGCCCATTCAAGGCGAAAAACTGCTGGATACGCCCCTGGCCGGCGGGCGCAAGAACGTGGATTTCGATCCCGCCGACCATGGCATGGCCCCCCTGGCCCTGGAGGTCCTGGCCCCGGGGCTGCCCTCGCCGGCTGATCTCTTCTTGCCCCTCTACAACACCGTCACCCGGAGGGTGGAGATAACCCCCGCCTGCGCCAAGGGGGACTCCTTCAAGGAACGCTGGCGCGATAACCTGTTACAGGCCAACCAGAAGGTGGTCCTGGTCAACATGGACCAGTTGCCGGGGATAGAAGGCTACTTCAGGGAAAACGCCGGCGAGTTCTTGGGCAACACCTCGGTGCCCATGCGCCGCAAACGCCTGCTCCTGCACGAGATGGCCAGCCTTAACCTGCGTTCGGTCTTTATCGGCGACTTGTCTGCCCAGGCCGTGGGCAAGGCCGTGGCCACGGCCGAGGGGGTGCTCAAGCGGATGCTGGGCGATGCGGCCCTGTTACAAAACCTGAGCAGCGTGCTGCGCTCGGAATACGCCATCTACACCCACTCGGTGAACGTCAGCTTGCTGAGCATGGCCTTTGCCCGCCAGATGCGGCTGCCCGAGGGCCAAGTGCAGGCCCTGGGCCTGGCCGGCATGCTGCACGACCTGGGGCGGGCCAAGCAGCCCAAGGACCTCTGGAGCAAGCAGGGTCCTCTTGACCAACAGGAGTGGGAGATCGTGCGCGGCCATCCTCAACTAGGCTACCGGGCCTTGAGCGCCATACCCAGTGTCTCCATTGATGTGCTCAAGGCCGTGTTGCACCACCACGAGAATTGCGACGGCAGCGGCTACCCCCATGGGCTCAAGGCCGGCCGCACGCCCATGATGGCCCGCCTGCTGCACATAGTGGATGCCTTTGACGCCATGACCAGCGAACGCCCCCACCGGCCGGCCATGCAGGCCTTCGAGGCTGGCGAGGTGATCCTGGAGCATGCCGAGAAGGTCTTTGGACAGGACTTGGTGCCCCGCTTCCTGCGCTTCTTGGCCAGCCCCCATTACCAGTAGGCGGTCTGGAAGACCAGGGCCAGCCTAGGGCGCGGCGCCGGTCCAGTGGGCCGGCGTACTGGGCGAGGATCTGTGCCCATGCCGCGTGCGCCTCCTGACCCGCCCCTTGATGGTGGCATGAGGCTAGGCCGGTCTCCGATAATAACACCCTAAAATAACAGGCCAATACACCAGGCGTTGCCGCCGGCCCGGGCGTTGCCCGCTTGACTTGCGGGCTCCAGCAGGTACATTGTAACGATCTGGGGGCGGTGCCTTGGGGGCCGCCCGCGCCTTAGGGGGGACGATGACCGACAACGTTTCAGCCGGCGAGACTCTGGGGTTGGCGGAGCGCCCCCTGGTCAAGGCCGACAAGGGCCTGGCCTTCAGTCCGTCGGCCATGCACATGCTGCCCGTGTCCCTGGAGGTGCTGCCCGCCGGGGAGCCCTGCCCCTGCGACCTGTTCCTGCCCCTGTACAACCCAGGACGCAAGCGGGTGGAGATGACCCTGGTCTGCGAACAGGGCCAGGGCTTCAAGGAGGCCTGGCGCCAGCGCCTGTTGTCCGCCCAGCAGCGCTCGGCCTTCGTGCCCCTGGACCAGGGTCACCTGCTGCGCGCTTATTTCCAGGACTTCGCCGCCCAAAAGCTGGACGACCCGGCCCAGCCCGTGGCCCAAAAAAGGCTGCTGCTGCGGGAGATGGCCTCCCTGGGTCTGCGGGAGTTGTTTGCCGGCGACCTGTCGCCCCAGGTGGTGGGCCAGGCGGTGGGCGGCATCCAGGCCATCCTGGAGCAGTTGACCAACGACGAGTTGATCCTGACCAACCTGAGCGAGATACTGCGCGCCGACTACAACACCTACAGCCACTCGGTCAACGTCTCGCTGCTGGCCATGGCCCTGGGACGCCACCTCAAGCTAACCGACCAGCGGGTGCAGGCCTTGGGCATGGCCGGCATGCTGCACGACCTGGGACGCTCCAAGCTGCCGCCCGATATGCAGAACAAGCCCGGCCCCCTGGACGAGCAGGAGTGGGCCTTGATGCGCACCCATCCCCACTGGGGTCACCGCCTGCTCAGCCACGTGCACCTGGCCTCCATGGAGGTGCTCAAGGCCGTGCTGCACCATCACGAGAACGCCGACGGCAGCGGCTACCCCCATGGCATCACCGCCCAGCGCACGCCCCTGGCCGCCCGTCTGCTGCGCCTGGTGGACGCCTTCGACGCCATGACCAGCCACCGCCCCTACCGGCCGGCCATGCAGGCCTTCGAGGCCGCCTCCACCATCATGCGCTCGCCCCAGCACTTCGACGAGGACCTGATCCCCCACTTCCTGCGCTTTCTGGCCAGCCCCCACATGATACGCAAGCAGGGGCCAGAGAAGTCCTGAGCCCTTGGCCGTCTAGGGCCGTTCCAGAAAATCCTGGGTTATCTCGAGGATGCCGCCACGGCCCTCCCAGGGAGCGGGGCCGGCCGGTAGGATCTTTAGCTCCGCCCCCAGCCTGGCGGCCAGGCGGGCCTGGTTGGCCAGGGGCAGCGGGGGATGGCCGCCCAGGGCCACCACCAGGCGGGGGGCGCGGCCCCGGGGGGGATAGGCCCGAGCCAGGCCCAGGAGCATCTCCAGCGCCGCCCGGGCCGGCTCGGGCACCAGGTTGGCCCCGGGCCGGTCCAGGCCCAGGCGCCCCGCCGCCACCAGGTCCAGGGCCAGGGGCCGTCCGGTCAGCAGGCCCAGCAGGCCCCGGGGGCAGGCCCGGGCCAGGGCCAAAAGCCCCGGCCAGGGCAGGCCGCCACCGGGCCAGGGCGCCAGGAGCAGGGCCGGCAGGTCGGCCACTTCCAGTATCTTCTGCGCCAGCCAGCCGCCCAGGCCCTGGCCCAGCAAAACCGGACGGTTTAAGGAACCGGCGGCCCGGCGGGCCAGATCGGCATAGTCGCGCAGGCTGGTGAAAGCGGGTAAATCCCAGGGCTCTGGCCCATGGCCGGGCAATTCCAGTAGGTTTAGGCCATAACCCGCCGCCGCCAGGGGCTGGGCCAGGTCTTGCCAGGCCCCTGGCCCCTGCCAGGCCCCAGGCAGGCACAGCACCTCCCGCCGGGCTTGGCCGGGCGGCGGCCCCAGGCGGTGCAGCGTGGGCGGCAGATGGTCAAAGGGTCGCGCCATGGTTCCCCGAGTGTATGCCAGGGCCGCCGGCCCTGCCAAGGGGTACATCATTCCTTGATATGCCCCTGTGTGGGCGGGCTATAATGAATAAATATTCACGTCCGACCCCACGCACCCAGCGGAGGAACAAAGCCATGCAAGAGCGCAGCCTGGACCCGCGCCTGCCCCTGCTGCAACAAGCCAATCTCAAGGACAAGGTGGTGCTGGTACGCCTGGACCACAACGTGGTCAAGAAGGGCAAGATCAGGGACCCCTACCGCATTGACCGCACCATCGGCACCCTGTTCTACATCGTGGCCCAGGGCGGCCGGCCCATACTCATGACCCACGTGGGACGGCCCTACGACAAGAAGGCCGGCACCATCAGCCTGGACGAGGGCAGCAGCGTGCGCCCCATCGTGGAGTACCTCAAGTCCAAGCTGCACTGCGACTTTCTGGTGC
Source organism: Desulfarculus sp. (assembly GCA_016218705.1). GTDB lineage: Bacteria > Desulfobacterota > Desulfarculia > Desulfarculales > Desulfarculaceae > JACRDC01. Next base: position 3,958 of record JACRDC010000056.1, read on the forward strand.
CCAGCTTCCCGGCGGCCGGCGACAAGGGCATCCAGGCCATTGACACCAGCATCAACCTGGCCATCAAGCAGCTTAAAGGTGGCGAGGTGGCCGGCATCTACCTGCCCAACACCCGCTGGTTCGCCGGCGAGGAGCAAAAAGGCGACATCCGCCAGGCCCTGGCCCTGCAACTGGCCGGCCTGGCCGACATCTACGTCAACGACGCCTTCGGCTCCTGGCAGCCCCACGCCTCCACCTTCGACGTCACCCAGCACCTGCCCTCCTACGCCGGCTTCTTGATGCAGGCCGAGATAGGCAACCTGGACCAGGTGCTCAAGCCCACGCGGCCCTTCGTGGCCGTGGTGGCCGGCGCCAAGTACGACACCAAGATCGGCCCCCTGAGCGCCATCTACTCCCAGGTGGACCACCTGATCCTGGGCGGGGTGATCTACAACACCTACCTGTGCGCCAAGTACGGGGTCAAGATCGCTGGCGTGGGCGAGGAGGACATCGCCGCGGCCCGCAACCTGGTGGAGCTGGACCAAGAGGCCCACAAGGTGGTGGAGCTGCCACTGTTGGTGGAGAGCCAGGTGCTGGGCCGCGAGGAAGGCAAGTACCGCACGATCTCGGTGGCCGGCCTGAGGCCGGGCCAGGAGCTGGGCTACGTGCTGGATATTGACGCCAAGAGCTTCGAGGACCCTGGCGTGCAGGGGGTGATCGGCCAGGCCAAGACCATCTTCGTCAACGCGGTCATGGGCTTCACGCCCCACTTCACCGACGGCTCCAAGGCCCTGGACACGGCCATAGACCTAAACCGGCAGGCGGCCAAGCTCTATGGCGGCGGCGACACCTTGCAGGAATTCAAGGACCTGCTGCCCGGCCTCTACCTGTCGGTGCTGGACGACGCCGACTACTACTTCTTCACCGGCGGGGGCACGGTGCTCACGGCCATCGAGCAAGGCACGCCCTACGGCCTGCCCACGGTGCAGGCCCTGATGGAAAACGCCCAGCGTTTCAAGACTATTAGCGCGGGGTAATTTTTTAGCTACTATGTAGCATTTTTGTAGCTATATTGTCTCGGCTTTGCTATCCTGGCCTTGGTTCGCCAGGCAGAGGTGTTATCCTCAACCGGTTGGGCAAGACGGGTAGGGAATCATAAAGACCAATTTCTGGCGGACCCGGGGGCCGAGCCTATCACTCGGCCCCCATCCTTTTTGATATTCAGCAGAAAAAAAGACACGGCCGGGGACAACCCCTCCTGGCATGTTCGAGAGGGCAACCACGGGAGCCGGCCTGTCTGGCTGCGTCAGGGCTGTTCCCGGCCCGGTATGGGAGTCGAGGCACTCGACCGCCGCCGCCGGTGCAGGGCCAGGGAAACCACCTTGAGCCCGTTCAGCTTCTTGTGCGCCAGGAAGCCGATGGCGTCGCGGGCGGTGCGCAACAGGGCCAGGTCCTCGCGGTCCAGGGGCACCCCCTGGCCGGCCTGGCGCCAGGCCTGGCGCCAGCGCCGTAATCCATAGCCAACCCCCCCCAAAATCAGCACGCCAGCCCCCAGTCCCCAGAGGGGGGAGGCGGTGGCCGGTAGGCCCCGGCCCAGGGCCGGCGAGACCAGCGGCGGCAGGTCCAGGCCGCTGGGCCGCTCCAGGGGCTCCCGCAGGTGCAGGCAGCCCAGCATATGGGGCAAGAGGGCCGCCAGCAAGGCCAGTCCGGCTATTATTCCAAGCCGCAATCGGACATAATTAATTATCGTGCGCATATTAATTGTTGAAAAATACCCGTAACGGTATTATTATAGGCAAACATAAAAACCGGCCATTAACCTAACAGGTATTAACCAGAAGAGAAAGGCGGATGAAATGCATGACCCCCTCGACCCCGCCCAGGGCCTGGTTCCGGCCTGGCTCAAGCAGGTGCGCCCCCAGGACCTGCCCGAGGTGTACCAGGAGATGGCGGAGGTGATCGGCGTGGAGGCCACGGTGCGCCTGGCCCAGACCTTCGCTGGCGCCAGCGTCTATTTCCCCAAGCTGGAGCGCGCCCTGCTGGCCCTGCGCAACCAGGTGATACGCCGCGAGTTCGACGGCGCCAACGTCAAGCAGTTGGCCCGGCGCTGGAACCTCTCCTCCCGCCACCTGCGCCACATCGTCAACCCGCCCCGCCGGGACCGTGCCTAGCCCCCGCCGCCCCGCCGCCTTTTCCCCAATCCCCCAGCCCCCGCCCCTGGCCGGAGATGTTTCAGAGAGACATCTCCCCACCGCCCTTCGCGGCGCCGGGTTTGTGCGCCCGCGGGTTGGGCGGCCTCCCGGGGCCTGGGTAAGTTCGTCTCATCCCCAGGGGGACCGCCTTGCAGGCGCCCCCGCCACCAGGCCCCCGGGGGCCGCCACAAGGAGGGCGACAGCCATGAAGCTTCTGCGCAGCAAGACCTTCTGGACCGGGTTGGCCGGGCTGGCCACGGCCCTGGGGGCCTATCTCAGCGGCGAGGCCGGGGCCGTGCAGGCGGCCCAGATGGGGCTGACCAGCCTCTTGGCCATCTTTCTGCGCGCCGGACTCATCAAGCCGCCGGCCCCGGAATCGCGGGACTAGGCCGGCCATGGGCGAGGACGAACTGCGCCTGGCCCAGGAGAGCCTGCGCGGTCAACTGCGGCGCCTGGACACCGTGCTCAAGATGAGCATGGCCGAGCAGCGCCGGGTCAACGCCGACCTGGTGGCCGGCCTGCAACGCCAGACCACCCGCGTGGAGGCCTGCGACGCCCGGTTGGACCGCTTGGAATCGCGCCTGGCCACCTATACCGGCGGACTTTTCACCCTGTGGTTGTTGTTTCAGGTGGTGCAAACCCTCTTGAGGTGATTCATGGACAAGACCTCGCGGCTGATCGCCAAGGGACTGATCGAAGAGAAACGCGAGCGCCAGCGGGCGCTGGAGATCAAGATTGACCGTCTCATCAAGGACCTGAACTACTACCTCTACAACCTGGACGGCATCGAGGCCATGCGCGTGGACCACGCCCAGCAGGCCATGGAAGAGCTGGTGAGCGCGGTGCGCGAGTACAAGGCCCTGTCCAAGGAACTGGAAGGGCTGACCCGCTGATGCCGCCCCGCCGCGCCAAAAATGGCCTCCCGCCATCCGCCCGGCGGCTGGGCGACCCCCGGGGGGCCGCCCAGGCCCTGCGCCGGCTTTTGGGTGAGCGGGTGGAGGCGGTGCTGGCCGCCGGCAGCCTGGACCGGGAGCAGGCCGAGGAACTGGCCAAGATCGGGGCGCTGCTCGAAAAGCTGGAGCAGGGCGGCTACGACCTCAAGGCCGCCGCCGTGGAGGTGGGGGCGCGCCTGGTGGAGTTCGTGGCCGGCCGCGAGGCCGACCCGGGCAAGAAGGCCTGGCTGGCCGATGTGCTGGACGCCTTCTACTTTCACCTGGACCAGGGGCCTAGGTAAAATGGCCGCCAGCCCCGCCAAGCGCCTGAGCGCCACGGCCTATCGCCTGCGGGCGGCGGAGGTGGTGGCGCGGCTGCGGGGCGAGGTCGGCGCTTTTGGGCCGGATGCCCCGCCCCAGCCTGAGCGCCTGGCCCGGGCCGCCAGCGACCCCCTGTACTTCTGCCAGACCTACCTACCCCACTATTTCAGCCACCCCTTCGCGGCCTTTCACCGGGAGCTGATCGAGCTACTCACCCCCCGGGGCCGGGCCGTGGTGCCGGTGGTGGTGGCGGCCCCCCGGGGTTTCGCCAAGACCACCCTGGTCAGCTTCGGCTACGTGCTGCACCAGGTGCTCCTGGGCCGGCGGCGCTTCGTGGTCATCGGCTCCGACACCGCCGACCTGGCCTGCGACCTCGCCGGCTACCTGCGCCTGGAGCTTATGCACAACCAGCGCCTCAAGCAGGACTTCGGCCCGCTCACCGAGGCCCAGGGCGCCGAGGGCGACTTCATCGCCGGCCCCCAGGTGCGCGTCCTGGCCCGGGGCTCGGGCCAGCGCCTGCGCGGCATCAAGCACGGCCGCTTCCGGCCCGACCTGGTGATCCTGGACGACCTGGAGAACGACAAGAACGTCAAGAACCCCCGCCTGGTCAAGGAGACCCTGGACTGGCTCAACGAGGCGGTCTATCCGGCCCTGGACCCGGGGGGCAGCCTGTTCATCATCGGCACGGTGCTGGCCAAGCGCTCGGCCCTGGCCACCCTACTCTCTAGCCCCGAGGAGCCCTATTGCCGCTTCACCCGCCGCCGCTACCAGGCCCTGGACGGGCAGGGCAACTCTCTGTGGCCGGCCCGCCACCCCGTGGAGGAGTTGCTGCGCCAAAAGGCCCTCATGGGCTCGGCGGCCTTCAACAAGGAGAAGCAGAACGACCCCAAGGACGACGAGGGGCTCTTTCAGGAGGCCTGGCTGCGCACCTACTACCCCGGCGAGATCGAGGGCAAGGGGCTCTCGGTGGCCGGCTTCCTGGACCCCAGCCTGGCCGCCGGCGAGAGCGGCGACTACAAGGCGGTAATCAGCGTGGGCCTGGACCCGGCCCAGCAAATCTTCTACGTGCTGGACGCCTATATACGCCGCTCCAGCATAGACCAACTGTTGCGGGCCGTGCTCACCCGCCAGGCCCGCTACGGCTACCTGGTCTTCGGGGTGGAGGACAACCTGTTCCAGCGCCTCTTGCTGGACGAGTTCGCCCGCGCCAGCCGCGAGGCCCAGGTGGTGCTACCGCTCAGGGGCGTCACCCACCGCCTGGCCAAGGAGACCCGCCTGGCGGGACTATCGCCCCTGGTGGAGCGCGGCCTGGTGCGCTTTTGCCCCGGCCAGGGCGACCAGGCCCTGTTGATCGAGCAACTACTGCATTTTCCTTCCCCCACCGTACACGACGACGGCCCCGACGCCCTGGAGGGGGCGGTTTCCCTCCTCAGGAACCCGGGCCCCAACCTCTGGTAGGTGCACATGAAAGCATGGTTACAACGCCTGGCCCGTCCCCTGGTACGCCGCCGTATGGACCTGCCGCCCGCGCCCCTGGCCCCGCCGCCTTTTCTTGGCGGCTCGGGGCTGGCCAGCCGGGCCCAGCAACTCCAGGCCTACCAGGGCTGGGTGTACGCGGCGGTCAACGCCATCGCCGGCCGGGTGGCGGGCATGCCGCTCAGGCTCTTTGCCCGCACCCCCGCCGGCCCCGGGCCGGAGGTGCTGGAGCATCCCCTCCTGGACCTGCTGGCCCGGCCCAACCCCATCATGACCAGCCGGCAACTGCGCTTTACCCTGGTCACCCACCTGGAGTTGACCGGCATGGCCTTTGCCCTGGCGATGGACAACGCCCTGGGCCGGCCGGCCGAACTCTGGCCGCTAAACCCGGCGGACCTGATCGAGATTCAGACCGGCAGCGACACCCGCCAGGCCATCACGGGCTTTCGCTTCCAGGTGCCGGGCGGCCAGGCCGTGACCTTCGCGCCCGGCGAGGTGCTCTACCTGCGCCACCCCAGCCCCACAAGCCTGATCTACGGCATGAGCCCCATCGCGGCCATGGCCCACGCCTTTGACATTGACCTGGCCGTGCGGGTTTATCAGCGCAATTTCTTTCGCAACTCGGCGCGGCCCGAGGTGGTGCTCTCCACCGACCAGCGCCTGACCGAGGAGGAGGCCCGCCGCCTCTTGACCCGCTGGAACCAGAAGCACCAGGGCCTGGCCCATGTCTTTGAGCCCACGCTTTTGGACGCCGGGCTGAAAGTCCAGCCCCTCAGCTACTCGGCCAAGGATTTCGAGTTCATGGCCTTGGCGGGCTGGACCCAGGACAACATCCTGGCCGCCTACGGGGTGCCGGCCGGCAAGCTGGGCCTGGTCAAGGACGTCAACCGGGCCAACGCCCAGGGCATTGACATCACCTTCAACTCCGAGTGCATCCGTCCCCGGCTGGACCTCATCGAGGACGCCTTGGCCGCCTTCCTTCTGCCCCGCTACGGCCAGGGGCTCATCCTGAAGCACGACAACCCGGTGCCCAGCGACCGGGGCCAGGCCCTCAAGGAGGCCATGTCCTACCTGGACCGGGGGGTGCTGACCATCAACGAGGTGCGCGCCGGCCTGGGCCGGGGGCCGGTGGACTGGGGGGAGGCGCCCTTCCGGGGGCCGGGCGCCGGCCAGGCCGGGGCCGAGAGTGGCCTGGCCATGGATTCCAGCGTGGACTGGAATACCGCCGCCCTGACCCTGGCCCGGCGCCATTACCCAGCCCTGGAGGGGCGCTTCAGCGGCTGGGGGCCGGCCAAGGTGCGCCAGGCCCTGGCTGCGGACCCGGCCCTGCTGGCCCCCCTGCTGCCCCCCGGGGCGCCGGAACATGAAAGCAAGCGCTTTAATAATTACTTCGCCGACTGTCTGGGCCGTGGCCTGGGTCTGTCCGAGACCCTGGCCGGCCTGGGGCGCCGGTCTTAGGGAGGACCAAGCATGAAGCTGGTGCACAAGATCCTGGATTTCGAGGTCAGCCAGGTGGACGAGGCCGCCCGCACCTTTTGGGCCGTGGCCTCCACCGGGGGGGTGGACCGCCAGGGCGACCTCATCGAGTCCGCCGGCTGGCAGGTGGACAACTTCTTGAAAAACCCGGTGATACCCTGGGCGCACGACTACGCCGCACCGCCGGTGGCCAAGGCCCTGGCGGTGCGCGTGCAGGGCGACAAGCTGCTCTTTCAGGCCCAGTTCCCCACCGCCCAGGAGTACGCCTTTGCCGACACCATCTACAAGCTCTACCGGGGTGGCTATCTGCGGGCCTTTTCGGTGGGTTTCGCCCCCCTGGAGAGCCGGGTGGTGGTGCACCAGGTGGAAGGCCGGGCACACACCGGCAACCACTACTTAAAGCAAGAGCTTTATGAAATATCCTGCGTGACCCTGCCCGCCAACCCCCAGGCCCTGGCCCAATTGGCCCTCAAGGGATTGAGCGCCAACGGCCTTTTCCCCTCCACCCCCTCGGCCAGCGCCTCCCCCGCCGGCGGCCCTGGCACCCCCCCACCCCTGCCCGCGGCCTCGCCCGCGGCCCGGGCCATCCTGGCCCATTGCGCCCTGGGCGCCCTGGTGGAGTCGCGCCTGCGCTACCACCTGGGCCTCCTTCCCCACCGCGACATCTAATACAGAAAGGATACCCGTCATGACCGACAAGGAACTCATCAGCCTTTTGGAGCAGGCCACCGGCGCCAGCCTCAACGAGGAGACCGTCAAGGGCCTGATTGACCAGCGCCTGGCCGGGGTGCTGGGGGCCGCCAACCCCCGCGGCATCTCCCTGGGGGCCGAGGCCCCCGGCCCCCGCCTGGGCTTCTCGCGCTTTTTGGGCGACGTGCGCCGCCTGGGCATGGGCCAGGCCCCCCGCCACGGCGAGGACCTGGTGGCCGTGGCCCCGGCGCTGAAGCAGGTGCCGGCCGCCAGGGCCAAGGACCTGCGCGAGGGCCTGGCCTCCGCCGGCGGCTACCTGGCCCCGGCCGAGCGCGCCGCCGAGGTGCTGTCCCTGGTCAACAACTACAGCGCCGTCAAGGCCTTGTGCCGCGAGGTGCCGATGCGCTCCCAGCAGATCACCTTCCCCACGGTCAGCGGCGGCATCAGTGCCTACTGGGTACCCGAGGCCACGGACACCAGCAGCGTGGACTACGATCAGGCGGACGGATTCACCCCCCGCTCCACCCCCACCTTCGGCCAGTTGGCCATCACCGCCCAGGTGCTGGCGGTCAAGGTGGTGGTCTCCAACCAACTCCTGGACGACTCCGACCCCGGGGTGGACCAGGTGCTGGCCAGCCTGTTCGCCGAGACCCTGGGCACCGCTTTTGACGTGGCCTGCCTGCGCGGCGCCGGCACCGCCCTGGACCCCATCTCCGGTCTGGCCACCCGCGTGACCACCAACGCGCTCGGCGTGGGCGCGGGCTTTGACTTCGACGACGTGGCCGACCTGATCTTCAGGGTCTACGAGAACGCCCCCCACGCCGCCAGCGTGCCGGTGATCGGCCACGCCAAGGCCGAGAAGTTGCTGATGAAACTCAAGGACGGCCAGGGCGACTACATCTACCGCCAGCCCGGCCAACCCCGCAACGAAACCGGCAGCCAGCCCTTGCTGTGGGGCGAGCCCTTTGTGCGCGACCCCAACGTGCTGACCAACCTGGGCGCTGGCCAGAACGAGACCCAGCTCTACGCCGGCGACTTCGCGGGCAGCGCCTTCGTGGGCCTGCGCGCCGGCCTGGTGGTCAAGACCAATCCCTGGGCCGAGCCCTACTTCTCCTACAACCAGACCTGCTTCCTGGCCGAGGCCCGCCTGGGCTTCGCGCTCAGCGACGAGAAACGCTTCGCCGTGCTCTCGGGCGTGCCCACGGCCTAGCGGCAAGGTAGCCGGGGACCCTGTCCAGCGGCCCGGGTCCCCGGCCCCAACCAATTTTGCAGGGACATTGGCCGGCTGGCGATCAGCCCCGATCCGAGACCCTGGTGGAGACGAAACATGGCCCTATCACCCCAGGCCCTCACCAGCCTAGCGGCGGTCAAGGACTACCTCAGGCTCACCAGCGCCGACAACGACTCCCTGCTGGAGTCCTTGATCGAGGCAATCAGCGCCCACTTCGCGGCCCACACCGGCCGCGCCCTGAAGGCCCGCGACTACTCCCCCAACCCCGCCTCGCCGGCTTTCGACCCGGACAACGCCATCCTGGACGGCAGCGGCTACCCCGAGCTGCTCCTGCCCCAGTACCCGGTGCAGGCGCTCACCAGCCTGGTCATGGACGGCGTGGCCCTGGTCCCGGCCCAGGCCCCGGGCCAGGCCGGCTGGGTGCTGGACCGCGCCGCCGGGGTGCTGGGCCTGGTGGGCGGGGTCTTCGTCCGGGGCCGCCATAACCTGGCCGTGACCTACCGCGCCGGCTTCGAGGCCGTGCCCGCCGACCTGGCCCAGGCCTGCCTGGAGCAGGTGGCCATGCGCTTCCAGGAATCCGGGGCTGGCCAGGGACGCCTTGGAGTAAGCGCTAGAACCTTGGCCGACGGCTCGGTGAGCTACCAGGGCCAGGCCCTCTTGCCCCAGGTTACCGCGGTGCTGGACCGCTACCGCAACCGGAGCCTGTTGTGATCCGCCTGCGTCTGGAGGCCCCGGTGCCGGGCGGCCACGCCCTGGCCCGCCTGGAGAGCCGCCTGCCCGCCGCCCTGCGCCGAGCATTGGGGCAAGCGCTGGAAGATGGCCTGGAGACCGCCCGCCAGGCCCTGGCGGGGCGGGCGCGCCCTGGCGCCAGTGGCTGCCTGGCCGCCTCCCTGGGCCAGCGCGTCAGCGGCGGGGGCTTAAGCCTGGAGGGCGAGCTGTACTCAGACCTGCCCTACGCCGGGGTGCAGGAATACGGCGGGCTGATCCAGGCCCAGCGCGCCAAATACCTGCGCTTCCAGGTGGAAGGGCGCTGGGTCCTGGCCCGGCGGGTGCTGGTGCCGGCCCGGCCCTACCTGGCCCCCGGGGCCGAGGGCGCAGTTGATGCCCTGGAAGGCCATCTTACCCGCGCCCTCTTGGAGGAATTGCCATGACCCGCGCCCAGATCATAAGCGACCTCATGGCCTGCCTGGAGGCTATCGGCCCGGCCCAGGGCTTTGACATCGCCCCGGCCAGGGTGCGCCGGGGGATCCATCTGGCCAGCGAGGCCAACGAGATGCCGGCCCTGTCCCTGTACAACCAGCGGGTGGAGACCGTGGACGCCACGGAAACCACCGTTGAAAGGCTCATGGTCCTGCACCTTTGGGGCGCGGTACACGCTCGGGGTGGCGACTATGGCGCCCTGGACCGCCTGGCCGCCGCCAGTCTGGCCGCCCTGGGGCGCCCCGATCTCAATCCCCACTGGCAGCGCACCACCTGCGGACGCCTGGAACTCTACGAGGGCGGGGCCGGCGACCCCCTGGGGCTCTTTGACCTGGAGCTGAGCGTGGCCTACGAGGCCCCTCTGGCCACCCTTTAACCATAATGCAATTACTTTAATCTAGGAGACCGAACATGAGTACCGGCAAAGAGGCCAAGGCCGCCTTCAAGAAGGCGGCCACCTGGGGCACGGCCATGCAGCTGGCCAGCGCCGACGCCCTGCTGTTTATCAACGAGAAGCTCAACCGCACCCGCGAGCACCTGCCCGACGACTCCGCCGGACAGGCCTTCCACCAAGACGCCGAGCGCGGGGCCATCACCTGCGGCGGCGACCTGAGCGCCTACCTGCGCTACCAGGGCCTGGAGGCGCTGCTGGCCCTGGCCCTGGGCCAGGCCGGCGAGCCGGTACACAGCGGCACCGCTGTCTACACCCACGCCCTGCGCCTGAAGAGCGACACCGGCGGCCTGTTCGGCACCCTGGGCATCTTCAAGGGCTTCTCGGTACACGAGTACCCCTCGGTGAAGATTGACGGCTTCTCGCTCAGCGGCGAGGCCGGCAAGGCCCTCACCCTGGGCCTGAGCCTGATCTGCGACGACCTGAACGTCAACACCTTGAGCGGCGTAAACACCACCGCCGTCTTCGCGGCTATCGAGCCGCCGGCCCCGGGCAACCGGGTGCTGTTTCGCCAGGGCCAGTTCTGGATCAACGACGCCAATGCCGGCGCCCTCAGCGCCGCCAACGCCGTGCATCCCAGCCGCTTCAGCCTGACCTGCAAGCGCAAGCTCTCCCGCGACTACCTGGCCGGCGGCCAGGACCGCATCGCCGAGCCCCTGGGCGTCGGTTTCCCCGAGTTGAGCCTGACGCTCGAGTTCCCCACCTACACCAGCGATACTTTCTTGAACGACCTGGGCTCCGACACCCGCAAGAAGATGCGCATGGCCTTCACCGGCGGGCCCATCGAGAGCGGTCTTGACCACGCCCTGGAGATACTGCTGCCCCACCTGATGATAACCAACGCGAGCGCCGCCGTGGACAAGGCCGGCAAGATCGCCCACCCCATCACCCTGGACTGCCTGGCCACTGTGAGCGAGCGCGCCGGCATGGCCGGCATCACCGCGCCGGTGGCCCTCAACCTCACCAACTCCCGGCCCGGCGATCCGCTGGCCTGACCCTCCTCCCCTCATACTCGGCCTCCCGGTGTTTGCGCCGGGAGGCCGTCTTCTCCGCCCCTGGTCATAAAAAGTTGTTTTCCCTTATCACAATATAGCTATAATGTGATGGCGGTTTTGCTTGCCAGCCGTGGCGGCTTCGGTTATAAGGTAGCCATGCCTCAGGCAGACCCCAGGGGCAAGCCACTGATTTAGGTGCTAATTGCCCGCAGGCCCCCCGCGAAGGCCAGCATGGGGGGCAGGCAAGCCCCTGTGCGGTTGCCCCGCTGAACTCGTGAACAACGGCCCCCGGGCCCATCAGAGGGGACCGGCGTTTGGCCCAAGCCGGCCCCTACCCCAAGGGAAGGAACAGGACCATGGATTTCGAACTCAACGAAGAGTTGCAGATGCTTCGGGACATGGCGCGGGATTTCGCGGCGGAGAAGATCGCGCCTTTTGCTGACAAGTGGGACGAGGAGCACTATTTCCCGTATGAGGAGGTGGTGCGGCCCATGGG
>JACRDC010000009.1 GCA_016218705.1 Desulfarculus sp.
CGCATCGGCAAAGCCAGTATGGCCGGGCGGCTCTAGCGGGACACAAAAAGAAACCGCTTAGGCTTTCTTGGGCCGCCTATACCGTAAGGGCTGTACCCAGAGGAAACCTGACGAGAAAACCATACGTCTGATCTGAAATGCGTATCAGGGGCCGGGGCCGCTTCAGGGCAGCAATTCATATTGGCCACGGCAGGCCGGGCAGGCCATCCGGTCCCAGTTCCGGTGCTCCACCCTTTTTATGCGCAGCGGCCACAGGTTCAGGCTGAGCATCCCCTCCAAAATCTGGTCCTGGGCGCCCAGCATGATTTTCAGGGCCTCGGCGGCCTGCAGGCTGGCCAGGCAGGCCGCGGCCGGGCCGATGATGCCCAGTTGGGCCGAGCCCGCCGGCGGCTCGCGCCGGCTGGGGAACCAGCAGCGCAGGCAGGGTCCCTGGCCGGGGCGCACCACCACTAGCTGCCCTTTAGCCTGCACCACCCCGGCGTGCACCAGGGGGATGCCCAGCTTGAGGCAGGCCTCGTTGAGCAGGTGCCGGCCACTGGCGTTGTCCAGGCCGTCCAGGACCACCTGGCAGCCGGCCACCAGCTCCAGGGCGTTGCCCGGCCCCAGGGCCACCTGGTGGGCCTCGATGGCTATCTGGCTGTTGAGCGAGCGCAAGTAGGACTCGGCGGCCTGGGCCTTGGAGCGCCCGGCGGCCACGTCCTGTTCGTTGTACAGTACTTGGCGGTGCAGGTTGTCCAGGCTGGGATGGTCCGGGTCCGCCAGGCGCAAGGACCCCACGCCGGCCCGGGCCAAGAGCATGGCCGCGGTGCCGCCCAGGCCGCCCAGGCCCACCACCAGGGCCCGGCCCTGGCGCAGGCGCTCCTGGCCGGACCGGCCCCAGGGGCCGAAGCGCTCCTGCATCTGGTAACGCCCCTCCATGGGGGGACTCAGCCGCCAAAGGCGGGGTGGATCAGCTCCACCCGGTCGCCATCGCATAGAATAACGGCCTCGTAGTCGCGGGGGTGCACGAAGCGGCCATTGACCTCCACCACCAGGTCCTTGTGCTGGGCCTGCTGGCGAAGGATGAGCGCGGTCAGGTTAACGCCAGCCGGCAGGCGCTCGGCAAAGCCGTCCACCATCACGATTATCTCCGGCTCGCCGTGGTCCAACCCTTGCCCCCGCCGCCCTTTAGTCCAGGCGGATGATCTTGACGTGCTTGCCGCACCACTCGTAGGGCAGGTACACCCGTCCGCTCTTGCCGCTGCGGGTGACGGTCTTGTCAATCATCTCCAGGCCGCTCAGCTCGAACTTGGCATTGGGCGGCCGGGAGGCGGCGGCCCCCCGCGCCGCCGCCACCGGCCAGTCATGTCCGCTCTGGGCCTTGCCCGCCATGCCGGTCCCCGCCTAGCCCTGCTTGGCCTGGGCCAGGGCCTTGAGCACCCGCTCTGGCGTCAGCGGCAGCTCGTCAATGGCCACGCCGATGGCGTCGTGCACGGCGTTCAAGATGGCGGGGATGGTGGGCATGATGGCGCCCTCGCCCACCTCCTTGGCCCCGAAGGGTCCGTTGGGCTCGCCGGTCTCCACCACGATGCACTTCATCTCCGGCATGTCCAGCACCGTGGGTATATGATACTCCCCCAGGGAGGGGTTGAGCACCCGGCCGTCCTTGTCGAACTTCACCTCCTCGAACATGGTTTCGCCCAGGCCCATGGAGACCGAGCCTTCCATCTGGGCCTCCACCGAGGTCAGGTTGATGGCCTGGCCGCAGTCGTGGGCGTCGGTTATGCGCTCCACCTTGATCTGACCGGTCTCCAGGTCCACGCTCACCTCGGCCACCTGGGCCGAGCAGCCATAGGCCGGCGAGGTGCCCACCGCCGCGCCCTTGTGCAGACCGCCCAGGACGGGGGGCTTGTACTTGCCGGTGCCGACGATGGTGCCGTGCTTCAAGAAGGCCACCCGCGCGGCCTCGGTGAAGGTCAATTGTTCGCCGTCGGGGTGGTCGGTCCAGCCCCGGTGCTCCTTTATGTACTTGGTGCGCAGGGCGCTGAAGTCCACCGGCTCGCCGCTGATCTGCACCAGGCCCTTCTTGAGGTCCAGACGCTGGCGCTCGATGCCCAACTCCTGGGCCAGGGCCGTCAGCACCGTCTCCTTGACCGCCAGGCCGGCTTCCTTGGTGGCGTGGCCGGTCATCAGCGTGGTGCGCGAGGAGTAGGCCCCCAGGTCCACGCCGTAGTCGGTGTCACCGCTGACCAGGCGCACGGCCTCCAGGGGGATGCCGATGGCCTCGGCGGCGATCATGGCCATGGTGGTGTCGGAGCCCTGGCCGATCTCGGCCGCGCCGGTCTTGACCAGCACGGTGCCGCCGTCCTCCTGCACCTTGATGGTCACGGTGCAGTGGAAGGTGTCGGAGCGGTAGATAGGGTAGCCGGCGCCCGAGACGAAGAAGCCCGAGGCCATGCCGATGCCCCGGCCAGGGGGGAGCTTGCCGCGCTTTTCCTGCCAGTCCGAGCCGGTCTGCACGGCCTGGATGCACTCCTTCATGCCCAGGGAGGACATGGACATGTGGTTGCAGGTGACGTCGCCGTTCTCCATGATGTTCTTGAGCCGCATCTCGATGGGGTCCAAGTCGAGCTGCTTGGCCACGATGTCCAACTGCTGCTCGAAGCAGGCCCGCGCCGCCACGCAGCCGTGGCCGCGCTGGGCCCCGCAGGCGGGCTTGTTGGTGTAGACCCGGTAGCCGTCGTAGCTCATGTGCTTCATGCGGTAGGGACCGCCCAGCAGGGAGCCGGCGTAGTAGACCGTGGCGATGCCAAAGGAGCTGTAGGCCCCGCCCTCCAGGTGGCACTGGTGAGCCAGGGCCACGATGGTGCCGTCCTTCTTGAAGCCGGTCTTCATGGTGTGGAAGAATTGGTGCCGCGCCCGGCTGTGCAAAAAGACCTGGGCGCGGGTGTAGCCCATGCGCACCGGCTTGCCCGTGCGCATGGCCAGGAAGGAGGCGCACAGGTCCAGGGGGTTGGCCTCGGCCTTGGGGCCGAAGCCGCCGCCCACGTAGGGCTTGACCACCCGCACCTTGCCGATGGGCACCCCGGTGACCATGGACAGGGTGCGCTGCACGTAGTGGGGCACCTGGGTAGAGCTGTAGAGGGTGAGTTGCCCCGTGTGGTCATAGACGGCGATGGAGTGCTGGGGCTCGATGAAGCCGCCGTCCTGGCGCTTGTTGACGAACTTGTGCTCGTGGATCAGGTCGCATTGGGCGAAGCCCGCCGCCAGGTCGCCGAACTCCTGGTGCACCTCGGCGCAAAGGTTGCCGGGATACTCGTCGTGCAACTGGGGCGCGCCCGGGGCCAGGGCCTCATCCACTGTGAGCACGTGGGGCAGGGGCTCGTAGTCCACCTTGATAAGCTCGATGGCCTCTAGGGCGGTCTCAAGGTCCACGGCGGCCACGGCGGCCACCTCGTCGCCCACGTAGCGCACGCGGTCAATGGCGAACACCGTCTCGTCGTAGCGGGCCGGCGAGACCCCGTAGCGGGTGGCCGGCACGTCCTTGTGGGTTATCACCGCCTTGACCCCGGGCAGCTTGAGCGCCCGCGAGGTGTCTATGTTCAGCACCCGGGCGTGGGGCAGGGGGCTTTGCAGCAGGGCGCCGTGCAACTCGCCCACAAAGCGCAGGTCCTCGGCGTAGATGGCCTTGCCGGTGGCCTTGTCCACGGCGTCCACGCGGCGGGCGCGGCCGCCGATAACGTCGTACTTCCCGCCCATGGCTTAAGCCCTCCCCATCTTCTGCGCCGCGTCGGCCACGGCCTCCACGATCTTTTGGTAGCCCGTGCAACGGCACAGATTGCCGCTCAAGGCCTGGCGGATATCGCCGTTGCTGGGGTCGGGGTTCTTTTCCAGCAGCGACTTGGCCGAGAGGATCATGCCCGGCGAGCAGAAGCCGCACTGGATGGCCCCATGCTCCACCATGGCCTCCTGGATGGGGTGCAGGCGGTTGCCGTCGGCCACGCCCTCGATGGTGCGCACCCGCCGGCCAGTGACCTGCGCGGCCAGCACCAGGCAGGAGTTGACCGGCTCATCGTCCAGGAGCACGGTGCAGGAGCCGCAGTCCCCCACCTGGCAGCCCTGCTTGGTGCCGGTCAGTCCCAGGTCCTCCCTGAGCACCTGGGCCAGGGTGCGGTTGGGGGCCACCAGCAATTCGTGTTCGGTGTCGTTCACCACCAAGGTGATCGCAAGCTTTTTCATGGCTGTTGCCTCCTAATCCTGGCGGGCGGCCTGCCAGGCCTGCTGCAAGGCCCGGCGGGTGAGCACTAGCACTTCCTGGCGGCGGAAGTCGGCCGACCCCCGGTGGTCGTCAATGGGCCGGGCGTCGGCGGCGGCGGCCTGGGCGGCCTGGCGGATCAACTCCTCGCTGATGACCTGGCCGGTGAGCGCCGCCTCGGCTCCGGGAGAGAGTATCGGCGTGGGCGCCACGGCGCCCAGGGCCACCCGGGCGGTCTTGACCGTTTGGCCGTCGTCCTCCAGGGCCACAAAGGCCGCCACGTTGACCAGGGCGATCTCCAGGGCCTGGCGCAGGCCCAGCTTCTGGTAGCCGCTGCCCACCCCCGGTCCACCGGCGGGCAGCTTGACCCCGCACAGCAGCTCGCCGGGGGTTCGCACCGTGCGCCCCGGCCCCAGGAAGAACTCGCTCAGGGGCACCTCGCGGGCGCCGTGCGCGCTTTGCAGCAGGGCCGTGGCCCCCAGGGCCAACAGGGGCACGCACATGTCCGCCGCCGGCCGGGCGTTGCACACGTTGCCGCCCACGGTGGCCCGGTTGCGCACCTGGGGCGAGCCCAGCACCCCGGCGCCCAGGGCCAGGGCCGTGGCCCGCGCCCGCACCCCGGGCTCGCCGGCTAGGGCCGAAGCGGTTAGCATGGGTCCCAGGAGGAGCATGCCCTCCTGCTCCTGTATCTGGCCAAAACCCTCCAGGGCCTCCAGGCCCACCACATGGGCGGGTTTCATCAGCTTGTGCTTCATGCCCACCAACAGGTCGGTGCCGCCGGCCAGCACCGCGGCCTGGCCCTGGTGCTGGGCCAGGATGGCCAGGGCCTCGTCCAGGCGGGCTGGGCGGTGATATTCAAAGCGCGGTAACAGCATGGTACGTCTCCTTGCGGCCGCTCCCCAGTGTATTGACTGTCCCTGGCGGCGGGCATGCCGCCTATCCAGGCCGCTGGGCCGGGAAGCGGCGCGGTTAGCCTTGGTCGTCCGGGCGCGGCCCGGCCGGCAGGGTCAGCAGGCCCAGGTCCATTTCCATCATCTTGAGGCTGGCCAAGGCCCGCCGGCAGTTGCATTGCAGGGCCGGGAAATCCTCGGCCTGCTCCAGCAGGGCCTGCCCGTGCTCCTTGAGCAGACTCAGGCGCACCATGAGCCCCTCGATCTTGTAGCTGTCCACGTGTCGCCTCCGCTGCCGGCTCAGTGTTGCTGGCGCAGGTCCTTGAAGCGCCGGGCCTTGCCCTCGTAGCGGGTCAGGGAGCCGGGCCGGTGGACCTCGATGATATAGCCCAGGTTGGTCTCCAGGCGCAGCTCGTCCTTGAGCCGGCCCAGGATGTCGTCGCCCAGGCAGTCCTGGCCGGCGCAGGGCTCCACCTTGAGGGTGATGCGGTCCTGGCCGGCGATCCTCTCCACCACCACCTCGTACTCGTCGGACAGGGCGGCGCAGCCCCGCACCACCGCCTCGATGGCCGAGGGCGAGAGCAACACACCCTTGACCTTGGTGATGTCGTCGGCGCGCCCCTGCACCCCGCCTCTTATCAGGCGATAGGTGCGGCCGCAGGGGCAGGGGGCCGAGTCCCACTCGATGATGTCCTTGGAGTCGAAGCGCAGGCAGGGCTGGGCCAGGCGGTCGAAGGCGGTGATTATCATCTTGCCCGGCCGCCCCGGGGTGGTGATGGTCTGGCCGGTCACCAGGTCCTCGATCTCCACCAGGAACAGCCCCTCGTTTACGTGCAGGCCCCCGGGCTGCTCGGCGCACTCGTAGCTCCAGGCGCCGATCTCGGTGGCGCCGGCGTGGTCAAAGACCTTGGCGCCCCAGGCCTTCTCCAGGCGCTGCTTGGTGCCGGGGATGGAGGCCCCGGGCTCGCCGGCGCAGGTGATCTTCTCGATGGTCAGCTCCGCCGGGTCCAGGCCCAGCCTGCTCCGGGCCACGTCGGCCATGTTGAGCAGGTAGGTGGGGGTACCCATCATGGCCGTGGCCTTGAGCTCCTGTATCTTGAGGATGCGGGCCGTGGTGTCCAGCACGCCGCCGGGAACCACCTCGCAGCCGATCTTCTCGGCGGCGTAGTGGCCGGCCCAGAAGGCCACGAAGATGTTGTAGCCAAAGGGGAGGAAGACCCGGTCGCGGGGGCGGTAGCCCTGGGACCACAGGATGTAGCACCAGGCCTCGGACCACCATTCCCAGTCGGGCCAGGAGTCGGCCTGGTAGATGGGCTTGCCGGTGGTGCCCGAGGTCTGGCGGAACTCCACCACCTCCTCCAGGGGCAGGCACAACAACTCGCCGTAGGGGAAGGGCTCGCCGGCCTGGGCCGTCTTGAGCATGGCCTTGTCCACCTTGGGCACCCGGGCCACGTCCTCCATGGTCTTGATGTCTCCCGGCTCCAGGCCCGCCTGGCGGTAAAGCCGGCGGTAGAAGGGAGAGCGCTCGTACCCCCAGGCCACGATGCCCTGGAACTTGCGCAGTTGCACCTGGCGCAGTTTCTCGAGGTCCATGGTTTCCAGGTAGGGGTTCCAGTATTTGCTGCCCGTGGCCACGCCTACTCCTTTCCCGTATCAAGAGGGGGCCGCCGCAGCGGCCATCCCCGCCGTCCCGTCATGGCGGCGCCCTAGCCGCCGTAGCCGAAGACGGAGTATCGCAGTTGATTGACGACTTCTGTCACCCCGGGCTGCCGGGCGGCCATCTGCTCCACCGCCTGGCGGTCCTTGCGGCTGGGCACGCTGCCGGTCAGGATGAGCCTGCCGCCGGCCTCGCCTTGGGCCGAGACATGGCGCGCTCCCTGCACCTCCAGGCGCAGTTTGGCCTCCACGCGCTTGCCCAGGGCCAGGGCCAACAGGGCCGGCGGGGCCTCCTCCAGGGGGAACAGGCGCTTGATCTGTTCCACCGCCAGCCTGATGGCCTCCACTGCCGCCTGTTCGTCCAGGCGCTCGGTGTTGAGGACCAGGTCGTAGAGGCGCCAGTGCTCGGGGTCCTTGGCGTAGATCTGGCGCACCAGGGCCTCGCGGCGGTGGTCGTGCTCGCGGATGAACTCCAGGGCGCCGTCGGGGTCCATGCCGTGGGCGCCGCACAGGTGCAGCACCCGGCGCCGGGTGGGGGCCACCACCCGCACCCGGAGCACCTGGGGCACGTCGCGCAGCACGATCTGGGCGCCTCGACCCATGATGATGACCCTGCGCTGGGCGGCCAACTCGAAGACCAGGGCCTCGTAGAGGCTTAAGTAGGCGGGCCGGCTGAAGAACAGGCGCTCGAAGAAGCCCGGCCCCTCCTCGCGGAAGAAATGCTCCAGCCGCGAGGCCAGCTCGGGGTCGTGGCGCGAGGCGGCCTCCTGGAAATCGGCCGGCTCCAGCAGCCGGTAGCCGTCCTGGGCGGCCAGGGCCCGGGCGATCTCGTCTCCCAGGCTGCCTGCCAGGCGCGAAATGGTGATGATGGCCATGCTTACCCCCTTGCGGTTGGTTGTGGCCTCACAGGCCCATGAAGCGCCGCGGCAGCCAGAGAGAAATCTCGGGGAACAGGAGCAGGATCAACAGGCACAGGGCCATGCCCACCAGGTAGGGATAAATGCCCTTGTAGATGGTGCCGATGGGCGTGCCCGTCACTCCCGCCACCACGAAGGCGTTGATGGCCACCGGCGGCAGGATGATGCCGATCATGGTCACCACGCTGATGATGATGCCAAACCATATGGGGTCGTAGCCCATCTTGAGCACCACCGGCAGGAAGATGGGGGTGGCCAGGATCAAGAAGGCCAGGTCCTCGATGAAGGAGCCGCCGATGAGGTACACCATGACGATGATGAGCATGATGACCAGGCCTGGGGCGTTGAGGCTCTCCAGCCAGGCGGCCACGATGAAGGGCGTGCGGGTAATGAGGAAGAAGTGCCCCAGGATGGTGGCCCCGGCGATGAGCGAGAGCACCATGCAGGCGATGCGCAGGGTGTCCTTCACGGCGCGCACGAATTTTTTCAGGTTCATCTCGCGCTTGCTCAGGGTGAGCAACAGCACCGCGAAGCTGCCCACGCTGCCGGCCTCGGCCGGGGTGAAGAAGCCCTGCATGAGCCCGCCCACCACCAGCAGGAAGATGACCGCCACCGAAATCACCGGCAGCAGGGACTTGAAGCGCTCGCCCCAGGTGGAGCGCTCGCCCTTGGGCCCCAAGGCGGGGTTGAGGCGGCACCAGATGAACAGGGTGACCGCGAAGGAGAAGGCCAGGAGCAGGCCCGGGATGATGCCGGCCAAAAAGAGCTTGCCGATACTGGTCTCGGTGAGCACGCCGTAGATAATGAGCACCACGCTGGGCGGTATGAGGATGCCCAGGGTGCCCACCGTGGCCACGGTGCCGCAGGACAGCCGCCGGTCGTACTTGTAGCGGTCCATCTCGGGTATGGCGATGGTGGCGAAGGTGGCGGCGGTGGCCGGCGAGGAACCGCAGATGGCCTTGAAGGCCGTGGCCGCCGCCACGGTGCCAATGGCCAGGCCGCCCGGGATGTGCCCCACGAACTTAAAGGCGGCGTTGTATAGGTTGCGCGCCACCCCGCCGCTGGCCCCCAGTTGGCCCATGAGCACGAACAGGGGTATGACCGTGAGGCTGTAGGAGGTGAAGACGCTGAAGATGTCCTTGGCCACCAGGTTGAAGGCCGCCTCCACGTTGACGATGGCCGCGAAGCCGATGAACCCGGCCAGGGCCATGGCGAAGCCGATCTCCAGACCCATGAGGAACAGGACGAACAACAGCCCGATGACCAGGGCGCCGATTTCTCCGTATCCCATGCTCAGGCTGCCTCCTTCCGGGCCAAGTCGGTAATCAGCACCAGGCACTGCACCAGGCAGCAGAAGGCGATGCCATAGGCCAGGGGGTACTGGGGTAGATGCAGGGTCAGCGAGACCTCGCTCTTGTCCAACAGGTCGTTGCCCATGAGAAAGAGGTTCCAGGCGATGATGGCGAACAGGCCCACTCCCAGCAGGCGGGTGGCCACGTACAGGGCGCGCCCGCCCAGGCCCTTCAGGCGTTCGGTGAGGAAATCCATGAGCACGTGCCCGCGGTCCAAGGAGGTCTGGGGAATGGCGAAACCGATGGTCAGCGCCCCCAGAAAACCCACAAGCTCATAGGTGCCCAGGATGGGCCGCTTGAACAGGCGCAGCACCACGTCGGCCACGGTGAGGAACATCATGGAGGCCAGGGAGGCCCCAGCGACCCAGTACAAATAGCGGCAGAGGTTTTCCACCAGTCTGATGAACCCGCTCATGCGATTGCCCCGCCCAGGGAGGGTGTTCTGTTGGCCAGGCCGCTGATTGCCCTAGGCCTGGCGGCCATGGAGGCTGGACAAGGGGCCGCCCCAGGGGCGGGCGGCCCCTCCTTGGGCCTAGGGGTTGGACTTGAGCCACTCCTGGCAGAACTTCAGGGCCTCCTCGCCGGGCAGGCCCTTGGCCTTGGTGGAGGCCACGTACTCGGCCAGCACCGGCTGCACCTGCTTGGCCCAGCGGGCGTCCTCCTCCTTGGACAGGGCCACCACCTGGTTGCCCTTGGCCAGGGTGAACTCCACGCCGATCTTGTCGAAGTCGTCCCAGGCCTTGCCGGTCTTGTCAATCCACTCCTGGTTGATCTGGGTGATGGTCTCCTGGATGTCCTTGGGCAGGGAGTCCCACTTCTTCTTGTTCATGGCCACGAAGAAGGCCAGGGAGTAGGAGGAGCCGAAGTTCTGCACCGAGCACTTGACGACCTCGGCGAACTTCCAGCCCTTGAGGGTCTCGATGGGCGAGACCACGCCGTCCACCACGCCCTTTTGCAGGGCGTCGTAGGTCTCGGTCTGGGGCATGGCCACCGGCGTGGCCCCCAGGGCCGACACCACCCTGGCGCTGGTGCCGGTGCAGCGGATCTTGAGCCCCTTCAGGTCCTCAAGCTTGGCCACCGGAGTCTTGGTGTGCAGGATGCCCGGCCCATGGCCGTGCAGATACATCACCTTGACATCGTCCAGCTCCTTGGGGGCCATTTTCTGGTAATAGGCGTTGGCCAACCGGGTCACCTGTAGGCCGCTGGTGTAGCCCAGGGGCAGGTCCACGACCTCGGTGAGGGGGAAGCGGCCCTTTACGTAGCTCAAGACCGACATGCCGATGTCGGAGATGCCCTTGACCACCCCGTCGTAGCACTGGTCGGCCGGGGTGAGCGTGGCGCCGGGGAAGACGTCAATCTTCACCGCGCCATTGGTGCGTTTCTCCACCTCCTTGGCCCACTCCATGGCCAAAATGCTATGCCCATGGGAGGCTGGGAAGAACACCGAATAGGTAAGCTTGACCGTGGGTGCCGCCCAGGCCATTGACCAGGTCATCGCCACCGCCAATAGGACCACCAAAGCCGTCAACGATTTTTTTGCCATGCGCCCATCCCCTTTGCCATGCCCGTTTGCACGGGATTGAAGTGCTGAACGCCATCCCAAACACGTATATCCCACCGCAAGTTTCGTGCCTGGGAGTAGGGGCCTCAGCCCCGAGAGTAGCTTACTGATTTAAGGAACTATAGTCCAGGGGGCCGGAGGCCGGGGCATGGGAGGGGTGGAAAGCCTGGAGCCACCGTGGCTGATTACTTGGCAGGCTGGGCGGCGGCCTCGGGACTGGGGGGGCGGGTCAGGCCGTGGCGGGCCAGGCGGGAGCGCAGGGTGGGGCGGCTGACCCCCAGGGCCTGGGCGGCGGCGGTGACGTTCCAGCGGGTGGTCTCCAGGACCTGTTGGAGGTGCCGCTTCTCGGCCTCGGCCAGGGAGAGTATCTCCAGCGAGGGGGCGCGGGCCGTCTGCCCCAGGGACAGGGCGGCCTTGACGGCGTCGGCCAGCAGCACAGGCCCCCGGGAGTCCAGGGCGGCCTTGGTGAGGATGTTGAGAAGTTCGCGCACGTTGCCCGGCCAGCGGCTGGCCGTCAGCAGATCCATGGCCGTCTTTTCCACCTGGACCACCCGGGTGTGCATCTCCCGGTTGATGCGCCCCAGGAAAAAGGGCACCAAGTCGGCGATGTCCTCCCGGCGCTCCCGCAAGGGGGGCACCTTGATGGCCGTGACCTGCAAGCGGAAGAGCAGGTCGGGGCGGAACTGGCCCCGGCTGGCCATCTCCTCCAGGGGGCGGTTGGTGGCGGCGATGATGCGGGCCTGGGAGCGCAGGGTCTTGACCCCGCCCACCCGGGTGAACTCCCGGCGCTCCAAAAAGCGCAGGAGCTTGGCCTGCAAATGCAGGGGCAGCTCGCCCACCTCGTCGAAGAAGATGGTCCCCTTCTCGGCCAGCTCCAGGCGCCCCCGCTTGGCCAGGGCGGCGCCGGTGAAGGACCCCTTCTCGTGGCCGAATAGCTCGCTCTCCATCAGGTTGTCCACCAGGGTGGAGCAGTCTATGGTGAGGAAGGGCTGCTGGCCAAAGGGCGAGTTGTCGTGGACGGCCCGGGCGATCACCTCCTTGCCGGTGCCGGTCTCCCCCTGGATGAGCACCGTGGCGAGGTTTTGGCTCAACAGGCCGATGGCCTTGAATATCTGGCGCATGGCCCGGGAGTTGCCCACCAGGCGGTTGGGCTGGCCGTCCCCCGGGGGTGGCGGCGCCAGGGGGGCGGCCGTCAGCTCGGGCACGTGGGCCGCCCGCCGCACGCACTGCTCCAGCTCGTCAATGTCCAGGGGCTTGTGCAGGTAATCGAAGGCCCCCAGGCGCATGGCCTGGATGGTGGTCTCCATGTCGTGGAAGGCGGTGATGACGATGACCCGGCACTGGGGCAGCATGGACTTCAAAGGCCCCAGCATGTCCAGGCCGCTGGCGTCGGGCAGGCGCACGTCCAGGACCACCACCGCGGGCAGGAAGCTGCGCGCCAGGGCCAGGCCCTCGGCCACCGTGGAGGCGGTGCGCACCTCGTGGCCCCGTTCGCTCAAGAACAGGGCCAGGGACTTCTGGAGGTTGACCTCGTCGTCTATGATTACCAGGCGGCTCACGGATGCCTCGGCATTATCAGGCTGAACTTGGAGCCCTTGCCCGGGGTGCTCTCCACGGCCACCTCGCCGCCATGGGCCTCGGCGATACGCTTGACATTGGTCAGGCCCAGGCCGGTGCCGTGGGCCTTCCTGGTGAAGAAGGGCGTAAATACCTGGGCCAGGTCCTGGGCGGACATGCCGGCCCCGTTGTCGCGCACCGACAGTTCCCAGGCCGGCCCGGCGGGCGAGGTGGTCAGGCGGGTGGCCACGGTGATGTAGCCGCCGTCGGCCACGGCGTCCATGGCGTTGAAGAGCAGGTTGACCAGGGCCTGCTCCAGCTTGCCCTGGTCCATGGACTGGGGCCCCAGACTGGGCTCCAGCAGGCGGCGCAGCCTGATGCCCCGCTCGGCCAGCTTGGGGCGCAAGAGGTCCAGGCAGCCCTGCACCAGGGCGTTGGGGTCCTGGCGGGCCAGGCTAAGAGACAAGGGCTTGGCCACGTCCAGCAACTGGCGCAGGATGCCCTCCAGGCGGCTGACCTCGGTGACGGCCATGTTCAGGCGCTGGCGGTCCACCTGGGGCAGATAGTCCTGGCGGGAGAGGACCTGCAAGTTCACCTTGATGATGGACAGGGGGTTGCGCAGCTCGTGGGACAGCGAGGCCGTGAGGTGCCCCACGTAGGCCAGGCGCTCGCTCTCGCGCATCTTGCGCTCCATCTCCACCCGCTGGGTGAAGTCGCGGCAGATGCCGATAATCACCGGCCCCTGGCCCAGGTCCACCACCCTGGCCCTGATCTCGGTCACCCCCCGCTGCCCCTGCTTGCCCAGGCGCTGGTACTCCAGGGCCGGGGTGGCCGGCCCTCCGGCCAGGGTCTGGCGAAAGACCAGCAGCACCTTGTCGCGGTCCTCGGGGGCCACGAAATCCAAAAAGGGCTGGCTGACGGTCTGGTGCCAGGAGGCCTGGTGCATCTCGCAGAAGGCGCGGTTGGCCAGGGCCACGCGCATGTCCTGCACCGCCACGTAGCCGTCGTTTATCTCCTCCACCAGGGTCTTGTGCTGGCGCTCGCTGGCCGCCAGCTCCCGGCTGCGCAAGAGCACCTCTTTTTTGAGGTGCTCGGCGTGGCGGCGAATGGCCGCCTCGTGGCGCTGCTGAAACTGGTCGGAGAAGCAGTAAATCTGGTGGGAGACCACGGCGTTGACCGCCTCCAGGGCGGCCAGGGGGTCAAAGGACTGGGCCTGGGCCAGGACCTTGGGCAGCAGAATGACCCGGTAGAGGTCAAAGGCCTTCTGCACCTCCGAAAGCGAGAAGCCGGCCTCCAGGCGCAGGCGGGTGATGAACTCCACGAAGCTGTCCAGGGGCGCCGTGCGGCCCTGCTCCATGGCCATCCGGTTGGCCTGGTAGGACTGGGAGATGGTCGTGTTCAGCTCTTCGGTGCTGCGGCCGCGGTAATGGGGGCTTAGGCGCGAGACCCGGTCCACCCACTCGGGGACGATGTCGTCGGCCATGGCCTGAAGCCAGCGGATAAAGGCCGGCGGGGCCTGGGGCAGGCTGGCGGGAGCGCCGGCGGCGGGCGCCTCCGGGTGCCCGTGGCTGATGCCTGGGGAGTTCATACCTTAACTCTATACAATCTAACCCGGCCCATGGGAAGGCCCCAAACGCCCGCTCGCCCCCATGCCCCGCCTGGCGGCCCCGGGGCGGGACATCGCTCCCACCATGGCAGGGCTCATACCATTTTAACAACAAAAATATAGTAATAAACTGTTGGCCCTTGATTCGGGCATCCTCTGGCCGGCGGGCTTTGATCTTTGGCCCCCCAAGCCCCGTGTCCCGCTCTTAGCCCGGCCATTCTTAGGGCAACGGCAGGGGGCTGCTATGATCCACATAGGAAGGGATGCGGGGTCCCTGCGGCCCCTGCCCACGCCAGGGCGGAGAGTCCACCCCGCGCCGGCACCCCGCATCGGCAAAGCCAGTATGGCCGGGCGGCTCTAGCGGGACACAAAAAGAAACCGCTTAGGCTTTCTTGGGTCGCCTAAACGGCAAGGGTTGTATCCAGAGGAAACCCGCCGAAAAACTATACGTCTGGTCTGAAATGCGTATCAGAAATACCAGCGCACCCAGAACTCGGCGCGCAGGTCGTCCAGCTTCTCGCCGAACTCCGTGCCCGCGCCGCCCAGGGGGAATATCAGGCGCGTGTTCAGCTCCAGGTTGGTGACGGGCTGGTAGGAGGCCCCCGGGGCCAGGCTGAAGGAGAGGTCCTCCAGATTGGCCATCAAGGCGGCGTAGGGGGTGAGATAAAGGATGTCCCAGGGCTCCTTCTGGGAGACCTTGAGATATAGATAATCCTGGCCGTAGTTCTTCTGGCGGTAATAGGAGCGGGTCTTGGCGTCGGCCTGCTGCATCACCAGCGGGTTTTGGGTCTTCAGCCACTGGCGCCAGGCCATCTCCTGAAAGGCGAAGAAGCCGTCCACCTGCCCGCCGTCGTAGCCGGCGCCGTTGTGGTAGTACTCCAGGATATAGGTGGTGTCCTGGGCGGTCAGATAGCGCAGGCCCAGCAGATAGCTGAGCTGGTTCTCGCGCTCGATGTTCACCCCGCCGCCGGAGCCCACGCTCTGCTTGCGGGCGTCCTTGACGTAGGCCAGCTCGCCGTGCACCTCCAGGTTCTCCAGGAGGTTCTTGGAAAAATCCAGGCCAAAACTGTCGGGCTGGTTGGGGCCGCCGTAGTACATCAGGTCCAGGTCGGTGTCATAGAGCAGCAGATATAGCTTGGCCGCGCGGTTGAGGTCGCCGGTCTGGCCCAGCTCGGTGTTCTCGTTGTTGAACACCGGCAGGAACAGGGGGGTGAAGGCCACGGTCTGCAACCCCTGGCCGCCGAAGCTCTTGATGAAGTCGGCGCCCAGGGCGGTGTAGCCCTCCAGGTTGAGCTCCGGGTCGTCGGGGTCCTTGGGACGGTTGACGAAGCCGGCCGGGTTCCAGGCGTAGCCCTTGCCCCAGGAGTAGGATTTCTTGCCCGCCTCGATGGTCACCCCGGCGCTGGGCTTGAGCGACAGGTAGCCCTCGTAGACCCGGCTGAAGGACTCGTGCTCGGTCTGGAACTCGCGGTACTCGTGGTGGGTGTGCAGGTGCAGATGGGCTATGCCCTGCCGGTAGTCGGCCTTCAGTTCCAGTTGGGGCCGCCACTCCTCGGTGTAGGCCCCGGGATTCTGGTTGTAGTACTTGAGCCGGTAGAGGGCCGAGTCCTGCCGGAGCTGGTGGTTGACGTAGCGCATCTCCAGCATGCCGTGCAGCTCCAGGGGCTTTTTCTCGGCCTCGGGAATGCTCAGGTCCAGCTCCTCGGCCTGGGCCAGGCCCGGCCAGGCCAGGGCCAGGCCGAGGACCTGGACCAGGGCCGGCAGCCAGGAGCGGAGTCTCACCGCAGGTCCTTGACCCGGGGCAGGTAGTTGATGGTGAAGACCTCGTCGGGGATGGCGCGCTTCTTGAGCTTGGCCGAGACCATCACCGACCTGTAGCCCTTGTAGAGCGGGCTGTCGGTCTCGATGACCGTGGGACCCACCACCCCGTCGCCCAGGTCCTTGACGTCCTTGAAGTAGAGCGTCTTTATCAACAGGCCGGTGGCGGAGTAGCACTCAACCCTGAGCGGCATCAGGTCCTTCTTCTCCACCCACATCTTGAGCTTGTCGTAGGCCACCTGGTTGGTCTTGGCCTTTAGCGACAACAGGTGCTGACCCCCTTCCTCGGCCAACTCGGCCACGTCGTACTCCACGTGGTAGTCCAGGCGCATGATGTCGGCGTTGTTGAACACCCCGCCCACCACCGATTGCAGGCTGGTGATGCGGATGGGCTTGCCCACGTTGGGGATAAAGAGCCACATGTTCTCGCCCAGGCGCAGGGTGGCGCGGCCGTTGTCGCTGGCCGGGGCCAGGAAGAGGGTGACGATCTTATCCTTGTCCTTGCGCAGGAACCAGTAGGTGTATTCCTTCTTGGTGCCGTCGGGCTCGATGTTGATGAGCTTGCGGTATAGCTCCAGGTCGCCAGGTTGCAGCTTGGCGTCCACGGCCTGGAGAATCTCCGGGCCGCTGAGGGCCTGGGCGGCGGCGGGCAGGGTCAGCAAGACCGCCAGGACCGACAGCGGTACGATGAGCTTGCGCATGGCGTTACTCCTATACATGGCGCAGGGCCTCCACGGGCTCCAGGCGGGCGGCCTTCATGGCCGGTTGCAGGCTGGCCAGGGCGGCCACGGCCACCACGATCAGGCAGACGCCAACCACCGTGCCGGCCCCCACGGTGGGGGCCAGGACGATACGCTGGCCCATGCCGAAGAGGAAGCTGACCTTGGTGGCGTGCAGGGCGGCGATGACCCCCACCCCCAGGGCCGCGCCGGCCAGGGAACTGGCCAGGCCCAGGATGAAGCCCTCGGCCAAAAAGAGGCGGGCCACCTTGCCGGGGGTGGTGCCGATGGCCATGAGGGTGCCGATCTCGCGCACCCGCTCGAAGACGCTCATCATCATCACGTTGAGGATGCTTATGAGCACCACCGCCACCAGGATGGCCTTGATGAAGATGGTCATGAGGTCTATGAGGCGGGCTATGTGGGCGAAGGGGGCCAGGTCGGCCCAGGTGTGCAGCTCGAACATGGGCAGGCCCTTGGGGTTCTTGCCCTGCTCCAGTTCGGTCTTGAGGCGGCCGGCGACCTCTTCCAGCTTGTTGAAGTCCTTGACGCGCACGACCACCTCGCTGATCTCGGGCTTTGGCATGCGCAGCAGCTCGGCGGCGTCGTCAATGTGCATGTAGCCGTCGCGGCCGCCGGGTCCCATGACGCTGGCCACCACGCCGCCCACCCTCAGGGGCAGGCCGTTGACCGAGCCCTCCCGGTTGGTGGCCACCACCACCACCTCGGCGCCCGGCTGGAGGTCCAGGCCCCGGGCCAGCACCTCGGGCAGCAGTATCTCCCCGCGCCCCACCAGGGCCTGGCCCGGCTGGCGCCCGCTGACGCGGCCCCGCAGGTCCGGTACCACCTGGTCCTCGGCCTGGGGCTCGATGCCGTTGATGCGCACGGCGGTGGTGGTCTCGAAGTTGCTGAGCATGCCGCCCAGTTTGAGCCGGGGGGCCAGGGCGGCCACCCCAGGCTCGGCCTCCAGCATGGCCTTGACGCGCTGGTAGGCCTGGGGCGGCAGGTTGAGGTTCAGCGGCAGGTTGTCTATGCTGGCCACGTAGCCCTTTTTATGCACCTGCAAATGGCTGAGCATGGAGTCGGTGATCTGGCCGATCATCAGGCGCTTGAAGGAGTCGGACAGGCCCGAGAAGACGATGACTGCCCCCACTCCCAAGACGATCAAGAGGCCGGTCAGGAGGCTGCGCCGCTTGTAGCGGGTGAGGTTCTTGAAGGCCAGGCGCAGGGTGTTAAGCATGACCCACCTCCTGGCCCCCGGCCAGGCCGGCCTTGGTGTCCACCAGACGTCCGTCGCTCAGGGTGAAGAGGGTCTCGGCCTGCTCCACGATGCGCGGGTCGTGGGTGGAGAAGATGAAGGTGGTGCCCAACTGGTCGCGCATCTGCCTCATCAGGGCGATGACCATGCCGGCGGTGGCATGGTCCAGGTTGGCCGTGGGCTCGTCGGCCAGCACCAGGGCGGGGCTGCCCACCAAGGCCCGGGCCACGGCCACCCGCTGGCGTTGGCCGCCGGAGAGCTGGTCGGGATACTTGTCCCTCTGGTCGCTGATGCCCACCGCCTCCAGCACCCTGGCCACCGCCTCGCTCCGCTGGACCTTGGGCAGGCGCTTGACCATCAACAGCGGGTACTCCACGTTTTCGTACACCGTCAGCACGGGCAGCAGGTTGAATCCCTGGAAGACGAAGCCCAGGTTCTGGCCGCGGAAGATGGCCGCCTCGCGCCGTCCCAGGCGGCTGGTGTCCTGGCCGGTGACCAGCACCCTGCCGCTGCTGGGCTGGTCCAGGCAGCCGATGAGGTTGAGCAGGGTGGTCTTGCCGCTGCCCGAGGGCCCCACCAGGCAGGCGAAGGCCCCCTCCTTGACCGACAGGTTGATATCCCACAGGGCCGCGATCTCCACCTCGCCCAGGCGGTAGGTCTTGCCGGCCCCTTCCACGCTTACCAAATCCATGGACCATGTCTCCCAGTGACGGGTGGATGACGGGTTTCGGCCCCAGCCCAGCAAGATCAATGCCTATTGCATAATATACAGCCAATCACCAGCGCCGTTGGGGTTTTAGCGGGCCGGGGCGCCCCCCGTCCCCGGCTGGCGGCCCCCTGGTGCGGATAATTTTTATGCACCCCCGGCCTGGCCCGCAAAAAAAGTATGCAGCGGCCGGGCTGGCTACGGCCTGGGAGGAGGGCCGCCCGCCCAAGGCGCGGGGCTTGCCGATGAAAGATACCCATGGGTAAGTAACAATGGTTTTACAAACCGTTTGGTAACATAATTGCTGCACACAATCCTCACCGTAGGCTGCCCTGGCTGGGGGACTCTTCAGCATTATCTTGTTTAATTAATAGTTTAACTAACAAGGTTCCCGCTTGGCATGGGCCTTGAAGTAGATTCAGGCAACCAGACGCCCAAGGCCCGGCCAACGAATCCCCCCGGGAGATGCCGCCGGGCGCAAAAGGGTGAGGTGCGCGGAGGCTTCAACCAGGAGGGAATACGAGGATGAGAAAAAGTGCGTGGCGATCATTGGGAGTGAGTCTGCTGCTATTGGCCCTGGCCCTGGGCGGTCCCTTGGTGGGGGCGGCCAAGGCCGCCGAGACCATCAAGGTGGGCATCCTGCACTCGCTGTCGGGCACCATGGCCATCAGCGAGACGTCCCTAAAAGACGTGGCCCTGATGACCATCGAGGAGATCAACAAGGGCGGCGGTCTCTTGGGCAAAAAACTGGAGCCCGTGGTGGTGGACCCGGCCTCCAACTGGCCGCTGTTCGCCGAGAAGGCCCGCGAGCTGATCGAGAAGCACAAGGTGGCCGTGACCTTCGGCTGCTGGACCTCGGTGTCGCGCAAGTCGGTGCTGCCGGTCTTCGAGGAGCTCAACGGCCTGCTCTTCTACCCCGTGCAGTACGAGGGCGAGGAGTGCTCGCTAAACGTCTTCTACACCGGCGCCGCCCCCAACCAACAGGCCATACCCGCCGTGGATTACCTGATGAGCAAGGACGGCGGCGAGGCCAAGCGTTTCGTGCTGCTGGGCACAGACTACGTCTACCCGCGCACCACCAACAAGATACTGCGCGCCTATCTGCAGACCAAGCAGGTGGCCGAAGCCGACATCATGGAGACCTACACCCCCTTTGGCCACGCCGACTATCAGACCATCGTGGCCAACATCAAGAAGTTCGCCGTGGGCAAGCGCACGGCGGTCATCTCCACCATCAACGGCGACTCCAACGTGCCCTTCTACAAGGAGTTGGCCAACCAGGGGCTCAAGGCCTCCGACATCCCGGTCATCGCCTTCTCGGTGGGCGAGGAGGAGCTGCGCGGCATAGACACCAAGCCCCTGGTGGGGCACCTGGCGGCCTGGAACTACTTCATGTCCATCAAGTCGCCCGAGAACCAGGCCTTCATCGCCAAGTGGAAGGCCTATGTCAAGGAGCACAACCTGCCCGGCGGCGACAAGCGAGTGACCAACGACCCCATGGAGGCCACCTACATCGGCATCAAGATGTGGGCACAAGCCGTGTTGCAGGCCGGCACCACCGAGGTTAACGCCGTGCGCCAGGCCGTGGCCAACCAGAAGGTCAAGGCCCCCTGCGGCTACGAGATAGTCATGGACGCCAAGAACCACCACCTGCACAAGCCGGTGCTCATCGGCGAGGTGAAGGCTGACGGCCAGTTCGAGATCGTCTGGCAGACCAAGGGACCCATCCGGGCCGACGCCTGGAGCCCCTTTATCCCGGACAGCGCCAAGAAGGTGGCCGACTGGACCTATCCCTGGGTCTGCGGCAACTGCACGGCCCCCAAGTACAAGTAACCAACTGTAGCCAACCCTTTCGGCGCCCCCGCCTGGAGCGGGGGCGCCCTAGGAAAGACCATGCACCTGGCGCGACCATGCCACCTGATTGTGCTGGCCCTCTTGGCCTGGCTCATCCTGCTGCCATCGCCGGTGGCCGTGGCCGATAGCCAGCAACTGCGCCAGGCCGCCGCTGGCCTGGGCGGCCAAAGCCGCGCCGAGGTGATCGCGGCCATCGAGGACCTGGGCCGCCTGGGCGACCCCGTGGCCCTGCCCCTGCTGGAGGCCCTGCAGGCCGGCAAGCTGCGCCTGGACCATGAGGGCCGGCCCCTGATCGTGGAGGAGGGCCAGCCCAGCGGCCAGGACGCCTTCACGGGCGAGACGGTACCCCTGGGTGGGGACCTGCGCGCGCCCCTGGTCAACAACCTGGTGCGCCGCTCCCTGGAGCCGGTGATGGCCCGGCTGCGGATTTTCTCGCCCGACCCGGGCCTGCGCCTTACGGCGGCCCGCCGCCTGGCCGAGGAGCCGCCCGAGGCCGGCCAGGCCCCCATGCTCACCGCGGCCCTGGAGAAGGAAAGCGACCCGGCGGTGCGCCAGGTGCTGGGGCTGGTGGTCTCGCTGGCCGACCTCAAGAGCCCGGACAAGGCCCGCCGCCTGGCGGCCATCCAGACCCTGGGCGCCTCCGGGGATACCAACTACCTGGAGCGCCTCAAGCCCCTGACCCAGAAGGACCCCCAGGGCCAGTATCTGGAGCCCGACCCCGAGGTGCGCCAGGCCGCGCGCTGGGGCATGCAGATAATCTATTTTCACACCCTGCCCGCCGACATCGCCCAGTGCCTGTTCTACGGCCTGAGTCTGGCCAGCGTGCTCTTGCTGGCCTCCCTGGGCCTGGCGATCACCTTTGGCCTCATGGGCGTCATCAACATGGCCCACGGCGAGATGCTGATGCTGGGGGCCTACGCCGCCTACGTCACCCAGAACGTCTTTCGGGCCTGGTGGCCGGGCGCCCTGGACTGGTACCCCCTGGTGGCCCTGCCGGTCTGCTTCGGCCTGCCGGCCCTGGTGGGGGTGGCCCTGGAGCGCGGCCTGATCCGCCACCTGGTGGGCCGGCCCCTGGAGACGCTTTTGTGCACCTGGGGCATCAGCCTGCTCATCATCCAGGCCGTGCGGCTTATCTTCGGCGCCCAGAACGTGGAGGTGGCCAACCCCTCCTGGCTGGCCGGCGGCTGGCAGGTGGGCCAAGGACTCCTGCTTACCTACAACCGCCTGGCCATCATCGGCTTCGCGGACCTGGCGGTGCTGTTGGTGTGGTTCATATTGAACCGCACCCCCCTGGGCTTAAGGGTACGCGCCGTGACCCAGAACCGGGGCATGGCCTCGGCCCTGGGGGTCAAGGCATCGCGGGTGGACATGTGGACCTTCGGCCTGGGCTGCGGCATCGCCGGCCTGGGCGGCCTGGCCCTGTCGCAGATCGGCAACGTGGGGCCGGAGCTGGGCCAGTCCTACATCGTGGACTGCTTCATGACCGTGGTGCTGGGGGGAGTGGGCAAGCTGGCCGGCACGGTGTGGGGCTCCCTGGGCCTGGGTGTGATAAACAAGGTCCTGGAGCCCTTCTCCGGGGCGGTGCTGGGCAAGATCGCCATCCTGGTCTTCGTCATCCTCTTTATACAGAAGCGTCCCCAGGGCATCTTCGCCCTCAAGGGCCGCCTGGCGGAGGGCTAGGCCATGCTGGCGCGCCTGATGGCAATGCACTCCCGGCGGGCCTGGCTGGCTTTTGCCCTGGCGGCGCTGGTGGCCCTGGTGCTGGTGCCGGCGCTCAACCTGGCCGTGCCAGCCGGCTGGCCGCTGCGCCTGCCCGACTACCTGGTGCCGCTGTTGGGCAAGTTTTTGTGCTACGCCCTGGTGGCCTTGGCCATGGACATGGTCTGGGGCTTCACCGGCATCCTGAGCCTGGGGCATGGCGTGTTTTTCGCCCTGGGCGGCTACGCCATGGGCATGCACCTGATGCGGGTCATGTCCGGCGAGGGGCACTACCGCAGCCAGTTGCCCGACTTCATGGTCTTTCTCAACTGGAAGGAGCTGCCCTGGTTCTGGCAGGGCTTCGACCAGTTCTGGCTGGCGGCCCTGGTGATCCTCTTGCTGCCGGCCTGCGCGGCCCTGGTCTTCGGCTTCTTCGCCTTCCGCTCGCGCATCAAGGGCGTGTACTTCTCCATAATCACCCAGGCCACCACCTTTGCCCTGATGCTGCTCTTCTTCCGCAACGAGACCGGCCTGGGCGGCAACAACGGGCTCACCGATTTCAAGCGCCTGCTGGGCTTTTCGCTGTCCACGCCCGCCACCAAGCTGGGGTTGTATTTGACCACGGCCCTGGTGCTGCTCCTGGCCTACCTGGCCTGCCGCTACATCGTCACCAGCAAGCTGGGGCGCCTGCTGTGCGCCATCCGCGACGGCGAGAGCCGGCTGCTCTTCTTGGGCTACGACGTGCTGCGCTACAAGCTCTTCGTATGGACCTTCTCGGCCTTTTTGTGTGGCATCGCCGGGGCGCTGTACGTGCCCCAGGTGGGAATAATCAACCCCAGCGAGCTGCACCCGGCGGGCTCCATCGAGATGGCCATATGGGTGGCCGTGGGCGGGCGGGGCAGCCTGGTGGGCGGGCTGTTGGGGGCCTTTTTGGTCAACGGCGCCAAGAGCTGGTTCACGGTGGCCTGGCCGGAGTTGTGGCTCTTCTTCCTGGCCGCCCTGTTCATCGGCACCACCATGTTCCTGCCCCGGGGCCTGGCCGGACTCAAGGACCTGCTGCCCTGGGCCAGGCGCGGCGATTCCACGGAGGTGAGGCGGTGAGCGCCCAGGCCACGGTGGTCCAGGACGGGGTAGGGCGGGCCTCCTCGACGGCCCGGCGGTTCCCCATCCTCTACGTGCAGGCGGTGAGCGTCAGCTTCGACGGCTTCCAGGCCCTGGACAACCTGAATCTGACCATCCAGGACGGCGGCATCCACTGCATCATCGGCCCCAACGGCGCCGGCAAGACCACCCTTTTGGACGTCATCACCGGCAAGACCAGGGCCGACGCGGGCACCGTCTTCTACAAGCCCCTGGGCAGCATCTCCCAGCTATCGGAGGCCCAGATCGCCCGGGGGGGCATAGGCCGCAAGTTCCAGAGGCCCACGGTCTTCGAGAACCACAGCGTCTTCGAAAACCTCATGATGGCGCTCAAGTGCGACAAGGGCCTGAAGCACTCGCTTTTCGGCCTGCTGCGTACCGCCGAGCGCGAGCGCATCCAGGAGGTGCTGGGCATCATCGGGCTGAGGGACCAGGCCGACCGCCTGGCCGGGGGCCTGGCCCATGGCCAGAAGCAGTGGCTGGAGATCGGCATGCTCCTGGCCCAGGAGCCCCAGATGCTCTTGTTGGACGAGCCGGTGGCCGGCATGACTCCGGCCGAGATAGAGCACACCATAGGCCTCTTGCACTCCCTGGCCGCCAGCCGCACCGTGGTGGTGGTGGAGCACGACATGGAGTTCGTGCACTCCATCGCCCAGCGGGTCACGGTGCTGCACGAGGGGCGCGTCATCGCCGACGGGGACATGGACCAGGTGCGCAGCCACCCCAAGGTGATCGAGGTCTATCTGGGGGACCAATAACCATGCTTGCGATCAAGGGCCTGAACCAGTTCTACGGCGAGAGCCACATCCTCTGGGACATCTCCCTGGAGGCCCGGGAGGGTTCGTGCCTGTGCCTCTTGGGGCGCAACGGCGTGGGCAAGACCACCCTGCTTAAAACCATCATGGGCCTGCTTCCCGCCCGCAGCGGGGTCATCGCCTTCAGGGGCCAGGACCTGACCCGCCGGCCGGCCTCGGACCGCGCCCGCCTGGGCATCGGTTACGTTCCCCAGGGCCGCGAGATATTCCCTCTGCTCAGCGTGGAGGAAAACCTGCGCGTGGGGCTCAGGCGCGGGGCGGAGATACCGCCGGCCATCTTCGAGCTTTTCCCGGTGCTGAAAAGCATGCTGCATCGCCGGGGCGGTGACCTCTCCGGCGGTCAACAGCAGCAATTGGCCATCGGCCGCGCCCTGGCCCTGGAACCCCGGCTGTTGATCCTGGACGAGCCCACCGAGGGCATCCAGCCCAACATCGTGCGCGAGATCGGCGAGATCATCAGGCGCTTGAACCGCGAGGCCGGCATCGGGGTCTTGTTGGTGGAGCAGAAGCTGGCCTTTGCCCGCCGGGTTGCCGAGAGCTTTTGCCTCATGGACAAGGGGAGGGTGGTTACCTCGGGAGCCATCGAGGCCTTGAGCCAGGAGATGGTCGCCCAGCACTTGAGCGTGTGAGCATGGGCATGCGTCAGGGAAACGCCATGTCGGCCCCGCCGGAAGGAGAAGGTTGGCACGCCAGCCTGGAGCTGGGGTTACGCCTGCGGGAAGGCCGCACGGTCTTGGTCCATAACCGCCACCAAGGCCCCCTCATGGTGCAGCGGCCTTTTTATCCCGAGGGTGAGCAGGGCTGCCACCTCTACATTCTGCACCCGCCGGGGGGCGTGGTGGCCGGCGACATGCTCAGGGTGTCGGCCAGCCTGGCGGAGGGTGCGCGCGCCCTGCTCACCACCCCCGCCGCCGGCAAGGTCTACCGCAGCCATGGTCCGCAAGCGGCGGTGGAGCAGACCCTGGCCGTGGCAACGGGCGCGGTCCTGGAGTGGCTGCCCCTGGAAACCATCGTCTACGACCAGGCCCGCGCCCATCTGCGCACCCGCGTGAACCTGGCGCCGGGCGCGGCCTTCCTGGGTTGGGAGATCATCTGCCTGGGACTGCCGGCGGCGGGGCAGGCCTTTCGGGCCGGCCAGGTGCGCCAGGACCTGGAGGTCTGGCGGGCGGGGCAGCCCCTATTGTTGGAGCGGGGCCGTTATCAGGGGGGCAGTCCGGTCCTGGCCGCCCCCTGGGGCCTGGGGGGCTTTTGGGTAAGCGGCACCATGTTGGCCACCGGCGGTGGCCCCGCCCTCCTAGCCGAGGTGCGGGCCAGGGTGGCGTCGGCGGGCCTGCCCGGCCGCTTCGCCGCCACCCTGGTCAGCGGGCTCATCGTCTGCCGCTACCTGGGCTGGGAGGCCGAGGCGGCGCGCGGTTGTTTTCTGCGGGCCTGGGAGGTCCTGCGTCCGCAGGTGGCCGGCCAGACGGCCCGGCCGCCGCGCGTCTGGGGACAATAGGCGTCAACCACCCTGTGCTGAAAGGAGCCGGGCATGGAACTCACCCCCCGCGAAAAGGACAAACTGCTCTTGTTCACGGCGGCGCTTTTGGCCGAGCGGCGCAAGGCACGCGGGCTCAAGCTCAACTACCCCGAGGCCGTGGCCTTCATCGCGGCGGCCATCATGGAGGGCGCCCGCGACGGCCAAAGCTTGGCCGAGCTGATGCACCACGGGGCCACTCTGCTGGGCGTGGGTGACGTCATGGAGGGCGTGGCCGCCATGGTGCATGAGGTGCAGGTGGAGGCCACCTTCCCCGACGGCACCAAGCTGGTAACCGTGCACAACCCCATACGCTGAACCCAGGAGCCAAGCCATGCTTCCCGGAGAGATCATCACCGCCTCGGGCGATATCGAGCTCAACGCGGGCCGTCCCACCCTGGTACTCACGGTGGCCAACAGCGGCGACCGGCCCATCCAGGTGGGCTCGCACTATCACTTCCACGAGACCAACCCGGCCCTGCAATTCGACCGCGCCGCGGCCCTGGGCCAACGGCTCAACATCCCCGCCGGCACGGCCACGCGCTTCGAGCCTGGTCAGCGCCGCCAGGTGGAGCTGGTACCCTACGGGGGAGCGCGCCAGGTCTTCGGCTTCCGGGGCCGGGTCATGGGGCCGTTGCCCCAGGGGGAGAGCGCGTCATGAAGATCAGCCGCCAGGCCTACGCCGAGATGTACGGCCCCACCACCGGCGACCGCGTGCGCCTGGCCGACACGAGCCTGATCGTGCGGGTGGAGGAGGACCGCACTCTTTATGGCGAGGAGGTCAAGTTCGGCGGGGGCAAGGTGATCCGCGACGGCATGGGCCAGGGCCAGGCCGGCTGCCTGCTGGCCATGGATACGGTCATCACCAATGCCCTTGTGTTGGACCACTGGGGCATCGTCAAGGCCGACATAGGCATCAAGGACGGACGCGTCGCCGGCCTGGGCAAGGCCGGCAACCCCGACGTGCAGCCGGGGGTGGACCTGGTCATCGGGGCCGGCACCGAGATCATCGCCGGCGAGGGGCTCATCGCCACGCCGGGGGGCATAGACGCGCACATCCACTTCATCTGCCCCCAGCAGGTGGAAGAGGCCCTGATGTCCGGCGTGACCACCATGATCGGCGGCGGCACCGGCCCAGCGGCCGGCACTAACGCCACCACCTGCACCCCCGGCCCTTGGCACCTGGCCCGCATGCTTGAGGCCGCCGAGGCCCTACCGGTCAACCTGGGCTTCTTGGGCAAGGGCAACGCCAGCCTGCCCGGCCCCTTGGCCGAGCAGCTCGAGGCCGGGGCCATGGGGCTCAAGCTGCACGAGGACTGGGGCACCACGCCGGCGGCCATAGACAACTGCCTTAACGTGGCCGAGCAGCATGATGTGCAGGTGGCCATCCACACCGACACCTTGAACGAGTCGGGCTTCGTGGAGGACACCCTGGCCGCCTTCAAGGGCCGCGCCATCCACGCCTACCACACCGAGGGCGCTGGCGGCGGCCACGCGCCCGACATCATCAAGGCCTGCGGCCAGGCCAATGTGCTGCCCAGCTCCACCAACCCCACGCGGCCCTACACGGTCAACACCGTGGACGAGCACCTGGATATGCTCATGGTCTGCCATCACCTGGACCCGTCCATCGCCGAGGACGTGGCCTTTGCCGAAAGCCGCATACGGCGCGAGACCATCGCCGCCGAGGACATCCTGCACGACCTGGGGGCCTTCAGCATGATCTCCTCCGACTCCCAGGCCATGGGCCGCGTGGGAGAGGTCATCATCCGCACCTGGCAGACCGCCCACAAGATGAAGACCCAGCGCGGCCCGCTGGCCCCCGATGGCGAGCACAGCGACAACTTCAGGGTTAGGCGCTACCTGGCCAAATACACCATCAACCCCGCCCTGACCCACGGCATCGCCGGCGAGGTGGGCTCCCTGGAGCCGGGCAAGCTGGCCGACATCGTGCTGTGGAAACCGGCCTTCTTCGGGGTCAAGCCGTCCCTGGTCATCAAGGGCGGCATGATCGTGGCCGCGCCCATGGGCGACGCCAACGCCTCCATCCCCACGCCCCAGCCGGTGCACTACCGGCCCATGTTCGGGGCCTTGGGCGGGGCCTTGGCCGCCACCTGCCTGACCTTCGTCTCCCAGGCCGCCCTGGCCGCCGGCCTTGGCCAGCGCCTGGGCCTGCGGCGGCGGCTGGTGGCGGTACAAGGCACCCGCGCTCTGCGCAAGACGGATCTGATTCACAACGGCTATTTGCCGGCCATCGAGGTTGACCCCCAGACCTACCAGGTGCGGGCCGACGGCGAACTCCTCACCTGCCAGCCGGCGGCGCGCCTGCCCCTGGCCCAGCGCTACTTCCTTTTCTAGGAGAAGAAGCCGTGCTGGAATTAACCACCAGGCTAGCCAAGACCGACGGCGTCCTGTCCCGGGCCACACTCAGCCTGACCTGGGAGCAGCGCCAGCACAGCCGCCAACGAGTGCTGTTGGAGGACGGCCAGCCGGCGGCGCTCTTGTTGCCCAGGGGCACCAGGCTGCGCGACGGCGATCTGCTGGCCAGCGCCGGGGGCCAGGTGGTGCGTGTGCAAGCGGCCCTGGAATATCTGTCCCTGGCGCCTTGCGCCGACGGCCTGCGGTTGGCCCGGGCCTGTTACCACCTGGGCAACCGCCACGCGCCGGTGCAGATAAGCGCTGGCGGGGTGATGTATCAGCGCGACCACGTGCTGGATGAGATGCTGCGCGGCCTGGGCCTGGAGCCCCGGGCCATCAGCGCCGCCTTCGAGCCCGAGGCCGGGGCCTACCACGGTCACGGCGGCGGTCATCAGCATGGGGCCTAGGGGACGCGAACCGCAGGGCGGCGAGCCGCCCGGGGACCTGGGCGCCAGCCTGCAACTACTGCGCTTGTGCAGCCCCGCCCTGCCTATCGGTGCCTACAGCTATTCCCAGGGCCTGGAGTGGGCCGTGGAGGCCGGCTGGGTCAGCGACGAGGAAGGCGCGGGCCAATGGCTGATGGGGCTCTTGCGCTTTTCCTGGACCTATCTGGAAGTGCCGTTGATGGCCCGCCTGCACCAGGCCTGGCGGGATGGCAGCCAGCCGGCGGTGCGCCGGTGGAATGCCTTCCTGCTGGCCAGCCGCGAATCGGCGGAGATGCAGGCCGCCGAGTTGAATATGGGCCAGGCCCTGGCCCGCCTGCTGGCCGATCTGGGCTCTGCCGAGGCCCAGGCCTGGAGCGGGCGCGCCCAGACCAGCCTGGCGGCCATGTTCGCCCTGGCGGCGCTAAGCGGAGGCATAGGGCAGGGCCAGGCCTGCGCCGGCTATCTCTGGACCCTGGCCGAGGGCCTGGTGAGCGCCGCCCTCAAGCTGGTGCCCCTGGGGCAGACCGCCGGGCAGCGCCTGCTCAACCGCGCCTGCCAGGCCATTCCCCAGGCCTTGTCGGTGGGGCTGTCCCTGGAGGACGGCGAGATCGGTTATATGGCGCCGGGACTGGCCATGGCCAGCGCCCTGCACGAAACCCAGCGAACTAGGCTGTTCCGCTCATGAGCGGGTCGCCCTTGGCCAACGGACAACGGGAGGCAAACATGCACAAGCCAGCGCCCCTGCGCCTGGGAGTGGGCGGGCCGGTGGGCTCGGGCAAGACCGCGCTCATCGAGGCCATGTGCCTTAGGCTGCGCGACCGCTGCCAGTTGGCGGTGGTCACCAACGACATCTACACCCGCGAGGACGCCGAGTTCCTGACCCGGCGCCAGGCGCTGCCCGCCGAGCGCATCCTGGGCGTGGAGACCGGCGGCTGCCCCCACACCGCCATCCGCGAGGACGCCTCCATGAACCTGGCGGCGGTGGAGGACTTGTGCGCCCGCTTCCCAGGCCTGGACCTGGTCATCATCGAGAGCGGCGGCGACAACCTGAGCGCCACCTTCAGCCCCGAACTGGCCGACCTGGCCATCTACGTCATAGACGTGGCCGCCGGCGACAAGATACCCCGCAAGGGCGGACCGGGCATCACCAAGAGCGATCTCTTGGTCATCAACAAGATTGACCTGGCCCCGTTGGTGGGCGCCTCCCTGGAGGTAATGGAACGGGACGCCCGGGTCATGCGGGGCCGGCGGCCCTTTGTCTTTACCAACCTCAAGACCGGGCAGGGCGTGGAGGCGGTGTTGGACTTCGTCAGCAAGGAAGGCCTGCTGGGCGTGAGCCCAGAATGAGCGCGCGGCCGGAAGCGGGTTGCGTTCCGGCCGCGCGCGGCATCGTTTCTCAATAGCAGGACCCGCCGGCGCCGCCCTGGCAAGGCTTGACCTTTCTCACCTTGAGCAACGAGGCGTCCAGTCCCTCGTAGACCGCCCGCAGCCCCTGGTCAATGAAGCCCTCCATCTCCAGGGTGGTGACGCCTGATTCCTCCAGTATCAGCCCTGGCGTTTCGCCGATGCCGCTGACCAGCACCGCGCGGCAATCCTTAAGCAACTCAGCCAGACGGTACCAGCGCTCCACACCGCCGCCCGGCGCCGGGGCCTGGCGCTCCTCGATCAGGGCGTAGCCGCCCGGGGCGGGGCCCCAAACCTGGAAGCGCGCGGCCTGGCCAAAATGCAGGTTGACCAGCGCCCCCTCGCGGCTGGCCACGGCCACGTAGGGGCGATCCGGCGGGGCTGGTTCGGGCAATTGGGAGCAGGACACCAGGCAACCGCGCATCTGGGGCGAACGGTCTTGGCCCAACAGGCCCACGGCGTCGGCCCGGCAGCGGGTGCAGTGGCTCATCTGGGGCAGATGGCCGGCGCATATCTGGCGCAGAGCATCCATCTGCTGGGCACCTGGTTCGGACACCTCGGCGAAGGGCGTATCGGCATTGGGGTAGAGGGGCATGAGGTTGTGCAGGTCGGCGCCCAGGCCGGCCACCCGCCCCGCCACCTGGGCCACGTGTTGGTCGTTGACCCCGGGAATGATGATGGTGTTGACCTTGACCATGACCCCGTGCTCCTTGAGGCCGGCCAGGGCCTCCATCTGGCGCTCCAGCAAAAGCTCGGCCGCCGCGCGGCCCCGGTAGACCACCTTGCCCTGGCGCGCCCAGGCGTAGATGCGCGCGCCCACCTCGGGGTCCACGGCGTTGATGGTCAGGGTGACGTGGCTGGCCAGAGCCGCGACCTCCTCCAGGTGGTCGGGCAGGGCCAGGCCGTTGCTGGACAGGCAGATCAATAGCTCTGGGAAGCGCTGGCGCACCAGGCGCAGGGTTTGCAAGGTGGCCTGGGGATTGGCCAGGGGATCGCCCGGCCCAGCGATGCCGGCCACGGTGATGCGCGGTTCCTCGGCCAGCACGCGGGCCAGATACTCCACGGCCTGATGGGGTGTGAGCAGGCCCGAGGTGACTCCGGGGCGGCTCTCGTTGGCGCAGTCGTACTTGCGGTTGCAGTAGTTGCAGCGCAGGTTGCAAAGGGGGGCCACCGGCAGGTGCACGCGGCCGCAAGAGCCCTTGACCTCGGCGTTGAAACAGGGGTGAAGGCTTGCGTGGGGATTGGCGCTCATGATGCCACCTTCCTGAAGTTGCCGGCCTAAAAGGCCGGTCTATAGATAGCCGTAGCCCACCGGGTTGTCGGCTTGGCGCTTTTTCAGCAGCGTGTTTATGAGCACATCCAGCAGGGACAAGGCCCCGCGGTAGCCCAGGGTCTGTATGCGGCCGGCGCCGAAGCGGTCGTGGATGGGGAACCCCACGCGCAGCAGAGGTACTCGCAACTGGCGCGCCAGGGCATGGCCCTTGGAGTTGCCGATGAGGATGTCGGGCTGGAGAGCCCGGGCCTCCTCACCGATCTGGTAAAAATCCACGCCGCTCCTGACCTGGGGGTCTTGCGGGGCCAGGCCGCGCGAGGCCTGGGCCACGGCCTGGGCCAGATCGGGCGACTGGCCGCCGCTGGCCGCCAGCACCACCTGCACGCCCACCTCGGCCAGGAAGGAGCAAAGGCCCAGCACCAAGTCCTCCTCGCCATAGACCACGGCCTTGACACCGGCAAGATACTTGTGGCCGTCCACGAAGGCGTCCAGGAGCTGGCCGCGTTCGCGGGCGTGCCGCTCTGGGGTGGGGCGCCCGCCGTGCCGCTCCAGGCACTGGAACAGGGTATCGGAGGCCCGCAGCCCTAGGGGTTGGTTGAGGCTGACCAGGGGCACCCCGAAGCGGCTGGCCAGGATTTGGCCGGCGCTGGGGTTGGGCATGGCGAAGCACCCCAGTTGGATGGTGGCCGCCGATGAACCCATGGCGGCGATGTCGCGCAAGGGGGTGCCGCCCTCGGGGATCAGCTCGTACTCGGCCTTGGCCACGCCGTCCAGGGTGAGGCTCAAGTCGGGCAGCAGCACGCCGGTCAGGCCGAAGTCGGCCAACACCTCCTTGAGATAGCGGGCGTCGGCCGGGCTGACCAGGCCGGGCAGCAGGTTTACCTGGCCGTTGGGCGGGCCAGCGGCGGTGGCCAACTGATCCACCAGGGCGGCCACCGCCCGGTGAAAGCCCT
The DNA here is from genome assembly GCA_016218705.1 of Desulfarculus sp. Classification (GTDB taxonomy): domain Bacteria; phylum Desulfobacterota; class Desulfarculia; order Desulfarculales; family Desulfarculaceae; genus JACRDC01. The sequence goes on from JACRDC010000009.1 coordinate 31,768, forward strand.
GCAAGTGGGTGCCGCCGAAGCTGGGGGTGCTCACGGCGATGACCGGCGGCACGCTTGCGCCGCCCTCCACCTTGGCCTGGCCCATGAACTCGCGCACCAGGCCGGGCACGTCGTCACCGATGGTCTCGGTCAGGCAGGTGGTGGCCACCCCGATGGCCTGGGCCTGGTACTTGTTCATGACGTTGACCAGGCCCTGCTTGAGATTGGGGCCGCCGCCGTAGATGGCCTGCTTCTCGCCCAGGGACGACGAGGCGATGTCCACGGGCTCGCGGTAATGGCTGATGAGATAGCGCCGCATGTAGGTGGCGCAGCCCTGGGAGCCGTGCAGGAAGGGCACGCAGCCCTCCACGCCCTTGAAGGCCAGGCAGGCGCCCAGGGGCATGCAGGCCTTGCAGGCGTTGGTGGTGGAGACGTAAGCTGGCGCGGTGCTCATGCCGCCCTCCTGGCCCCCAGGGGGGCGCCGCCGATGCGCGGCACGAAGTTCCACACGGGGCTCAAGACCGTGCGCTCGATCTCGCGGGCGAAGTTGACGATGCCCACGAAGCCCTCCAGGGCCAGCTTGCGCTCGTGGTTGTGATCGCAGAAGCCGATGCCCAGCTTGTAGGCGATGGGCCGCTCCTTTACTCCGCCCACGAAGACGTCGGCGCCCTTCTCCTTGAGGATGGTCATCAGCTCCAGGGGATTGGCGTCGTCCACGATGACCGTGCCCGGGTCGGTGATGGCCGCCAGCTCCTGGTAGTCCTCGTCGGTGCCGGTCTGGGAGCCCACCAGCACCGTCTGCATGCCCAGCAGGCGGAAGGACTTGACCAGGCTAAAGGCCTTGAAGGCCCCGCCCACGTAGATGGCCGCCTTCTTGCCGGCCAGGCGGCGGCGGGCCTCCATGATCTGGGGGTAGACGGTGGCCAGTTCCTCGCGCACCACCTGCTTGGCGCGCTCCATCAGCTTGGGCTCGCCGAAGTGCTCGGCGATGTCGTAGAGGGCCTTGGCCATGTCGTCCACGCCAAAATAGCTGGCGCGGATGGAGGGCACCCCAAAGGCCTCCTGCATCATCCTGGCCAACTCCATGGTGGAGCCGGAGCACTGCACCACGTTCAGCCCGGCCCCGTGGGCGCGCATGATATCGGCCACGCGGCCATCGCCGGTTATGTTGGCCACCACCTCCACGCCCATGCGCTCCAGGTAGCCGCGGATGATCCATATCTCGCCGGCCAGGTTGAAGTCGCCCAGCAGGTTGACGCTGTGGGGGCTGATGCCGGCGGTGTCGCCGCTGCCCACCAGCGAGAACATGGCCCGGCAGGCGGCGGCGTAGCCGGCGCGCTTGTTGCCCTTGAAGCCCTCGCTCTGCACGGGGATGACCGGGATGCCCTTGGCCTCCTGCACCCGCTTGCACACCGCCGCCAGGTCGTCGCCGATCAGGCCCACGATGCAAGTGGAGTAGACAAAGGCCGCGTTGGGGCCGTGCCGGTCAATCAGCTCGATCAGGGCGCGCTCAAGCTTCTTCTCGCCGCCGAAGATCACGTCCTGCTCACGCAGGTCGGTGGAAAACGAGAGCCGGTGCAGCTCCGGTCCCGAGGACAGGGCGCCGCGGATGTCCCAGGTGTAGGCCGCGCAGCCCACGGGGCCGTGCACCAGGTGCAGGGCGTCGGCGATGGGATAGAGCACCACCCGCGAGCCGCAGAACACGCAGGCCCGCTGGCTGACCGCGCCGGCCAGGCTTTCCTTGTCGCAACTGATCCTGAAGGGCGCCTCGCCCTTGGTGACCACCTGGTCCCGCCGCTCCTCGAAGATCACGCTAGTCATGGCTGCCTCCCCGCCGCGTTTGCCCGCTGGCTAATCCAGCAGGTGCGCCTCGGACGGTCGCCCCTTTTCCAGGGCGTCCAGTATCTCGTCCACCACGTCCTCGCTGTCCACGCCGCCGTACCACCAGTTCTGGGGTTGCACCACCAGGGCCGGGCCGCGGTCGCAGAGCTTAAGGCAGGTGGTGCCGGCCACCGCCGCCGAGAGCCCCCGGTTGGTCAGCTCCTCCTCCAGATAGGGCAACAGCCCCAGGGATCCCTTCTTGTGGCAGATGCCTTGCGATTCCTTGCCGGCGCGGAAGCTGCCGCAGACCAATATGGTGTAGTCGGGCTTTTCCATGTCTCGTCTCCTTTACATGACCAGTTCGAAGCTCTGCTCGGGGTCATCGCGGTCCTTGCGGTCCAGCAGGGCGCCCAGGATTTTCTCCAGCAAGCGCAGGCCGCCCTTGTAGCCCACGCTGGGGAAGTACTGGTGCCCCACGCGGTCCAGGATGGGGAAGCCGAAGCGCAGCAGGGGTATGTCCTCGTCGCGGGCGATGTACTTGAGGTAGGTGTTGCCCAGCAGGAGGTCCACGGGGTCGTTCTTGATCCACTGATGGAAGAGGAACAGGTCGGCGCCGGCCCCGGCCTTGACGTTGACCTGATAGGGCAGGCCAGCGGTGATCTGCCGGATGCGCTCCTCGAAGGCCCGGCCTGGGGTGCCGGTGACCACGTGCCTGGGCCACATGTCTATGGAGACCAGGAACTCGCACAGGGCGATGAGCTGGTCGGGGTCGCCGGCCATGGCCACCTGCTTGTGGTAGAAGTACTGGTGCATGTCGGAGATCATGTCCACCAACTGGCCGCGCTCGTGGTTGATCTCGTCGCCCACGCTCACCCCGGCGATGGTGCGCAGGGCGTCCACGAAGCGGTCGGTGGCCTTGAGGCCATAGGGCATCTCCAGCACCCGGCAGGGCACCTTGCAACTGGTGTCCAGCAAGCGCGCCGCCTCGGCCGAGCACCACTCGCCCAGGGCCAGGGTGCCGGTGGAGTCGCCGGTGGACTTCAGTTCATCCATGGTCACGCCTCCCGGGGGGTACATCTGGAACTGGCCGTCCAGGGGGCCGTTGAGCACCCCCGAGGTATCGGGGAAGAGGATGATCTCCACCCCCAACAGCGCGGCCAGGCGCTTGATTTCCTCCATGTCCGCCGGCTCCACCCAGCCGGGGATGACGTTGACCTTGCCGTTCTTCTGGCCGCTCTTGCGGGCCGTGGCGGCCATGCCCTTGACCATGTTGGAAAAGCCGGTGACGTGGCTGCCCACGTAGCTGGGGGTGTTGGCGTAGATGACCCGCCGGCCCGGGGGTATCTTGCCGGCCTTGTCGGCCTTGTCTATGATCTGCGGCAGGTCGTCGCCGATGGTCTCCGACAGGCAGGTGGTGTGCACGGCGATGACCTCGGGGTCGTAGACCGTGAAGATGGTCTCGATGGCCTGCAAGAGGTTGGCCTGGCCGCCGAAGACCGAGGAGCCCTCGGTGAAGGAGCTGGTGGCGGCGCTGATGGGCTCCTTGTAGTGCCGGGTGAGTGTGCTGCGGTGATAGGCGCAGCAGCCCTGGGAGCCGTGGCTGTGGGGCAGGCAACCGTGGATGCCCAGGGCTGCGTACATGGCCCCGATGGGCTGGCAGGTCTTGGCCGGGTTGATGGTCAGCGCCCCGCGCTCGCCGATTTCCTTGGGTGTGTGTCTCAGTAGCATGTCGCCGTCCTCTCCTGGATTTACTCCCAGACGTAGGTGGCCGAGAGTTCCGGGTTCTCCTGCCAGGGGGCCTTGAGATAGCCCCAGACCTTGCTGTTCACCAAACGGTCTATCTCATGGTAGAAGTTCACGGCCCCCTTGAAGCCGGCGTAGGGACCGCCGGAGTCGTAGCTGTGCAGTTGCTTGAGGGGGATGCCCATCTTTTGCACCGAGAACTTCTCCTTGATGCCCGCGCAGAAGATGTCGGGCTTGACCAACTCCACCAGCTTCTCGGCCTCGTATTGGTTCAGGTCGTCAATAATCATGGAGCCGGGCTCCATGTCGGGGATGAGCCCCTCGTAGTCCTTCATGGGCAGGCCGGATTGGGCCAGCTCGCCGATCTTCTCGGGGGCCTTGCGCGCCCGGTAGCGTTGGGGATCAGGCTCCACCTCCAGCTCCTCGATGTTGCGGCTGTCGGCGTCCACCGTCAGGTTGGGAATGACCTGGCGCCCCTCGTAGTCGTCGCGGTGGGCGAACTCGTAGCCGGCGCTGATGGTCTTCATGCCCATCTCCTTGAACAGCTCCTGGTAGTGATGGGCACGAGAGCCGCCCACGAAGAGCATGGCCGTCTTGTCCTGGGTGCGCGGCTTGACCTCGGTCAGGGCCGCCCGCACGGCGGGCATCTCCTCGGCGATCACCTCCTCCACTCGGGCCGTCAACTCCGGGTCGTCGAAGTACTGGGCGATCTTGCGCAGGCTCTTGGCCGTGGCCCCCGCCCCGATGAAGTTGACCTTGATCCAGGGCACGCCGAACTTGGTCTCCAGCATGTCGGCCACGTAGTTGATGGAGCGGTGGCACATGACGCAGTTCAAGTCGGAGGTGTGGGCCGAGGCGAACTGGTCGTAGGTCGAGTTGCCCGAGAAGGTGGCCAGGTTGGTGATGCCGCACTTGTTCAGCACGCGATCAATCTCGAAGCCGTCGCCGCCTATGTTGTACTCGCCCAACAGGGAAATCTTGAACTTGCCAGGCTTGGACTCGTCGTTGTTGCCCACCACGTGGCGGAAGACCTGGTTGTTGGCGATGTGGTGGCCGGCCGACTGGGACACGCCCTTGTAGCCCTCGCAAGAAAAGGCGAAGACGTTGCAGTCGCCGAACTGCTTCTTCATGCGCGCGGCCACGGCGTGGATGTCGTCGCCGATGAGCCCCACCGGGCAGGTGGCGAAGACGGCGATGGCCTTGGGGTGGAACAGGTCGTAGGCCTCGCTTATGGCCTGCTCCAACTTCTTCTCGCCGCCGAAAATGATGTCCTTGTCCTGCATGTCGGTGGAGAAGGAGTAGGTCATGTAGTTCTCGGCCCCGGGCGCGGACGCGTCGGTCTGGTTGCGGCGGGTCAGCCAGGAGTAGAAGCCGCAGCCGATGGGGCCGTGGGTGATGTTGACGATGTCGCGGGTGGGGCCCATGATGACGCCCTTGCACCCGGCGTAGGTGCAGCCGCGCATGGTGATGATGCCCGGGATGGTGCGCACGTTGGCCATGATCTCGGGCGAGCCGTCTGGCCGCGGCTGATTAATGACCATCTGCTTGGCGCGCTTGCGGGCCACCTTGGGAGGATACTGCCGGAGCATCTCCTCCTTGACGCTCGCCGGGTCCCAGCCCGGCAGCCCGTTTTCCTTGGTCGCCATGTGGTTGTCCTCCTGATGGTTAGACGATGGCCTTGGGGCCCTTTTCGCCGGTGCGCACGCGCAGGGCGTTGTCCACCGGCAGCACGAAAATCTTGCCGTCGCCGGGCTGGCCGGTCTGGTTGGTGGCGATGAGCGTCTTGACCAACTGGGGCACGTCCTTGTCGGGCACCACCACGCTGATGAGCCGCTTGGGATAGAGCTTGCCCTTCTCGCCCAAGAGGGCCACGGCCTCCTCATGGCCTGCCTTGGCCCCCTCCAGCACCAGGTCGTTGACCAGGCCCTTGCCCCGGCCCAGCACCTCGTGGGCGAAGAAGGCGGCGATGCCCGCCTCGGTCAAGGCCTTCTTGTTCTGGTTCATCATGTTCATGCGCACCACGGCGATCACTTCCTTCATGCCGGGGCCTCCTTGGACTCCGCCGCGGGCTCGCGCACGCCGCTGCTGATGGTGTAGACGTCCTCCACCTGGCTGACGAAAATCTTGCCGTCGCCGAAGTGGCCCTCCTTGCCCGAGCGGGCGGCCTTCATTATCACGCCGATGACAAAGTCCTGGTCCTCGGCCCTGATGACGCTCATGAGCATGGTCTTGGGTATCTCGTCGTAGGTGACCTCCCCGATCTTGATGCCGCGCTGCTTGCCGCGGCCGGCCACCGAGTACTTGGTCACCGAGGGATACCCCGCCTCCATGAGCGCGGCCAGGACCTCGTCGGCCTTCTCGGGTCTTACGATGGCGCGCACCATAATCATGCGATCATCTCCTTTCTAAGCGGCGTCCAGCAGGCCGAAGTCCATCAGGAGGCTTTCCAACTGGGCCTGACTGATGGGGGTGGGCACCACGAACATGTCGTTCAAGTCTATGGCCTGGGCCAGGTTGCGGTACTCCTGGGCCTGGGGGCAGCCGGGCTTCCACTCGATCACCGTCTTGCGGTTGATCTCGGCCCTTTGCACGTCGTTGTCGCGGGGCACGAAGTAGATCATGTGAGTGCCCAGGAGCTTGGCGAACTCGGCGATCATCTCCTTCTCGTTGTCCACGTTGCGGCTGTTGCAGATCAGCCCGCCCAGGCGCACGCCGCCCGACTGGGCGAACTTCATGATGCCCTTGCAGATGTTGTTGGCGGCGTACATGGCCATCATCTCGCCGGAGCAGACGATGTATATCTCCTGGGCCTTGCCCTCGCGGATGGGCATGGCGAAGCCGCCGCAGACCACGTCGCCCAGCACGTCGTAGAACACATAGTCCAGGCCGTACTTGTCGTCGTAGGCCCCCAGGGACTCCAGCATGTTGATGGAGGTAATGATGCCGCGACCAGCGCAGCCCACGCCGGGCTCCGGCCCGCCGGACTCCACGCACAGGGTCTCGGCGAAGCCCGACAGGCGCAGATCGCCCAGGTCCACGTCCTCGCCCTCCTCGCGCAGGGTGTCCAGCACCGACCGCTGGGCCAGGCCGCCCAAGAGCAGGCGGGTGGAGTCGGCCTTGGGATCGCAGCCCACCACCATCACCTTCTTGCCCATCTCGGCCAGGCCGGCCACGGTGTTCTGGGTGGTGGTGGACTTGCCTATCCCGCCCTTGCCATAAATCGCTACTTTCCTCATGGGTCGTCCCTCCAAGGGAATGATGTTGGCCACCCATGGAGCAAGGGTGATGCCAACCGCGCGCCCCGCCGAGGAGCCCGCGCCTTAACTTGCCAAGATGACAAGTTAATAAATTAATATATCTGGAGAGGCCCCGTAATGACGGCCGCCGGGAGGCCAGGTTTTGTGAGAGCCTTTGACAATTATGTTGTACACACTTTACAAATGCGGCTTGGGCACGTGTGTGCCGGGAAAGGCTTGGCCAAGGCCGAGGGGCACCGGGGTGGGGCGAATTCCGCCCGTCCCGATGCCGAGAACCGGGTTGGTGCGCGAGGGGAAGGGGTGGGGCTTGAAGGCTACAGGCCGCCCGAGACCACCTGACGGCGCTGCACGCGCACCATCTCGGTGAGCCCGTATTTTTGCAGGCGGTAGTTGAGCTGGCGCAGGGTGATGCCCAGCACGCGGGCCGTGCGCGACTGCACCCAGTCGGCGCGCTCCAGGGCGCCCAGTATCTCCTGGCGGGCCAGGTCGTCCAGGCGCGACAGGCCGCCGGCCTGGACGGCGGATGGGGCCTCGGACTGGTGCTGGGTCAGGTAGCCCGGCAACTGGGCCGGGCCGATGACCGGCTCCTCGCAGAGGATGGCCAGGCGCTCCACCAGGTTTTCCATCTCGCGCACGTTGCCGGGCCAGCGGTAATCGGTTAGCACCTGCCGGGACTGGGGGGACAGGGCCAGGCGGCGGTTGTACTCGCGCGCGTACTTGTCCAGGAAGTGATCCAGCAGAAGCGGTATGTCCTGGCGGCGCTCCCTTAGGGGCGGCAGCAGGATGGGCAGCACGTTGAGGCGGAAGAAGAGGTCCTCGCGGAAACGCCCCTCCCTGACCGCGGCGTTCAGGTCGGCGTTGGTGGCGGCGATGATGCGCACGTCCACCTTGCGGGTCTTGGTGCCGCCCAGGCGCTCGAACTCGCGGTCCTGCAAAAAACGTAGCAGCTTGGCCTGCAAGGGCAGGGTCAGCTCCGCCACCTCGTCCAAAAAGATGCTGCCGCCGTGGGCCTCCTCCACGCGGCCGCTCTTGGCCTCGCTGGCGCCGGTGAAGGCCCCGCGCTCGTGGCCAAACAGCTCCGACTCCAACAGGTTCTCGGGCAGGGCCGCGCAGTTGATCTTGACAAAGGGCGCGCTGGCCCGGCTGCTGAGCGTGTGGATCACCCGCGCCACCAGGGTCTTGCCCGTGCCGGACTCGCCCAACAAGAGCACCGAGGCCTTGCTGGGGGCCACCTTCTTGACCAGGTTGTGCAGGCGGGCCATGGCCAGGCTCTGGCCCACGATGAAGAAGTTGTTGTAGCGCTCGGATATCTCGGCCTTCAGCAGGCGGTTGTTGCGCCGCAGTTCCTCCTCCCGGGCCTCCACCTGCTTGTTGAGGCTGAAGAACTGACCTATGAGCTGGGCCACCACGGTCAAAAAGCGTAAGTCCTCCCCGGGCGCGACCTCCTCGCCGAAGAGGCGGTCCACGGTCAGCACCCCCACCGGCCGGCCGTGCACGTGGATGGGCACCCCCGCGAAGGAGATGAACTCCCGCTCGATCTTGCGCGCCCCGGTCTTGTTTAGGAAGCGCGGCTCCTGGCTCACGTCGGGCACGTACAGGGGCTGGCCGCTACGGAAGATATGCCCGGTGATGCCCTCCTCGGGGCGGTAGACCCCGCGGCTCATCTGGTCCTTGCTCAGGCCGTGGGAGGCGCGAATGGCCAGGTTGCCGGAGTGCTGGTCCTCCAGGAACACGGTGGCCCGCTTCATGGCCATGGAGTCGGAAAGTATCTCCAGGATGCGCGCCAGGGCCAGGTCCAGGTTGAGGGCCTGGCCCATGATCTGGCTGATCTCGAAGAGGACCTTTATCTCCAGCTCTGTGATGGCGGTTCTCATGCGCCTAGGCTGATGCACGATTGGTACCAGCGACGGTAACTATCTAACATTACATGTATAAGCCAAAGCGATCCCCGCCGGCGGCCCCGTATCGGCCACCGGGCGGGCCGGCGGGACGCACAATGGCCTACCGTCAGGAAGTTTTTCCTGTTTTATGCTCCCTGATGGTGGGTTTAGGGCGTTAGGAGGCCACCCACAGCAGCCAGGCCGTGCACACCAATACCAAGTTGCGATCAACCGAGTAGTTTGATCGCAACTTGGTATGCGGGCCATTCCCCGGGGTCCCCAAGCAAACGCAGTTTGCTTGGGGA
>JACRDC010000058.1 GCA_016218705.1 Desulfarculus sp.
AAGCAAACTGCGTTTGCTTGGGGACCCCGGGGAATGGCCCGCCGGGCGCGAAAGCGCCCGGGAGGCCGGGCAAAACCACGTTTTTGCCCGCTCGAGGGCAAATCAAAGAGCCATGGATGGCTTTGATTGCATATTGGTATTAGGGAAAACACACGAAAATGGGCGGGGATAAAACCCGCCCATCTTGTTTAACTCTTGAGGTTTATGGCCGTCTTGAGCATCTCGTCGGAGGTGGTGATGCTCTTGGTGCTGGCCTGGTAGGCGCGCTGGTAGTTGATGAGGTTGACCATTTCCTTGGCCAGGTCCACGTTGGAGTTCTCCAGGGCCGAGCCCTGGATGGTGCCCAGTCCCAGGGCCTCGTCGCCAGCCTGGCCGAGCACCGGCGGGCCGGCCGCCTCGGTGGCCATCCACAGGTTGTCGCCCCAACGCATCAGTTCCTGGGGGCTGGTGAAGGCCGTCAGGGTCACCGTGGCCAGGGAGCGTATGTCGCCGTTGCTGAAGTAGCCGATGATGTTGCCCTGCTTGTCCACCTCCACCCGGTCCAGGGAACCGGAGCCCGCCCCGTCCTGGTAGAGATAGACCATCTCGCTGTTGCCGGCCGACTGGGTGGTGCCCGAGGCCTCGGTGGGGTTGTAGTTGAAGCCGATGTTCTGGGCGGCCGCCGGCGTGCCCAAACTGAAGGCCAGTTCCACCTGCCCCTCGGTCTCTGAGGAGCTTTGGCCGTCGCTGGCCACGGTGGTCTGGGTGTAGGCGTCGAAGTCCAGGCTGAGGCCGTCGCCCAGGGTGTTGCCCGTGGCCGTGGTCAGGGTGGCGGCGGCGCCGGTGTCGGTGCGCCCCAGGCGCAGGTAGCTCCTGCCGCCGCCGGTGTACACCGAGGCCTGCACCAGGGTGGTGGCGCTGTCGTCCATGCCGCCTTGCAGGTTGGCCCCGCTGGCCACCACGCCGCCGGTCGCGGCCAGGGCGATGGCGTCGCCGGCCTGGCCCACGGCATTGGCGGTCACGAAGACGCCGTTGCCGCCATTGTCGGCGGCGGTGACCCCCAGGCCGGCGCCGTTGATGGCCGCGGCTAGGGTGGCGGCGTCCACGAAGTCCACGCCCTGGGTGAAGGTGGTGCCGGCCACGGTCACCGTGGCCCCGGCGGCCATGGCCGTGAGGTCCAGGGAGCCGGTGCTGGCCTGGCCGTTGTTCAGGCCGTTGACCAGTTGGGTGAGGGTGGTGTCGGCGTCCACGGTGACGTTGGCCCCGCTGGCGGTGAGGCCGGCGGCGGTGGCGCCGCTCTTGGCGTGGAGGGTGACCACCCCGGCGTTGGCCTGGGCGTAGAAGCCCAGCGCCGAGTTGGCGTTGATCTGGCCGGCCAGGTCGTTGGCCGCCGCCTGGGCGCCCGCGTGGGCCCCCAGGGTGATGGTGGTGCCCCCCACGGTCACGGTGTCGCCGGCCAGGGTGGCCCCGGTGAAGGTTACCGTGGCCGTGGTGTGGTAGGTCTGGGCGTTGCCGGAGCCCGTGAAGCTCAAGGTCTCGCCCAGTTGGTTGCTGACCTGGCCGCCGGCGCCGTTCAGGGCCGGGTTGGCGGTGAAGCTGTCGCCGATGGCCCCCTGGTTGATGGAGGTGCCCACCAGTTGGCCGTCGGTGTCGAAGTGCAGGAAATAGGTGTTGCTGGGGTAAAGGGGGTTGGCCACCAGGCCGCTGTCGGTGAGCTCGAAGGTGGAGGCCTTCCATACCGTGGCGCTGCCGGCCGGCGCTGGACCGGCATAGGTATCCAAGCGCTGGTAGTAGGTGGCGATGGCGTGCTCCTCGCCCTGGCCGTCGTAGACCTTCACCGTCTGGGTGAAGTTGTAGGTGCCGGCGTCGTTGGGGTCTATGTCCGTGGCCTGGGTGTGGTAGCGCTCGTCGCCGGCGTCCAGGTTGATGGACAAATCCACCTGGCTGGTGGCGGTGCCTCCGCTCACGCCGGTGGGTATCTGGATGTCGCCCAGGCCCGGCCCGCCCAGGCCGCCCTGCACCCGGTAGTCCTGGGCGTTGACCAGATAGCCCTCCTGGTCCACGTGGAACTGCCCGGCGCGGCTGTAGAACAGGGAGGCGCCCTTGGGCTTGCGCAGGGTGAAGAAGCCCGCGCCCTCGATGGCCATGTCCAGGGGGCTGTCGGTGGTTTGCAGGGAGCCCTGCTCCATCCAGTTGCTGGTGAACTCGCTGGCGCCGTTGCCCACCTGTTGCGCCAGCCGCTGGCCGGTGTAGAGCTTGCTGGCCATGATGTCGCTGAAATGGGCGCGGGTGCCCTTGAAGCCGGCGGTGCTAAGGTTGGCGATGTTGTCCGAGACGCTGTTGAGGGCGTTGGAGTGGGCCTTGACCCCGCTGATTCCGTTGTAGAGGGATGGCATCTGCATGGTATACGGTCCCTTCCCTGGGCAAGCCTTGCCGGAACTGCCTATCCGCCAAGCTAACAAGCAACAGCGGTGCCAAGAAGGACCGAAGACAAATGACCAGCGATAATGGATGGATATTACCCAGGCCCCGCGCATTTGCCCCGGGGGCCGGGCAATAATTGCCCGCCGGGGGGCTAGGGCCAGGTGCGCGCCCAGGCCGGGGCCAGGGCCTGCACCTGTAGGACCGCGCCGGCGGGCAGGCGCTCATTGCCCTGGTCCAGGCGGGCGATGGCCTGGGAGCCGGCCATGGCCTTGAGGCGGCCGGCCAGGGGCAGGGGGTGGAACAGGGGCAGGGGGTCGCCGGGCTCCAGGCGGCCATGGAAGAATTGGGTCCAGTCGCGGTCGCCGGTCAGACCAGCGGCCAGGCGGGCCGGCCGCTGGGGCAGGCCGGGGTCGGGGTGGCCGGCCATGGCCAATAGCCCCGGCAGGGCCAGTTGCAGAAAGGCCATCTCATTGGAGGGCGGGCCGCCGGGCAGGCAGAAGACCGGCTTGCCATCCAAGATGCCCAGGGCCACGCCCTTGCCCGGACCCATGCGCACCCGCCTGAAGATCAGCTCCATGCCCAGGTCCTTGAGGGTGCCCACCACCAGGTCGCGCTCGCTGAGCCAGGCCCCGCCGCTGGTGAGCAGGGCGTCGCAGCCGGCCAACATCTCCTGGGCGGCTTGGGCGATGTGTTGGGCCTGGTCGTCCACCACCAGGGTCTGGTGCTCCAGGCCGTGCAGGCTGAGCCAGGCGGCCAGGCTGACCAGGTTGCTGGCGTAGACCGCGCCTGGCGGCAGGGGCTGGCCGGGGGCCACCACCTCGCGGCCGGTGGCCAACAACCCCACCCGGGGCCGGGGATGGGCCGGGGCCTCATGGCAGCCGGCGGCGGCCAAGAGCCCGGCCAGGGAGGGCGTCACCACCTGGCCGGCTTGCACCACCACCTGGCCGGGGGCCACGTCGCTGCCCGCCGGGTAGACGTTCTTGCCCGGGGGCGCGTCGGCCAGGCACAGCACCCGTTCATCCTCCTGGCGGGCGAACTCCCGGGCCAGCACCGCCTGGGCACCCGGAGGCAGGGCCGCCCCGGTGGTGACCCGCACCGCCTGGCCTGGCCCCACCCGGGGGCCGGCTGGCTCGCCGGCCTGGCCCGTGCCCACCAGACGCAGGACCACGGGGCCTTGGGGCGTGGCGTCCTGCACGTCGGCGCTTCTAACCGCGTAGCCGTCCTTGGTGCAGGCGGTCACCGAGGGCGAGGCTACCTGGGCTTGGGCCGCCTGGGCCATGACCAGGCCCGCCAGTTGGGCCAGGGGCAAGACCCGGGGGGGCAGGAGGGGCAGGTGGCGGCGCGCCAGGAGCTGGGCCTGACGGAAGTCCACGTAGTCATGGGGCATGGCTATTCTCCGGGCAGGCCCTTGCCGGGCCGGTCTGTTCTGCTATGCTTTCTGCCTTAACGGTGTCAGCGCGATACACAGCGGCAAGGAGCGGGCATGAGCGAACAATCCTCCCCTCACGGCATCTGCGGTTTGGACCTGGAGGCCTACCTGGTCAGGGCCGAGGAGTTCCACGGCCATGTCTCGCCGGGGGTGGTGCTGGGCGGCTTTCTGCTGGACGCCGCCTGGGGCCGCCTGGGCGACACCCCCTACCTCAACGCCGTGGTGGAGACCGTGGTCTGCCTGCCCGACGCAGTGCAGATGCTCACGCCCTGCACCCTGGGTAATGGCTTCATGCAGGTGCTGGACTGGGGCAAGTTCGCGCTGACCCTCTACGACCGCCAGAGCCTGACCGGCTATCGCGCCTGGGCCGACCGCCAGGCCATCGCCAAGGTGCCGGCCATCGCCGCCTGGTTTTTGCGCACCGGCGAGCCCCTGCCCAAGGAAGAGGTGGTGCGCCACATCGCCGCCCATGGCCCCGGGCTAGCCCGCGTGGCGCCGGTGCGCCTGCCCCAGTCCCTCAAGCCCACGGAGAAGGTGGCCACCGGCCCCTGCTCCCAGTGCGGGGAGTCCTACCCCCTGCGCCTGGGGCCGGTCTGCCTGGCCTGCCAGGGGCAAGCCTACTACCAGCCAGCCTGAGGCCGCCGCCCGGCTGGCCATTGTGCAGTTTAGGCCAAGTCGAGGGGTTGGTCAAGGGGCCGGGGCGCCTAAAGAAACTACCTGTTTGTGCTTTGTTTTTCGTGGGCAGAGGCCGAGTGCCTCGACTTCCAAAAAGGGGACAGGGGCCGCTCTCCCTTGTTCGGCCTCGCCGGCTACCGTACAGACCCTGTTGCACATGCAAGGGGCGGGGTTTTTGCCCGCCCGTCTTTTGTCTTCATCCGGGCATCATACGCATTTAAGATCAGACGTATGGTTTTCTCGTCAGGTTTCCTCTGGGTACAGGCCTTACGGTATAGGCGGCCCAAGATAGCCTAAGCGGTTTCTTTTTGTGTCCCGCTAGAGCCGCCCGGCCATACTGGCTTTGCCGATGCGGGTGCCGGCGCGGGGTGGACTCTTTGCCCTGGCGTGGGCAGGGGCCGCGGGTATCCCGTATTCCTTGCCGGGTTGGATCATAGCAGCCCCCTGCCGGTGCCCTAAGAATGGCCGGGCTAGGAGCGGGACACGGGGCTTGGGCGGCCAGAAGACCAAAGCTCGCCGGCCAGAGGATGCCCGGATCAAGGGGCAACAACCAAATACTGAATGATTGTCATTAAATTGGTATTAGTCCATTTGCCGTGGCTAGGCTCAACTGGCCTGGGGGGCCACCGGGTTTTCCTCCAGGTAGTTCTCGGCCACCAGGTCCATGTGCCAGGTGACCAAGTCGTCAAGGACGGGGATGACCGGGCCGGCCAATGAGCGCAGGTCCAGGGTCTTGAGGTACTGGCCGCAGCGGCGGCAGATGTCCAGGCGATAGCCCTCCTGGCCCTCGGCGGTGAGCACCACCAGTTCCTCGGGCTCCTGGTTGCCGCAGAAGGGGCAGCACAGGCGGCGGTGGGGCCAGAGGGTCTCGCAGGTGGGGCAGTGCAGGCTGCGGCGGCCACCCTCGCCGGCCAGGGAGGCCAGGCGGGGGGAGGTGCCGCAGACCGGGCAATGGCCGGCTGTCCAGGGGGCCAGGTCCAGGCCCTCCAAGACCATCTGGGCCAGGGCCAACAGGCTGGGGCGCAGGGCCAGGCGCAAGAAGAGGTTCTGCACCGGCGGGGCCAGGCCCAGCTCCTCGGCGGCCTGGGCCTGGGCCTGGCGGTCGCCGGCCAAAAAGGCGTTAACCACCTCCTGGAAGCGCTCCGGCACCGCCGCCAGCAGGCGCTCCAGGCCCTGGGCCTGCTCGCGGCCCTGGGGGCGCTGGGCGGCGCGCTCCTTGAGCTGGGTCAGCAGGCCTCGGGCCTGCTCCAGGTCCAGGGGCAGGTCGCCAGGCTCAAACATGGAGCGCCCGGCGGCCAACCGCTGGCCGGTCCTACGCTCGGCCAGGCCCAGGTCCGGGGGCAGGCAAGGGGGCGCGGCCTCCAGGGTCAGGGCCAATAGCTGGCCCAGCCAGGCCGCCACCTCGCCATAGGCTGGGTTGCGCTTCTTGACGGCGGCCACCTTGGACTTGATCTGCTCCAGGCTGGGCTGGCTGGACATGGGCGTTTCTCCGGGTGGGGGCATGGCCCGCGGGCCATGGAAAGGGGGCCCCGCGAAATTACGGGGCCCCCTGCAATCTACCGGCGCGGGCCTCCCCGGGCAAGGGGGATGCCCTGGTATGCGGGCCATGGATGGCCTCCCGGGCGCGCTAGCGCCCGGGAGGCCGGGCAAAACCACGTTTTTGCCCGGCCGATAGGCAATCAAAGCCATGGACGGCTTTGATCGCCATCTCACATTAGGCGCTCTGGGCGTATTTCTTCTTGTCGTCCACGACGAGGTAGAGCACCCGCACGTCGTCGGAGTCAATGATCTCGGCCTTGTCGCCGAACTTCTTCTTGGCCTCGGCCAGGCGCGCCTCGGCCAGCTTCTTCATGGGCTCCTCGTCGCCGAAGACCAAGGCCCCCGTGGGGCAGCTCTTGGCGCAGGCCGGCAAGAGCCCCTCGGAGACGCGGTCCAGGCACATGTGGCACTTGGAAACCACCCCGGTCTTGGCATCCCGGCGGGGGATGTCGTAGGGGCAGGCCCGGCGCACGTTGTCGAACTTGTCGCCAAAGCCCTTGGTCTTGTCGGTGTAGATGATGGCGCCGGTGGCGTCGTCAATGACGATGGCGTCCTTGACGTAGCGGTCGGCCTCGTCCTTGCAGGGCGGGTACAGGCAGTGCCGGCAGGCGTCGGTGAAGAAGTACCACACCATGCTGTTGACCGCCGCCGGGTACTCGTTGAAGCGCACCAGGCGGTAGGTGTTGTAGGTCAGGTCCTGGGGATTCTGGTGGGAGCCCCAGTTTTTGGTCTCCTCGGCCGGCAGTTTGTTCCACTGCTTGCAGGCCACCTGACAGCCTCGGCAGGCGGTGCACTTGGTGGTGTCAACTACGAAGTACTTACCGGGCATGGCTTACTTGCCCCCTTTCTTGGCCACGTTGACCATGAAGGCCTTGGACTCCGGGATCCTGGTGTTGGGGTCGCCGGTGGAGGGGGTGAGCAGGTTGGCGGAGTCGCCGCCGTGCTTGGGGTGCACCCAGCCGTAGTGCCAGGGGAAGCCCACCTGGTGCACCAACTGGCCCTGGATGGTGAAGGGCTTGAAGCGCTTGGTGACGATGGCCACGCAGTCCACCTTGCCACGGGCCGAGGAGACCACGCACATCTCGCCGTTCTTGATGCCCTTGAGCTTGGCCAGTTCCTCGCTCATCTCCACGAACATCTGGGGCTCGCACTCCAGGAGCCAGGGCTGCCAGCGGGTCATGAGGCCGGTCTGCCAGTGCTCGGTGACGCGGTAGGTGGTGCCCACGAAGGGGAAGCGCGGGTCGCAGGAGGCGAAGGCGTCGGCCTCGCCCTTGAAGACCGGGGCCGTGGGGTTGATGCGCTGGCCGGACATGATGTTCTTTTCCACGGGGCACTCCAGGGGCTCGTAGTGCTCCGGGAAGGGTCCGTCGGCCAGGCCCGGGCCGAAGATGGCCCCCAGGCCGTCGGCGCGCATGATGAAGGGCAGCTTGCCGGCCTTGGTGTCGGACATGGGCGGCCAGGGGCCGTCGGGAATGTCGCCCACCCACTTGCCGTCCTTCCACTCCAGGATGTTCTTCTTGTCGTCCAGGGGCCGGCCGTGGGGGTCCACCGAGGCGCGGTTGTAGAGGATGCGGCGGTTGACCGGCCAGCACCAGGACCACTCGGGGTACAGGCCCAGGCCGGTGGGGTCTTTCTTGCCGCGGCGGGCCGAGAGGTTCTTGTCGGTGTAGGACTGGGTGTAGAGCCAGTTGCCGCTACTGGTGCTGCCGTCGGCCTGCAACATGGCGAAGGCCGGCACCGGGGTGCCCTTCTTGTAGGTCTTGTCCCCGATGGTCACGTCGGCCTCGAAGTAGCCGTTGATGAGCTTGGCCACGGCGTGGGGGTCGAAGTGGCCGCCCTTGGTCAGCTCGGTGCGCAGGCCCTTGATGGGCTCCGGGAAGGCGCCGCCGTCCTTGGCGTACAGGGCGCGAACCTTCTCGAAGAGCTTGGCCATGATGTCGCCGTCGGGCAGACACTGGCCGGGGGCGTCGGCGGCCTTGTAGCGCCATTGCATCCAGCGGCCCGAGTTGGACAGCGAGCCTTCTTTTTCCACGCTGGCCACGCAGGGCAGGAAGAAGACCTCGGTCTTGCACTTCTTGGGGTCCACGCCGGGGCCCTTCCAGAAGGAGCCGGTCTCGTTGTCGAAGAGGTTGACGTTGACCAGCCAGTCCAGCTTGGCCAGGGCGGCGCGGGTCTTGTTGGAGTTGGCGCCGGAGCAGGCCGGGTTCTGGCCCCAGGAGAAGAAGCCCTTGATCTTGCCGTTGTACATCTCGTCGAAGATGTCCAGCCAGGAGTAGGGCTTGCCGTCGTCAATCTTGGGCAGCCAGGAGTAGCCGAAGTCGTTGTCCTTGGTGGCGGCGTCGCCGAAGAAGGCCTTCAAGAGGCTGGTGATGTATTTGGGCCGGTTGCCCCACCAGTTGGCGCTCATGGGGTCCTTGGTCTTGGGCGTGGTCTTCTCTTTGTAGACCGTCAGGGTGTCCATGGAGGCCGCCGGCGTGGGCAGGTAGCCGGGCAGGATGTGGAACAACAGGCCCTGGTCGGTGGAGCCCTGCACGTTGCTCTCGCCGCGTAAAGCGTTGACGCCGCCGCCGGCCTGGCCGATGTTGCCCAGGAGCAACTGGATGATGCTCATGGCCCGGATGTTCTGCACGCCCACGGTGTGCTGGGTCCAGCCCATGGCGTACATGATGGTGCCGCTTTTGCTTGGCACGCCGGTGGCGCCGTAGGCCTCGTACACCCGCAGGAGATCGGCCACCGGAGTGCCGGTGATGGAGCTGACCTTCTCCAGGGTGTAGCGGGAGTAGAACTTCTTCATCTGCTGGAAAACGCAATTGGGGTCTTGCAGGGTCAGGTCGCGCTTGGGCAGGCCTCGCTCGTCCATCTCGAAGGTCCAGGAGGCCTTGTCGTACTTGCGCCCCTTCTCGTCGTAGCCGCTGAACAGGCCGTCCTCGAACTTGAACTTGCCCGAGAGGATGTAGGAGGCGTTGGTGTAGTTGACCACGTACTCGGGGAAGTAGCGCTTGGTGTCCAGGATGAAGCGGATCATGCCGCCCAGGAAGGCGATGTCGGTGCCCGAGCGCAGGGGAGCGTAGATGTTGGCCTTGGAGGAGGTGCGCGTGAAGCGCGGGTCCACGTTGATGAGCGTGGCCCCCTTCTCCATGGCCTTGGTCACCCACTTGAAGCTGATGGGGTGGTTCTCCGCCGCGTTGGAGCCCATCACCAGGATGCAGTCGGAGTTCCTGAGGTCAATCCAGTGGTTGGTCATGGCGCCGCGTCCGAACGACTCTGCCAGAGCCGCTACCGTGGCGCTGTGTCATATGCGTGCCTGGTGTTCGATATATACAAGGCCCAGGGCACGCATGATGGCCTGCATCAGCCAGCATTCCTCGTTGTCCATGGCGGCCGAGCCGATGTGGGCGATGTTGGTGACCCGGTTGACCACCTGGCCCTTGTCGTTCTTGAGGGTGAACCCGGCGTCGCGGTCGCGCTTGACGTTTTGCGCGATCCTGTCCAGGGCCCAGTCCCAGGTCTTGACCTCCCACTTGTCGCTAAAGGGCGCGCGGTAGAGCACGCTGGTGACGCGGGCGGGGTTGACGGCCAACTGATAGAGCGAGGCGCCCTTGGCGCACAGGGCGCCCTCGTTGATGGGATGGTCCGGGTCGCCCTCGGTGTTGATGATCTGCCCGCTCTGCTTGTCGGTGTGCACGATCTGGCCGCAGCCCACGGCGCAGTAGGGGCAGATGGTGGTGGTTTCCTTGGCCTGTTTGATTTTCAGCCCGGCGGCGTAGGACCTTACGGGTTTAAGGTCAAAGCCCAGGCTCAGGCAGGCCCCGGCCACGGTGGCCATGCCCGACCACTTGAGAAAATCGCGACGGGTTAGTGCCATGTTACCTCCTAGGTTTAGTCGGCGATAATTGGGAACACGCCACCCGGCCACGGCGCGCTGGCGCGGGCGGGCTCCGGCCGGGATGGATGGTTTACGCGAAAGTCAGGCACCGGTCCCCATGCCCAAATAAGGCCGCCGCCGTGGTCTGGCCGGCGCCGGCGGGGCGGGCGCCGGCAGCCGGGAGTGATGACAAGACAGACAAAACCAGTGGGTTAACTGGGTTGCCCTAATCATCGCAGGCATATCTCATTGCTAGCACCAATGACGCCGGAGCGTCAAGGAATAAGCGGCCTAACTACTTAAAATTCTTAGTAATATGTCAAAAATGACATATGTGCGGCAGGCGATGTGCCGCCCAGAGGCGGGCCTGCACAGCGGGACGCTCCGGCTGGAGTTGCACAAAAAATTAGATTAGATAATAATGAATGCTAAATAATGGGTTTGCACAAAGGTCTGAGGCCCAATATGCCAACTTGGGTTCACCCCACGGCACAAGGCGGCGTGGCCTGCCCTGAACGGGTCCGCGGGGGTGGGGCACAAAAAAAGGCCCCGCCCAAGTGGGCGGGGCCATGTGGCGGTTATATTAGCGGCCCTTATACCAATATGCAATCAAAGCCATCCATGGCTCTTTGATTTGCCCTCGGCCGGGTAAAAACGTGGTTTTGCCCGGCCTCCCGGGCGCTTTCGCGCCCGGCGGGCCATCCACCGGGGTCCCCAAAAAAGCGCGGCTTTTTTGGGGTGGTTCTTGACCCGCATACCAAGTTGCGATCAAACTACTCGGTTGATCGCAACTTGGTATTAACCCCGCCAGGCCAGGTGCCCCATGGGCGAGATGTCGTAGCCGCCCAGGGCCTCCACGGCCTGGCGGAAGTTCTTGCTTTGCAGGGTGTCCAGGAGCACCTTGACCCGGTGGTCATCCAGGAAGGCCTGGGGGATGCACAGGTCGTAGCGCTCCGGGCACAGGGGCACGAAGTCCAGGCCCAGGGCCTTGGCCGCCGCCAGGATGCCCAGGCCGCAGTCCGCCCCGCCCGAGAGCACCTGCACCGCCACGGCGGTGTGGGTGTATTCGTCCTGGCGGTAGCCCTTGATCTGGGCGGGGTTGATGCCCTCCCTGGCCAGGTAGTAGTCCAAAAGCACCCGGGTGCCCGAGCCGGCCTGGCGGTTGACAAAGGTCACCTCGGGCCGGGTCAGGTCGGCCAGGCTTCCTATGCCCTTGGGGTTGCCCTTCTTGACCATGAGCCCCTGCTGGCGCCAGGCCAGGGTGACGAGCACCACCGGCAGGCCGGCCAGATGCTTTTGGAGGTAGCTGACGTTGTAGTCGCCGGTCTCGGTGTCCAAGAGGTGGGTGCCGCCCAGGTGGCTGCGGCCGGCCTTGAGGGCCATCAGCCCGGCCAGGGAGCCCACGTTGGAGGAGCTCATCCACAACCGGGGGTTGATGGTCTTCATGTGGTCGGCCAACAGGTCCAGGGTCACGTCGTGGCTGCCCACCACCACCAGGGTCTCCTCCACGGCCCAGCGGGGTTTGAGCAGCTCGGCCCGGGCCCTGGCGCCTTCCTCCAGGCCCTCGCTCTCGGCGGGGATGCGCAGGATGCCGTCGGCCCGGGTCAGGCTGGTGATGGTGCCGGCCCCGCGCTTGAGGGGCGTGGCCACCACGTTTTCGCCCACGCGGCCCAGGTGCACGCGCAAGAACTCCTCTTGCCCCAGCTTGGAGGGCAGGGGCCGGGCCGCCACCACCTCCAGGGTGGGGCGCTCCGAGGGCTGCTGCCCCTGCATCAGGCTTAAGGCCGGCCGCAGGAACTGGTCGAAGCAGACCCAGGCCGAGACCGGGTAGCCGGGGCTGCCCACCACGGGCTTATTCTGGGCGCGGCCCAGGATGCTGGGCTTGCCGGGCATGGCCGTCACGCCATGCACCAGCACCTCGCCCAGGTCGTCCAGCACGTGGGCGGTGAAGTCCTTGGACCCCGCCGAGGCCCCAGCGTTGAGCACCACTATATGGGCCTGGCTGGCCAGGGCCTGGGCCAGCGCCTCCCTGATGCTCTCGAATTGGTCGGGCTGGCGGGGCAGGATGATGGCCTCGCCGCCGCACTCGCGGACCAGACTGGCCAGGAAGGTGGCGTTGGCCTCGATGATGGCCCCCGAGGCCGGGGCGCTGTCCTCGGCCTGCTGCCAGTCCAGCAGCTCGCTGCCCGTGGCCATGATGGCTACTCGGGGGCGCTGCAACACCGGCACCCGAAAGACCCCCGCCGTGAGCAGGGCCGCCAGGTCCTGGGGGCACAGGCGATGGTGGTGGGGCAGGATCATCTCGTGGGCCACCATGTCCTCGCCCACCTTGCGCACGTGCTGCCAGGGGAAGGCGGCGGCGCGAATCTCCATCTGGCCGTCCGGGGTCTGGTGAACCTGCTCGATCATCACCACGGCGTTGCAGCCTGGCGGCAGGGGCTGGCCGGTGTTGACCATGTGGGCCTTTTGCCCCAGGGGCAAGAGCAGGGGCCGGTCCTCGGCGGCCCCGAAGGTGTCCTCCGCCTCCACGGCGATGCCGTCCATGGCCGCGGCGTGGTAGGTGGGCGAGGAGTAGTTGGCGAAGACCGGCCAGGCCGTCACCCGGCCCAGGGCCTCCACCGTGGGGGCCTCCTCTTCTCCCACCAGGGCGATCCAGTCGAAGGCGGCCAGGAATTCCCGGCGCGCCTGGATGAGCGGCTTCATTTCCAGGTAGATATGGCGCTTCATGACGGTCACCTCGCCAGATATGGTCAATGAGGACGCAAGGCGCGGGGGCGGCCACAGGCCGGGCCGGCTAGCGCACGGGGAAGGTGAGCACCTCCACGGCCTCGCCGGCCTCCAGGCCCTCGCGGTTCATGGGCACCCGCAAGAGGCCGTCGCCCTCCACCAGGGTGCGGATCAGCCCCGACTTGCCAAACAGCGGTTCGGCCAGGAGGGTGCCGTTCTGGGCGCACAGGCGCACGCGCACGTACTCCTCGCGCCCCGGGGCCGAGGGCAGGTTGCGGCTGAGCCGGGCGGCCTGCCGGCCGAAGCGGCCGAAGGGCTCGCCGGCGCGGCCCAGCAGGCGCTCCAGCAGCGGCTCGGCGAACAGATGAAAGGCCACCAGGCAGGAGGCCACCTGGCCGGGCAGGCCCAGGAGGTGCCCCTGGCCGGCGCGGACCCAGATGAAGGGCTTGCCAGGCGCCACGGCCACGCCATGCACC
The DNA here is from genome assembly GCA_016218705.1 of Desulfarculus sp. GTDB lineage: Bacteria > Desulfobacterota > Desulfarculia > Desulfarculales > Desulfarculaceae > JACRDC01. The sequence continues at coordinate 13,115 of JACRDC010000058.1, forward strand.
CAAAGCTCGGCCCCGGCCTGGGCCAAAAAGACCTGGGCCGTGAGGTCGCGGCCGCCCATGGAGGAGCCGCCCGAGAGCAGGGTGAGGTGGTTGGCGGCCAGGGAGCCGGCCACGGCGGCCTTGAGCGCCGCCTCGTCGTCGCCCACCAGACCCAGCACCACCGGCTGGCCGCCGGCCTCGGTCACGGCCTGGGCCAGGGTGTAGGTGTTGACGTCGCGCACCTGGCCGGGGCCGGGGCAGGCCTCCACGGGCAGCACCTCGTCGCCGGTGGAGATGATGCCCACCCGGGGCCGGCTGGCCACCGCCACGCGCGCCTGTCCCAGGGCGGCCAAAAGCCCCAGGTCCTGGGGGCGCAGCACCCGGCCGGCGGCCAGCAGCACCTGGCCGGCCTGGGCGTCGTCCTTGGGTCCCAGGAGGTGGCTGCCCGGGGCGGAGGCCCGGCTGACCTCGATGGTCTCCTGGTCCAGGGCGCGGGTGTGCTCCACCATCACCACGGCGTCGGCGCCCGCGGGCAGCATGCCTCCGGTGCCGATGCGCGCGCACTGGCCTGGCCCCAGGCCGAAGCCCGGGGCCTGGCCCATGGCCACCTCGCCCACCAGGGTCAGGTAGCCCGGCAGGCTCTCGCTGACGCCGAAGGTGTCGGCGGCCTGCACGGCGTAGCCGTCCATGCAGGCGCGGGCAAAGCCCGGCAGGTCGTGGGGGGCGGTCAGGTCCTGGGCCAGGGTGCGCCCGCCCGCCTCCAGTAGGCCCACCTCCTGGCTGGGCAAGGACGAAACAGCCGCCAGGCGGGCGTGCACCTGGGCCACGGGCTGTACTTGGAAGAAGGGCTTCATGCTGCTGATGACCGCTGTTTGAGAAAACTTTCGCGAAAATACTATGTCAAAGATGGCACAGGCGGCAAGAAATAACAAGCCGCCGGTCCCGGAGGGCCGGGTCCGGCGGCTCGTTGGGTGACCCTGAGAACTACCGCAGCTTGTCTATCTCGGCCATGAGCACCCCCAGGTCGGGGCGCTGGTTGATGTCGTGCACATCTATGTAACGCAGCAGGCCGGCCTTGTCTATGAGCAGCAGGGCGCGCTCGCTGGTGCCGTCGCCGCGCAGCAGGCCGTACTGGCCGGCCACGCCGCCATGGGGCCAGAAGTCGGAGAGCACCGGGAACCACACGCCCCCCATGGCCTGGGTCCAGGCGAAGAGGGTGGGCAGGTTGTCGTTGGTGATGCCCAGCACGATGGTGTCGCGCTCCTCGAACTCCTCCCGGGCTAGGTTGTAGCCCGGCCATTGCTCCGAGCAGACCGGGGTCCAGGCCGCGGGCACAAAGGAGAGCGCCACGTTTTTCTTTCCCCGGTACTGGCTTAAGCTCACGCGGCCGCCGCCCACCGCCGGCAGGCTGAAGTCCGGGGCAAGTTGCCCCAGGGCCACCTTGAGTTGGCTGTCCACGGGCTTGAGCTGGCCCGGCTGGTAGATTTCCTCGCGGGGCAGGGCGGCCCAGAGCCAGGCGGGCAGGGCCAGGAGCAACAGGCCGGCGGCCAGGCCCGGCAGGCGCAACTTTCGCCGCATGATTCCCTCCCTACTTCAGGCCGGCCTTCTGTTTCAGGGTGGCCAGGAAATCCTGGGCCTGGCCGATGCTGCCCAGGTGGGTGTAGAGCACCTGGGGCGCCCCCTGGCCGGAGAGTTTGAGCAGAATAAAGAAGGGCGTGCGCGGCTGGCCCAGGGCCTTGTGGGCGCTGAAGTCAGCGTCTGGCAGCAGGGGGAAGGCCACGTTGAATTTCTTGCGGTAGACCCCCACCTCGTATTCGGAGTTGCCAGCGCCCAGACCCACCATCTTGAGCTTGCCTTCCAGGTCTTGCTGCTTGATGAGTTCGTGGAGCTGATTGACCTGGGGGGCGTCAACCTGGCAGAAGGTGCAGTACATGCTGAAGACCTCCACCAGCAGATGGGAGGCCTTGACCTGGCCCAGGGAGAACTGCCCCTGGCCGGTGGCCAGCCCCAGGTAGCGGGCCTGGGCGGCCTGGGCCGGGGCGGCGAACTTGAGCGCCGGCAGGCTGTCGCCCTCCTTGGGCGGCGCGGCGGCGGCCGGCGGGGGGCCTCCCAGGCACATGATGGCCAGGAGCAACAGCGGCAGTAGCTTTTTCATGCTGGTCACCCTCGTGTGTGGTTGGTCCCTATCATGTTGGGGCGGGGGGAGGCCGGCGTCAAGGGACAAAGGGGCCGCGGGGGGATGGAGGTGGCGGGACCATGACCCGGCGGCGCGCAAATCCCCGATTTTTTCACCATGGTTGACCAATAGCGGCCAAAGGCGCTAAACATGTTTTAGGCCGCTGGCATCAAATGGACCAGGAGAGACCCCATGGCTATGCCCACTGTTTGGCCAGCCCAGCGAATCGCCGAATTCTGCCACCGCTGGAAGGTCAGCGAGCTGTCTCTATTTGGCTCGGCCCTGGGTGATGACTTCCGGCCGGACAGCGATATTGACCTGCTCTTTACCTTCAGCCCGGGCGCGGAGCGGTCCCTGCTGGATTTGGTGAACATGGAAGAAGAACTGGCCCAAATATTGGGCCGCAAGGTGGATTTGGTCAGCCGCCGGGCCATCGAGCGCAGTCACAATTGGATTCGCCGCAAGGCCATCTTGGAAGGGGCCAGGAGGGTTTATGGATCGTGACCCCTCCTATTTGCTGGATCTGGACCATGCCGGTGCCCTGATCCTGGAGTTCACCAGGGGCATGGATAAGGCCTCCTTCTTGTCTGATCCAAAGACACAGTCGGCGGTCATGCACCAAATTATTATCCTGGGAGAGGTGGTAAAGCGCCTTTCCGCCGTATTCAGGGAGGCCCATCCGCGGATTCCTTGGGCCCAAATTGCCGGCATGCGCAACCGCCTGATTCACGAATACGACGACGTTGATCCTTTCTTGATCTGGGACGTTGTCAGGCGGGATATCCCTGGGTTCTTGACGGCGTTGCAGCCCCTGTTACCCAGACCCGAGGATTATTCGTAGAATTGTGATTAAGTTAGTGGTGGCCTCCGGCCATCCCGGCCATCGGCCAGGCCCCCCGGGGGGCGGAAAGGCAGGCCCTCAGGTGCGCATTCAATTCAAGATGTGGCTGGAGCGCGACGGCAGGGTGCTCTTCGGCCAGGGCCGGCAGGAACTCCTGGCCGCCATCGTGGAGACCGGCTCCCTGGCCGGGGCCGCCCAGAAGCTGGGCATGAGCTACCGCGCCGCCTGGGGCCGCCTCAAGGCCTCGGAGGAGCGCCTGGGATTCGCCCTGGTGGAGCACAGCAGCCAGGGCCGGCGCTCGGCCAAGCCCACCTCCGAGGCCCTGGCCCTCCTGGAGTGGTACACCCAGTTGGAGGCACGCGCCGAGGAGTTCCTGGCGGAAGCGGCCCAGCAGGCCCCCTCCTTCCTGAAGACACCTACGGGCGGCCCGGCCCAGACGGATTGACCGCTCGCCAGCGAGACAGGCGCCTGGGCCTGTCCGGGCCGCGAGCATGCAACGATACCCGAGGGATGGGGAGTTTGGGGGCTCCAGGGGGGGCTGGCTGGGAGCCCCCCCTGGAACAACGGGAGATTCAGCGTGGAGCGTGAGCTAGAGCGTGAGCTTGAAGTTTAGCGTGAGATGTCACGTTTACCGGTTCCGCGTGAGTGCTAGCTAGAGTTTGAGCTTGAACTTCCGCTTCAGCCATGCCTACTTGAGATTCGCCCCCTGGGCCAGATTCGCCCTTATAACCTTCTTGTCTATCTTGCCTACGCTGGTCTTGGGTATGGCATCCACCACCATGATGGTGTCGGGGATGGCCCACTTGGAGACCGTGCCGTCGTTGACGAAGCCCATCAGGAACTGACGCACCTCGTCACCCTTGAGCTGGCCCGCGAAGTCGGGCTTGGCCACCACCGTGGCCAGGGGCCGTTCGCCCCACTTGTCGTCGGGCACGCCCACCACCGCCACCTCGCTCACCGCCTGGTGCTGGCTGATGAGTGACTCCAACTCCAGGGAGGATATCCACTCGCCGCCGGTCTTGATGACGTCCTTGAGGCGGTCGGTGATCTTGACGTAGCCCTCGGCGTCCATGTTGGCGATGTCACCGGTGTGCAGGTAGCCGTTCTTCCACAGCTCGGCGCCCTTGTCCGGGTTCTTGAAGTAGCTCTGGGTCAGCCAGGGAGTGCGCACCACGATCTCGCCGGCCGAGCGTCCGTCCCGGGGCAGGGGCTGGAACTGGGGGTCCACCACCTTGAGGTCCACCAGGGGTATGGGCAGCCCGGTCTTGGTGCGGATGTCCAACTGGTACTCCAGGTCCGCCTCCAGCTTGTCGGGCTTGACCATGGCCAGGGTGAGGATGGGGCAGGTCTCGCTCATGCCGTAACCGGTGTAGATGTCAATGCCCCGCTGCATGGCCGCCCGGGCCAGGCCCCGTGGCAGGGCCGAGCCGCCGATGATGACCTTCCACTTGGAGAGGTCCACGCTCTTGGCCGCCTCGGCGGTGAGCAGCATATGCAGGATGGTGGGCACGCAGTGCGAGAAGGTGACGCCCTCGGTTATCAACAGCTTGAGCAGCATGGGCGGCTCGTAGCGGCCGGGGTAGACCTGCTTGACGCCCAGCATGGTGGCCACGTAGGGCACGCCCCAGGCGTGCACGTGGAACATGGGGGTGATGGGCATGTACACGTCGCCGGAGCGGAAGCGGGCCGGCGCGTCGAAGGCGCCGATGCCCACGGCCGAGGCCAGGGTGTGCAGCACCAGTTGGCGGTGGCTGAAGAACACGCCCTTGGGGTCGCCGGTGGTGCCGGTGGTGTAGAAGGTGGTGGCCTTGGCGTTCTCGTCGAAATCGGGGAAATCGAAGGTGTCGGCGGCCTGGGCCAACAGCTCCTCGTACTCGCCGGCCAGAGGCAGCTTGCTGGCCGGCAGGGTGCCTTCCTTTAGCACCACGAACTTCTTGACCGTCTTCAGCTCGCCCTGGATGGCCTCCAGGATGGGCAGGAAGTCCTGGTGGGTCAGCACCACCAGGTCCTCGGCGTGGTTCATGGTCCACAGAATCTGCTCTGGGGAGAGGCGCACGTTGACCGTGTGCAGGATGGCGCCCAGCATGGGGACGGCGAAGAAGCACTCCAGGTAGCGGTGGGAGTCCCAGTCCAGCACGGCCACGGTGTCGCCGGGACCCACGCCCAGGGCGGTCAGGGCGTTGGCCAGCCTGTTGATGCGTTTGTACAGGTCGCGGTAGGTCAGGCGCGCTTGGTCACGGTAGACGATCTCCTGGTCCGGGGAGTATATGAGCGGGGTGTGCAGCAGTTGCTTGATGAGCAGGGGATAGGCGTAGGCCTCGGGCGCGCGGTCAATGAGCTGCACCTGTTTGGACATATTTTCTCCTCCGGGGGAAAGGGGGCGGCGGCCTGCCGCCCGCATTCCCAGGACATAATAACAAGAAGCATGCCAGGGAGAGCCGAAGCTGTGCGCCTGGGCTAACAAGCCGTATTTAGTGCGCTAGTGCCTAAAAAAGGAACGGCGGTTCCGGGTATGTCCAATAAACCGTACGACCGGTCTAGGCGGCTTGTCCTTATAATCGGATTAGTACGAAAAACCGGACAGAGCGGCTACTGCCCGCCGCCGGGACGGGGCAGGCCGTGCTCCTTGAGCAGTTCGTAGAGGCGCGAGCGCGACAGCCCAGAGACTCGGCAGGCCTCGGCCACCTGCCCGCCGGTGAGCAGCAGCAGCTCCTGTAGGTACTGCCGGTCCTGGCCGCGGCGGTGCTCTTTGAGGCTGGGCAGGCCTGTCGGCAGGGCGGCCGGGGCCGCTGGCCCCGCCGCGCCACCGGCCCTGGGCGGCGTCTGGCCAGAGGCCGCGCTATCACCCGCGCCGGCGCTGGCCCGGGCCAGGTAGACCCGCAGCTCCTGGGGCAGGTGGCGGGGGAAGAGGGTGGGGGCCTGCCCGGCCCGGGTGAGCACCTGCTCCAGGGTATTGACCAGCTCGCGCACGTTGCCCGGCCAGGGGTAGGCCATGAGCGCCGCCAGGAAATCGGGGGACAGGCCCTTGGTGGCCAACTGGTAATGGCCGCAGAGGCGCTCCAGGTGGAAGGCCACCAGGCCGCGCAGGTCCTCGGGATGCTGGCGCAGGGGCGGCAGGGGAATGCCAAGGCCCCGCAGGCGAAATAGCAGGTCCTGGCGGAAGCGGCCCTGGCCGGCCATTTCCTCCAGATCGCGGTTGGTGGCCGCCAGCAGGCGGAAGTCGCTGGCCAGCTCACTGCGCCCGCCCAGGGGACGGAAACGCCGGTCTTGCAGCACCCGCAAGAAGGCCTTTTGCACCTTGAGCGGCAACTCGCCCACCTCGTCCAGAAAGAGCGTGCCCCCATGGGCCTGGCGGACCAGGCCCTCGCGGGGCTCGCTGGCCCCGGTGAAGGCCCCGCGCTCGTGGCCAAAGAGCAGGCTCTCCACCAGGTTTTCGGGCAGGGCCCCACAGTCCACCACCACCCAAGGCCCACCGGCGCGGGAGCTGTTGTGGTGAATGGCCCGGGCGAACAACTCCTTGCCGGTGCCGGTCTCGCCGCTTATCAAAACGGCCTGCTCCGAGCCGGCGGCCTGGGCCAAGAGGTCCAGGCAGGCGGCCATGGCCGGGCCGTCGCCCACGATCTCGGCGCGCCTCAGGGCCACCCGCTGGCGGCCGGCGGCCCGCTCCTGGCGGTATTGCAGGGCGCGCAAGAGGGCCAGGGTCATGGCCTGCATGGAGGAGGGCTTCTTGATGTAGTCCCAGGCGCCGCTCTTGATGGCCAACTCGGCGCCGTCGGGGTCGCCGGCCCCGGTCATGATGATGACCTCCGGCGCGCCCGGGGTCTGGCGCAGGGCCGGCAGGCCCATTAGCCCGCTGCCGTCGGGCAGGCGCACGTCCAGGAAGGCCACCTCGTAGACCGCCTGGGACGCGGCTTGCAGCCCCTCGGCCAGGCTGGGGAAGAAATCGGCCTGGTGCCCCAGGAGGCCCACCTTCAGGGCCAACATGCGGCAGAGCTGCTCGTCGTCGTCAATGATGAGCACCCGGGCCATGGCCTAGTCCTCCCCGGCCAGGGCCTGGCGCAGGGCCAGGGCCAGCTCCCGGCGGGGTATGGGCTTCTTTAGTATGCGCCGGATGCCCAGGGCCCGGGCCTCCTCGGGGCTGAGCGCCGGGCCGTGGCCGGAGCAGAGCAGCACGGGCAGGCCGGGGCGCAGCTCCAAAATGCGTTGGGCCAGCTCGCTGCCGGTGAGGCGGGGCATGGTCTGGTCTGTGAGCAGCAGGTCAAAGGCCTGGGGGTCCTGCCGGAAGGCCGTCAGGGCCTGCCGGCTGTCGGTAAAGGTCATCACCTGGTAGCCCAGATTGGTCAGCATGGTGCCGGCCATGCTGGCCACCGCCGGCTCGTCGTCCACCAACAGCACCCGTTCGCGGCCCCGGGGCACCCGGCCAGGGGCCGGGGGGGGCTCCAGGGCCTGGCCCTGGGCCAAGGGGAAGAACACCTCAAACAGCGACCCCTGGCCGGGAGCGCTCTTTACCCGGACGGCCCCGTGGTGGCTTTTGACGATGCCGTGCACCACGGCCAGGCCCAGGCCGGTGCCCTCGCCAGGCCCCTTGGTGGTGAAGTAGGGCTCGAAGATGCGCTCCAGCACCTCGGGGGCCATGCCCTGGCCGCTGTCGCCCACGCTCAGGCGGACATGGGGGCCGGGCTGAAGACCGTCCAGGCCGCCGGCGGACTCCTGGTCCAGGTCCAGGCGCCCAAGACCCACCACCAGCCGGCCGCCGGTTTGCCCCATGGCCTGGGCGGCGTTTGCGCACAGGTTGATGACCACCTGGTGCATCTGGGTGGGGTCGGCCAGGACCATGCCGGCCTGGCCGTCCAGTTGGGCGCTGATCTCTACGAAGGCCGGCAGGGAGGCCCTGAGCAGCTTGAGCGCCTCCTTGACCACCGAGGCCAGGGACAGGGGCAGGCGTTCCTCGCCGCCCCGTCGGCTGAAGGTCAGTATCTGATCGGCCAGGTCGCGGGCGCGCTTGGCGGCGCGCACCACCTCCTCCAGGGGGCCGCGGGCCGGGTGGCCGGGCTCCAGGAAGTCGTGCAGGGCGATCTCGGTGAAGCCCAGGATGGAGGCCAGGATGTTGTTGAAGTCGTGGGCCACGCCACCGGCCAGGGTACCGATGGCCTCCATCTTCTGGGCCTGGCGCAGTTGGGCCTCCAACTGCTTGCGTTCGGTGAGGTCCAACAGCGAGGCCACGCTGCGCCGGGTGCCGGGCACCACGGCCACGGTGACCAGGCAGTCGCGCAGCCGCCCCTGGCCGTCTATTACCTGGGCCTCGTAGGCCCGGGGCACGGCGCCGGGCTCCACCCGCCGCAGCCGGTGGTAGCCCAGCATGCGCTCAACGTCGTGGGGGGCGATGAACTGGGTCCAACTGACCTTGCCGTCCAGGTCCTCCTTGCGCGTGCCGGTCAGGCGGGCGAACTCGGTGTTGGCCAGGAGGATGGTGGTGTCCTCCTCCATGATGACCATGGCCGATCCCGCCGTCTCGAAGATGGTGCGGTACTTCTCCTCCGACTCGCAGAGGGCCGCCTCGGCCACTTTCTGCTGGGTGATGTCCATGTACAGGCTGATGAGGTACTCCAGGCGCCCGTCTGGGCCGTGGACCAGGGTGGACTTGACCAGCACCCACAGGGCGTGGCCAAAGCGGTGCAGGAAGCGGCGCTCCTGCTGCACCACCCGGGGTGCCCGGGGCAGCTTGGCCAGGTGGTTCCGGGTGGCCTCCAGGTCCTCGGGGTGGACGAGCTGGGTCAGGTCCAGGGCGCTCAGCTCGTGCTCCGAGTAGCCCAGCATCTCGCAGAGGTGGCGGTTGACCCGCAGGAAGCGTCCCTGGGGGCTGACCAGGGCCATGCCCAGGGCGGCCTGGCTGAAGACCTGGCGAAAAACCGGCGCTGCGGCGGCGGCTGGGACTGCCTCCGGCCCGGGTGGTGGCCCCTGGGCCTGGGCCGCGGACAGGCTGGCCCGCAGGTCACCCAGTTCGGCGATCAGTTGCCGCTTGGTCTTGGCTTGGTCCCGCATGGCCCCTCCCCGCCTCCCGCCGGGCACAACCCATTGCAAGTAGGGAATCTTACAACCAGCCGGCCCCGGCCTCAAGCGGCGGGCGCGGCTTTGACCGGCCGGCGGTCTTGACAGCCAGGGGGGCGACAGGCCACAGTTAAGCGTGCGCCTAGGCCCGGGGCCGGGCGCCAACCAGGGATTACTCAAGCATTCCGGGAGTTTCACATGATCGAACTGACCCCCTCGCAACGCCTGCTCATGGGCCCCGGCCCCAGCAATGTCTCCTACCGGGTGCTCAGGGCCATGTCCACCCCCCTGGTGGGGCACCTGGACCCCGAGTTCATGGCCATCATGGACCAAGTCTGCCAGATGCTCAGGCACCTGTTCCAGACCCAAAACCAGATGACCTTCCCGGTCAGCGGCACCGGCAGCGCCGGCCTGGAGGCGGCCCTGGTCAATCTGCTGGAGCCCGGCGACACCGCCGTGGTCTGCGTGCATGGGGTCTTCGGCCAGCGCCTGACCGAGGTGGCCAGCCGCTGCGGCGCCCGGGTGGTGAACGTGGAGGCGCCCTGGGGCCAGCCCATAGACGTGCAGCAGCTCATCGAGACCCTGCAAAAACACCCCCAGGCCAAGCTCTGCGCCATCGTGCACGCCGAGACCTCCACCGGGGTGCTGCAACCCCTGGAGGAGTTGGGCGCCTATCTCAAGGGCCAGGGCACCCTGCTGGTGGTGGACACCGTCACCTCCCTGGCCGGCGTGCCGGTCAAGGTGGACGACTGGGGCATTGACGTGTGCTACAGCGGCACCCAGAAGTGCCTGAGCGTGCCGCCGGGGTGCGCGCCCATCACCTTCAGCCCCAAGGCCCTGGAGGTGGTGGGCAAGCGCAAGAGCAAGGTGCAGAGCTGGTACCTGGACGTGAGGCTCCTGCAGAAATACTGGGGCAGCGAGCGCCTGTACCACCACACCGCGCCCATCACCATGATCTATGGCCTGTACGAGGGCCTGCGTATCATCCTTGAAGAGGGCCTGGAGGCGCGCTTCGCCCGCCACCGCGAGCTGAGTGCCCGCTTGGCCCAGGGCCTGGCCGGGCTGGGCTTCACCTTCCTGGCCAAGGAGGGTTATCGCCTGCCGCCCCTGACCTCGGTGTTTCCGCCCCAGGCCGAGTTGGTGGAGCCCCTGCGCAAGAAATTGCTGAGCGATTACGGCATCGAGGTGGGCGGCGGCCTGGGGGCCTACGCCGGCAAGATCTGGCGCATCGGCCTGATGGGCGAGACCTGCCGCGCCCAGAACATCGCCATCCTGCTGGACGCCCTCGGGCGCGAACTGTAGCCAGGCCCGCCAAGCCCCAACAAGGAGGCCCCATATGAACAAGCCCCTGCGCGGCGTGATCCCTCCGGTGGCCACGCCCTTCAAGGACGAGGAACTGGACCTCAAGGCCCTCCAGGCCAATCTGCGGACCTGGAACCAGACGGGGCTCAGCGGCTACCTGATCCTGGGCTCCAATGGCGAGAGCTGCTACCTGAGCGAGGCCGAGAAGGAGGCGGTGCTGGCCGCCGCCGCCGAGGCCATGGCCCCCGACAAGCTCTTCATGGCCGGCACGGGCTGCGAGTCCACCCGCCAGACCATAGGCCTGACCCGCCGGGCGTCCGAGCTGGGGGCTGACTGCGCCCTGGTGCTCACGCCGGCCTATTACAAGGGGCAGATGACCAACGAGGCCCTGGAGGCCCACTACCAGAAGGTGGCCGAGGCCTCGCCCATGCCCATCCTGCTCTACAACGTGCCCCAGTTCACGGGCGTCAACCTGGCCCCGGCCCTGGTGGCCAGGCTCTCGGCCCACGACAACATCGCCGGCATCAAGGACTCATCCGGCAACATCGGCCAGCTAACCGAGATCATCAGGCAGAGCCGGCCCGGCTTTGCGGTCTTCGTGGGCTCGGCGCCGGTCTTCTACCCTGCCCTGTGCGTGGGCGCCGTGGGCGGCATTCTGGCCGTGGCCAACGTGGTGCCCGAGCTGTGCGTGGAATTGCAGCGCCTATACCAGGCCGGCGGCCACCCGGGCGCCCTGGCCATGCAGCGGGCCATCAACCCCCTGGCGGCCCTGGTGACCACCGGCCTGGGGGTGGGCGGGCTCAAGCTGGCCATGGACCTGCGGGGCTTTCAGGGCGGCCAGGTGCGCTCTCCCCTTTGCCTGCCCCAGGCGGCCCGGCCCCAGTTGGCCCAGGAACTGGACAAGCTGCGGCCTCTGCTGTAGAAGCGAGCAGCGGCCGGAAGTTGTACTTTCTGGCATCCGGCCAAGCCCAAGTCTGGTCATTGCGAAAGTAGCGAAGCGATCTCTTTTACCGCGTTGAAGAGATTGCTTGGTCACTCCACCCCAGCCAAGCCGCGCTTGGCCGGGGACCCCGACGCTCTTGCCAATGACACCGGCAAGCAAACTAGCGGGGCGTTACCAAGCGTCTATATGGAAGCTCTCTTAAAAAACGATGACGCCCCGGAGGTCTCTCCGGGGCGCCGTATTTGGGGGGAGGGGGCGCGAGGCGTCTAGGGCCTAGACGCTCTGCACGCTCAGGCCCGCCAGCACGGGCCGGTCGTCCACGTTGAAGGCCATCTGCTCCTTGGTGGAGGCCAGGAGCTGGCCCAGGCTGCCGTGGTCGCAGAGGTGGGCCTGGGGCAGGCCCATGGTCCAGGAGCTCTGGGGGTCCACGGTGGTGAGCACCCCGCCGGCCACCATGTTAATCATCTCCCGGAAGGCGTCCAGTATCTGTTCGGAATCCAGGTCGCCGGGCTCCAGGGCCATGATGTTGGCCGCCAACTCGCGGGAGACCTGGGGCGGGCACCACACCCACAGCCCGATCTTGACCTGCTGGCGGCTGACCACCACCATGCCCTGGTACCAGCCCTCGGCCTTCTGGGGTCCCAACTCGGCCAAGAGTTCGGGGTCCCACTCGGGGACCATGAAAAACATGGTCGAGAAGACGTCAGAAATCGAGGCCCTCAGGGCCTTGCTCCAGTTGTTCTCCATCGGGCTCTCCCACGAGCAAGCTTAAGATTTTGCGCAGACCCTCGGGGTGAAAGGGTTTGGAGACATAGCCCCGGGCGCCAAGGCCCAGGGCCTCCTTGAGCCGTTCCTTGCGGCCCTCGGTGGTCACCAGGATGAAGCAGGGCGGCACCTTGCCCTCTTTCTGCAAGGTGCGCAGGAGTTCCAGGCCGTCCATCTCGGGCATGTGCAGGTCGCTCAAGACCACGTCCACGGGCTCTCGGTGCAGTATCTCCAGGGCCTCGGCGCCGTTCTGGGCTTCCAGGCAGGTCTCCACGGCGTAGCCGGCGGCGGACAGGGTTTTCTTGACCACCGCGCGCATGGAGGCCGAATCGTCCACGATCAACACTCTTATGGGCATGGCCTTGCTCCCGGCTAGATGGCTAGGCCTCTATTGGCCAGTCGCGCCGCCCTAGGAGGCCAGGGCCAAAAGGTCGGCGGCGTGGTCCAGTATGTCCTTCAACTCCAGCATCAGTATGTCCAGGTCCCGCGTGCGCAGGCCCACCTCCTTGAGAAGCTGGGGATACACGGCGGCGGCCAGGCCCTCTGCCCCGGCTCCCACCCCCAGGGAGATGCACATCAGGTTGGCCAGGGCCACCAGATTGGTCAGCGGCCGGTACTCGGCGGCCGCGCCGCCGGGGTTGTGGTGGAAGGCGATGGCCGCCACGATGTTCTCGGGGAAGTTCCACTTGCGGGCCACGGCCCCGCCCAGGATGGCGTGGTCCAGGCCCAGCACCTGGCGCTCGGCGTCGGCGAAGCTCTGGCCCATGGCCACCATCTGCTCTATCTGCTTGAACTCCTGGGCCACGTACTCGCTCAACACCAGCTTGCCCACGTCGTGCATCAAAGCGGCGGTGAACAGGGTGGGCTGGTCGGGGTACTTGAGGCGCTCGCCCAGGGTCTGGGCCAACAGCGCCGTGGCCATGCAGTGCTGCCACAACTCGCCGCGGGCCAGGCGGTAGCCGGTCTGTCCCTTCTTGAAGTGCCCCACCATCTTGCCGCTGAGGATGATCTCCATCAGTTGCTGGGAGCCCATGAGCAAGAGGGCCTGTTGCAGGGAGGAGACCTTTTGCCGGAGCCCGTAATAGGGCGAGTTGCACATGTTGATGACGTGGGCTGTGATGCCGGGGTCCAGGCGCACGGTTTCCAACAACTGGGAGAAGGAAAAGTTGGGATCCTGGAGCAGGGCCAGGATCTGCTGGACCACCGCCGGCATGGCCGGCAGCCGGTCCACTCGGGCCAGTATTTCTTTCACCTGGGTCACAGGAATCTCATCTCCCCGCTATTGACCTTCATCCAAACCCGGCCGCTGCCGATCTCCAGGCCCACGGTGCGGTTTACCTGTCCTCCCACGTCCTCCACGTCTATCAGCACGTTGTTTCGCCAGAATATCTTGCGCACCGCCGCGTAGTTGCGCTGGCCGATGTTGAAGCGCCCCGACTCGTCCAGCAGTTGGCTGCCGCCCACCACCACCACCCGCATGCGCCCTTTTTTGGCGCCCAGGGCGTAGGCGTTCTTGAACAGCGTGGGCAGGCCGGTGTCGGCGAAGACCGCCGGCTGCTTAGCCGCGCGCTCCAGGTTTAGGTTGGAGTCGGGCAACATGAGGTGCAACAGCCCGCCCACGGCGGCGCTTTGGTCGTAGATGAGCACCCCCAGGCAGGAGCCCAGGGAATGGGTCACGATCTCGTGCCCCTTTTGGTTGGACACCGCCAAGTCCCCCACCCCCACGGTTATGCGCGGGCCGGCCAAGCCATCCTCCCCGATCCCAGGACCTACACCAGAAGATCATTTGTGACGGGAAATCACCCACCGGGCCACATCGCATGATGCCGCCATGTTGTCCGGTGGATTCCTTTCCCCTGGGAGCGGCTGCCCGGCATCTAGGATTGGGCCGGGGCTGGGGGCAGCCTCTAATTTGATAATAGGCAATCAGCCAAGCCGCCGTCAATTCGTTATAGCCCGGCGCGCGCTTATTCGGGCGAAGCACCGGCAAGCCGGCCCGGCCCATCTGCGGCCCTGGACGCCGAAGTTTCGCCAGACGGCGGAAGTAGGGCGGGGCCTGGCTCGGCCTTACTGGATATGCACCTCGATGCGCTTGGCGTCCTGGCCGCCCTTGAGCGCTCCCACCAGGGCGCGGATGGTGCTGGCCACGATCTCCTGCACGAAGTCCTTGGCCGGCAGCCGGCGGCCATCCACCAGCACCTGCAACAAGGGCCGCGCCGGTTGGGGCAACAGCCCGGCCAGCAGGTCGGCCAGGCCGGTGAAGTCCTGGGGGGAGAAGCGAGGCGGCCCGGCGGCCGGGGGCTGCTCACCCACCAAGGCCTTGAGGTTGGGGTCGCCCAGCAGGCCGGGGCTGGCCCCTGGCGGGCAATACTCTATCTTGTAGACCTTGTGGTCCTGATGGACCTCTGAGAGCAGCACGTCCAAGCCCTGGCCGTGGCGGGCTAAAATCTCGGCCAGGGTGGGAGGCTGCCAGGCCCCATGGTGGAGCGACAGGCCGTCCTGTCCCAGGCGCAGCTCCATAAGGACACCGCCGGCCGGCGGGCTGGCCGGGGCCTGGCCGCGGCTGACCAGGCCCACCTTGAGACCGCGCCGGGTCAGTTCAGCGGCCAGGCCGCGCAGCAGACTGGTGTATTCCAAATCCTGGGGACCGGCGAGGCAGACCACGGTGGGCATGGGGCGTCTCCTTGATGCAAGCTGGCCACGCGGTACCCCGGCGCGGCGGTGGACGATACGGGGCCTGGGGCCGTTGGGGAGCTGACCTGAAATTGTGACAAGTTTTAGCCAAGAAACAAGCGCCTTGTTGGCGCGTGGGCTGTTGGCGCGCGGGGCTTGGCTCTGGTTGGTCCTTGGGCCTATCATATTATGAGGTGCGCGCCGGCGGCGTCCCAGGGTCCGGCTGGCCCCGGCCGTCGCGCGCCCCGCAAGCATAGCCGCCAATAACCCACAGGGAGCACGACCATGCCCGAATTCCTGGACCCCTTCAAGGGGCTGACCCCCGGCCGCAAGCTTAGTCCCCGCGAGCTGACCCGCGCCCTGCGCCTGGCCCTGTCGGCCGAGGAGGAGGCCATCCACCTTTACGAGGCCCTGGCCGACGCCACCGATCACCCCCTGGCCAAGAAGGTGTTGCAAGACGTGGCCAACGAGGAGCGGGAGCACGCCGGCGAGTTCCAGCGCCTGCTGAACATCCTGTTGCCCGACGAGGAGTCCTTCATGGCCCACGGCGCCAAGGAAGTTGACGAGATGGCCGCCGAACTGAAGGCCAGGAAGCCGGCGTCCCAAAAGGCCGCGGCCAAGAAGCCGGCGGCCAAGGCCAAAGCCAAGAAGTAGACGCCAGGCCTGGGGGCGGGGCCGTCCCGCCCCTGGTATTTTGACAAGGCCAGGCCAGGCTTCAGCCGGCGCAGATATCCTGGAGGCTGGCGATCTGACCGGGGTTGCCGATGACGATAAGCACGGTGCCCGCTTGCAGCACCTCTTGGGGGCTGGGGTTGTAGGTGAACTCCTCGAGGCCGGGGTGCTTGAGCGCCACGGCCAAGAGCCCCGAGCGCTGGTAAAGCCGGCCCTGCTCCAGGCTTATGCCCACCAGGCCGGAGCCCTGCTCCACCGTGACCTCGGCCACGCGCACCGTGGGGTCCTGCCCCCGGAGCATGCGGTCCAGGAAGCTGACCACCTGGGGACGTATCATCTCGCTGGCCAGGCGCATGCCGCCGATGAACTCGGAATTGACCACGTAGTTGGCGCCGGCGCGGTAGAACTTGTCCACCAGGTTGTTGTTGTGGCAGCGGGTGCCGATCTTGATGCCGGGGTTGATATAGCGGGCCTGCACGGTGATGAGCATGTTCTGGCTGTCGTCGGGCAGGGCCGCCACCAGGCCGCGGGCGCGCTCCAGGCCGGCATGGCGCAACACGCCCTCGTCGGTGGCGTCGCCTTGCAGCGAGGGCAGGGCGGGGTAGGTTTCGCGCAGCCAGGCCATGGTCTCGGCCCGGTCGTCTATCACCACCAGCCCCTGCTGGCTGGCCACCATCTCGGCGATGACGTGCCGGCCCACCCGGCCGCCCCCGCAGACGATCATGTGGCCGTTCAGGCCGTTTAACTGCATTTCCATTTTGCGTTCCCGCACCAGGTTGGATAACTGGTCCTCCACCAGAAAGGCCGTGACCGCCGACAGGGCGTAGAGGGTCACGCCCATGCCCGACCACATCAGGCCCAGGGTGAACAGCCGCTCGCGGTCCCCGAAGGGCGAGAGTATCTCGCCATAACCGATGGTGGTCAGGGTTATGCTGGTCATGTAGGCGCAGTCCAGCAGGGTCCACTGGCCCTGGCCCATAAGCCAGTATCCCGACGTGCCGGCGCCGAAGACCAGGGCCAACAACGACAGGGGTACCCGCAGGCGCTGGAAGAGCTCGATGGCCAGGGCCGAGGATACAAGGCGTATGGTGGTCAGCAGGCCCATGCGGTTTCCTTGGGGTAGGCCAGCGCCGGAGGGGTCATTTGCCCAGGTGCCCGCGCAGCTTGTCGCGGGCGGCCTTGATCTTGCCCATGCCCTTCTTGTTGCCGGCCAGGCTCACGGCCTTGTCGGCCAGGCGCAGGGCGTCGCGGGCGCGTCCCTGGCCCAGGCGCCGCTTGAACTCGCCCTCCACCCGCGCGCTGGTGCCGTCGGCCCGGGTGTGGATGGCCACCGCCGAGATCAGGCGGGTGACCTGGGGGCAGGTGCACACAGGGCATTCGGGGTCGGGGTCGTCCATGCCCTGCCAGACCTCGAAGACGTGCTCGCAGTTGTGGCACTGGTAATCGTAGAGTGGCATGGTCTTGGTCTCCGTCGTCTTCAGTGGCGCCAGGCCGGGGCGGGCTGGCGTAGGCCCGCGGGGCGGGCCTCCAACCGAGGCATTATAACTCCATCACCGCCGTGGGTGCATCCTGTCTGGCCAGGGTCAAAGAGGCCCGCGAGCCCAGGCCAGCCAGGGCCTGGCCGGCGGCCTGGGCGGCCAATTCGGGACGGTTGTTGGTCTGGGACAGATGGGCCATGGTGACCTGGCTTAGCTCCGGGTGGTGCACCTTGCCGAGCAATTCGGCGCCCTGCTGGTTGGACAGGTGCCCGTGGCGCGAGCGCACCCGCTGCTTGAGCCAGGGCGGATAAGGCCCCTGGGCCAACAACTCGGGGTCGTGGTTGCTCTCCAGGATCAGCCCCTGGCAGCCCATGAGGCGCCGCTCGATGAGTCCCAGGGCCTGGCCCAGATCGGTGCAAAGGCCCAGGCGGGCGGCGCCAGCGCTGATGACCAGGCCCACGGAGTCAACGGCGTCGTGTGGGGTGGAGAAGGACTGCACTTGCAGGCCGCCCAGGCTGAAAACCTCGCCGGCGGCGAAGGCCTGGTGGCGGGTGGCCTGCATGTCGCCGCAGGCGGCCCAGGTGGCCCGCGTGGCCAAAACCGGCAGGCGCAGGTTCTTGGCCAGCACGCGCACCCCGGCCATGTGGTCCCGGTGCTCGTGGGTGATGAGGATGGCCTTGAGGCTGGCCGCCGCCAGGCCGCATGAATCCAGGCGGCGTAGCAGCTCGCGGGCCGAGAGCCCGCAGTCTACCAAGATGGCCGTGGGGCCGGCCGCCACGTAGACGGCGTTGCCCTTGGAGCCGCTGGCCAGCAGGCAGTAGGTCAGCCCCATGGCTCTAGCCCGTGTGCCCGAAGCCGCCTTCCCCCCGCCGGCTGGGCGGCAGCTCGGCCACCTCCACCAAGCTGGCGCGGGTGACGGGGGCGATGACCAGTTGGGCCAGGCGTTCGCCGCGCCGCAAGGTCACCGGCAGGCCTCCCAAATTGATGAGCGCCACCTTGACCTCCCCGCGGTAGTCGGCGTCTATGGTGCCGGGAGCGTTGATGACCGTGAGCCCGTATTTGACCGCCAGGCCCGAGCGGGGGCGCACCTGGCCCTCGTAGCCGTCGGGTATGGCCAGGCAGAAGCCGGTGGGCACCAGGGCGATCTGCCCCGGGTCCATGGTCAGGGGTTCGTCAATGGCGGCGGGCAGGTCCAGGCCGGCGGCCTGGGCGGTCATGTAGACCGGCAGGTCCAGGCCCTGGCCGTGGGCCAGGCGCTGCACCGGCACCTTGACTTCGCTCACCAATTGAGTTCCCGGCGCAGGGCGTCCTCGTCCACCGGCCCCAGCACCGTGGCCGCCAGGTGGCGCTGGTCCAGAAGCTCGCCGGCCAGGCGGGAGAGGTCTTCCTGGGTGACGGCCTGCACCTGCTCCAGGGCCTCGGCCAGAGGGACGTCGCGGCCGAAGTTGTACTCGTTGCGGGCTAGCCTGCTCATGCGGCTCTCGGGGTTCTCGGCGGCCAGCAGGATGGCGCCGGTGAGGTTCTCCTGGGAGTCGGCCAGCTCCTGGGGGCTGACCGGGGAGTCGGCCAGCTTTTGGATCTCCTCGCGCACCACCTTGAGGGCCTCCACGGCGCGTTCGGGCGCCACGCCCAGGTAGATGCCCAAGAGGCCGGCGTCGCGGTAGGAGCTCAGGTAGGAGTAGACCGCGTAGGCCAGGCCCCGGCGCTCGCGCACCTCCTGGAACAGGCGCGAACTCATGTTGCCGCCCAGGATCAGGTTGAGTATGGCCACCTGGTAGCGGCGGGGGTCAATGGTCCGGGGCGCCGGCAGGCCCAGGGCCACGTGCACCTGCTCCAAGTCGCTTTCCACCACGTGCAGGCCGGCCTGGGGCTGGGGCGGCTGGCGGCGGCCACCGGCCGGCCTGGCGGCCAGGGCCGACAATACCGGCCCCACCAGGTCCACCACCTGCTGGTGCTCCAGGTTGCCCACCGCCGAGACCACGGCCCGGCCGGGCAGGTAGTTGCCCTCCAGGTAGGTCAGGATGTCGCCCCGGCCCAGGGCGGCGATAGTCTCCTGGCTGCCCAGGATGGAGCGGCCCAGGGGGTGGCCCGGCCAGAAGCGCTCGCCAAAAAGCACGTGCACAAGCTCGTCGGGGGTGTCCTCCAGGCCGCTTATCTCCTGCAGGATCACTCCGCGCTCGCGCTCCAACTCCTCGGGCTCCAGGGACGAGTGCAAGAAAATGTCGGTCAAGAGGTCGCACATCTGGGGCAGGTTCTTGGCCAGGGCCCGGCAGTGGAAGCAGGTGTGCTCGCGGCTGGTGAAGGCGTTGGCCATGCCCCCCAGGCGGTCAATCTCGCGGGCGATGTCCAGGGTGCCCCGGCGCTGGGTACCCTTGAAGGCCATGTGCTCGATGAAGTGGCTGACGCCGTTGTTGGCGGGGCTCTCGTCGCGGGAGCCCACCTCCATCCATAGGCCCACCGTGACCGAGAAGGCGTGAGGCTGGCTTTCGCTGACCACGCGCACGCCGTTGTCTAGCACGCTCTTCTGGGTCACGGTGGCCATGCCTAGCGCCGGGGGGGGCGGCGGTCGCGGTCGCCCCGGCGGTCGCGGTCGCCGCGGCTGTCGCGGTAATCACGGCGCTCCTCGCCGGGGCCGTCGTCGCCGCCGGTGCCGGGGGGCGGCGGCGGCAAGAGGGCCTTGCGGCTAAGGCGCACCTTGCCCCGGTCGTCAATGCCCAGCACCTTGACCTTGACGATGTCGCCTTCCTTGAGCACGTCGGTCACCGAGCGCACGCGGGTGTGGTCCAACTCGCTGATGTGCACCAGGCCGTCGCGTCCGGGCATGATCTCCACGAAGGCGCCGAAGTCCATGATGCGCACCACCTTGCCCTCGTAGACCGCGCCTTCCTCGGCCTCCTGGGTCAGGTCGCGGATCATCTGCAGGGCCTGGCGTCCGCTGTCGCCGTCCACGGCGGCCACGTGCACCGTGCCGTCGTCCTCCACGTCAATCTTGACGCCGGTTTCCATCTGGATGCCGCGGATGATCTTGCCGCCTGGTCCGATGATGTCCTTGATCTTCTCCACCGGGATCTTGATGGTGGTGATGCGCGGCGCGAAGAGGCTGATGTCGCCACGCGGACGCTCGAGGGCCTTGTTCATCTCGCCCAGGATGTGCAGGCGGCCGTCGCGGGCCTGGTCCAGGGCGCGGCCCATGACCTCTTTGTTGATGCCGCTGATCTTGATGTCCATCTGCACGGCGGCGATGCCCTGGGCCGATCCGGCCACCTTGAAGTCCATGTCGCCCAGGTGGTCCTCGTCGCCCAGGATGTCGGTGAGCACCGCGACCTTGTCGCCTTCCATGATGAGTCCCATGGCCACGCCGGCCACCGGCGCGCTCACCGGCACGCCGGCGTCCATCAGCGACAGGGAGGCGCCGCAGATGGTGGCCATGGAGGAGGAGCCGTTGGACTCCAGCACGTCGCTGACCACGCGCAGGCTGTAGGGGAAGGCCGCCTTGTCGGGCAGCACCTTGCCCACCGCCCGCCGGGCCAGGGCGCCGTGGCCGATATCGCGGCGGGTGGGTCCGCCCAGGCGCTTGGCCTCGTTGACGCTGAAGGGCGGGAAGTTGTAGTGCAGCATGAAACGGCGGAAGACGTCGCCCTGGGTGACGCTTTCTATGCGTTGCTCGTCGCCGCTGGTGCCCAGCGTGCAGGTGACCAGGGCCTGGGTCTCGCCGCGGGTGAACAGGGCCGAGCCGTGGGTGCGGGGCAGCAGGCCCACCTCGCAGGAGATGGGGCGCACGGTGGTCAGGTCGCGGCCGTCCACCCGGCGGGACTGATCCAGGATCATGGCCCGCATGGAATCGGCTTCCAGATGGTCCACCATGCCCTTGACCAGGCCCTCCTTGCCCAGGGCCGTCTCGCCCAGGGCCTCGACGACCTGCTTCTTGACCTCGCGCAGCTTGGCGTAGCGCTCCAGCTTGGGCCGAACCGCCAAGACCTCGGCGATGCCGGCGGCGGAGAGCTCGGTGACCTTGGCCAGAAGCTCCTCGTTGGACACCGGCGGGGTGAAGGCGCGCTTGGGCTTGCCGCAAGCGGCCACCAACTCCTCCTGGATGTCCAGCAGGGGCTGCAAGCCGGCATGGCCGAACCAGATGGCCTCCAGGACCTCCCGCTCGGAGAGGAAGTTGGCCCCGCCCTCCACCATCACCACGGCGTTCCGCGAGCCGGCCACGACCAGGTCCATGTCCGAGCTCGCGCGCTGCTCGGTGGTGGGGTTGATGATTAGCTGACCGTTCACGCGCCCCACGCGCACCCCCGCCAGGGGGCCGGCGAAGGGCACGTCGCTGATGCACAGGGCGGCGGATGCGCCGGTCAGCGCCATCATGTCCGGGTCGTTGACCTTGTCCACCGAGTAGACGTTGGCTATGACCTGGGTCTCATAGGTCCAGCCCTTGGGCATGCGCGGCCGTATGGGGCGGTCTATGATCCGGCAAGTGAGCGTCTCGCGCTCGCTGGGCCGGCCCATCTCCCGGCGGAAGAAGTTGCCGGGGATGCGGCCGGCGGCGTAGGACATTTCCTGGTAGTCCACGGTGAGCGGCAGGAAGTCTATGCCCTCGCGGGTGCCCTGGTCGGCCACGGCCGTGACCAGCACCACGGTGTCGCCGTGGGTGACCCAGGCCGCGCCGCCGGCCTGCTTGGCCACCTTGCCGGTCTCGATGGCGAACTCTTGACCATTGATGGTCGTGGAAACTTTTTTGTACATATTCTCTCTCGCTTAAGGCTGGGGCTACTTGCGGATGCCCAGCTCCTTGATCACCGCCCGGTAGCGCTCGATGTCCTTGCGCTTAAGGTAATTGAGCAGGCGGCGCCGTTGGCCGACGAGCTTCAGTAGCCCGCGGCGGCTGTGATGGTCCTTGGTGTGGACCTTGAAATGCTCGGTCAGGTAGCGAATGCGCTCGCTCAAAAGGGCGATCTGCACCTCCGGCGAACCGGTGTCGCCGGCCTTGCGCTGAAACTTGATGATGAGTTCGCTTTTGGCTTCCGAGGTAAGAACCACTTTATCAACCTCCTTCTGGTTTGTTGGACCTTGCGGTCCCTTGTCCGCGGCCCAGAACGCTGTCCCCAGCCACCCGGCCGGGGCTCCAGGCTTACTCGGCCCCCAGGGCCGACGCGGATGCCTCGTCATCCAAGCCCTCCAGCGAGGACTCGGGAAAAACCCTGATACTCTCGTAATCGCGCCCTGGGCGGCCCGGGTCCGGCCCCAGCCAGCGCAGCACCGCCGCCAGGCCGCCGGCCGGGTCCAGCACCCGGAAGGCCTGGCCTGGCGCCAACTGGCCCAAAAACTCCCGGCCAAAGGCCTGGCCAGGCAGGATGCGCCCCTGCCTGACCTGCCAGGCCAGGTCGTCGTCCAAGCTGACCGCCGGCAGGCCGCAACGCTCCAGGGCCTCATCCAGGGGCAGCAGGCGCTCGGCCAACTCGGCCGCGTCCCAGTCCAGGGCGGTCTCCAGCTCCACGGCCCGCTCCACGCCAAAGGGCTCGGAGCCCAGGCGGCGCAAGGCCTTCAGGTGCCCCACGCTGCCCAGGGCTGAAGCCAATTCCTGGGCCAGGGAGCGCAAATAGGTGCCCCGGGAGCAGCGCATGACAAAGTCAATCTCACCGGGACGCAAGGCCACCAGGCGCGCCTCATACACCGTGATGGGCCGGGGTGGCTTGTGCACCTCCTGGCCGGCGCGGGCATAGGCGTACAAGGGCCGGCCCTGGTGCTTGGCCGCCGAAAAGGCCGGCGGGGCCTGCATGCGCTGGCCCTCCAGGGCCTTCAGCGCCGCCACCACCTGGGCCTCCGTAAGCTCGGGCACCGAGGCGCTGGCCGTCTCCTGGCCGGTGGGGTCGCCGGTGTCGGTAGCATACCCCAGTGCCAAAGTCGCGGCGTAGGTCTTGGCGCCTTGGCCCATCAGGTCCACCAGGCGCGTGGCCTGGTTGAAGGCCAGCACCAACAGCCCCGTGGCAAAGGGGTCCAGGGTGCCGGCGTGCCCCAGCTTGGCCGGCGCGAAACGCCGGCGCAGGCGCTCCACCAGGTCGTGGCTGGTGGGGCCGGCGGGCTTGTCAATGAGCAGCACGCCCGAGTCCAAAAAGCGGGGATGGCGGCGCCGGCGTCCCATCAGGCGCGGTCCTCTGCCAGGCGCGCCCGCAACAGCTCGCCCAGGCGGCCGGCGGCCTCTTGCAGGGTGCCCTCCAGGCGCGCGCCGGCGGCGTTGTGGTGCCCGCCGCCGCCCAGCGCGAGGGCCAAGGCACCCACGTCCACGCGGCCCCGGGAGCGCAGGCTGGCCTTGACGCTGTTCTGGTCAATCTCCTTGACCAGCGCCGCCACCTCCACCCCCCGGATGGCCCGGAATTCCTCCACGATGCGGTCCAGGTCGCTGGGCGGGCAGCCCAGGTCAACCAGGTCGCTGGCCTTGGCCGTGGCCAGGGCCAGGCGGCCGCCGGCCAGGAGCTCAAGCCTATCGGTCACCCGCGCGAACAGGCGCAGGCGGGCCAGGCTGGTGGAGTAGGCCTCCTGGGTCACGGCCCAGGGGTCGGCGCCGGCGGCCACCAGGTCCGCGGCCGCCTTGAGGGCCTGGGGCGTGGTGTTGGAGTAGCAGAAGCGGCCGGTATCGGTCTGCAAGCCCACGAAGAGACAGGTGGCGGCGTCCTTGCTTATAGGCAGGCCCATCTCTTGGGCCAGCAGGGTCACCATCTGGGCGGTGGCGGCTTTTGCCGGGTCCACCCAGCGGGGCTGGCCGAAATCGGCCGCGCCCATGTGGTGGTCCATCACTGCCACCCGGGGCAGGGCCTTGAGCAGGGGCTCGGCCAGGCGGCCGGCGCGCTCGGGCTCGTGGCAATCCAACAGCACCGCCAGGTCCACGTCCTCGGCCTGGGGCAGGTCCTCGCGGACCATGTCCAGGCCGGGCAGGAAGGCGTATTCCTCGGCCACCTGGCCGGCGCGGTGGGCGAAGACCAGCTTCCCCGCGCTTTTAAGCAGGTGCATGAGGCCCAGCACCGAGCCGATGGCGTCGCCGTCGGGGTCACGGTGGGCCAGCACCAGCACCCGCCGGGCCGGGGCCAGGGCCTGCCTGAGACGCGCCATCACGGCTGGTCCTCCCCCTCGGGCTCGGGCTGGTCGCCGCGGGCCAGGGCCAGGGCCTGGTCCTGCTGGCGGGCCTGGCGGATCAGCCCGTCCAGGCGCACGCCCTCGGCCAGGGAGGGGTCGTAGACCGGCACCAGCTTGGGCGTCACCTTGATTTGCAGGCGGCTGGCCAGCTCGCGGCGCAAAAAGGGCGAGGCGCTCTTGAAGGCGGTCTCCACCTCGGGCCGGCGGGCGGCCTCCAGCAGGCTGTAGAAGACCTTGGCCTGGCCCAGGTCGGGGCTGACATCCACGCCGGTGATGGTGATGAGCGCCAGGCGCGGGTCCTTGACCCTTTTTAGCAACAGATCGCCCAGTTCGGCCTGGATCAGGTTGCCCAGTCTTTGGGTGCGGCGGGTGCCCATCATGCTTCCCAGGGCGGCTTGACCGCCGGGGCCCAGGCCATGTCCTTGAGGCTCAAGACCTCTTGGCGCACGTCCACCACCTCGGCCAGGGCCAGGCGCTCCACGAAGCGGCCGATCTCGTCCAACTGCCGCTGGGCATGGGCCACCTCGTTGCTGCACACGGCAAAGCCCAGCTCCAGGCGCTGCCAGAGATCGCCGGAGCCCAGCTCGCTGGCCGCGGCGTTGAACTTGGCGCGCACCCGGTCAATGACCGAGCGCGTCACCTTGCGCTTGGCCTTGAGGTCAGAAGCCCCTTGCACATGCAGGGTCATCATCAGGGCGCCCACCACCATGTCTGTCTCGTCGCCTCTCCCTATCAAGCCCAGGGGGTTGCCTGGGCCGTGGTGCTACAGCTCGGCGGCCACCTCGCGGGTCACGAAGGCCTCGATCTCGTCGCCCACCTTGATGTCGTTGTAGTTGTCCAGGCCGATGCCGCACTCGTAGCCCTGCACAACCTCCTTGACGTCCTCCTTGAAGCGGCGCAGGGAGGATATCTTGGTGGTGGCCACCACCACGCCCTCGCGCAAGAGCCGCGCCTGGGCGTTGCGCTCCACCTTGCCGCTGGTCACCGAGCAGCCGGCGATGACCCCGATCTTGGGCACGCTGAAGGTCTCGCGCACCTCGGCGCGGCCCAGGACCTCCTCGTGCATCACCGGGGCCAGCATGCCGGTCAAGGCCGCCGTCACGTCGTCCAGCACCTGGTAGATGATGTCGTAGGTGCGCACGTCCACGTGCTCTGCCTCGGCGATCTCGCCGACCTTGCCGGTGGGGCGCACGTTGAAGCCGATGATGATGGCGTTGCTGGCCGAGGCCAGCATCACGTCGGTCTCGGTGATGGCGCCGGTGGCGGCTTGGATGACGTTGACCTTGACCTGCTCGTTGCCCAGTTTGTTGAGCGCGTCCACCAGGGCCTGCACCGAGCCCTGCACGTCGCCCTTGACGATGAGTTTCAACTCCTGGACGGCGCCCTCCTTCATCTGCTCGAAGAAGCCCTCCAGGGTCAGGCGGGTCTGGGAAGACAACTCGGCCTCGCGCTTCTTGAGGGCGCGGTGCTCGGCGATCTGCTTGGCGACCTTGTCGCTCTCCACCACCGCGAACTCGTCGCCGGCCTCGGGCACCCCGGCGAAGCCCTGCACCTCCACGGGTATGGACGGTCCGGCCTCGTCCACGCGTTGACCCAGGTCGTCGAACAGGGCGCGCACCTTGCCGGCGTGAACGCCGCAGACAAAGGGGTCGCCGGTCTTCAAGGTGCCGTCCTGCACCAGCACCGAGGCCACGGGGCCGCGCCCCTTGTCCAGGCGGGCTTCCAAAATATGGCCGCGGGCGGGCTTTTGGGGGTTGGCCTTCAGCTCCAGGATCTCGGACTGCAAATTGAGCATGTCCAGCAGGCTGTCCACGCCCTGGCCAGTCTTGGCCGAGACCTCCACCATGATGACGTCGCCGCCCCAGGCCTCGGAGACCAGGCCCTGGTCGGCCAGCTCGCGGCGTACCCGCTCGGGGTCGGCCCCGGGCTTGTCAATCTTGTTGATGGCCACCACGATGGGCACGTTCGCCGCCCGGCTGTGGGCGATGGCCTCCTTGGTCTGCTGCATCACGCCGTCGTCGGCGCTGACCACCAGCACCACCACGTCGGTGACCTGGGCGCCGCGGGCGCGCATCTGGGTGAAGGCCTCGTGGCCGGGGGTGTCCACGAAGACCACCTGGCCGCCGGAGGGCACGCGCACGTTGTAGGCGCCGATGTGCTGGGTGATGCCGCCGGCCTCGCCAGAGACCACGTTGCTGCGGCGGATGGTGTCAAGAAGCGAGGTCTTGCCGTGGTCCACGTGGCCCATGATGGTCACCACCGGGGGACGGGTATGGAGGTCCTCCTCGCGGTCCACGGCCTGCTCCAAGAGGCCCTCTTCCTCGAAGGCCACGCGCTCCACCTCGAAGCCGAACTCGGTGGCCACCAGGGCGGCGTCTTCAACGTCCAGGGACTGATTGAGGGTGACCATCATGCCGCTTTGCATGAGCCGCCCCACCAGCTCGGCCGATTTCACGCCCATGCGCTTGGCCAGCTCGCCCACGGTGATGGCCTCGCCCACGCGCACGCGGCGCTTGATGGCCTTGGGCGTGGTCAACTCGGTCTTCTTGGGGCGCTTGGCCGCGCCACGCCCGCGCTTGCCCTTGGCGGGGCGGTCGTAGAGGTCGGCCTTGTCCAGAATTTCCTTTTTCTTGCTGGCGGCCTTGCGCATCAGGAACTCGTCATCCGGGATGGCCGAGGTGGTCTTCTTGCCCTTCTTGCGGCGGGGGCGGTTGCGCTCGTCCAGCTTCTCCGGCGGCGGCACGTCGCCCACGGCGGGCTGGGCGGGCATGCCGGGGCGCGGCGGGCGCGGCCCCAGGGGCGGGCGGGCGCCCATGGGCGGGCGGGCGGGCCGGCCCTCGGCGAAGCGCTGCTCCACCACGGGGGCCACCGGCTGGGTGGGCCGGCTGATGATGCGGGCCGGGGTGTCGCCGGCCGGGCGGCGGGGCTTGGGGGCCTCCTCCCTGGCCACCGGCTTGGGCCGCGGCTGCTCCTTGGGTTTGACGGCGGCCCGGGGCGGCTGGATCGGCTCCTCCGCGGCCAAGGGCTGGGGTTCCACGGCGGGCTGCGGCTGGGGCTCGGCCACGGCTTTCTCCTCGGCCGCCGAGCTGGACGGGGCCTCCGGGATAGGGGCGGGTTCTGGCGCTGGGGCCTGGGGGGCAACCGGGGGGGCCGGCGGGGCCTGGGCCTGCGCCGGGGCCGGCTCCGGCGCCACGGCCGGGGGCGCGGGCTCGGGCGGGGCCTGGGCTTCCACCGCCGCCGGCGCGGCCTCGGCGGCCTGGGGCTCGGCGGCGGCCACGGCCGCCGGGGCCGGGGCCGGTTCCAGGGCCGGTGGGGCCTCGGCCACGGCCGCCGGGGCCGGGGCGGGCTTCGGGGCCGCCGGGGCGGTGACGGGCTCCGGGGCGGGGGCCTCCTCCGGAGCGGGCGCCGCCTCCAGGGCGGGCTCCTCCTCGGCGGCCAGGCCCTCCTCCTCCACGGTCTTGCGGCGGCGGCGGATCACCCGCGTGGTGACCCGCTTTTCCTCCACCACGTCGGAGCGCTCGGCCCTCAGCCGCTCGCGCACCACCTGGGCCTCCTCGGGGCTGATGACGCTCATGTGATTGCGCACATCCAGGCCCAACTCAATCAATTGGCGCAACAGGTCCTTGTTGTCGACCTTGAGTTCCTTGGCCAGCTCGTACACCCGCAATTTGGCCATTCAAATCTCCTAAGAAGTCGCTGCTTGGGCTGGCAAGGAGCTGATCTCCGGCCGCGTGTCAAACCCGGCCCAGGCTTCCTCGCCCAGTGTCACACGAAAAATCCGCTTTTTGGCCCGCCCGGCCAGCAGGCGCCTTGCGCACCGCCGTTGCCGGCAGATATAGGCCCCGCGTCCGGGCAGCCGGCGCCCAGGGTCGGGCACCACCAGACCACCGGCGAGCGCCAGGCGCAACAGTTCGGCCTGGGGCTTTTTTTGCCCGCAGGCCCGGCAGGTGCGCCAGGGTCCGGCCGGGGCGGCCTGGGTCATGGGGCCTTAGCCCTCGTCTTGACCGTCCGGGGCGGCCTCGGCCTGGCCGGCCGGGGGGGCCTCGGTCTGCTCATCCGAGGCGGAGGCCTCGGGCTCGTCATCGCCCTGGTCCCTGCCCTGGCCGGACTCGCGGTCGCTCAAGTAGCGCCTGGCGTCGGCGATCAGGACCGGGGCGCGCTCGGCGCCGATACCCGGCAGGCCGGCCAGGTCACCGGGCTCGGCGTCGGCCAGGGCCTCGGCCGAGCCGTAGCCGGCCTGGAACAGGGTGTCGGCGCTGACGTCGCCCACGCCCACCACGTCCAGGAGCGAGCGGTAGCCGTCGCGCAGGGCCTCGCCGTATTTGGACTCGCTCTTGACGTCAATCTTCCAGCCCGTGAGCTTGCTGGCCAGGCGCACGTTCTGGCCGCGGCGGCCGATGGCCAGCGAGAGCATCTCGTCGGCCACGATCACCTCCATGGTTTGGTTGACCTCGTCCACCACCACGCGGCTGATCTCGGCTGGGGCCAGGGCGTTGACCACGTAGCGGGCCGGGTCGGGGTCGTAGGAGATGATGTCTATCTTCTCGCCCCGAAGCTCCTGCACCACGGCCTGCACGCGGCTGCCCTTCATGCCCACGCAGGCGCCCACCGGGTCCACGTCGCGGTCGCGGGAGCTGACGCCGATCTTGGTGCGGCTGCCGGGCTCGCGGGCCACGCCCTCCACGGTGACGATGCCCTCGGCGATCTCGGGCACCTCCAGCTCGAACAGGGCCTGGATGAAGCCGGGATGGGTGCGGGAGAGCACGATCTGGGGGCCACGGCTGATGCGCTTGACGTCCAGCACGAAGGCCCGCACGCGGTCGCCGGGGCGGTAGCCCTCGCGGGGCACCTGCTCCCGGGGCGGCAGGACGGCCTCGGTGCGCCCCAGGTTGACGATGATGGCGCCTTTGTCGAATCGCTGCACGATGCCGTTGATGATCTCGCCCTTGCGGTCCTTGAAGTCCTCGAAGATGATGTCGCGCTCGGCGTCCTTCATGCGCTGGATGATGACCTGCTTGGCGCTCTGGGCGGCTATGCGGCCGAACTCGCCGGTGTCAACCTTGACGCCCAGTTCGTCGCCCACCTCGCATTCCGGGTCCAGCTTGAGGGCCTGCTTCAGATCAATCTGGGTCTCCGGGTCGGTGAGCTCCTCCACCACCTCTTTGAACTCGAAGACCTCCACCTCGCCCAGGTCGTCGTTGTAGGCCACGTCCACCTCCACCTTGGAGCCCAGCTTGCGCCGGGCAGCGGAACGCATGGCCTCTTCCAGGGTGTTTATGAGGATCTCGCGGTCCAGACCCTTTTCCCTGGCCACCTGGTCAATCATCCGTTTCAGTTCGCTCATGCGAGGCTCTCCAAAAACCGTTCCAAATGTCCCGTACCGTGCGTGTTAAAACGCTAAATTTGCAAGTCCAGGTTAGCCTTGGCCACCTGGTCCAGGGCGATGGCCCGCTGCCCTTCCGGGGTCTGCACCAGCACGTCGCCGCCCTGGCAGCCCATGAGCACGCCCTTGATGGTGCGGCTCTTGCCCTCCTGGTCCAGGTAGATCAGGCGCGCGGGCCGGCCGGCGAAGATCTCGAAATCCCGCCGGGTTTTCAGCCGCCGCGTCAGGCCGGGGGAGCTGACCTCCAGGCGGTAGCGGCCGGGGATGAGGTCCTCCACGTCCAACAGGTCGCCGGCCTGGCGGTTGACCTCTGTGCATTCGTCCAGGGTCACGCCGCCCTCGGGGCGGTCCACGAAGAGCCTAAGCACCTGGCCCGAGCCCTCGGGGCGCCATTGCAATTGAACCAGCATCAGCCCCTCGGAGCGCACCACCGGCTCCAACAGCTCGGTGAGCTTGGACTCCATGTCATTGGAGTTGCTGGCCTTTGCCGGCACAAACCCGCCTTTCCCCGCCAGGGGCGTTGGCCCCCGCGCGGTCCCCGCCAGCAAACGCGGGGCCGTGGACCTTTACGAATCTGTCCGTGCAGCACGGTGGCCCATCAAAGCCGGCCAGATCGGATCGGGTCCACTAATCGAAGCAAGCCCCAAGACCCCGGGGGACAGGGCCTCGGCGACCCCCTCAAAAAGGGACAACACCGCCACGGAAGGCCACGGCAGGGCCGCGTCCCTCCAGCGGGCGGCGGTCGGACAAACAAGGAGTGGAGCGGGCAACGGGGGTCGAACCCGCGACTTCAAGCTTGGGAAGCTCGTACTCTACCAACTGAGTTATGCCCGCTCGACTTGCCCGCCAGCGGGGAAGTGGCTTTTACAGCCGCCCCGGCGGGCCCCCGGCCTCCATCCAGAAGCCGCACCAGGCCAATTATAAGACATAATCCGCCGTTGGCAAGAGCTATTAAGGGCCTGGCCCGCCAGACGGTTCTCCCCGGGGCAGGATACACCGCGCCGTTGATTTTTGCCCCCGCTCCTGCTATGCCTGGGGGTGCGTATATCGGCCCTACACGCCCAACTATTCGTGAGGCCGTCTAAAAGCCAAGTTTATCCCTCGGGTAGGCGCCCAATCCAGCCGCGCGCCGGGAGCAGCGACCATGACCCAATCACCAGCGGCCGGCCAGCCCGCGGCCGCCAGCCTGGAGCGCCTCAAGGCCCAGGTGCTGGAGGCCGGCCTGTGCGTGGCCTGCGGGGCCTGCGTGGGCCTGTGCCCCTATGTCATCTTTCACGACGGCCAGGTGGCCGCGCCGGATGTCTGCGGCCTGGAGGACGGCCGCTGTATTGACGTCTGCCCCCAGGCACCGGTGCCCGACCCCAGCCAAAAGCGCGCCGGCCTGCTACAGGCCCTGGGCCGCCCCCAGGCCTTGCCCCTGGGGCCGCTGCGGGAGGTCTGGTGGGCGCGGGCCCTGTGCCCTGATCAGCAAGGCCGCGTGCAGTACGGCGGGGTGGTCTCCACCCTGGTGGCCCTGGCCCTGCAAGAGGGTCTCATCGGCGAGGCGGTGCTCACCCAGGCCGGCCCGGAGGGCGCGCCGGAAGGAGTGCGGGCGCGCACCCGGCAGGAGGTGCTGGCCGCCGCCGGCTCCATATACGCCGCCGGCGGAGCGCTCTCGGCGCTCAACCAGGCCCTGGCCGAGGCGTCGGATCACGCCCTGGGCCTGGTGGGCCTGCCTTGCCAGGCCCTGGCCGCCGCCTCCTTGGCCGCCCACCCCCGCCATGCCCAGGGCGCGCGCCTGAAGCTGGTGATCGGCCTGTTCTGCACGCTGAACCTCTCGGCCCGGGGCCTGCGCGGGGTGCTCCAGGCCGCTGGCGTGCGGGGGCCGCTGACGCGCTCCGACTTCCCGCCGCCGCCGGCGGGGGTGCTGGAGGTGACGACGGCCCAGGGCACCACGGCCATCCCCCTGGAGGAGGTGCGGCCGGTGGTGCTGAAGGGCTGCGCCCTGTGCCCGGACCTCAGCGCCGAGCTGGCCGACATCTCGGTGGGCGCCGCCGAAGGGCGCCCCGGCTGGAACACCATATTGGTGCGTAGCGAGCAGGGGCAAAGGCTCCTGGACCTGGCTCGGGCACAAGGCCTTTTGGAACTGACCGAGATGCCCGGCGAGTCCCGCCAGCATCTCTCCACCGCCGCCGCCAACAAGCGCGCACGGGCCGCCCAGGCCTGGAAGGAGCGGGCCGATGGCTGATCTGACCAAGCTCAAGGCCGGCGAGCTGGCCCTGTTGCAGGGCAACGAGGCCATCGCCCGGGGCGCCCTGGAGGCCGGCTTAAGCCTGGCCGCCGCCTATCCCGGCAACCCCAGCAGCGAGATTCTGGAGAGCCTGGCCGACAGCGCGGCAAGCGCCGGCATCTATGTGGAGTGGTCGGCAAACGAGAAGGTGGCCCTGGAGAGCGCCGCCGCCGCCAGCTTCACGGGGCTGAGGGCCATGGCCTCCATGAAGCAGAACGGCGTCAACGTGGCCCAGGACTTCATCTGCAACCTGACCATCAGCGGCACTCAGGGCGGCATCGTGCTGATAACCGCCGACGACCCATCGGGCATCAGCTCCACCAACGAGGAGGACGCCCGCTTCATCGCCCGCCTGGCCGACCTGCCGCTCTTGGAGCCCTCCACCCCGGCCGAGTGCCTGGCCATGGTCAAGTTCGCCTTTGACCTCAGCGAGGCCATCGGCAACCTGGTGGTGCTGCGCTCCCTGAGCCGGCTCAGCCACACCCGGGCGGGGGTGGTCCCCGGCCCCCTACCCACGGGGCGCCCCCAGCCTTTCTGGGATCCCAAGCAGATATGGAACACCGTGCCCGTGGTGCCCCGCCACCAGGCCATGAAGGACAAGCTGGCGAAGGCCGGCCAGATCATGGCCCAGAGCGGCTTCAACGCCTACAGCGGGCCGGAATCCCCCGACCTTTTGGTCATCGCCTCGGGCTCCTCGGCCCTCTACGCCGCCGAGGCGGCTGGCCTCCTGGGCGTGGACCGGCGCGTGGGCCTTTTGAAGCTGGGCTGCACTTGGCCCCTGGACCAGGCTCTGTTGCGCAAGCATTTGGCCGACAGCGAGAGAGTGCTCTTCGCCGAGGAGGTGGACCCCTTCATCGAGACCGAGGTCAAGGCCCTCTACGCCCAGCAGGCCGCCGAACTGGGAATCAAGCAGTTCTTCGGCAAGGCCTCGGGCCACCTGCCCCAGATCGGCGAGTTGACCCCTGGCCGCCTGGCCGGGGCCATGGCCGCCATCCTGGGGCTGACCTGGCAGCCGGCGGAGCCGCAGTACCTCCAGGCCGCCCGCGAGACCATCAGCCGCCTGGTGCCTTTCCGCGAGTTCGGCTTCTGCCCGGGCTGCCCCCACCGGGCCAGCTATTGGGCCATCAAGCAGGCTCTTTCGCTGGACGGCCGCCAGGGCGTGGTCAGCGGCGACATCGGCTGCTACACCCTGGGGGTGCACTCCACGGGCTTCAGGCGGGTCAACTCGGTGCACTGCATGGGCTCGGGCCTGGGTATTTCGTCGGGCCTGGGCAAGCTTAAAAGCCTGGGCTTCCAGCAGCCGGTGGTGGGCGTGGTGGGCGACAGCACCTTCTTCCACGCCGCCCTGCCGGGGCTGGTCAACGCCCGCTGGAACCAGGCCGACTACCTGCTCATCGTGCTGGACAACTCAGCCACGGCCATGACCGGCTTCCAGCCCCACCCCGGCACCGGCCAGACCGCCAGCGGCCAGCCCGGCACGGCGGTGGACGTGGAGCAGGTCTGCCGCGCCCTGGGCATTGACTGCCAGGTGGTGGACCCCTACGACCTGGCCGCGGCCCAGCAGGCGGTCTACCAGGCCGTGCAGGGAGAGCCGGGGCTCAAGGTGCTCATCTTCCGCCGGCTGTGTGCCCTGGTGCAGGGACGCCAGGGTGGCCACCCCTACCGCATGCGCGTGGACCAATCCCTGTGCCGGGGCGACGAGTGCGGCTGTCATCGTTTCTGTAGCCGCGCCTTCCGCTGCCCGGGGCTGAATTTCGACCAGGCCGCCGGCAGGGCGGTGATTGACGAGGTGGTGTGCGTGGGCTGCGGGGTCTGCGCCCAGATCTGCCCGGCCGGGGCCATCCGGGCCGAGGCCAAGGAGGCGGCGGCATGAAGGCGCTGGCTAACGATCCCCTGGACATCGTCATCACCGGCGTGGGTGGCCAGGGCAACGTGCTGGCCAGCCAGGTGCTGGGACGGGCGCTTTTGCAGGCCGGCTACACCGTCACCGTGGGCGAGACCTACGGGCTATCCCAGCGGGGCGGGGCGGTGATGAGCCAGGTGCGCGTCACCGCCGGCGCCGCCCTGGGGCCCCTGATCCCCGAGAACCGGGCCACGGCCATCGTCAGCCTGGAGCCCCTGGAGGCCCTGCGCGTGCTGGGCCAGTACGGCCACCCCGGGGTGGTGGTCTTGACCAACGACCGGCCGCTGATGCCGCTGAACGTGCTCACCGGCCAGGACAAGTACCCCGCGCCGGGCGAGCTCAAGGCGGCCCTGGAGGGGCTGTGCGCCAAGCTGTACTGGCTGCCGGCCACCGAGGCGGCCTTCGCCCTGGGGGCGCCCATCCTGGCCAACGTAATCATGCTGGGTGCCCTCTTGGGCAGCGGGCTGGTGCCCCTGGGACCGG
Source organism: Desulfarculus sp. (assembly GCA_016218705.1). Lineage (GTDB taxonomy): Bacteria > Desulfobacterota > Desulfarculia > Desulfarculales > Desulfarculaceae > JACRDC01. The sequence goes on from JACRDC010000058.1 coordinate 47,158, forward strand.
AGGAGCTGGAGGCCGAGCTGGGGGGGCTGTTCCCCGAAAAAAAGATGGCCGCCAACCGTCAGGCCCTGGCCAGGGGCATGGAACTGGCGGCTCAGTGCCTGGGCACCCAATAACGGGTCGGGTGGCGCTGCGGCGGCAACCAACGCCGAGGGCTCCCGTTGATACCAATTTGATATCGAACTAATAGCTTAAGCTGGCCTTGTTGGGGGGAGAGGGTTAGGGTGAGGGGGGCAATCCAGCAGCCGGGGCGCCCGGCCCCCCCACCCCGGCCCTCTCCCCCATGGGAATGGGGGAGAGGGAGTAGAAAAGGCCGCACTCTTCACGGTCCGTTCAACCCGCGAGTGCTTGCTCCGCCAAGGCCTGCCACCGGGTTTGGGCGCGGCACAAAAGACGGGCGGGGGTAAACCCCGCCCCTACATTAAGACAACCTGACGATTGTCTTTTCTGGATGTAGGGGTAGGGTTTGCCCCCGCCCGCTTTTTACTTGGTGGTGGGGCCTGCCCGCCTAGTTGACGACGATGATGACCTGGTCGGCCTCCACGGTCTGACCCGCGCTGACCTTGATCTCGGCCACGGTGCCATCGCCCTCGGCCAGGATGGGCATCTCCATCTTCATGGCCTCCAGCACGGCCACCTCGTCGTCCTCGGAGATGGTGTCGCCCACGTTAACCGTGACTTTGATGACCTTGCCACCCATGGGTGCCTTGATTTCCGCCAACTTAGTCCTCCTCGTCCAGCCGCGGGCAAGCGACGGCCTGCCTGGGTTTATGTTCAGTAAACGCCTGCCAACAAAGGTCAAGGAAGGATAGAACGCCCGTGGCCTGCCGTCAAGTCCAAAGCTCCCGGACCGCGCCGGGCCCCGGGCGCCTCCGTTACTCCTCCTCGGAGGGCTCGTCCTCCATCTTGGCCAGCTCCTCGAAGCGGATGTCGGCGCCCAAGACGCCCACGATCTGCTCGTTGTCGTCGCGCACCGGCCCGCTCACGGTCATGCACAGGGCGTTGGTGATCTTGCTGGTATAGAACTCGCTCACATGCACCTTGCCGTCCTTGATGGGCTCCACGAACCAGTCGCGGTCGCTGAAGTCCACGTCCAGGCTGGCCCGCCCGTACTTGGCCTTGTCGGTGATGTGGGTGATGTTGCGGGTCACCTTGTAGCCGTTGGTGTTGACCACGTAGAGGAACTGGATGAAGGGGTTGGCCTCCAGGAACTTTTCCAAGACCGGCTCCATGACCGCCGGGGCCATGGTCTGGAACTCGGGGCGGCTCAACAGGTCGGTGCACTGGTTGATGGCGATCTTGTGGGCCCGTTCCTTCAACTTGTCGAACTCGCTCAAGAAGAGTTGCGGCAGTTGCTTGCGGGCCACCACCTCCAGCTCGGCGCTGCCGATGGTGGTGAGCCGGCCCTCGTCGTACTGGTCCTTGACCCACTTGTATATCTTCTGCACGCCGGGGTGGCGCTTGTCCACGCGCTTGTCGTCGGTGAGCTTGAGCCGCTGGTTGATCCAGTGGGCCACGCCGGCGGCCCCGGACTTGTCGGTGATGGCGATGGTGTAGGGCCGGCCCAGGATCAGCTCCGTGTCGAAGATGTTGTATATCTCCGGGTTCTTTATCAGCCCGTCGGCGTGGATGCCCGCCGAGGTGGAGTTGAAGTCGCGCCCCACCAGGGGGGTGGCCGGCGGGATGCGGTGGCCGATGTCATGCTCGAAGTACTCGGCGATCTCGGTGATGACCCGGGTGTCCATGCCGTCGTCCTTGCCCTTGAGCTGGATGTACTCCAGCACCAGGGCCTCCACCGGGGTGTTGCCGGTGCGCTCGCCAAAACCCAACAGCGAGCCGTTGATGGCCCCGCAGCCGTAGAGCCAGGCCGTGGTGCCGTTGATGAGGGCCTTGTAGAAGTCGTTGTGCCCGTGCCATTCCAAGAGCTTGCCCGGGCAGCCCGCGTCCTCGATCATGGCGCGCACCAGCTTGGCCACCGAGCGGGGCAGGGCCGCCCCCAGGTAGGGCACGCCGTAGCCCATGGTGTCGCACAGGCGCATCTTGATGGGCACCCCCGATTCCTCGCGCAGCCTGGTCAGCTCCAGGGCGAAGGGCACCACGAAGCCGTAGATATCGGCCCGAGTCAGGTCCTCCAGGTGGCAGCGGGGCACGATGCCCAAATCCAGGGCGTCCTTGACCACCCCCAGGTAGCGGTCCAGGCAGGTCTTGCGGTCCAGGCCCAGCTTTAGGAAGATGTGATAGTCGCTCACCGAGGTGAGGATGCCCGTCTCCTTTAGCCCCATCTGCTTGACCACCCGAAGCTCGTCCTTGCTGGCCCGCACCCAGCCCGTGATCTCGGGGAAGCGGTGCCCCAGGGCCTGGCAGCGCTCCACGGCCTCGCGGTCGCGGGCGGCATAGAGGAAGAACTCGCACTGGCGGATGATGCCCTTGGGCCCGGACAGACGATGCATCATGTCGTATAGATTGACGATCTGCTCGACTTTATAGGGCGGGCGCGCCTGCTGGCCGTCGCGGAAGGTGGTGTCGGTGATAAGCATCTCATCCGGCGGGTCCAGGGGTTGAATCTTGTGGTCGAAGTCTATGCGGCACACCTCGCTGTAGGGGAACACGTCCCTCAAGAGCTGGGGGTCGGCGGTCTCCTCCAGGCTGGTGAACTGGGCCTGATGGATGTGGTCCAATAATCTTCTGCGGGAATTCCACTTGGCCATGGGTCTCTCTCGGATTGGGTGATAGGTGGTAATTATACCGGTGATTGGCGCCGGCGCAGCGGGATAATCAACGGGGGGCCTCTTGGCTGCTGGGCTGATGAAGGCCGTGGCCAATCGCCATCATTTGGCCGGACTGTTTGGAGCCCCCCAAAAACCGGGGAGGAGGCACCCGCCTTGGGTGCCTCCTCCCCGGTCTATCGCAAGGTTTCCGGGGAGGGACCGCCCCGGGCGGTCCCTCCCCGGCTGTTGGTCCTTACTTCGGGGGGCAGTAACGCTTGGCGCCCTTAGGCACGACGTACTTGGGGAACTTGCCGGCCTGCTTGCGGCAGTCGGCCTTCTGGGCGTCGGTCAGGTCGCGAGGAATGCTCAGGACCATGCCGACCTTCAGCTTGTTGGCGTTCTTGATCTTGGCCTTGTTGGCGTTGAAGATGCAGGGCCACAGCATGGCATCCTGGTAGATCTGCGGCTTGGCGGAGATGCTCCACAGATCGTCACACTTCTCGACCGTGTAGGTGGTGGGCAGGGCCGGGGCCGCGGCCGGGGCCTCGGTCACCGGGGCAGGGGCACCCTCCCACTTTTTGGGCGGGGGAGGCGGCGCCACCTTGGCCTCTTCCACACCACACACCGCCGCGCACCCGCTGAGCATGGCCAGCGCGACCAGAGCGGCAATCCAGGGGAAAACCTTTACCAGCTTCTTCATTCCAGAAACCCTCCTTCCCAAGTTTACCAGCAAACACAAACCTTTTGCTTCGGCACGACTCACCCAGGGACTGCGGTCGCTCCCGTCTATTTAGGCGGAAAATACCGACTGCACAGGCAACCCCGCGCACAAGACATTCTAGGCACGTATATTACTTACTGTCAACAGCTTTGCAACCCGAAAATTAGGGCCTTATGAGGTCTTCTCCACCCTGAGCCCCAGCTCCAAAAGCTGCACTTGGTCCACCTTGCCGGGGGCGCCGGTCAGCGGGCAGGTGCCCTTCTGGGTCTTGGGGAAGGCGATGACCTCGCGGATGGAGGGCTGGCCGGCCAGAATGGCCACCAGCCGGTCGAAACCCAGCGCCAGGCCGCCGTGGGGCGGCGCGCCGAAGGTCAGGGCCTCCAGCAAAAACCCGAACTTCTCCGCCGCCTCCTCCGCACCGATGCCCAAGGCCTCGAAGAGTCTTTGCTGCATGGCCTGGGTGTGGATGCGGATGCTGCCGCCGCCGATCTCGCTGCCGTTGAGCACCAGGTCATAGGCCCGCGCCCGCACCTTGCCCGGATCGCTGGCCAAGAGCGGCAGGTCCTCGGGGCTGGGCGAGGTGAAGGGATGGTGCATGGCCACCCAGCGCTTGGCCTCGGGGTCGTACTCCAGCAGCGGGAAGTGGGTGACCCAGCAGAAGGTGAGCGGCTTGCCCTTGGTCAGCTCGAAGCGGCGCGAAAGCTCGAGGCGCAGGCGCCCCAGGGACTCGCGGACCACCTTGGGCACGTCGGCGCCAAAGAAGAGGATATCGCCCTCGGCGGCCCCCAGGCGCTGGTTGATCTTCTGCTGATGGCCGGCGCTGAAGAACTTGGCGATGGGCGACTGCCACTCCAGCCCTTCCTTTATCTTGACCCAGGCCAGGCCCTTGGCCCCGTAGGTGCCCACGAAGGCCGTGAGGTCGTCCAGGTCCTTGCGCGAGAGCCCCGCCATGCCCTTGCCGTTGAGGGCCTTGACCATGTTGCCCTTGGCCACCGCCTCCTTGAAGAGCTTGAATTCAGCGTCGCCCACCAGGTCGGCCACGTCAATGAGTTCCAGGCCGAAGCGCACGTCCGGGGCGTCCAGGCCGTAGCGCTCCATGGCCTGGGCGTAGGTCAGGCGGGGCACCGGCCGGGGCATGGTCTGGCCGGCGGCCTCCACGATGGCCGCCACCAGCCCCTCGGTCAGGTCCATCACGTCGTCCTCGCAGACGAAGCTCATCTCCAGGTCAATCTGGGTGAATTCGGGCTGGCGGTCGGCGCGCAGGTCTTCGTCGCGGAAGCAGCGGGCGATCTGGTAGTAGCGCTCCACCCCCCCCACCATCAGAAGCTGTTTGAAGAGCTGTGGCGACTGGGGCAGGGCGTAGAAGGAGCCCCGGCTCAGACGGCTGGGCACCAAAAAGTCGCGGGCGCCTTCCGGGGTGGAGCGGGTGAGGAAGGGCGTCTCCACCTCCAGGAAGCCCTGGCCGTTGAGATGGCCCCGGGCGGCCTGGGCGGCCTGGTGGCGCAAGAGGAGGTTCTGGAACATCTCGGGCCGCCTGAGGTCCAGGTAGCGGTAGCGCAGGCGCACGTTCTCGTTGACCTCCACCCATTCCTCCAGCATGAAGGGCGGGGTCTGGCTGGGTCCCAGGATCTCGAAGTGCTCGACCACCACCTCGATCTGGCCGGTGACCAGCTTGTCGTTGTCCTGGCCGGCCGGGCGGCGGCGCACCAGGCCCTTCAAGGCCAGGCAGTATTCCGAGCGTATCTGGTGGGCCTCGTCGTGGGCCCCGCCGGCGTCCTGGGGGTTGAAGACCACCTGGGTGATGCCCGCGCGGTCGCGCAGGTCCACGAAGATCAGGCCGCCGTGGTCGCGGCGGCGCATGCCCCAGCCCATGAGCACCACGTCCTGGCCCACCTCGGCCAGGGTCAGCTCGCCGCAGGTGTGGGTGCGCTTCAGTTCGGTGATGAATTTCTTAGCCACGTTGGCCTACTTCCTAGAGAGAGGGAACAAAGCGAAAAATCAAGAAATCAGGGAAGGGGTTAACGACCCACTAGTCCCGGTTTGATTTCGTAGGGGCGGGGTTTATCCCCGCCCGTCTGGGCGCCTGGGGGACCACCTCCCGCCAGAGCCCAATCCAGAAACAGTGTCATCGCGAGCGCAGCGTGGCGATCTTCCGCTTCGCTCTTTGGGAGTCAGCGCCGGCCGCCAGCATAAGGCATCGAATCGGGAGATTGCTTCGTCGCATCCCTGCGGGGATGCTCCTCGCAATGACACCTACCGCTGGATGGTTAGGCCAATGCCTGCGCCACGTCCTCCAGACTAACCTCCCGCTGCTGGCCGCCGGCTTTCATGTCCTTGAGCTGCCCCACGCCGGCGGCCATCTCGCTCTCGCCCACGATGAGCACCCTGGCCGCGCCCAGCTTGTCGGCCCGGCGCATCTGGGCCTTGAGGCTCTTGGCCTCGTGGGACAGTTCCACCCAGCGCCCCTGCTTGCGCAGTTCCAGGGCCTGCTTGAAGGCCCACAGGCGGGCCTCTTCACCCAGAGCGGCGATGAAAAGCTCAGGCCCGGCTTGCCACTCCGGCCGGTCCTCGATCAAGAGCGCCAATCTCTCGATACCCGCGCCGAAGCCGATGCACCCCTGGGCCGGGCCGCCCAGCTCGGCCAGGAGGCCGTCGTAGCGCCCGCCGCCGGCCACGGCGTTCTGGGCGCCCAGGTCGCCGGTCACGGCCTCGAAGGTGGTGCGCACGTAGTAGTCCAGGCCGCGCACCAGGCGGGGAGCGTCCTCAAAGTAAACATTCGCAGCACGAAGGAGGTCGCGGACGGCCTTGAAATGATTCCAGCAGGGTGCGCAAAGAAAATCCGCCATAACTGGCGCGCGCTCAGCGAGGTCCTTGCAGCCTTCGGCTTTACAATCCAGAACGCGCAACGGGTTGGTAGAAAGGCGGCGCTGACAGTCCTCGCAAAGCCTATCCTTCCTGTTTTGAAAAAACTCCAGGAGTGCCTGGCGAAAGGCCGGACGACAGTCTGGACACCCCAGCGAATTCACCTTTAAGACGATTTTCGTGAGCCCCAGCCGCTCCAGCAGATGGGTGAGCATCACCATCAGTTCGGCGTCGCTCTGGGGACCCTGGTCGTCCAGCACCTCCACATCCAATTGGTGGAACTGGCGCAGGCGCCCCTTTTGCGGGCGCTCGTGGCGGAACATGGGCCCCAGGGTGAAAAGCTTGTGGGGTCCGGGACTGGCGTGGAGCTTGTTCTCGATGTAGGCCCTCAGGATGCCGGCCGTGGCCTCGGGGCGCAGGGTCAGCGAGTCGCCGGAGCGGTCGCTGAAGGTGTACATCTCTTTTTCGACGATGTCGGTGGCCTGGCCGATGGAGCGGGCGAACAGCTCGGTGCGCTCCAGGATGGGCACGCGTATCTCCTGGAACCCGAAGGCCCCGAAGACCTCGCGGGCTTTTGTCTCGATGAAGCGCCATTTGCCCGCATCATTGGGCAAAAGGTCCTTCATGCCCCTGACCGCCTGGATCGTCACTTGGTCCTGCCTCCGTAAAGCCCGTAAAATGGCATATATACCTCTGGCGGCCCTGGGCGTCAATAAAAAGGCCTCGCCGGACGGGGTCCCGCCTGGCGGCGGGCGGCGCGCCGCCGGGTGGCGGTAGGGTTTTTTCTTACAACAATTTCCGAGTTCTTGGGGTTGACCCTAGAACTGGCCGGGGAATAGGGTATGCCTGGTGGACAGCCTCAGGCCTGGCCCAGCAGGGAGAGCAGGGTGCCGCTGGCGATCTGCTCCCGCTCGCCTGGGCTGAGCGGCAGGTCCTCGAACCACTGGCGGAAGGCGCTTGCCTCGCGCCAGGGGGCGTCGGAGCCATAGATGACGCGCTCCGGCCCCTTGCGGCGGATGATTTGAACCAGGCGGGGCGGTTCCAAGAGGCCCATGAGGTAGGAGAGATCGAAGTAGACGTTGTCCAGGTCGTAGAGCGGGTCCAGATGGTCCCAGCCGTAGAGGCTGCCGCCGTGGGCGGCGATGAACTTTTGGCCCGGGTGGGCCTTGGCCGCGCGGGCGATCTGGGCCGCCTCGCAGCCGCCGAAGTTGAACATCTTCACCACCCAGTCCAGGTGAGGCTTGGCCCGCACCAGACCCTCGATGAACAGGGTGTCCAGGAGCACCGGCAGGCCGCTGGGCTCCAGCAGGGAGAGCATCTGTTGGCTGGCCGGGTCGTCCAGGCTGAAGCGCTGGATGAAGGGGTGCAGCTTGACGCCCTTGAGCCCCAGGTCCAGGAGCAACTCCAGGTCCTGGGCCACCTGGCCCTGGGGGTGCAAAAGGCCAAAGGGGATGAGCCGGGGGTCATCCACGGCGGCGCTCGCCGCCCAGCGGTTGAGGTCGGCCACGCGGTCCTTCTTGCCCGACACGGGCAGGAGCACGTAGCGGTCCACCCCGGCGCGCTCCATGATGGCGGCCAGGGCTTCCAGGGTGCCGCCGCCGTCCAGGATCTGCCACTTGTGGGGGTTGTCGGCGGGCAGGTGGTCGTCCAGCAGGGTCAGCCGCTGACTCAAGACCTCCAGGTCCTCGGGCAGAAAGGCGTGGGTGTGGGCGTCTATGATGGTCACGTGGGCACCTTGGCTTATGATATGGTTAGTCTAATACCAATATGCAATCAAAGCCATCCCTGGCTTTGATTGCTGATCGGCCGGGCAAAAGAGTGCTTTTGCCTGGCCTCCCGGGCGCAAACGCGCCCGGCGGGCCATCTCACCGGGCCCCCAAAAAAGCGCAGCTTTTTTGGGGTGGTTCATGGCCCGCATACCAAGTTGCGATCAAATCATTCCTTTGATCGCAACTTGGTATAACCCCGAGCGCGCCGGTGTCAATGGCGATTGCCAGTTGAGCACATCGGGGCCGCTTTTGTCCAATCGTGTCTCATGATGGGGGTGACTATAATGGCTAGCTTGCGCATCGGCATCGGCGGCAAGATATTGGCCGCCGTCCTGGCCTCGCTTCTGCCCCTGTTGGTGGTGATCCTGGTGCTGGAAAACCGGGCACAGGAAACCATAACCCAGGGCGTGGAACAGGACCAGGACCACATCGCCCAGCAACTCATGGTCAACTGCCAGGCCCAGCAGGAGATACTCGAGGTCAAGCTGGCCGACGACCTGCGGGTGGCCGAGTATCTGCTCAACCAGCTCAGTGGCGGCTGGGGGCTCAACCTCAACAAGATGGAAGCCGTGCAGTGGAAGGCGGTGAACCAGGTCAGCAAGGAGATCAAGGACCTGAGCCTACCCGGCTTCATGGCCGGCCCGGCCACCAATCTCAGCCAGGACACCTCCCTGGTGGACAAGGTCAAGTCCCTGGTGGGCGGCACCTGCACCATCTTCCAGCGCATGAACCCCGAGGGCGACCTCTTGCGCATCTCCACCAATGTCATGACCAAGGAGGGTGCCCGCGCCCTGGGCACCTTCATCCCCCGCGACTCCCCGGTGGCCCAGGCCGTGGTCAGGGGCGAGACCTTCCATGGCCGGGCCTTCGTGGTCAATGGTTGGTACATCACCGCCTACAAGCCCCTCAAGGACGGCCAGGACCAGGTGATCGGCGCGCTGTACGTGGGCGTGCCCGAGCAGTCGGCCAAGGGCCTGTTGGAGGCCATCCGCAAGGTCAAGGTGGGGCAGAGTGGCTTTGCCTTTGTCTTCAACGGCGATGGCGAGATGATCGTGCACCCCAGTCTGGCCGGCCAGAAGGTGCTGGGGGTCAAGGATGCATCGGGCCGGACGGTCTACGCCGAGATGGCCCAGGCCCTTAAGGGCGGCGCCCAGGACGGCCAGGTGCGGGCGGTCCGCCTGGACGGCGGCCAGGCCGGGCGCCTGGCCATCAAGTACACCACCTTCTCGTCCTGGCAGTGGATCATCGCCGTGGCGGCCCAGGAGGACGAGCTCTACGCCGGCGTGCGCCAGATGACCCTGTGGGGCTGGGGCATCCTGGTGGCGGCGGCCCTGGTGCTCTTGCCCGTGGGCTGGCTTTTCGCCCGCTCCCTGAGCCGGCCCTTGACCAGGGCCGTCGCCTCCTTGAGCCAGGAGGCCGTGGCGGTGCAGGACTCGGCCGCCGGCCTGAGCCAGGCCTCCCAGAACCTGGCCGTGGGCTCCAGCCAGCAGGCCTCGTCCCTGGAGGAGACCAGCTCCTCCCTGGAGGAGATGGCCTCCATGACCACGGGCACCGCCGACAACGCAGCCCAGGCCGACCAGGAGATGCGCGCGGCCCAGGCCAAGGTGGACAAGGCCGGCCAGGGCATGGAGGCCGTGGCCGCCTCCATGACCCAGATGGCCGGGGCCGGAGAGCAGATCAGCAAGATCATCAAGACCATTGACGAGATCGCCTTCCAGACCAACCTGCTGGCGCTGAACGCCGCCGTGGAGGCGGCCCGGGCGGGCGAGGCGGGCGCCGGTTTCGCCGTGGTGGCCGGCGAGGTGCGCAACCTGGCCATGCGCGCCGCCGAGGCGGCCAAGAACACCCAGGTGCTCATCGAGGAGACGGTCAGGAGCATCAACCAGGGCGCCCGCCAGGTGGCCGACACCAAGGCCGAGTTCCAGGAGGTGGCCAGGTCGGCGGGCAAGGTGGCCAGCCTCATCTCCGAGATTTCGGCGGCCAGCCGGGAGCAGGCCCAGGGCATCACCCAGATCACCCAGGCCCTGACCCACATGGACCAGGTGGTGCAGGCCAACGCCGGCCACTCCGAGGAGACCGCCGCCGCCGCCAGCGAGATGGACGGCCAGGCCCGCCGCCTGGCCCAGGTGGTGGAGGAACTGGCCCGCCTGGCCGGCGGGCGCGCCCAGGTGCCCCAGGCCGCCCTGGAGGAACCAGTCCCCGCCCCGGCGGCCCGCAAGAGCCTGCCCGGTCCGGCCAGGCCCGGGGCGCCTGCCAAGGCCAAGCCGGCAGCCAAGACCCCGGCGCCGGACAAGGGCGGCCAACCCCGGCCCGAGCAGATCATCCCCCTGGACGACGAAAAGGACTTCAAGGATTTCTAGGTCGAGAGCCTCGACTCCCAATAACGGATCGGGTGGCGTTGCGGCGCGCCCAGGCGTTGGCGGCTCCCGTTGCGGGCCAGTGGAATAAAAGCCGGGCGGGGGTTATCCCCGCCCGGCCTTGCCTTTTTGACCGAACCTTATGGCCAGGGGGCCTAGGCCGGCGTGGCCGCCTTTTTGAGCAGCTCCATGGCCTCGCCCCGGCGGGCATAAAGGCGCTTGGGCGGGCGGTGTCCTATGGTCTGGATAAGGTAAGCCGTCAAGAGCGGCAGGGCGATGGTGCTGTCGGTGTAGCAGACCACCGTGTGGGGCAGCCCCTCGGGGTCCACCTTGCCCCAGCTCACGGCCTCCGAGGGCGTGGCCCCCGAGAGCCCGCCCGTGTCGGGCCGGGCGTCGGTCACCTGCAGGAAGTAGTCGTGGCCCTTCTCGTTGATGCCCAGCACCTCCTGCAAATGGGGCTCGGTCTGTAGCATGAAGTTCTTGGGCGAGCCACCGCCCATGATGACCACGCCGGTCTGGCCGCCACCCTGCTTGGCCAGGAGCACCAGGGCCGCCGTCTCGTTGACGTCCAGGTTGACGTCCCAGGCGAACTTGTGGCCCTTCAGCGCCATGGCCGCGGTGTTCATGCCGATGGAGCTGTCGCCGGGGCTAGAGGTGTATACCGGCACCTCCAACTCATGGCAGGCGGCCAGGAGGCTAAGGTCGCCCAGACCCAAGACGCGCTGGCGCTCGGCCAGGTAGCGGCCGGCCAGGTAATGGAACTCGGCGGTGCCCATGGGCCGGCCGAACTCCGGCGACTCCATGATCTTGCGGAAGAAGGCGTCGGTCTTGAGCAGGACGTCGTAGTCCATGACGATGTCGTAGATGCGCACCAGGCCGTCCTGGCGCAGTTGGCAGTCGTCGGCGTGGGGGGATGAGCGGTGCAGGTTCAGCCCCAGGGCGAAGTGGGCGTCGTGGTAGAGGTTGGCCCCGGTGGAGATGATGAAGTCCACCAGGCCCCGGCGCACCAGGGGCACCAGGCAGGACGGCCCCAGGCCGGCGGGGGTGAGGGCGCCGGTCAGCGTCAGGCCCACGGTGACGTTTTCCTGGCCCATGCGCCGGGACCACAAGAGGGCCGCCTCGCGCAGGCGGGCGGCGTTGTAGGCCGAGAAGTGGTCCTCCATGAGCCGCACCAGCGACACCTGCTCATCCAGGGCCGGCGGGGTGATGGCGGCTCCCTTGCACGCGGGTTTCATGATCTCTCCTTGAGGGCCAGGCCCAAGGCCCGGTAAAGCAGTCTGGCGCAGGTGAAATCCGAGGCCGGGTGCCCGGCCAGGGGCGCCAGCTCCACGAGGTCCAGCCCCAGCACGGGGTGGCGGCGGCAGACCGCGGCCAGCCAGTCGTTGACCTGGGGCCAGAAGAGCCCGCCGGGCTCGGGAGTGCCGGTGGCCGGGACCACGGCCGGGTCCAGGCCATCCACGTCCAGGGTGATATAGACCGGGCCGGTGAGGCCGTCCAGGTATTTGTCCAGCCAGGCCGGGTCGTTGTGCACCTCTTGGGCCCACAGGGGCCGAAGGCCCCGGCTCTTGACCAACTGGGCCTCCTCCAGCGAGCAGGACCGGCTGCCCAGGTGGCGTACGCCGAGCCCCAGGTCCAGGGCGCGCTTCATCACGCAGGCGTGGGAAAAGGGGTCGTCCTCGTACCGGTCGCGCAGGTCCAGGTGCGCGTCCAGGCACAACACCGTGAAGCCGGTGCCGTATCTCTCCACCATGGCCCAAAGGGCGCCCAGGGTGACGCTGTGCTCGCCGCCCAGCACGGCAGGCAGCCGCCCGGCCTCCAGTTCGGCGGCCACCGCCGCCTTGACCCGTGCCAGCACCTGCTCCAGGGAGCCGCGCACATCCACCGCCGGGCGGGTTATGATACCCTGGCGGTAGGTTTCCTGATCCAGGAACTCGTCGTAGAGTTCCATGTTGGCGCTAGCCAGCATCACTGCCGCTGGCCCCAGGCTGGTGCCCTGGCCCCAGCTCACGCTGGCCTCGCAGGGCACGGGGATGATGGCCGCCCGGGCCGAGGCCTCGTCGGGCTGGGGCACGTTGCCAAAGACTATGACTTCCTGTGACATGAGCGGGCCATGGCTCCTGGTGAACATTTTGGCAGCAGTATAGGCCGCGCCAGCCGGGGCTTCAAGGCCCCTGGCCCTCCTCTTGGGCATTTTTGCCTTGACGTGCGGCCCTGTGGACGATAATTAAGACGCCCATTTATATTTTTAATCCCCCAAGGGGGGAGCAGCATTAGGTTGGCCCCGGGCCGGCCGCGAGAGGGAGGTGGTAGTCCATGCTGGTACCCAAATCCATTTATCTCACCAGGGGCAAGGGCATCCACCGCGAACGGCTGGCCAGCTTCGAGTTGGCGTTGCGCGACGCCGGCATCGCCGAGGCCAACCTGGTGCACGTCTCCAGCATCTTCCCACCTCATTGCAAGCTCATCACCCGCAAAAAGGGCGAGAGCATGCTGAAATCGGGCCAGATACTCTTCTGCGTCATGGCCCGCAACGACACCGACGAACCCAACCGCCTGATTTCGGCCAGCATCGGCCTGGCCATGCCCGCCGACCGCTCGCTGCACGGCTATCTTTCGGAGCACAAGGGCTTCGGCCAGAACGCCCGCCAGTCCGGCGACTACGCCGAGGACCTGGCCGCCGAGATGCTGGCCACCACGCTGGGCATAGACTTCGACGTGGACCAGAGCTGGGACGAGAAGAAACAGGTCTTCCGCATGTCCAGCAAGATCGTGCGCACCGACAACTTCACCCAGACGGCGGTGGGCCCCAAGGACGGCAAGTGGATCACCGCCGTGGCCGCCGCGGTGATGATAATGGCCTGGCAGGAAGAAGAAGAGCCCCCGGTCCTCCATCACCCCAAACCAGCCACCCGCGCCAAGAAGCGCTAGGGGCCTGTCGGAGTAATACGCAGACAAAGGCCAGGCCGGCCCTGGCCGGGGGTGTTTGGCCAGCTCCCTCCCGGCAAGGCCACCCAGGCGCCACCCAGCGGGCCTGAAGGCCCGGCGGAGCAAGGACCATGCATCTGCCCCTGGCCGTGGCCATCACCGGCGCCAGCGGCGCCATTTATGGCGTGGAACTGCTCAAGGCCCTCAAGGACCTGGGCCGTCCGGCCCACTTGATCATCAGCCATGCCGGCCAGCGTACCCTGGAACTGGAGACCGATTTGCGCCTGGCCGACGTCCAGGCCTTGGCGGCCAGGGTGCATGAGGTGGACGACCTGGCGGCGCCGCTGTCCAGCGGCTCCTTCCAGACCGCCGGCCTGGCCGTGACGCCCTGCTCCATCAAGACCCTTTCGGCCCTCGCCCACAGCTACAACCACAACCTGATTACCCGCGCCGCCGACGTCTGCCTCAAGGAGCGGCGCCGGCTGGTCCTGGTGGTGCGCGAGACGCCCCTGCACCAGGGCCACCTGGAGCTCATGGCCCGGGCCGCCAGCCTGGGAGCGGTGATCCTGCCGCCCATGCCGGCCTTCTACCACCGGCCGGCCACGGTGCTGGACATCGTCCACCAGACCGTGGGCAAGGTGCTGGATCAGTTTGGGGTGGAGCACGGCCTCTTCGCCCGCTGGGCCGGCGCCGGGCAGGAGCCGGCGTGATCGAGACCGGGGAGCAACTTGCCGGCCAGCGCCTGGCGCCGGGCCAGGTCTTCAGCTTCGCCTGCCACCCCGGCCTGGCCTGCTTCAACACCTGCTGCGCTAATAAGCGCCTGCCGGTGCTGCCCTACGACCTGCTGCGCCTGCGCCGGGGGCTGGGACTAAAATCCCAGGAGGTGCTGGAGCGCCATCTGGAACTGGACCTGGACCCGGTCTCGGGCTGGCCGGTATTGCGCCTCAAGCTGGACCAAGAGGGCCGCTGCCCCCTGGTGAGCCCGGCGGGCTGCGCGGTCTATGCCCACCGGCCAGCGGCCTGCCGCACCTATCCCCTGGCCCGGGCCGTGGCCCCCGGCCCGCCGGTCAAGGAGGTGTTTCTCAGGCAGGAGGCCCCGGCCTGCCTGGGCTGGCAAGAAGACCGCCCCCTGACCGTGGGGGACTGGGTGGCCGACCAAGGCCTGGAGCCCTATCAGGCCGCCAACGACGCCCTGCTGGGCCTGTTCTTCCATCCCCGGCGGCGGGGCCGCCTGGAGTTCCAGCCGGCCCAGATTCACGCCGTGATCCTGGGCCTGTACAACCTGGACCTGTTTCGCTCCCTGGCGGGCCAGGCCGATTTCAGCCCGCGCTTCGGCTTCGCGCCCCAGCGGGTGCAAGAGGCCCTGGCCCGCGACGAGGACCTCTTGCTGCTGGGCCGCGACTGGCTGGAGAGACAGCTTTTCGCCGTGGGCGGCTGACACCCTGGCGCCGGGGAGGTGACCATGCGGCTTTTCACCATCATCGCGCTGGCCTCGGCCCTGGCCTGGCCCTGCCTGGCCCTGGCCGGCGAGGCCACCCCCAAGGAGGCGGGCCCCATGACGAGCATGCGCATGAGCCTGGAGCAGCGGGTGGGTGGCGAGGTGTTTCAGCGGGCCGGCCTGCACAAGCTCAGCCCCGAGGAGCAGTGGGCGCTGGCCGACTGGATTCGCGACTACACCCGCGAGATCACCGCCTATGTTGAGCGGGAGGTCCGCCGCGAGGCCGGCCAGAAGCCCCAGCCCTGAACGCCTAGAGTATCAGCCCCACCCACCAGCCAGCCGCCTATTTGGCCGGCGCGGCCGGCGCTGCGGGCTGGTCCATCTCCTTGAGTTGGCGCTGGGCCGGCTCGAAGTCGGGCTGCAACTTGAGGGCGCGCTCGAACTCCTGGCGGGCCTGGGGCTTGAGGCCCAGTGCCAGCAGTATCTTGCCCAGCTCGGTGTGGTACAGGGCAAAGCGCAGCTCCCCCTGGAACAGATGGTTGAACTCCTGGAAGGAGCGGTCGTACTGCCCTTGCAGGGCCAAGACCCGGGCCAGATCGAAGCGTGCGTCCTCCAGGTCCGACCGCTGGGCCAGGGCCTTGCTCAACAGCTCGTGGGCCTGCTTGAGCTTATCGCGGTCAAAGGAATAGAGCTTGCCCAGCATGGCCATGGCCTGCACGTGACCGGGGTCCAGCTCCAGGCAGCGGCTGAAGGCGGGCACCGCCTTCTGGGGCTCGTGGGCCAAAAAGTGGGCCATGCCCAACCAGAAGTGGGCCGAGGCCTGGCGAGGCTGGGCCTCGGCGCAGGCCGCGAAGAGCTTGGCCGCCTGCTTGAAGTCCCGCTGATTCAGGGCCTGCTGCCCGCTGGCCAGGCAGTCCTGGGCCGGGGCTGGCTCTTTCTTGTCGCAGCCAAACAAGGAGACAGCCATTACCAGGGCCAGCAGGAACGTAAGGGCCGCCGCCGCCCGCACTAGCCCTCTCATGCCCGACTTATGTGCCATCCTACCCCCCTGCGGTCCCGCCCAAAAAGTTGAAGGAGGGGCAAGCCCCTCCCTGGCGTACCGACCTGAATGCCCCGGCCCCTAGTAGTGGCCCAGGTAGTAGTTGATGTAGCCTGAATACAGGGTGTTGACGTCGGCACCGCTGGCGGTGCCGGTCATGCCGGTTTCCTTGCCAAAGGCCTTGCGGAAGGCGGTGTCGTAGTCATTGCCCGAGGCCAGGTAGCGCAGGGCGTCCTGGATGGCCCCCCAGCCGCCGCTGTCGGCCAGATATTTCCCGATGGTCTTGAGTTGCACCAAGTCCAGGCTGCTGGCCGCCCCCTGCATGTAGTTGCTGCCGGAGGTCAGCCAACTGACGCGCTTGCTGCCGTTGCTGCTGTAGCTGTTGACCATGGAGCCCAACTGGGCCTTGCTGTACTGGGGGCCGTGGGGATAAGCCACGTCGCCGATGTAATAGGAAAGTGACTCACTTACCCAGGTGTAGGCCGCCGCCCCGCTGGAGCCCCAGGCGTAGCGGTTCTGCAATTTGGTCTCGTGAAAGAAGAGCACGTGGCCGGTCTCGTGGGCAACGGTGCTGCCGTAATCGCGCAGGTAGGAGTCCTTGGTGGAGTCGCCGTACAACAGGTTTATATGGATGGCGTTCTCGCCGGGATAGGTGTAGCCGGCGGTGCCGCTCTTGGGGTCGCTGTAGAAGTAGACGTCTATCTTGCCGTAGCCGCCATTGTCGTAGCCCAGCACGTCGCGGGGGGTTGTGAAGGCGGCGTTGAGATAGGGGGTGATGGCCTCGGCCACGCCCTGCCAGGAGCCATAATGGATATTGAAGTAGTCGGTGGTCTTGACCGGGTCGGCCGCCAGGGCGGCCTTGATGGACAACACCAAGAAAACACTAAGCAATAACGCTATGAGCCGAAGTCGGCGTTTCATCAAGAACCTGCTCCCTTGGGCGTTTACACCCCAATCGGGATTCAGCTTAGCATGCTTTAATTTTATTTTCTACCTAATTAGCTGCTGGGGCGCCGGTGCCGGCGTGGCCGGCGGCGCCCCGGCCAGCGGTTCCAGGCGGGCGGCCAGGGGGTACAGGGCCGGGGTGAGTACCAGGGCAAACAGGGCCGAGGTGATGAGCCCGGCGGCCAGGGTCAGCGCCAGGGGACCCCAGGTGGAGGAGCCGGTACCCCGGTCCAGCAGGAGCGGCAGGCTGGCGGCGGTGGTGCTGAGCGTGGTCATCAGGACCGGCCGCAGGCGGCGCAAGGCCCCCTGGCGGGCGGCTTGGGCCGCCTCCAGCCCGCCGGCGCGCAGGCGGGCCATGGCGTCAATCATCACGATGCCCACGTTGACCACCAGGCCGCACAGGATGATGACCCCCAAATACACCGGCATGTCCACGGGCAAATCCAGCAGACGCAGGGCCGCCACCACCCCCGCCCCGGCCAGGGGCGCGGCGCAGAGCACCACCACCGGCGCGGTCAGGGACTCGGTGGCCGCCACCATGATGAGATAGGCCAGGAGCAGGGCCAGGGCCGCGCCCAGGAGCATCTCCTGGCGGGTGGTCTCGATGCGCTCCACCTCCTCGCCCAAGAGCCAGGCAAAGCCTGGCGGCGGTGGCGGGTCGGCCAGAAGCTTCCGCACCTGGCGGGCGGCGGCCAGGGTGTCGCCCTGGTCCAGGGCCAGGGTCAGGCGGATTACCCGGCGCAGGTCTTCGCGCAACAGCTCGCTGGGCTGGGGCCTGAGTTGGGGCTCGGCCAACTCGGAGAGCGGCACCAGGCGGCCCCCCGGGGCGGGGATGAAGACCGCGCCCAGGCTGGCCTGGTGCAAAGGCCCGCCCTGGCCCCAGACCCGCACCTCGATCTCGCGGTCCTGGCCGGGGATGCGCACCGCCACCGGACCGGAGAGATGGGCGCGCACCTCCTGGGCCACCTCCTCGGCGCTGAGCCCGTAGAGCCCCAACAGGCGGTGGTTGAGCCTGAGTTCCAGCTCCGGCGCCGGGCTGCCCATGCGCACCACCACGTCGCGGATCATGGGAAGCTCCTTGAGGCGCGTGCCCACCAGGGGGTACTGCTCCATCAGCCCCTCCAGGCTGGGGCCGAAGAGGTTCACGGCCAGGGTGGCGTGCCGGCCGCCCTCGTGCAGGGGCAACACGTGGTATTGCGCCTGGTCCTGGTTCTTGAAGAGTTCCTGGGCCTGGGTCAGGGCCTGGGAGGCCTCCTCGGCGCTGTCGCCGGCCAGGGTGGCCGTGACCCGGCCCTGGCTGCCCCACACCCGGCTGTGCGCCCGCTTCACCCCGGGCACGGCCATGACCTTCTCCTCGGCCTGGCGCACCAGGGGGTCGGTGACTTCCTTGGCGGTGCCCGGCGGCAGCACCACCAGCACCGTGAAGCCCTGGGAGGCCAGGCCGCTGCCCTTCTGGAAGTTGAGCCCCGGGGCCAGGGCCGCCGCCGCGATAAGCACCAACAGCGCCGCCAGCACCAGGCGGCCGGGGCGCCGCAGGCAAAAGTCCAAGGCCCGCACATAGGCCACCGGCGCCCGGAAGGCTTGACGCGCCCGGCGCCAGCCCTGGCCGGTGTAGAGCATCAAGAGCGGCACCAGCACCAGGGCCGCCAAGAGCGAGGTCATCAGGCTCAAGCTCAGGCCCCAGAAGAAGCCGCCGTAGCTCTGGCGCACCCGGGTGGAGACCAGCACCAGGGGCAAAAAGCCGGCCACCGTGGTCAGGGTGGCGAAGGCGATGGGCCGGGCCACCTCGGCCACGCCCTCCAGGAGCCCGGCCAGGCGCTCCTGCCCGGCCTGCCAGCGGGCGTGCACCGCCTCGATGACCACCACGGCGTTGTCCAGCAATATGCCCATGGCCAGCGCCAGGCCGGCCAGGGAGATGATGTCCAACTCCAGGCCGGCCAGGCGCACCAAGAGCAAGGCCACGGCCAGGGAGAAAGGCAGGGCCGCGCAGGCCGCGCAGGTGGAGGCCAGGTCGCGCAAGAAGAAATACAAGACCCCGGCGGCGGCCAGGGCGGCGATGAGCGCCATCCAGGCCAGGCGCTCCAGGGCCTGGCTCAAGAGCTGGGCCTGGCTGTAGACCACCTCCACGCGGGCGTCGGCTCCCGGCGGCGGGGTCTGGGCCAGCACCTGCTCCACCTGGCCCCACAGCCGGCCCAGGTTGGCGCCCGAGGCCTGGTAAAGGGCCAGGGTGACCACCTGCCGGCCGCCCAGGCGGGTGATCTCCTCGGCCGGGCGGTGGCTGGCGCGCACCAGGGCCACCTGCCCCACGGTCAAGAGCCCGGCGCTCCCGTGCTCGCCGATGGGCAGCGCCGCCACCTCGGGGGCGGTCTTGACCCCGCCGGCCACCTTGAGGGGCACCCGGAAGAGGCCGTGGGTCAGCACGCCCGAGGGCAAATCCAGGCTGCCCTGCTTGATGGCCAGGGCCACCTGGCGCACGCTCAAACCCAGGGCCTTGAGGCGCTGGGGGTCGCACTCAACCTGTATCTCGGGCTCGGGCGCGCCGCTGATCTGCACCTCGGCCAGGCCCTCCACCCGGCGCAGCCGGGGCGCCAGCACTTGGCGCGCCCAGTCGCCGGCCTGGTCGAGGCTCAGGGAGCCGGTGACCCCCAGCACCGCCGCCGGCTGCTCGGAGGGGCTGTACTGGCTAATGACCGGCGGCCGGGTGTCAAAAGGCAGGCTGGGCTTCTGCCGGCGCAGGCGGCCGCGCAGGTCCTGGGCCGCCGCCGAGACGTCGGCCTCGGGGTTCAGCTCCAGCGTCACCTCCGAGCGCCCCTGGCGGGAGCGGGAATAGATCTTGCGCGTGCCCACCACGGCGCGCAGGTCATCCTCCAGGGGGCGGGTGATGAGCGTCTCCACCTCCTGGGGGCCGGCGTCGGGCAGGCTGGTGGTCACGGTCAGCGCCGGATAGCGGGTGGAGGGCAGCAGGTTGAGGTTCAAGCCCGCCGCGGCCACCAGCCCCAGCACGGCCAGGCCCAGGCAGGCCGCCAGGCTGCCCAGGGGCCGGCTCAGCACCAGGGCGGTCAGCCGGTTCACCGCGCCGCCCCCCGGCCCAGGAACAGGCGGTACAGGGCCGGCACCAGGAGCAGGGTGGCGGCGATGGAGACGAAGAGCCCAGTCACCACGGTCAGCGCCAGGGGCTGGGCCAGGTCGGCCCCGGCCCCCAGGCCCAAGGCCAGGGGCAAGGCCCCCAGCACCGTGGTCAGGGTGGTCATGACGATGGGCCGGCGGCGCACCTGGGCGGCTTGCAGCAGGGCCTGGGCCGGCGCCATGCCGGCCCGCCGCAGTTGGTTGGTGTAGTCCACCAGCAGGATGGAGGTGTTAACGGCCATGCCGATGAGCACCACCGAGCCCAACAGCACCAGGGCCGAAAGCGGCAGGCCGGTGAGGTTAAGCGCCAGGGCCGGCCCCAGGGCCAGGGGGGGCAGGGCCAAGAGGATTACCAGGGGCCAGCGCAGGGACTCGAACTGCACCACCAGTATGACGTAGATGAGCATCAAGGACAGGCCCAGGGCGGCGCCCAGGGAGCTCAAGGACTCGCTCAAGGCCAGGCCCTGGCTGCCGGGGCGCAGCTCGTAGCCGGCGGGCAGCTCCACCTGGCCGGCGGCGGCCAGCGCGCTCTCCTGGCCTTGGCTGAAGGCCTGGCCGGTCACCTGGCCGCGGATCAATACCGTGCGCCGCCGCTCCTGGCGCAGTATCTCCTGGGGACCCTGGCCGGGGTGCAGGTTGGCCACCTGCCTGAGGCGCAGGGTCTGGCCCCCCTGGCCCAGCAGGGGCAGCTCGCCCAGGGCCGCCGGCTCCTGGCGGTCGCCGGGTTGCAGGCGCACCCGGATGTCAGTCTCGCGGTCGCCCTGCAAGAGCTTGCCCGCCACCTCGCCCTGCACCGCCCGCCGCAGCTCCTGGGCCACCTGGGTGACGTTGACGCCCTGGGCGGCGGCGGCCTCGCGGTCCACCCTGACCTGCAACTGACCGCTCTTGGCCGCGCCGTCGGCCACCAGCCCGGCCAGGCCCCCCACGTCCTTGAGCCGGGCCAGCACCTTGGCCGAAAGCTCCACCAGGGTGTCCAGGTCGTCGCCCATGAGCCGCAGCAGTTGAGGCGGCGATAGGGCCTCGCGGCCAGGCTCGGTGAGGTTGCCGGCGGGCAGCACCTCGGCCTCGAAGCCGCCCAGGGCCGTGAGCCCCTGGCGCAGGCTGGTGCGCAGGCCCTCGGCCCCCCGGCCCAGGCCCTGGCCAGGCTTGAGGTGCACGGTTAGCATGGCCTCGTGGGGCCGCCCGGGGTCCAGGCCCAGATCACCGCCCTGGCCGCCGCTGTCATGGGGGTCCACGCCGGCCCGGGTGACCAGGGAGGCCACCTCGGGCCGGGCGCGCAGGAATTCCTCGGCCCGGTCCACGGCCCCGGTCAGGAGCGGCAGGCCGCTCTCCGGGGGCAGGCGCAGTTGCACCAGCAGCCGCCCACCGCCCACCTCGGGCAAGAGCGCCGCGCCCCTTACCCATAGGCCGCCCAGGCCCAGGACCAGGGCCAACAGCCCCAGGCCGGCGGCAGTGAGCGGGTGGGCCAGGCTCCATTGCAGGGCGCGGCGGTAGTGGGCGGCCTGGGCGGGCGGGCGGGCCGCGGCCACCTGGCCCCGCCCCAGCCAGACCAAGAGCGCCGGCAACAAGAGCAGGGCGGTGGCCAGGGAAAAGAGCAGCGAGGCCACCAGGGTGAAGGCGAAGTCCTGAAACAGGCGCTGAGCCAGGCCGGTAAGGAACAACACCGGCACCAGCACCGACACCGTGGTCAGGGTGGCGGTGATAAGCCCGCCGCGCACCTCGCCCAGGGCGCTGGCCGCCGCCGCCAGGGGCTCGCCCGCCCGGGCCTGGTGGCGCTCAAAGGCCTCCAGCACCACGATGGAGGCGTCCACCAGCGTACCCACCCCCAGGGCCAGGCCGCCGATGGACATCAGGTTGAGCCCCACCCCGGCCAGGTACATGGCCCCCAGGGTGGCCAGGAGAGACACCGGCACCGAGAGCATCACCAACAGCGCGGCCCGCATCCGGCGCAGGAACCAGGCCAGCACCAAAAAGGCCAAAAGTCCGCCCCACAACACGGCGTCGCGCAGTTGGGCCAGGGAGTCCTCCACGAAGGGGGCCTGGTCGTCCACCACCTGGAGGCCCCAGCCCGTGGGCAAGCCGGCGGCCATGGGGGCCAGGCGCTCGCGCACCCGGCGCGAGACCTCAACGGCGTTGGCCCCGGGCTCCTTCTGCACCGACAGGAGCACCGCCGGCAGGCCGTCCACCCGGCAGAAGCCGGTCTGGTCCTTGTGGCCGGCCCGTACCCGGGCCACCTCGGCCAGGCTCACCAACGCCCCGCCCTGGCCCTTGCCCACCGGCACCTGGGGGATGTCCTGGGGCGAGGCGAAGCGCCCCAGGGTGCGCACCGGCAGCTCCAGGTTGCCCAGGCGCAGCTCCCCGGCCGGCGAGTTGAGATTGGCCTTCTTGATGCGCTCCACCAGGGTGCCCAGGTCCAGGTTCTGGGCCACCAGGCGGGCCAGGTCGGCCTCCACCTGCACCTCGGGCACCAGGCCGCCGTTCAGTCGCACGGCGGCCACGCCCTCCAGGGTCTCCAGGCGGTTCTTGAGCACGTCCTGGGCCTGGGCGCGCAGGGCCGTTCCCGCCGCCGGCCCGGTCAGGCCCAGGGTGATGACCGGCGCCTCGGAGGGGTCGTAGTGCAGCACCAGGGGCGGCTGGGCCTCCCGGGGCAGTTGGTCGGCCACCGAATCCAGCTTCTCGCGCACCTCGGCGGCGCTGTGGCCCAGGTCGCGGCCCCACTGGAAGATGAGCGTCATCTGCGACAGGCCTTCGGCCGAGACCGACTCCAGGCGCCGCACCCCGGCCACGGTGCCCAAGACGCCCTCCAGGCGGCGGGTGACCAGGGTCTCCACCTCCTGGGGCGGGGCGTGCTCAAAGACCGTGACCACGGTCAGGCGGGGATAGGGCAGGCGGGGCAACAACTCCACCGGCAGGCGGCTAAGGCAAAAAAGGCCCCCCAGGGCCAGGGCCGCGAAGACGGCCAAAATCCCCAGGGGGCGCGAGAGGTAGGCCGGCGGTTTCAAGGCCTTCTGTCCGCCGGCGGCTCGCCCTCGGCCGGAGTGGGCACCAGCACCAGTTCGCCGCCGGCCACCCCCTCCAGCACCTGCACCCGCCCCGGCTCCCGCCGGCCCAGGCGCACCTTGCGGGGGGTGGCCTTGCGGTCCTGGATCACGGTCACCTCGGCCTGGTCGCCCTGCTCCTGGGTCAGCGCCTGGGGAGGAAGCCACAGGCTGGCGGCCTGGCCGGCGGCCAACAGCGAGGCCCGCACGAACATGCCCGGCTTCAAGGCCAGGTCGGGGTTGTCCACGGCCACCTTGACCACGAAGGTGCGGTTTTTTTCGTCCACCTCCACGCCCACGGCGTGCACCTTGCCGCCAAAGCGCCGCCCTGGCAGGGCGTCGGCCACGAGCGTCACCTCCTGGCCGGCCCGCACCTGGGTATAGAGGCGCTCGCCCAGTTCCACCTCGGCCAGCACCTGGCGGCAGTCGCCCAGCTTGAGCACCTTGCGGTTGCTGTTGGGGCTCGTCACCTCGCCGGGTTCGGACAGGCGCTTGAGCACCACGCCAGCCACCGGGGCCCTGAGCACCATGTTCTTCTCGCGCCCCTGCATGGCCGCCACCTCGGCCTGGCTGGCCCGCTGCTTGGCCAAGGCCTTGTCCAGCTCGAAGCCCACCTCGCGCACCTCGGCGGCCGTGGCGGCGCGGCCCTGGAAGAGCTTCTCCTTCTCCTCCTTCTTGGCCTTGAGGCGCTCCACCTCGGCGGCGGCGGCCAGGGCCTCGGCCTGGCGGGCCTGCAACTCGGCGGCTTGGACCTTGTCGTCCAGGCGGGCCAGCACTTGGCCCTTTTGCACCAGCTCGCCCTCCTCCACAAGCACCTGGCTGATCAGGCCGATGACCTCGAAGGAAAGCTCCAGGCTCTGGCGGCAGCGGGCGCTGCCCAGGCCGCTAAGGCCGCCGCCGGCCTCCTCGGCCACCCGCACCACCTTCACCGGCACGCGGCCCGGCTCGGAGAGGGGCGGCGGGGCCGGCGCGGCCTGGGCCAGGCAGGGGCACCAAAGGGCGGCTGTCAGGGTCAGGCAAACCAGCGCTCTGTTCATTTGACATCCTCGCAGGCCAAGGCCTGGCCGGAGAGCAGGCACAACAGGGCCAGGGCCCGGTGGCGCTCGTGGCCGGCCTGGATCATCTTGGCCCTGGCCTCGGCCAGGTCCATCTCCCGTTCCAGCACCTCGGCCGGGGTGGCGGTGCCGGCCTCGCGCTTGGCCCGGGCCACGGCCACCCGCTCGCCACCCAGCTCCACCTGCTTGCCGGCCAGATCATAGAGGTCATCGTGGCGCTTGAGTTCCTCCCAGAGGCTTAAAACCTGGGTTTGCAGCTTGGCGCGGGTGTCGCGCACGTCGTCGTGGGCTTTTTTACGCAGGTAGCGGGCCTCGGCCAGGCTGACCGCCGAGGAGCTGCCGTCCAAAAAGGATAGCTTCAGCCCCTTGCGGTGCAGCTCCTGGTCCTTGAAGTAGAAGGAGGTTTCGTTCTGCTTCTGGTGCTCATAGTCGTAGTAGGTCTTGGCCGAGGCGTCGCCGAAGCTGATGTCGCACTGCAACATCACCCCCGAGTACTTGTCCGGGCCGGGGAAATCCTCGCCCTCCATGCCATAGCGCCCCACCAGGCTGAGGCGGGGCATGGACAGGGTCTCGGCCACCGACAGGCCCAGGCTCTGGTATAGCTCCTCGGACTGGGCCTGCAACAGGGAGGCGTTTTTCTTGAGCGCCTGGCCCAGCAGGCCCTCGGCCGACTCCGGCGGGGCGTATTGCGGCGCCTGGGGCTTGAGTTCCAGGGCCTGCTCGCGCTCCAGGCCCAGAAGCTCCTTGAGGCGCATCGCCGCCGCCCGGGCCTGGCTCTGGTTGTCGGCCACCTTGTAGGAGACCTCCAGGAGCCGGGCTTCGGCGTGCAACAGGTCCTCCAGGCGCTGGTAGCCCTCCCTGACCCCCTGGCGGGCGCCTTGCACCAGCTCGGCCGCCTTGGCCGAGAGGTCCTGGCCCAGGGTGGCCACCTGCCGGGCCGACAGGAGCTTGTAGTAGACCGGCACCACCTCCAGGGCCACCTCCAGGCGTGACTTGGCCTCGGTCAGCCCCACCTTGGTAAGGCCCTGCTTGGCCTGGTCGTGGCGGGCCGTGAGCTGGCCACCGGTGTACAGGGTCTGGGTGAGCTTGAGGTCGCTGCTGTAGGTTTCGCGGTCATCCACGGGCCGGCCGAAGTAGTCCACCTTGGGCTGATTGGCCAGGTCCAGGTCCAGGCGGGGGAAGAAACGGCGCTGGGCCGCGGCCAGCTTTTCCTTTTCCCAGGCCTCCATGCTCTGGGTCTGACCCACCTGGCTGTTGGCGCGCTGGGCCAGGTCAATGCAGGCCAACAGCCCCAGGGGTTCGGGTCCGCCGCCGGCCAGGGCCAAGCCAGGCGAGCCGGCCAGGCAGACCGCCGTCAGCCACCATCCCATGAACAATGCGCACAACCGCCTTGGCATGCCTTGAGCCCCGAGCCCATGGAGTAATACTTAAGTAGCCGAAAGACGTTACCCTAACCAACCTGCCCCAGGCCGGCGGCGCTGTCAAGGGCGCTCCCCAAGGCCAGGCCCCACGCCGCTGGCGCGAGTTTGATTGCCTCATGGTACCGCCTTGCGTATAATACGCAGGCATTTTTATTTTTGGATATTTTATCGCATGGTTGGAGCAAAGATACCCCACGGCGGCCCCTCGCTGCCCAACGCCTGCCTGGCCCTGTTGGCCAGCCTGGGCCGGGAACGCGCCCTGGGCGGGGCCATCACGCGGGAGCGCGCCCAGCCCCTGGCGGCCCTGGTCTGGCCCCGGCCCCAGGAGGCCGATGAGGCCGTGGCCGCCCTGTGCGACCCCTATCTGGCGCTGACCATGCTCTGGCTCACCTTGGGCATGGGGTTCAGGGGCAACCCCCACCACCCCCGTCCGCGCCGGGAGGAGCAAGACCGCCTGGCCCGCGACCTGCTGGCCTTCCTGGGCCTGCATCTGCGCATCCGCGCCGACCTGCCGGCCCTGGTGGACTGGCCCGCCCAGGGTCTGGCCCACCAGGAACTCAAGGGCGACGGCGGCTGGTGCGACCTGTGCGGCCGTTGCTGCTGCCACGCCGGCACCGTGCCCACCCCGCCGCCGGGGGTGGACTACCCGGCCTACTGGTATCACGCCCTGGCCGGCGACACCCTGCTGCCCCAGCCCTTCTGCCCCTTCCTGTTCCAGTCCCAGGGCCTGCCCCTGTTCTTCTGCGGCCTGCACCCCATCAAACCCCTGGCCTGCCGCGGCTTCGGCCGCCAGAACTGCCGCCAGGGCCGGCCCCAGCGCGGCTACGGCCCGAGGCCCTGACCGCCCCGGCCAAACGGGGCAGCTCTGCAACCATAACCAACGGGATCAACTAAAATATGTCGAATCATCCCTCTTTCGGGCGTCTTTTGGCAGCAAGCCGTTGCGCGCTGGGGCCTGTCGTGCATATAATCACCCCCATGCGGCGCACCCTCCATATCGCCATCTTGTGCCTGCTCCTGGCCTTGGGCGCGGCCCTGCAGGGCTGCGGCGGCAAGGAGCCGGCCCCCGAATCGCCGGTCATGGTCCGGGACTGCCTGTGGGTGCTGTGGATCAAGGACCCGGCGCAGGCCCAGGACGCCGCCGTGCAGATCGCCAAGGGCCGCAACCTGACCCTGGTGGCCCGGGAATACGTCCGCCAGGGGCCGGAAAAGGCCACCCTGGACACCGGCTGCCCCACCCTCTCCGAGCTGCCCATGGGCGTGGTGGACGCGGCCCGTGCCCTGGCCCTGGGCCAGGTCAGCCCCGGCATCGCGCTACGCGGCGGCACCGCCTTTGTCATGCGCGGCAGCGACCGCCACCGCCTGGCGGCCCAGGCCCATTACGCCAAAAAGCAATACAAGGAGGCCCAGGAGGCCGCCTTGCAGGACTTGGCGCTCAACCCCTCCAGCGCCGCCTCCTGGCTCCTATTGGGCCAGAGCCGCGCGGCGGCCGGCGACCTGGCCGGGGCACACAAGGCCTTTGACACGGGCCTGTTGATAGACCCCCGCGACCCTGAGCTGCAAAAGGCCAAGCGTCTGCCCGGCCAGGCCCCCGCCCCCTTGGCGCCGGCCATGCCGCCCGCGCCCACGGCGGCGGTGCCGCCCGCCCCGGCCGAGCCGGCCGCGCCTGGCGCCGGCCCAGCCGCCACGGCCCCGGCCATGACCGTGGGCGCGCCGCCGGAGATACCCAACGAGGACGTGCTGGAGGCCCGCCAACTGCTGGACAGCGCCAAGCACGCCAACAAGGACGGGCGCGATCCGGTCAAGGCCGAGCAACTGCTGCTCAGGGCCACCAAGCTGGACCCCAAGCTGGCGCCGGCCTGGCTCCTCTTGGCCCAGTTGCAGGAGGCCAAGGGCCAGTACGCCGAGGCCACCATCAGCTATCACCAGGCCGCCAGCCAGGACCCCGCCCTGGAGGAAGCCAACACCGGCCTGCGCCGCAGCTTCCTGGCCCTGGACAAGGAACGGGTGGCCCGCCTGGGCTCCAGCGAACCCAGCCGGCCGCCCATCCCCCGGGACACCCTGCCCGACGCCCCCAAGCGGGTCATTCCCCGGGGCACCCTGCCCGACGCCCCCGCCCAAACGGGCAAGTGGGACCATTTCTTCCAGGTGGCCTCGGTAAAAAGCCAGAGCGAGGCCCAGCAGGAGGCCCGCAACTGGACCCGCCGGGGCTTCCACACCAAGGTCTGGGCCTGGCAGGGACCGGACGGCGGCACCTGGCAGCGGGTGCTGGTGGGTCCCTACACCACCCGCGAACAGGCCCGCGCGGCGGCTCAAAAGCTCAAGGACCAGGGCAGCCTAAGTTTCTTCTCGCTGGTGGAATTTCCCCGCCACTAGGCCGGCGCCGGCCTGGGCCGCCGCAAGCGCTCTCGAAGGTTGGGTTACGCGATGCGAAACCCAACCTTTTCATTTCCCTTGGCCAGACCGTGACGAAGAAGATGTTGCCAGGGGGCGGCAAATCAGGCTACCTGTATAGGCAAGCAGCGGCGCCGCACGCCCGAGACGTCAACCCTGGAGCATTCCCATGGACCAGTATCCCCTGTTGTTGTCGCCCCTGACCATCAACCAGATGACCCTGCGCAACCGCATCGTCATGCCGGCCATCCATCTCAACTACACCCCCGGCGGCAAGGTCAGCGACCAGTTGGTGGCCTTCTACGCCGAGCGCGCCCAGGGCGGGGCCGGCCTGTTGATCGTGGGCGGCTGTGTCATCAACGACATGTCCGGCGGCCCGGTCTTCGTCTCCATCAAGGACGACCGCGACATCGAGGGGCTCTCGCGCCTGGCCGAGGCTGCCCACGATCATGGCGCGGCCATCGGCGTGCAGCTCTACATGGCCGGGGCCTATGCCCACCGCGCCCTAATCGGCCAGCAGCCCATCAGTTCCTCGCCCCACCTCTCAGGCTTCACCAAGGACGAGGCCCGGGCCATGACCCTGGAGGAGATCAGCCAGGTGCAGGATGACTTCGCCCGCGCGGCCCTGCGCGCCAAGAAGGCCGGCCTGGACATGGTGGAGATCCTGGGCTCGGCTGGCTACCTCATCTGCCAGTTCCTCTCGCCCAAGATCAACAAGCGCGAGGACAAGTACGGCGGCCCCCTGGAGAACCGCATGCGCTTCGGCCTGGAGACGGTGGCCAAGGTGCGTTCGGCGGTGGGGCCGGAGTTCTGCGTGGGCATCCGCATCGCCGGCAATGACTTCATCCCCGGCAGCCACACCAACAGCGAGGCCGCCCAGTTCGCCAAGGCCTGCGTGGAGGCGGGGGTGGACATGATAAACGTCACCGGCGGCTGGCACGAGACCCTGGTGCCCCAGATCACCTCCGAGTTGCCGGCGGCGGGTTTCAGCTACCTGGCGCGCGGGGTCAAGCGCGGCGTGGGCCAGGCCACGCCGGTGGCGGCCAGCAACCGCATCCACGGCCCCGGCCTGGCCGAGGACCTCCTGGCCCGGGGCGACGCCGACCTGGTGTGCATGTGCCGGCCCCTGTTGGCCGACCCCGAGCTGCCCAAGAAGACCGCCGCCGGCCGGCCCGACCTGATCCGCCGCTGCGTGGCCTGCAACCAGGGCTGCTTCGACGCCATACCCCAGATGCAGCCGGTGGGCTGCATGGTCAATCCCCGGGCCGGCCGCGAGGCTTTAGTGCCCGCGAAAGCGCCGGCGGCCTCCCCTGCCCAGACGGTGGTGGTGGTGGGCGGCGGCCCGGCCGGCTGCCAGGCGGCCATCACCGCCGCCCAGCGCGGCCACAAGGTGGTCCTGCTGGAGTCCGCCGGCCAACTGGGCGGCCAGGTGGCCTGGTACCCCCAGGCGGTGGAGAAGCCCGACTTCGCCTCCATCCCGGCCTGGCAGGGGGCCACCCTCAAGGAGCTGGGCGTGGAGGTGCGTCTCAACACCCTGGCCGGCGCCGAATCCGTGGCCGCGCTGAACCCGGCCAAGGTGATCCTGGCCAGCGGCGCGGTCCCGGCCTTGCCACCCATCCCCGGCGTGGACCTGCCCCTGGTCAAGACCGCCTGGCAGGTACTCAAGGGCCAAGCCCGGCCCCAGGGCCGGGTGGTGGTCATCGGTGGCGGGGCCGTGGGCCTGGAGACGGCCCTGCACGTGGCCCGCCGGGGGGCGCTCACCCCGGAGCAGGCCTACTACCTCACGCTCTTTAGGGCCGAGGCGCCCGAGGTCCTGGACCGGCTCATCGCCCAGGGCAGCCACCAGGTCACGGTGCTGGAGATGCTGCCCAAGCTGGGGCAGGGCATCGGCCGCTCCACCCGCTGGATCGTCTTCGGCAAGATCAAGCGCTTTGGGGTCAAGGCCCACACCAAGGTGCAGGTGCGGGCCATCGAGGAAGGCGGCGTGCGTGCCCTGGTGGACGGGGCGGAGCAGTTCTTCCCGGCCGAGACGGTGATCATGGCCGCTGGCATGCGCCCAGTGGACCAGCTTAAGGCCGATCTGGCGGCCCGGGGACTCAAGGTGAGCGTGGTGGGCGACGCCGCCGGGGCGGGCTCGGTGCTCAAGTCCATCGCCCAGGGCTTCCAGGCCGGCCTGGAGGTATAGAGTAGCGGCAGCCAGCCGGGCGGGACCGCCCCGCCCGCCCGGCGCACCATCGAGGAGGCAGGCCATGGAGGTCTTCGTCACCGGCGGCAGCGGTTTCGTGGGCAGAAGTCTGAGCCAGGGCCTCTTGCGGCAAGGGCACGGGGTCACGGTGCTCTCGCGTTCGGCTGGGGCCGCCGCCCGCCTGCCCCCGGGAGTGAAGACCTGCCTGGGCGACCCCACCAGCCCCGGCCCCTGGCAGGAGGAGGCGGCCCGCTGCCAGGGTTTCGTCAACCTGGCCGGGGCTTCCATCTTCGAGCGCTGGACGCCCGAGTACAAGCGCCTGATCCTGGAGAGCCGCCTGCAGAGCACCAGCAACCTGGTGCTGGCCATGGGCCGGCGGCAGGACAGCCAGCCGGCGGTGCTCCTCTCGGCCTCGGCGGTGGGCTACTACGGCTTCCACGGCGACGAGGAGCTGGACGAGAACGCCCCGGCGGGCAACGACTTCCTGGCCCAGGTCTGCCGGCGGTGGGAAGCCGAGGCCGCGCGGGCCCAGGACCTGGGCGCCCGGGTGGTGCGCACGCGCTTCGGCATCGTGCTGGGAGACAAGGGCGGGGCCCTGGGCAAGATGCTGCCCATCTTCCGCCTGGGCCTGGGCGGGGTGCTGGGCAGCGGCAAACAGTGGTTCAGTTGGATACACCAGCAGGACCTGGTCTCGGCCTTGTTGTGGTGCCTCGAAAGGCCCGAGGCATCCGGCGCCATCAACTGCACGGCCCCCCGGCCCGTGACCAACCGCGACATGGCCAAGGCCCTGGGCCGCGTCCTGCGCCGGCCCTCCTTCTGGCCGGTGCCTGGTTTCGCCGTGGAGCTGGCCCTGGGCGAGTTCGGCTCGGTGCTCACCCAGGGTCAGAGGGTGCTGCCACGGCGGCTCCTGGCCATGGGCTTCGGCTTTACCTTCCCCACGGTGGAGCAGGCCCTGGCCGACCTGCTGGCCGCGGCCTAGCGCCCGGCCGCCCACCCGGGGCCGGGTGGGCGGCCGGGGGTAACTAGCCGAATATGCACCACCCTTGACGAAGGCCCCTTAAGCAGGTATGAAGTGTGGACCCGAGTTGGCCAAACCCAGCCGCCCCTTTCGCGGGGTGGCCAGTATCCGCCCCCCAGGAGTAGCAGGTAGTGAGCAACCAAGACCGCCAATATTCCATCAGCCCCGAGGGGGAGGCCTTCCCCCTGCCCGACCAGGAGGACTACCGCCGCGAGAACCAGCGCCTGGCCGAGTTGGCCGCCGCCGCCCGGGCCAAGGGGCAGCAGGTGGTGGTGGTCATGGGCGTGGGCTTCGTGGGCGCGGTGATGGCCGCCGTGGTGGCCGACAGCGTGGACGCCAGCGGCAAGCCCGGCAAGTTCGTCATCGGCATGCAGCGCCCCAGCCCCCGTAGCTACTGGAAAATCCCCCTGCTCAACCGCGGGCTGGCCCCGGTCAAGGCCGAGGACCCCGAGGTGGACGCGGCCATCGCCCGCTGCGTGAACGACAAGAAGACGCTCACCGCCAGTTTCTCCTACGAGGCCCTTGCCCACGCCGACGTGGTGGTGGTGGACGTGCAGTGCGACTACTCCAAGGCCGCCCTGGCCGACGTGACCCAGGGCACCGTGGAGATGGCCGCCCTGGAGAGTAGCTTGCAGGTCATCGCCGAGAAGATACCTCCGGCCTGCCTGGTGCTCATCGAGACCACGGTGCCGCCGGGCACCACCGAGTACGTGGCCTGGCCCATCATGAAGAAGGCCTTCAAGGCCCGGGGGCTTGACTCCGAGCCGCTCTTGGCCCACAGCTTCGAGCGGGTCATGCCCGGCAAGGACTACGTCAAAAGCATCCGCGACTTCTGGCGGGTCTGCTCGGGTGTCAACCAGGAGAGCCGCGGCCTGGTGGAGCGCTTTTTGAGCGAGGTGCTCAACGTCAAGGAGTTCCCGCTGACCGTGCTGGACCGGCCCATCGAGAGCGAGACCTGCAAGATCGTGGAGAACAGCTTTAGGGCCACCATCCTGGCCTTCATGGACGAGTGGAGCGTCTTCGCCGAGCGCAACGGGGTGGACATCGTCAAGGTGATAAAGGCCATCAAGGCCCGGCCCACCCACAACAACCTGATGTTCCCCGGCCCGGGCATCGGCGGCTACTGCCTGCCCAAGGACGGCGGCCTGGGGGTGTGGGCCTACCACCACCTCATGGGCTTTCAGGGTTCCCTGTTCAAACTGACGCCCATGGCCATAGACATCAACGACAGCCGCGCCTTGCACGCGGCCGAGCTGGTACGCGACTCCCTGCGCAACATGGGGCGCATCGTGGCCGCCAGCGAGGTGGTGGTGCTGGGCGCGGCCTACCGCGAGGACGTGGGCGACACCCGCTACGCCGGTAGCGAGCTGGTGGTGCGCAAGCTGGCCGAGATGGGCGCGGCGGTCAAGGTGCACGACCCCTACGTGCTGCGCTGGTGGGAGATGGAGAAGCAGGACACCTACCCCGCGCCCGGGCACAGCCGCTCGCGCTTCTTCCGCAACCAGGACGACCTGATGAACCTGAGGGTCTCCCAGGACCTGGCGGGCAGCCTCAAGGGCGCCGACGCGGTGGTGCTGGCCGTGCGCCATGGCCAGTACATGGACCTGGACCCCGACTGGGTGGTGGCCCAGTGCGGCGGCCCGGTGGCGGTGGTGGACTGCTTCGCCATCCTGGACGACGCGCGCATCCGCCGCTACTTCGAGCTGGGCTGCGAGGTCAAGGGCATGGGCCGTGGCCACGTCAAGCGCATCAAGGACGAGGTGCGCGCCGCCCAGCAGGCCTAGGGCGCGGGAGGCCGCCGGGATGGAACATCATCGGCGCCGGTAGCCACAAGGCCGTGGTGGCCCTGGACCTGGGCGGCACCAATGTTCGCCTGGCCCTGGTGCGGGAAGGCCACCTGCTGCACGAGGCGCGCCTGGCCACCCAGGCCCAGGACGGCCCCGCCGCCCTGCTTGGGCGCCTGGCCGCGGCGGTGCATGAGATGGCCGCGCGAGCCCGGGCCGAGGGCTCGCCGCCCGCCGGCCTGGGGGTGGCCAGCCCGGGGGTGATTGACCGGGCCACGGGCGTGGTGCGCGTCTCGCCCAACCTGCCGGGCTGGCGCGACGTGCCCCTGGCCGCCGAGCTCAGCCGGGCCACCGGCCTGGCCGTGGCCCTGGAGAACGACGCCAACCTCTACGCACTGGGCGAGTACCTTTACGGCGCCGGCCAGGGCGGGCGCGACCTGGCCTGCCTGACCCTGGGCACTGGCGTGGGCGGCGGCCTGATTTTGGAGGGCCGCCTGGTGACGGGCGCCCTGGGCTCGGGCGGCGAGATCGGCCATACCCTGGTGGAGCCCGGTGG
Organism: Desulfarculus sp.; assembly: GCA_016218705.1. Lineage (GTDB taxonomy): Bacteria > Desulfobacterota > Desulfarculia > Desulfarculales > Desulfarculaceae > JACRDC01. The sequence goes on from JACRDC010000058.1 coordinate 80,496, forward strand.
CCGCGCCTGCGGCTGCGGGGCCTTGGGCTGCCTGGAGGCCTACGCCTCGGCCACGGGGCTAGTGGGCATGCTGGCCGAGGCCCTGGCCCAGGGCCGGCCCAGCGCCTGCCAGCCGGACGGCGATGCCGAGAGCCTGGCCCGGGCCGCCCGGGTCGGCGACGCCCTGGCCGGCGAGCTTTTTGGGCGGGCCGGGAAGGCCCTGGGCCGGGCCATCGCCAACCTGGTGGCTTTCACCGGCCTGGACCTGGTGGTCATCGGCGGGGGGGTGGCCCCGGCCTGGCCCCTGATGGAACAGGCCTGCCGCCGGGAGATGGCCGCGCGGCTACGCATCGTTGACCCCGGGGCCGTGGGCATCGTCCCGGCCCAGAGGGGTGACGAAGCCCCGCTGCTGGGCGCGGCGGCCTTTGCCAGGCAAGGCCTGGCCTTGGATTAGAACACACTACCCGGCGCGTTGCCGGCGGCTCTTACAGGAAGACAGCATGGCCAAGGTGGACCGCAAGAAGCTCTTGAAGCAGCCCGACGAGTTCCTCACCTTCTCCGGCCGCGCCATACGCTGGGGCAAGCAGAACCTCAAGATGCTGACCATCGGGGGCTCGGCCCTGGTCCTGGCCATCGCCGTCACCCTGGGCATCCAGACCTATCTTAACTACCGCGCCAGCCAGGCCGGCAAGGCCCTGGCCGAGGTCTACGACGATTTCGTGGCCATCATGATCGGCCAGGCCGACGCCGCCCAGGCCGAGTCCGTGGCCACGGGCCTGGGCCAGGTGGTGGAACGCTTTGGGGCCACCGAGGCCGGCATGCAGGCCCGTCTGGCCCTGGGCGAGCTTTGGCTGCGCCAGGGCCAGCCCGAAAAGGCCGAAAAGGCCCTTTTGAGCCTGAGCGAGGAGCCCTACCTGCCGGCCCCCCTGGCGCCCCTGGCCCTGGCCGCCCTGGGGCGCAGCCTGGAGCAGCGCCAAAAGCTCTCCGAGGCCGCCGAGGCCTACGCAAACGCCGCCAAGGCCGCCGGCCCCAGCCAGGCCGCCCTCTTTCGCCTGGACCGGGCGCGGGTGCTGGAGGCCGGTGGCGACAAGGCCCAGGCCGAGGCCCTGTACCGCGAGCTCTTGCGAGGAGCCAAGGACCCCTTGCTGAGCCAGACCGCCCGCCAGCGCCTGGTGGCCCTGGGCCTGGAGCCCGGTCCCGAGACGCCCCCGGCGGCGCCAGAGCCCGCGCCCCAGCCGGCCGCCAAGTAGGCCGCCGGCCCTAGCCGCGCCGGAGCATGTGCGCCAACCTCTCGGCGGCGTAGTTGGTGATCTCGGCCAGGCAGGGGTGGATGTAGGGCACCTCGGCCAGGTCCTGGGCGGTGCCGCCCAGCTTCATGGCCACGGCGAGGTCGTGAATCATCAGCGAGGCCTCGGGCGCCACCAGTTCGGCGCCCAGGATGCGCCCGCTCATGCGCTCGGCGCGCAGGGCCAAAAAGCCCCGCAGCTCCTGGGGGTAGGTGCGGGCCACGCCCAGGCCGGCCAGGTCCATCTCCACCTCCAGGAACTCCACCCCGGCCTGGCGGGCCTGGGCGGCACTCAGCCCCACCCGCGCCACCTGGGGGTCGGTGAAGACCGCCCGGGGCAGCACCCGGTCGTCAATGGCCCGGGGCTCCGGGTGGGTGGCGTTGTAACCGGCGATCTGGCCTTGCAACACCGCCAGGTTGACCACCAGGGCCTGGCCGGTGACGTCGCCGGCGGCGTAGATGTGCCCCACGCTGGTGCGCATGAAGCGGTCCACCTTGGGCGCGCCGTTCTCCACGGCCACCCCCGCCGCCTCCAGGCCAAGGCCCTGGATGTTGGGCCGCCGGCCCAGGGCCAAGAGCACCGCCTGGGCCTGCGCCGACTGCGCGGCGCCATCCTGCTTGAAGCGCACCGTCTTGCCCTCAGGCCCCGCCTCCACGGCAACCAGCTCCGTGCTGGTGAAGACCCGCGCGCCGTCGGCCTCCAGGGCCTCCTGTATCACCTGCCCCACCCGGGGGGTCTCCTGGCTCAACAGGCGCTCGCCGCGCTGCACCAGGGTGGTGGCCACGCCCATGCGCGCGGCGTACTGGGCCAGCTCGCAGGCGATGGCCCCTCCCCCCAGCACCACCAGGGAGCCGGGCAGCTCGGGCAGGTCCATGAACTCCTCGGCCACCAGGCAGCCGGCCCCCTCGATGCCCGGCAGGGGCGGCCAGACCTCGCGGCTGCCAGTGGCGATGATAATGCTGCCGGCGCTCAAGCGCCGGCCCTCCACCTGCACGGTGTGGGGGTCCACCAAGACCGCCTGGCCCCGATACAGCGTTAGGCCCTGGGCCTCTTTCTCGGCCACGGCCCGCTGGCGCCCGCCGGCCAGGTGCTCCACCACGGCGCGCTTCAAGGCCAGCAGGCGGGGGTAGGCCCTGGCTCCCGGCACGCCCATCTCCTTGAACAGGGCCGCCCCGTGCAACAGCGTCTTGCTGGGCATGCAGCCGGCCAGGATGCACAGGCCTCCCAGGCGCCCAGCCTCCACCATGCCCACGCGGGCGCCGCTCTTCAGGGCCGTGGTGGCCGCCGTGAAGCCGCCGCTGCCGCCACCGCCGATCACCAGCACGTCCAGGTCATGGCCGCTCATGGCTGGCCCCCCTCGCTATTTTTCAATACCTCCTGGCCACGCCGCCGGGCATAAGCCTGCAGGTCCTCCACCTGGTCCTTCTCGTCCACGATCTCCGAGCCCACCAGGCTTTCCAGCACGTCCTCCAGGGTGACCAGGCCCATCAGTCCGCCATACTCGTCCACCACCAGACACAGGTGCTCGCGGCGGCGCAGGAAGGAGTTCATGAGGTCCAGGGCGTTGGCCGAGGGCGGCACGAAGCGCACCTTCTTGGCCAGGCTTTTGAGCTTGGCCCCCGGCGCGGGGTCCTTGAGGGCCAGGACCTCGGCCTTGAGCACGTAGCCCACCACGTCCTCCACGCCGAGCAGATACACCGGCACCCGCGAGTAGGCCCAGGCGCGGGCCTCTTCCTGGGCCTGGGCCAGGGACTGGTTGCCGTCGGCGGCGAACATCACGGTGCGCGGGGTCATGATGTCGCTGGCCCGCACCTCCTCCAGCAGGATGATGTTCTGGATCAGGTCGTGCTCCAGCTTGCTTATCTGCCCGCCCCGGGCGCCCAGGCGGGCGGCGGCCAGTATCTCGTCCTCGCTGATGCGCGGCGTGCCGGCGCGGCCGCGCACCACCAGGCTGGTTACGGCCTGGCTGAGCCAGATGAGGGGGCGCAGCAGGGCCACCATGGTTTGCAAAGGCCCCAGGGCCCAGGGCCAGAGGGTGCGCCAGTGGGCCGCGCCCAGGGTCTTGGGCAGGATGTCGCCCACGAACAGGGTGGCCAGGGTGAAAGCCGCCGAGACGAAGATCAGGGAGGCCGGCCCCCACAGCTCGCCCGCCGCCCAGCCGGCCAGGGCCGCCCCGCCGATATCGGCCATGGTGTCCACGATGACCAGGGCCGATAGGGGCTGCTCCACCTTGGCCTTGAGCTTCTTCATGGCCAGGGCCTGGCGGGAGCCGCGGTTGGCCGCCGCCTCCAGGGTGATGATGCGCGTGGAGTAGAGCACCGACTCCAACAGCGAGCAGAAAAAGGATATGCCCACCGAGAGCACGGCGGCGATAAGCACTGTGACCATGGACCTCGCGCCTCCAGACTGGGCCAGCGGCGCCCCCTCTCGCCGCGCCGGGCAAGCCTCTGGGGGCGCCGATGATTATTGAGGATACCACGAGCAACGCCGGCAAGACAGCCGGCCCGAGGGGAGGCCGTCCCGCCGGACCTGGGTGTGTGTCGGAGTGTTACCTCGACGGGTTCCTAGCGGACCCCCAGGCCCTTGAAGAAAGTGTAGCAGAAGGTGCCTCCGGCCTGGGCCGTGCGGTGCAGATCGGCGATGCCCCGCTCCCAGGTGGCCTGGTCAATCAGCCCCTGCTCCAGGGAGGCCTGGCGCACGCCCTCCACCATGGCGATGATGGTGCGGCGGATGAAGCCCTCCACCTGGGCCGGACGGCTTTGGTCCACGTAGACCATGCGCGGCGAGACTTGCACATCGTCAAAGCCCGCCTCCTCCAGCAGGGGATACACCCGCCGGCCGATGAGCGAGTCGCCGCCCAGTCGGGCCTGGCTCTCGATGAGGCATTGCCAGGCCTGGCGGGCGGCCGGGGTCTCGGGGTGGAAGTAGCAGGAGCCGTGGTCGCCTTCCACCACGCAGATGGTCCCGCCGGGCCTGAGCACGCGCCTCAAGGCCTTCAGCGCCCCCAGGGGATCGGCCAGGTGCTCCAGCACGAAGCAGACGAAGACGTGGTCAAAGCTGGCCTCGGCAAAGGGCAGGTTGAAGAGGTCGGCCCGCAGGAAGCGCACGTTGGCGTGCCCGGCCTCGGCGATGGCTGCCCGGGCCTGGGCCAGCGAGGCCTCGGAGATGTCCACCGAGGTTATGGCCGCCCCGGGGCTGTGCTGGGCCAGGATAAGACTCTGGCAGCCGGTGCCGCAGCCGGCCTCCAGCACCCGCGCGCCGGGCGGGTAGGCGGTGTCGTGATGAAGCAGCTCAGCCAAGGTGCCGGCCTGATCGGCCAGGCGCTGGGCCTCGCGTGGCGAATAGCCGTGGACGTATCCTAAGGCTTGCATGAATCTCCCCCTCGTTGGTCAGCCTGGCCAGGGCCGCGTTGGGGGAAAAATAAGCATCGGCCAGGGCCGGCGCAAGCGAGGCTTAAACAATTGCCCGGCCAGCGTTGAAGCTGCCTGGTGTCTACTATGCGGGCCATGGATTTCACCCCAAGCAAACTGCGTTTGCTTGGGGACCCCGAAGATAGCCCGCCGGGCGCGTTAGCGCCCGGGAGGCCGGGCAAAACCGCGCTTTTGCCCGGCCGATAGGCGCTCAAAGCCAAGGATGGCCTTGAGCGCCGTATCTATCAGCAGATTCTGGGCAAGGGCTCGCCGCTGAGCATGTCCAGGATGCGTCCGCCGCCCACGCGGGTGTGCATCCACACCCGGCCCGCCGGGGCCTCCTTGACCTGGCCGATGATGGCCGCGTTGCCGCCCAGGGGGTGGGCGCGCAGGGCCGTTAGCGCCGCCTGGGCCTGCCCGCCCTGCACGATGCAGATCAGCTTGCCCTCGTTGGCCAGGTAGAAGGGGTCCAGGCCCAGGAGCTCGCACACGCCCTGCACCACCGGGTCCACGGGGATGGCGCCTTCTTGCAGCTCGATGGCCACCCGGCTGGTGGCGGCGATCTCGTTCAAGGTGGTGGCCAGGCCGCCCCGGGTGGGGTCGCGCAAGACATGCACGCCATCGCAGGCGGCCAGCAGGTCGGCCACCAGGCCGTTCAGGGACGCCGAGTCGCTCTTGAGCGGTGCGTCCAGGTTGAGGCCCTCGCGCTGGGCCAGGATGGTCACGCCGTGGTCGCCCATGCTGCCCGACACCAGGACCGCGTCACCGGGCCGGGCCAGATGGGCGCCCAGGTCCAGGCCCTCGGGGATGACGCCGATGCCGCAGGTGTTGATGAATATCTTGTCGGCCTGGCCGCGCCCCACCACCTTGGTGTCGCCGGCCACGATGACCACCCCGGCCTCCGTGGCCGCCCGGGCCATGGACTCCACGATGGTGGTCAGGAGGGCGATGGACAGGCCCTCCTCCAGCACGAAGCCCACGGTGAGCCACAGGGGTTTTGCGCCGCGCATGCACACGTCGTTGACCGTGCCGTGCACGGCCAGGGAGCCGATGTTGCCGCCGGGGAAGACCACGGGGTCCACCACAAAGGTGTCGGTGCTGATGGACAGACGCCCGGGCGGGGGGGTGAGCACCGCGGCGTCGTCCAGGGGGTCCAGCAGCGGGTTGCTGAAGCGGCCGGCAAAGATGCGCCCCACCAGTTCGTGGCTGGCGCGGCCGCCGGCGCCGTGGTCCAAGAGGATGGTATCCGAGGCCATGCTTGTGGCTCCTTCTAGCGCCGGTAGCGGTACCAGGCCGCGCAGGTGCCCTCCATGCTGACCATGCAGGGACCCAGCGGGTTCTCGGGGTTGCAGACCTTGTCAAACAGCCGGCACTGATTGGGGCGCACCAAGCCGCGCAGCACGTCGCCGCACTGGCAGCCCGGGTGGTCGCTGGCCGGCGGCACCTCCAGGTCGAAGCGCCGGCGGGCGTCAAACTGGGCAAAGGCCGGCGCCAGGTCCAGGCCGCTCTTTGGTATCCAGCCCAGGCCCCGCCAGGGGGCGTCCACGGTGCTGAAGACCTGGTTCATGAGCGCCACGGCCTGGGGGTTGCCCGCCGCCGAGACGCCCCGGGCGTATTGAATCTCCACCTCGGCCCGGCCCTGCTCCACCTGCCTGACCAGCATCAGGATGGTGGCCAGCACGTCGGCGGGCTCGAAGCCCGACACCACGCAGGCCAGGCCGTACTGCTTGGCCACGGCCGCATAGACCCCGGTGCCGATGACCGTGGTGACGTGGCCTGGGCAGATGAAGCCGTTCAGCCCCAGTTGGGGGCCGGTGAGCAAGGCGGCCAGGGCCGGGGGCAGGAGCTTGTGGGCCGCCAGCACGCTGAAGTTGGTCAAGCCTGTGCGCTGGGCCATGAGCACGGCGGCGGCCACCGTGGGGGCCGTGGTCTCGAAGCCGATGCCCAGAAAAACCACCTGGGCCTGGGGATGGGCCTTGGCCAGGTCCAGGGCATCCAGGGCCGAGTACACCACCTTGACCTGGGCGCCCTTGGCCCGCTCGCGGGCCAGGGAGGAGTGGCTGCCCGGCACCCGCACCAGGTCGCCGAAGGTGGCCACCATCACCCCCGGGGTCTGGGCCAGCTTCACGGCGCGGTCTATCTCCTCGGTGGCGGTGACGCAGACCGGGCAGCCCGGCCCGCTGACCAGCTCCACGGTGGCGGGCAGCATGCTCGTCAGGCCATGGCGGGCGATGGCCATGGTGTGGGTGCCGCACAGCTCCATGAAGCGCACCGGCCTGGTGCTGGCCTCGGCGATGGCCCGGGCCAGCTTGCCGGCCAACTCGGGGTCGCGGTACTCGTCCACGTGTTTCACGGCTTCGTCTCCTGTGGGTCGGGTCCCAATATCGTGCGCTGGCCCTGAATCAGCCCCAGTTCGCGGGCCTGGGCCGCGGCCAGGGCCTGGCCCAGGCTCAGGCCCCCGTCGCCGGCGGGCAAGAGCGCCGGGGTGAAGACCTGAAGGCCCCGGGCCGTCAGCAGGGGCGGCAGGCGCTCCAGCAAATAGGCGTTGTGCAGGCAACCGCCACCCAGGCAGACCCGCTCCAGGCCCGTGCGTTCAGCCGCGGCCCGTGCCCAGGCGGCCAGGCCCTGGGTCAGCCCCTGGTGGAAGCGCGCCGATACCACCCCCGGCGTGGCCCCGGCCAGGAGGTCGGCCACCAAGGCCTGAAGGGCTGGCTGCCAATCCAACACCAACAGCCCCCTCTCGTCAAGCACGCCGAAGGGGTAGGCCCCCTGCTCGCCGGGGTCCAGGGCCTGTTCCAGCTCGATGGCCGCCTGCCCCTCGTAGGCCACCTGGGTGCGCAGGCCGCTTAAGGCCGCCACGCCGTCGAAGAGCCGGCCCAGGCTGGAGGTGGCGGGGGAGTTGATACCCTGGCCAACCATGCGCGCCAGCAGGGGCAAGTGCTGGCCGTGGCTTTTAATGAGCCCCAGGTCCAGGCCGGCGGCGGACTCGCCCAAGACCTGGAGCAACAGCGCCAGACCCACCCGCCAAGGCTCCTTGACGGCGCGATCGCCGCCGGGCAGGTACAGGTGGCGCAGGTGTCCCAGACGGCGGTAGGTGTGGGCCTGCGCGGCCAAGAGCTCGCCGCCCCAGACCGTGCGGTCAGGTCCATAGCCGGTGCCGTCCAGGCTTAAGCCCAGCACCTCGCCGCTCAGGCCGTGCTCGGCCATCACCGCCACGGCGTGGGCGTGGTGGTGCTGCACCATGACCACTGGCAGGCCTTGCTCAAGTGCCCAGCGGGTGGAGAGATAGTCGGGGTGCAGGTCGCAGGCCAGCAGGGTGGGCTGGGCCTCCAGGATCCTCGCCAAATGCCCGGCGGTCAGCTCGAAGAAACCCAGGGTTTCCAGGTTCTCCAGGTCGCCCACGTGCTGGCTGACAAAGGCCTGGCGCCCGCGCAACAGGCACAGGGTGTTCTTGAGCAGGGCGCCCACGGCCAGCACCGGCGGCGCGTCCTCGGCCACCAGGCCCGGGGCCAGGGTCAGCGGCGCCGGGGCATAGCCCCGCGAGCGGCGTATCTGCCTTAAGGCCCCGCCCAGGGAGCGCACCACCGAGTCGTCGGAGCGCAGGTATATGTCGCGGTCGTGCAGCAGAAAGAGATCGGCGATGGCCCCGCACGGGGCCTGCCCGCCGATGCGGCACAGGGCCTCGGCGTTGTCCAGGCAGATGGGCTCGTCGCTTACATTGCCCGAGGTCATCACCAGGGCCGTGAAGCCCTGGTCCATGAGCAGATGGTGCAAGGGCGTATACGGCAGCATCAGGCCCAGAAGGCGATTGCGCGGGTTGAGCGAGGGCGCCAGGCCGGTGCCTTCCCGCATGGGCGCCAGCACGATGGGCCGCTGCCGGCTCGATAGCGCCTCCTGGGCGAGGGCGTCCAGGTGGGCCAGTGCCCGGGCGGCATCCAGACCGGCCACCATCAGGGCCAGGGGCTTTTCCTCGCGAAGCTTGCGGCCGCGCAGACGCGCCACCGCTTCTTCATTGAAGGGGTCCACGGCCAGGTGGAAGCCGCCCAGCCCCTTGATAGCCACGATGAGCCCCTGGCGCAGGGCCGAGGCCGCCTCGGCGATGGGGTCGGCAACCGCCATCTCCCGCCCCGCCGCGCCGGCCAGCCACAGGCGTGGGCCGCAGGCCGGGCAGGCGTTGGGCTGGGCGTGGAAGCGCCGGTTGGCCGGGTCGTCGTACTCGGCCTGGCAGGCCGGGCACATGACGAAGGGGGCCATGGTGGTCAGGGGCCGGTCGTAGGGGATGTCCTTGATGATGGTGTAGCGGGGGCCGCAGTGGGTGCAGTTGATGAAGGCATAGCCGTGGCGCCGGTCGGCCGGGTCGCGCATCTCGGCCAGACAGGCGGAGCACACGGCGCTGTCGGGGCTGATGAGGGTGCGCCGGGTGCCGGCCTGGGAGGCCAGGATGACGAAGCCGCTCTGCCCCGCCAAGGGCTCCAGGGGCTGGCGGCCCACCTCCTGGATCAGGGCCAGGGGCGGGGCCTCGGCCTCCAGGCGGTGGAAGAACTCCTCGATGGCCGGCGCCGGTCCCTGCACCGCCAGTTCCACGCCAGCCGCGGTGTTGGTCACCCAGCCGCTGAGGCCTAAATCCCGGGCCAGGTTGTGGACAAAGGGCCGGAAGCCCACCCCCTGCACCACGCCGCTTACCCGGGCCTGCTCCCTGATCTGCTCTGGCGGCGCGGCCATGGGCGGGGCCATCAGGCCCGTTAGGCCTTGACCCAGGCCTCCAGCCAGTCGGCCCAGGCGTCCACGCCCTGGCCGGTGCGGCAGGAGAGGTCAAAGGCCACCTGCTGGGGGTTGAGCTGGCGGCAGGTGGCGTGGATGCGCTCGATGTCGCAGTCAATGTAGGGCAAAAGGTCAATCTTGTTGACCAGAAGCACCCCGGCCTCGCGGAAGAGTACTGGGTACTTGCTGGGCTTGTCGTCGCCCTCGGTCACCGAGAGCACCGCCACCTTGAGGTCCTCGCCCAGGTCGAATTCCACCGGGCAGACCAGGTTGCCCACGTTCTCCACGATCAACAGGTCCAGGTCCTGGAGGTCAAAGGCCCCCAGCACCCGGGCGATCATGCCCCCGTCCAGGTGGCAGGCCCCCCGGGTCTCGATCTGCACCGCCTTGACCCCCACGGCGGCCACCCGCTGGGCGTCCTCGGTGGTCTGCACGTCGCCCTCCACCACGGCCACGCGCAGGCGGTCCTTTAGCCGGGTGAGCGTCTGCTCCAGCAGGGTGGTCTTGCCGGCCCCGGGGCTGCTGATGATGTTGATGACCTTGACCCCGGCCTGCTTGAAGCGCTGGCGGTTGGCCTGGGCCAGGCGGTCATTGGCCTCCAGGATGGGACGGCTTACCTCTAGCTCGGCCATGGCGCTCCTCGCGGGGGGGTATGATGGGCGGCAGGTACCAGGTTTTAGGCCTCGGCCTCATCAGTTTCGATGTAGTCTATCAATAGCTCCTGGCCCTGTGTCACCTTCACGTTGGCCGACTGGCACTGGGGGCAGGCGAAGACCGCCTCGCTCATGTCCAGCTCGGCCCCGCAGTCCTGGCAGAGGCCGGCCAGGGGTACGGGGGTCAGCTTCAACTCCGCCTCGGCGGCCACGGTGCCCTCCTTGATGAGGTCGAAGCAGAAGCTCAAGGAGTCGGGCACCACGTTGGTGAAAGCCCCCACGCGCACCCCCACCCGGCGCACCTTGGTCACGCCGTGGCGATTGGCCTCCTCCACCACGATGTCCAGGAGCGATTGGGCGATGGAAAGCTCGTGCACGCTGTCATCCCGGAGGGTTAGGGGATCAGGCCAGAATTGCAAACTTAACACGGCGCATGAGTACGGTCAAGGAATAGGGCAGGCTCGCCTTGGCAGCCGCCGCCGGCCTCTGGTACAATCGCCTACAACGATTCGGAGTGACGCCCTTGCCTCCTAAGCCTCGAAAACCACAAGCCAAAGACCAGCAGGCCCCCCCAGGCCCCCAGGCCCCCAAGCCGCGCCGCCGCTGGCTGGGCCGGATATTGCTGTGGCTCTTGCTCCTGGTTTTCTTCCTGGGCGTGTTGGGCGTGGGCGTGGGCGTGGGGGCCTGGTTCTGGATAAGCCAGGACCTGCCGCGTATCGAGCGCCTGGCCGACTACCGCCCGCCGGCGGTGACCCAGGTGCTGGCCCATGACGGCCAGCTCATGGCCGAGTTCTACCGTGAGCGGCGCTACGTGGTGCCGGTGCAGGACGTCTCGCGCCTGGTGGTGACGGCCTTTGTCTCGGCCGAGGACGGCGACTTCTTCCGCCACCCGGGCATAGACCTGTGGGGCATTACCCGGGCGGCCTGGGCCAACCTCAAGGCCCGCAAGGTGGTCCAGGGCGGCAGCACCATCACCCAGCAGGTGGCCAAGACGCTCCTGCTGACGCCCCAGCGCACCTTCGGCCGCAAGATCAAGGAGATGATCCTGGCCTGGCGCATCGAGCGCTATCTCAACAAGGAAGAGATACTCTACCTCTACCTCAACCAGATATACCTGGGCAACGGCGCCTACGGGGTGGAGGCGGCGGCCCAGACCTACTTCGGCAAGCACGCCCGCGACCTGGACGTGGCCGAGGCGGCGCTGTTGGCCGGCCTGGTGCAGGCCCCCAGCCGCTACAGCCCCTTAAGGCACCCCCGCCGGGCGCGCGCCCGCCAGGTCTACGTCATCGAGCGCATGGTGGCCGACCACCATATCACCCCGGCCCAGGCCGAGGAGGCCCTGAACGCCCAACTTAACATCCGCCTGCACCGGCCCGACACGGTGCCCGCCGCCTACTACGAGGAGACGGTGCGCCAGTGGCTGGAGGAGAAGTTCGGGGCCAACACCCTCTACGAGGGCGGTCTGACCGTGCAGACCGCCTGCGACCCCGGCCTGACCAAGGCCGCCATCAAGGCCCTAGAGCAGGGCCTGACCGAGCTGACCAACCGCCACGGCTTCCAGGGGCCGGTGGCCAAGGCCTCGCCCAGCGAGCTGCAAGCGGCCAGCGAGCGCCCGGTGAGCCTGAGCGGCCTGGAGCCGGAGCAGGTGGTCACCGGCCTGGTGACCCAGGTCCACAAGCAGCAGCAGACCCTCACTCTGCGCATGGGCTCCGAGCGCGGCCAGCTCACCCTGGCCGACCTGAGGCGCTGGCAATCGTCCCTCAAGGACGTGGAGAAGATGCTCACGCCCGGCGACATCGTGCGCGTGCGCGCGGTCAAGTTCCAGGACAAGACCAAGACCTGGGACCTGGCCTTGGTGCAGGAGCCGGTGGCCCAGGCGGCCGTCGTGGCCCTGGAGGCGGGCAGCGGCCGCTGCCGGGTGCTGATCGGCGGCCGCAGCTTCAGCCAGAGCCAGTACAACCGCGCCATCCAGGCCCACCGCCAGCCGGGCAGCGCCTTCAAGCCCTTCATCTACGCCGCCGCCCTGGACCGCCCCCAACACCCCTACACCCCGGCCAGCATCCTCATTGACTCGCCGGTGGTCTACGAGGACCCCAGCCAGCCCGACGGCCTCTGGAGGCCCAAGAACTACGAGGCCGACTTCAAGGGACTCACCACCTTCCGCGAGTCCCTGGAGCACTCCCGCAACATCCCCACGGTCAAGCTGCTGGCCGACCTGGGGGTGGACTACGCCATCCGCTACGCCCGCCAGTTGGGCATAAGCAGCGAGTTGCCCGGTACCCTATCCCTGGCCCTGGGCTCTGGCGGGGTGACCCTTCTGGAGATGACCCGGGCCTATTCGGTCTTTGCCAACCAGGGCCGCCTGGTGGACCCGGTGTTGGTGGAGAAGGTCTTTGACCGCGACGGCAAGACCATCTACCAGGCCAACCCCGACAACAGCCGCGAGGTCATCTCGCCCCAGACCGCCTTTGTCATGACCAGCCTGCTCAAGGGCGTGGTGGAAAACGGCACCGGACGCAGCCTCAGGCTGCCCGGCCGCTCCCTGGCCGGCAAGACCGGCACCACCAACGACCTGCGCGACGCCTGGTTCATCGGCTACGCCCCCAGCATGGTCTGCGGGGTGTGGGTGGGCCGCGACGAGAATGAGTCCCTGGGCTCCCGGGAGACCGGCGCCCGGGCCGCCGGCCCCATCTGGAAGGAATTCATGAAGGAGGCCCTGGCCGGCCTGCCGCCCATTGACTTCCCGGTGCCCCAGGGCGTGGTCTTCGCCCGGGTGCACAAGGAGTCGGGGCAGGCCCTGCCCACCGACGGCGGGGGCGGCTACTTCGAGGCCTTCAAGGCCGGCAGCGAGCCCGGAGTGGCGCCCCCCACCCCTCTGCCCCACAGCCGGGCCAGCGAGGCCGAGGACTTCCTGCAGAGCGAGACCTTCGCCACCCAGGACCAGGAATAGCGGCGTGCCCACCGCTGGGCGTATACGGGCCGGGGCCGGTGCCCGGCCAGGCGCATACGGGGGGTGGCAGCAAAAAAAGACGGGCGGGGATAAACCCCGCCCCTACATCCAGAAAAGCCGTTGGTTACAACTTCTTAATGTAGGGGCGGGGTTTACCCCCGCCCGTGTATTTACTCGCGGATCAGGACACCCAGCGGCGGATTTGCCCGGCCTTTAGATATCCGACAGCTCGTCGTGGGTGACGTAGAGCACCGTGAATTCGTGTTCCAACTCCTGCTGCAGGGCCTTCATCTTGTCCACGGGCATGTCGGCCACCCGCAGGAAGACCTTGCGGGTGCCCTCCTCGCACATGTCGTAGGAGGTGAGGATGCTCACCAGGCGGCCGCCGTGCTTCCTTATGACGTCGGCCACTTCCTTGATGGAGCCCGGCCGGTCGGCCAGGGAGAAGGCGAACTGGGTGCCGCCCCGGTAGATGCCGGTGATGGAGGTGAGCACCCGGAAGACGTCGCCCTGGCTCAGCACGCCCACCAGCTTGCCGTTGTCCACCACGGGTAGCCCCGTGACCTTGTGCTCCAGCATGATGACCGCCGCCTTTTCCACCGTGGCCTCGGGGGGGATGGTGATGACCCGGCGGCTCATGATGTCCTTGACCTTCAACTCGCTGAGCAGGTAGTAAAGCTCGTGCACGTCAAGGGTGGTGGCCTTGCTGGGGCTGGCCTCCTTGAGGTCGCGGTCGGTGACAATGCCCGCCACGGAGCCGTCGTCCTTGATGACCGGCAGGCGGCGAACGTTGTTCTCCTTCATGATCTGGGAGGCCTTCATCACCGAGGTGTCCGGAGTGACCGTAATGGGGTCGGTGGTCATCCAATCCTTGACCAGCATGGGCAACTCCTCTTGGCTTGGGGGGCTGATATATTGTAGTGGACACGCTCAAGCGGACGCCGCCGGCTTTTCCGGCGGTAGGCCAAGGGCAAGAGGCTGGGCGCGCTTGAGAAGCTTTTGTATTTTAAGATACAATTCCCACCTGGTGAGTTGTCAAGTAGATTCAGCGGGGGCCGGTGGGCGAAACCAATGAACGGCGGCGACAAATCAAGGGCGGACCCGGAGCGCCTGGCCTTGTGGCTGGGGCCAGAAAGCCCCTTGGCCCGGGAGCTTAAGGGATTCGCCCCCCGCCCAGGGCAGTTGGACATGGCTTTAGCCGTGGCCCGCGCCCTGGCCCAGGAGACTCCCTTGTTGGTGGAGGCCGGCACGGGCACCGGCAAGACCCTGGCCTACCTGTTGCCGGCGCTCATGAGCGGCCTCAAGCTGGTGGTGAGCACGGGCACCCGCACCCTGCAGGACCAGATAAGCAGCAAGGAGCTGCCCCTGCTGAAACGCAGCCTGGCGCCCCAGTTGCGTTGGGCGGTGCTCAAGGGCCGCGCCAACTACCTGTGCCGCCGGCGCTTCGACGCCCTGGCCCGCCAGCCCGACCTAGCCCTGCCCGGCGTGGCCGGCGCCCTGGCCATCCTGCGGCCCTGGAGCCGCGCCACCCAGGGCGGCGACCTGGACGAGGTGCGCGGCCAGGGTCTGAGCCAGGCGCTCATCGGCGAGATCACCAGCAACGGCGAGCAGTGCCTGGGCGGCCGCTGCCCCCAGCGCGAGGATTGCTTTTTGCTGGAAGCCCGCCGCCGGGCCGCCGAGGCCGACCTGGTGGTGGTGAACCATCACCTGTTCCTGGCCGACCTGGCCTTGAAGGCCGCCGGCCATGGCGAGGCCCTGCCCCGCTACCAGGGCGTGGTCTTTGATGAGGCCCACCAGGTACCCGAGGTGGCCACCCAGGTCTTCGGGGTAAGCGTCAGCTCCCAGCGTCTGGCGGTGCTGCTGAAAGACGTGGGGCGCGAGGTCCCCAGGGCCGCCCTGCTGCCACCCCTGAGCGCCTGCCAGGCGGCGGGGGAGCGCCTGTTCGCCAGCCTGGGCCGCCTGGCCGGCCCCCAGGGCGGCAGCCTGGGCCTTACCCCGGCTTTCCTGAAGCAGTTGGCCGCGCCGGGCCAAGCCCTGCGCCAGGCACTGGAAGGCCTGGCCGAGGCCCTGGGCAAGAGCGAGGAGGAGGAAGTCCTGGCGGGACGCGCCCAGACCCTGGCCCTGGACCTGGCCAGCGTGGCCCTGCCGGTGCCCGGCCAGAGCGTGGCCTGGGCCCAGACCCGGGGCCGCGGGGCCTCCCTAAACCTCTCGCCGGTGGAGGTGGGCCCCCACCTGGAGCACGCCTTGTACCAGCACCTGGGCCGCCTGGTCTTCACCAGCGCCACCCTGGCCCCCCTGGGCGATCTGGAGCCCCTGCGCCAACGCCTGGGCCTGCCCGCCGAGACGGCCAAGCTGGTCAAGGCCTCGCCCTTTGACCTGGCCAGCCAGGCCCTGCTCTACGTGCCCCGCCAGATGCCCCCACCCCAGGCCCCGGGCTTTGCCCAGGCCGTGGCCCGGCAACTGGAGGACATCCTAAGCCTCAGCCAGGGGCGGGCCTTCGTGCTCTTCACCACCCATCGCAACCTGGAACTGGTCAGCGGCCTCTTGAACGGCCGCCTGCCCTATACCTGCCTGGTGCAGGGCCAGGCGCCGCGCATGGAGTTGCTGAAGCGCTTCGTGGAGCAAAGCCCCTGCGTGCTCTTCGCCACGGCCAGCTTCTGGCAGGGGGTGGACGTGCCCGGCCCGGCCCTGTCGGCGGTGATCGTGGACAAGCTGCCCTTTGCCCCGCCCGACGACCCCTTGCTGGCCGCCCGCGTGCAGCGCCTGGAGCAGGAGGGGCAGAGCGGTTTCCACGGCCTGATGCTGCCCGAGGCCATCTTGAGCCTCAAGCAGGGCCTGGGCCGGCTGTTGCGCACGCCCACCGACCGGGGGCTGTTGGCCGTCTTGGACGTGCGCCTGACCAGCCAGGGCTATGGCCGCCGCTTCCTCAAGGCCCTGGCCCCGGTGCCCCTGACCCACGACTTGGACCAGGTGCGCCGCTTCTTCGCCGCCGAGGAGAAAGAGCACCCCGGCCGGACCGCCGCCTGATACCAATATGCAATCAAGGCCATCCATGGCTTTGATTGCTGATCGGCCGGGCAAAAGCGTGGTTTTGCCCGGCCTCCCGGGCGCTTACGCGCCCGGCGGGCCGTCCATGGCCCGCATGCCAAGTTGCGATCAAACTATTCGTTTGATCGCAAGTTGGTATGAAGCCGCGTCCCGTCAATCGTGCAAGCCAAGTTGCTTTAGGTAAGACTAGGCCCCGCCAGACGCCTAGCCCCGGGCGGGCAGGGGGTTCAGATCAAAGGGCTGGTGGGCCTGGCGCAGGCTGGTCTGGGAGCCGTCGCCCAGGTCGTCCAGGCCGCTGATCTCGCGGCGGGCGGTGGTGTTGCCCGCCGTGCGGTAGTAGAGGTAGAGCCGGCCGTCCTGGATGGACAGCTCCGGCCCGTCGTAGCCAAAGCCCTGCTGGGGGTTCTCCACCAGGGGACCGCCGGCCAGCTTCTGCCAGCCGCCGTCGGGCCGGGTGGAGCGGGCCAGGTTGGTGCCCCACTGGGCCTGGCCGAAGTCAGGGTTGGCCGTGCAGACCTCGTAGGCCATGTAGTAGTAGGGACCCACCTTGACCACGTTGCTGCGGGCGCCCACGGTGCCCGACTCCAGGCCCTGGCTGTCCACGTCCAGAAGGGCGCCCTTTTGCACAGTCAGGTTCTGGAGGTCGGCCCCCCGGGCGTAGCCCATGCGCACCCGGCCGTCCTTGGCCAGGGTGTGGAAGTAGACGTTCCACACCCCGTTCTCCTTGAACATGGTGGGGGTGCCCACGTCCACGGCGCTGATGTCGCCGGCCTGGCCGGGCTTGATGACCGGCCCTTGCTTCTCCCAGTTGCGGCCGTCGTCGCTGGTGGCCAGGCACACGGTGTTCAGGTCTTCCTGGTCGGCGGTGGCCTCGTAGAGCATGTACCACTTGCCGGTGTCGCTGTCATACTGCACGGCCGGGAAGCTGGCCTCGCGGGCGTCAATGCCCTGGCCGCCCTTGGTGAGCACCTTGCCCTGGTAGTTCCAGTTGGTCCCGTCGCTACTGGTGGCCAGGCCCACGTCGTTAAGCGAGCCCTGCGAATGGTCTATGAAGTAGGCGTAATAGGTGCCGTCCTTCTCGATGATGTGCGGGAAGTGGAACTGGAAGATGCCGCCGCCCACGGTCTGGGCCGGCGACAGGCTCACCTCCTGATTGAAGTAGCCGCCGCCATAGGTGCTGATGGCCTCTGGCAGGCCGCTGGCCTCGATCACGTCCTCCTGGCCGGCCTCAGGGCGATAGGCCCCGGGCCAGTCCAGGGCCTTGAACTGGCCGCTGTGCTCCGGGGCCATGGCCACCGGCGCGCTGAAGGGGCTCACCAATGACCGGGACGGCAGGGGATTGTACTGGCCGCTGGAGGCCGCCTGGGCCTGGATGCCCGCGCTGCTGTTGGCCCCCAGGGCGGCGCTGAGATAGGACGCGAAGCCGCCGCCGCCAGCCTTGACACTGCTGGAGGAGGAGGTGGTCTGGGCCGGGGCCTGGGCCAATATGCCGTAAACCGATTGGGTCATCTGCCTTCCATGGCTACCTGTCCGGCCATTGTTTTTGCAAAAAAACTGCCAAACGTCCGCCTGGCGGGCACGCGCTGCCTTTTACCTTGGATTAAGCCATGTTATCCCCGGGGCTTCCCCAAGGCCGCTCTGGCGCGGGCTAGGAAATAAATGCCTCTTGGGGAGCTGGCGGACCTCCAACGGGAGCCGCCAGCGCTGGCAGACGCCACAGCGCCACACGACCCGTATATGCCGGTCCGGGCTCCGGGCCGGGCCGATTGTTTTTGAAGCCCCGTGGGGCTGATGGTAGTATGTGCCCCAACCATGGCCTGCCCCCCTGTCAAGAACCTTGGAAGGCGCATGCTCAAAGACCTCGCCAAAAGGGCCTTGGGCCTGGGTAGCAAGCCCTCGCGGCTCTTCACCGACTTCGCCAGCGACCAGGAATTCGTGGAGGCCCTCTACCGTGTCATCCTCAACCGTAAGTCCGACCCCAGCGGCCTGGCCCACCATGTCGAGCGCCTGGGTAAGGGCGAGGTGGCCCGCCACGAACTCCTGCGCGACTTCATCCGTTCAGAGGAGTGCCGCCACAACTGCGCGGTCAAGTACGAGCCCCACGAGGTGCTCCTGGACTACCAGCCCGTGCTGGACCCCGCGCCCTTCGCCCCCCACGTGCGGGACAAGCCCCTGGAGGGCGCCCAGCTCTGCGAGCTGGTCAACCCCCGCAAGTGGCTGGACCAGGGCTGGTACGACACCCTCAAGGACATGCAGGCCCTGAGCCTGCGCCTGGACGACATCCACCGCAAGCACTACGAGTACGTGCAGACAGCCTATGGCCTGCGCCTGTTGGGCGCGCTGCACCCCGGGGCCTCGGTGCTGGGGGTGGGCGCCGGCCACGAGCGCATCCTGTATTGGCTGGCCAACAACGCCGCCCGCGTGGTGGGCACCGACCTCTACGAGGGCAACTGGGCCTCGGACAACGCCCAGGAGGGCGACCCGGACGTCATAGAGAACCCGGCCAAGTACGCGCCCTTCCCCTACCGCCAGGAGGCGCTCAGCTTCCAGCGCATGGACGGCCGCAAGTTGGAGTTCGACGGCCACTCCTTTGACGTGGTCTACTCGCTCTCCTCCATCGAGCACTTTGGCGGGCACGAAGGCTCGGCCCAATCCATGGCCGAGATCGGCCGCGTCTTGAAGAAGGGCGGGGTGGCGGCCATCGCCACGGAGTTGATCCTCAACGACGCCAGCGATGACGAGTTCTTCAGCCTGGCCGACCTGGTGAAGTACGTGGTGGCGCCCTCGGGGCTCAAGCTGGTGCAGATGCCCGTGCTGGAGCTGCCCCGGGCCGTGCTGGAGCGGCCGCTGAACCTGCCCCAGGAGCGTTACTACCGCCCCCACCTGGTGCTGAGCGAGCGGGGGCTGGTGTATACCAGCGTGATGCTGTTCTTGGTGAAAGAGTGAGGGGGAGGGATAAAGCCGGGGGGAGGAAGAATCTAGGGAATGAAAAAAGGCCTGGCCTGACACGCTAGGTTGTATTGGTTTTCGTAGGGGCGGGGGTCGAGTGCCTCGACTCCCAATGCGGGTCGGGAGAGGCTTTACAGTAGCCAACCCCGTTTGCTCCCGTAGCGGCCCTGCTGGGCATACAAGGGGCGGGGTTTATCCCCGCCCGTGCATTTTATCCTCGGGTGGTCTGGACAACAACTGGCCGCCGTCCGGGTGCCGAAGGCACGAAGGGTGTCTTGCCTGGCCTGCCGTGAGATCAATGGGTAATCTTCAACCCGCCCTTTTCCAATAGCGCATCGCCCCAACCCGCCCTGGAAGCAGGCCTTGCCTCGGGTCTCCCACAAGAGAGATTGGGTGGATTGCCGCGTCGCATCCCTCCCGGGATGCTCCTCGCAATGACACTTATTTCCCAGTAGTTGCCAAAGGCTAGCTTTCATCCCGGCGTGGAGGCGCCCAGCCCCTCCCCCGGCCTTGCCCACCCCCCTAGTACGGTATGTTCCACTCCATCTCGTGCCTTCTGCCCTCGAAGTCCTGGTAGTCGGCCTTTTGCTGATCGGTGTAGGTGACGCAGCCGGCCAGGAACATGCCTAGGCCCAGCAGGATCAGCAGCAAGGCGCCCATGGTCTTCATCTTGGTCCTCCAGGCCGTTGGCATTGTGTAGTCTTCATCTTGGGGGCGGCCTATAACCCCAGCCCTCCGGCCTTGCCCAATTCCCCCACCAGGGCCATGAGCGCCGTCAGGCCCAGCAGGGTCACGGCCAGCAGGGCCAACAGCAGCACCAGCAGGGCCGGCAGCAGGATGGCCATGAAGGCCCGGCCCTTGCCGATGCCGTGGGCCGCGGCCAATCCGGCGGTGAGGATCACCAGGTTCCAAACTATCACCGCCGCCGTGCCCACGGCGGGCAAGAGCGCCAGCACGCCGGCGGCCTCGCCATAGGCGTTGACCCGGAAGGTGGCCTTGAAGCCGTTCTTGGCCCCGCCCAGGATGAAGAGCATGGCGTGCAGCACCCCGGCCTTGATGAACAGCCCGGCCAGGGTAATCAGCGGCGCCAGGAACAAGAGCCACAAGGCCCCCCGCGAGGAGAGCGTGGATTCGCCCAGCACCAGGCCCCACAGCAGGGTCAGCGCGCTGGAAAGGGTGCCCAGCACCAGGCCGTAGCCCAGGGGCCAGCTAAGCCCAGGCCGGCCCGGTCCGGCCAGGGTTTTGCCGGGGTGGCCCATCACCTGCCAGGTGCTGCGCCACAGGCGTTTGAGCAGGCCTTCATCGCCCTCCCAGGCCGGCCCCTGCTCGGCGGTGGGGGGCGGAGGTGGCGGCTCGGGCCGGCCCAGCAGCGAGGCCAGGCCATCGCCACCGGGCAGGGGCGGCGGCGGGGGGCCAAGGGCCGGGCGATCCTGTTCCTGGCCGCAGACCGGGCAGAGCACGGTATTGGGCAGGCCGCCCGGGGCCGCCGTGGCCGGGTCCACCTCGGCCCCGCAATAGGGACAGAAGCCGGCCATCAGCGGCGGTCCTTCTTGGCCTCGGACTTGAGCCGCGACCAGCGGTTCAAAAAGCCGGCCACCCCGCCCAGCACGGCGCTGTCGCGGCTGGCCCGGTCCTCGGCCAGGGTGCGCTGGCCCTGGCCCGAGGCGGCGGTGCGCAGGCACTCCACGCGCTCGCCGCAGTTCCAGCACTGCTCCTGCACCTCGCGCATGCCCTGCCTGCTGCGGGGGAAGACCTTCTCCAGGACGCCGAAGCACTCCGGGCGCGGAGTTTCGCTTTCTTGCTCGTTCAAGGACGGCCTCCAGGCGGCGGCGGGGTGGTATGGCTCGGCCGCTGGGTGCAGCATAATGGCTGGGCCGGGGCGGGTCAAGGCCGCTGGTGAATCCAGCCGCCAGACGCCTGTGACTGGTGGTGACATTTCCTTGAAACAACCCTCGACTTAAGTCATACTGAAAATAGGTCATTGCTTGGCTGAATTGTCTTTCTTTCTGGCTATAGGTTGCGTCAAAAGGTTTTTCTGGCGCATGACCCACTGCCCAAAGGAGCGAGACATGGCTGCCCGCATGATCGTGGCCCTTTTGGCGGCGTCGGCCTGGCTGCTGGGCGCTACCTTGGCCCAGGCGGCGGAGCAGAAAAAGACCCCACCCAAGACCACCAGCGGCAAACCCTGGGGCGGCACGCCGCCGCCCAATCCGGCCCAGCACAAATCCGGCCAGCCCTACGCCAGGCCCAAGGGCAACGTCAGCACCAGCAACCAGGTTTTGGATTATAAGGGCGGCAAGACCAGCCGGCCGGCCAGCACCCCCGCCAAGCCGGCCATTACCTCCAAGCCCACCAGCGGCGCCAAGCCCGCCGCCAGCAAGCCCGTGCCCAGCACCATCAGGACCTCCACCGGCAGCGGTTGGGGATCCTCCACCGCCAAGCCAGGTGGCCAGCCGGCCAAGAGCGGTTTCAGCCCCAAGGCTGCCGAGGCGGCCAGGAAGATCGGCGCCAAGAGCAGCACCAGCTCCCAGGCAGCCCCCAAGGCCGGCGATGCGGCCAAGAAACTCGGAGCCAAGGAACTGGGCGGCCAGAAGAGCGGCGGGGCCAAGTTCGGCGAGGCGGCCAAGAAGTTCGGGTCCAAGGAGATGGGCGGCCACCAGGGCTCCCCTTCCCACGGCGCCAGGGGCGCCAGCGGCTCCAGCGGCCAGACCCACCGCGCCACGTCCGGACCCTCCAGCACCCACCAGAGCACCTCTGGCCAGCAGGGCCAAAAGCCCGCCAGCGGCCATGGCGGCGCCGCCACCTGGGGCGGCGCCACCACCCACAAGGACGCCACCCCCCAGCGTGGACTGGGCGGGGCGGCCCACAAGGCGACGACCACCTCACCGGGCAGCCAGGGCGCGGGGACCAAGGGCTTCTCGGACGCCGCCAGGAAGGTCGGCGCCAAGGCCGGCGCGGGGACGCCCTCCCAACCGTCCCGCGAATCGGGCGTCACCAAGGCGGTCTTGGACAAGCGGGAGGCTGATCTGGAGCAAAAGATCAGGGAGAAGAAGCACCAGGTGGACGCCGACGAGCAGAACATCAAGGACGCCCAAAAACAAAAGAAGGATGTGAATCAAAATTACAGGGAGAACGTGCAGGGCATCATCAGCGGCCGGGGCGAGCAGATGTCGGGCCAGGAGGCCGACGATAAGACCTACAAGTTCAAGGGCCAAGACCGCGGCGCCGCCCCAATGAAGGCCGTGGGCACCGAGATGTGGCAGAGCCAGCAGGAGCGCGACGCCAATATCAAGGGCATCAATGAGTTCGAGCAGAGGATGAAGGACAAGCGCGACGCCGACAAGGCCGACCTGGAGCGCTACCAGCGCGACCTGGAGAAGCTGCGCAAGCAGCGCACGCCCCCGGTCCAGGCCAGCCCGCCGCCCAGTACACCACCGCGGCCCCAGCAGCCCGCGCCACCCAAGCCCTATATTTGACCGCCGCGATCCCCCGCCCAGCGCCTCCGGCCAACCCGGGGGCGCGGCTTTTTAGGCGCTCGGGGGCGGCCGGCTACTCCTCCCCGCTCTCGCCGTTGAAGACCTTGTAGGCCGCCAGCACCTGCTGGGCCACGGCCACCAGCTTCTGGTTGCTGTTGCGGCTGTGCTTCTGCAAGTGGCGCATGGCCTCGGCCTCGCTGTAGCCCTTGGCGGCCATGAGCACCCGCTTGGCCTTCTCGATGTAGTGGCGCTCCCCCATCTCGCGCCGCAACTGCTCGCGCTGGGCGGTCAGGTCCAGCAGGCGCTGGTGGGTGGCGCTGGCCACCTCCAGGGCCGCGGCCACCTCCACCGGCAGCTCGGGGTCGGCCACCAGGGCCAGGGCGCTGGTGGCGCGCAGGGTCTGGCGCACCAGGTCATCCACCTGGCCGCAGGCCACCACCACCCCCACCTCCTCTTGGGCCAGCACCCCGGCCAGGGCGTGTATTTCCTCCTGCCCATGGCTGTGCAGGTCCCAGAGCACGATCAGGGGCGCGCCGGGGCGCAGGGACTGTTGGATGGCCTCGAAACAATGCCAGCCCTGGGTTCCATACTCCTGGTTCAGGGCGGTCTCCAGCATGGCGCGAAAGGGTGAGTCCGGCTTTTGGATGAGCACGACAATGGGACTGGGCATGGGGCACCTCCTGTTGGCGGAGGTGCCATGGCAATAAGCAATCCAGGAGAGACCATGCCACATTTAGCCATGTATTCATGCTGTTAACCTCATGGACCCGGGGACGGCCCCCTGTTTTTTCGGTAAGCCGGCCCAGGTGCTGCCGAAGCCATCGGCAGGACTCGGGCCTTGCCCTGGCGGAGCTTGGCCCGCGGATTGCATCTATCCCAGGTTGAACGCGCCCCCACGGGAGGAGTCCATGAAAACCGCCCCTCTGCCCCTTACCGCCAAGGCCTTGGGCCTGACCCCCTCGCCCCAGGGGGCCGTGGCTCCCAGCCAGTTGGACTTCGGCCCCCTGGTGACCAGGGCCATGCAGTCCTCCAGCGGGTCGCTGCTGGCGCAACTAGCCAAGATAGCTATGCTTCAGAGTGGCGCCCGCCTGGGCGACCGCGCCCCGGCCAGCACCGCCTCGGCCCTGGTGGGCTCCCTGGCGGCTGGCGGCGCCGGCCTGCCGGCCCTGCCGGCCAGCCCGCCGGCGGTCAGCCAGGCCCTGGCCTCGGCCCCCGCCGGCCAAGCCCCGCTGACCCCCGCGCCGCCGGTCCAGCCGGAAAAAACCTCCCCGCCGGCCGCCTCCCGGCGCCAGGACCTTGACGGCCTCATCAACTCCGCCGCCGGCCGCCACGGGGTGGACCCCTCCCTGGTGCGGGCGGTCATAACCGCCGAAAGCGACTTCAACCCCAAGGTCGTCTCCTCGGCCGGGGCCATGGGCCTGATGCAGCTCATGCCCGGCACCGCCCAGGACCTGGGGGTGAAGAACCCCTTTGACCCGGCCCAGAACATAGACGGCGGCACCCGCTACCTGTCCCAGATGCTGCGCCGCTTCGAGGGCGACGAGAAAAAGGCCCTGGCCGCCTACAACTGGGGGCCAAGCAACGTGGAGCGTGGCGGCCGGCTGCCCGAGGAGACGCGCAACTACCTGCAAAAGGTGGCGCGCTACAAGAAGCAATACGCCGGCGGCTACAACACCGTGGCCTAGGCGGGGCATGGACGGCCCGCCAAGAGGAGAAAGCCATGGATGGCTTTCTCCGGCACACACCTAGGATCGCCATCGCCTCCCTACCACCGGCCCCCCCGTGGGGCTCGGCGGGGCGTGCATTCAGCCCGCGTAGCCTTTATCATAAGGACATGGACCCCCCCGCCTTGAGGAGGCGCCCTTGTCTTCCCAACCATGGACCAGCGACCGGCTCAAGAACATTTTCACCCCTGGCCGGGACCTCAAGTTGCTCCTGGAAGGGCGCCGCGCCTGGCAACGGCAGGCCGTGCGCCACGCCGTGGTGCTGGCCGCCGAGAGCGACGAGATGACCCTGAGCCTGCCCGAGCCTCCCCTGCCTCCGCCGCTGTTGGGCCAGGCCTTGGAGATCACGGTGCTGGACGGTCAAGCCCCGGGACCGGCGCGGCGCTTCGCCTTTGCCTCCAGCATCCTGGACGAGCTGCCCGCCTTTCCCACCCCCCAGGGGGCGCGGCCGGCGGTGGTGGTGATGTTTCCCCGGCCCCAGGACATGTACTCCACCAGCCTGCGCAAGGCGCGGCGCTACGCGGTGCCGCCCCAGTCGCCCTTGCAACTCTGGCTGGAGGGCCAGCGCCTGAACCTGCTGGACATCTCCCAGAAGGGCCTGCGCTTCGGCAACGGCGAAACCCTGGCCGGCTTGCGCCCCGGCGACGAGATGAAGCTGAAATTGGTGATTCACGACGAGCCCCAAAAGGTGAACGGCCGGGTGGCGGCCGTCAATCCGGGACCCCGGGGCCGAGAGATATCCTTGGAATTGGGCATCCTGCCCCTGGACGCCTGGACCTCCCTGGTGGAGGTTCTCAATGAGCTGGAACAGGGCGCGGCGAGTCAAGGGAACAAGACATGAGCACAGCGGACAAGGACCAGGACTTCGTGTGGGTGATCGTGGAAATCCAGGGCCAGGAGGAGAACTTCCTGGGCCTCAACGACACTGAGAGCGGCGAAACCTTCATCCCCGTGACCGCCGAGCGCGAGCATGGCCTGATGCTCCTGGGGCGCCTGCCCGGGGCCGTGCAAGGGGCCACCCGCCAGGTGGAGTCCATCCACCAGCGGCGCATACTGGAGGCGGCCGGCGCCGAGGGCTTCGCGGTCTACCTGGTGGACGAGCAGGGCCGCTTTCTCAAGCGCCTGGACCCGGTCAAGGCCAACTAGCCCCGCCGGCGGCGCAGCATCTGCCAGAACTCGCCCAGCTCCTTGAGCCTGAGCAGATAGGCCATCAGCAGGAATACGCCAGCGCCCACGGCCATGCCCGCCAGGGGGGGCAGGCCCCGCCCCAGGTAGCCCTGGGGATCGCCCCAGTCTGGCATATAGGCCACCAGCCACACCGCCAGGCCCATCACCGCCGAGGCCAGGCCGATGCGCAGGCTGCTCACGAGCATCTCCCGGCCACCCAGGGGTCCCAGGCGATGGCGCAGGCGCCACAAGAGCACCAGGAAGTTCACCGCCCCCGAGACCGTGGTGGCCAAGGCCAGGCCCACGTGGGCCAACGGCCCCATGAGGGCCAGGCTCACCCCCAGGTTGACCAGCAGGCAGAAGGCCGCCACCTTGACCGGTGTGGCCGTGTCCTTGAGGGCGTAGAAGGCCGGCAGCACCGAGCGCACGGCGGCGAAGGCCCACAGCCCCAGGCCGTAGCCCACCACCGCCCCGGCGGTGGCCGAGGCGCTTTCGGGGCCGAACTGGCCCCGGGCGAAGAGCAAAAGCACCAGGGGCTTGGCCAGCACGATCAGCCCCACCATGGCCGGCAGCACGATGAACATGGTCAGCCTGAGGCCATAGGACATGGTCTGCTTGAGCGCCTGGTGGTCGCCCTGGGTGGCCTGGCGCGACAGGCTGGGCAGGATGGCCGTGGAGACGGCGATGGCGAAGATGCCCAGGGGGAACTCGATGAGCCGGTCGGCGTAGTAGAGGAAGCTGACGCTGCCCTTGGGCAGGTAGGAGGCCAGGATGGTGTTCATGGCCACGGTCACCTGGTACACCGCCGCCCCGAAGATGGCCGGCCCCATGAGCCGCGCGATGCGGCGCAGGTGGGGGTTCTTCAGGTCCCAGGCCGGCCGCAGCAAGAAGCCCTTGGCCCGCAGATAGGGCAGGTGCAGGAGCAACTGGGCCGCGCCGCCCAGGAGCACGCCCACGGCCAGGCTCAACACCGGCGGGTCCAGGCGGCGGGCCAGGAGCATGGGGCAGGCGATGAAGAACAGGTTGAGCAGCACCGGCGAGAAGGCCGGGGCGAAGAAATGGTCCTGGGAGTTGAGCACCCCGGCGGCCAGGGCGGCCAGGCTGATGAAGAAAATATAGGGAAAGCACCAGCGGGTGAGGCTCACGGTCAGCGCAAATAGCTGGCCGTCGGCGGAAAAACCCGGGGCCATGACCCGCACCACCTGGTCCGCGAAGGTCATGCCCAGGCCGCAGACCACCAACAGGGTCAGGGCCAGGAGCCCATAGGTGGAGCGGGCCAGGAGCTTGGCCTCCTCCTGGCCCTGTTTGGCCAGCACCTCGGTGAAGACGGGGATGAAGGCGATGGTGAGCGTGCCCTCGGCAAAGAGCCTTCTCAGCAGGTTGGGGATGCGGAAGGCCACGAAAAAGGCGTCGGCCGCCGGGCCGGCCCCAAAGAAATAGGCGATGACCAAGTCGCGCAGAAAGCCGCCCACCCGGCTCAAAAGAGTGGCCAGGCCCACCACGCCGGCGGCCTTGGCCACCTTGCGTTGCTCGCTGGAGGTAGACTGGGACATCCCTTGTGCTAAAATCCTTGGCGCAAGCCCCTTGACAGAGGGGCAAAAGCCGGATAAAAGTTGGGTTCTCGATCCGCACGGCCCGCAGGGGCCGCTTTTGCCTTGACTAGAGACAACTTGGGAGGATGACCAAGGTGGCCAACCACGCTTCCGCCATCAAGAGGGCCAAACAGAGTGAAAAGGCCCGCATGCGCAACAAGGCCACGCGTACCCGCGTGCGCAATGCCGTGAAAAGCGTCCGCCAGGCCCTGGAGGGCAAGGACGCTGGCGCGGCCCAGACCGCCCTGCGCCAGGCCGCCAGTGTCATAGACAAGGCCGCCGGCGAAGGCGTGATCCACGACAACGCCGCCTCGCGCTACATCTCCCGCCTGTCCCGTCAGGTTCAAGCCCTCACCGCCTAGCCAGGCCGTCACGCCCCCGCCGCCCCGAGCCAGGGCCGGCGGGGACGTGCGCAGCACCCGCGCACAGGTCCATTATCAGGCGCTCCATGATGACCCGGTCGGCGCCGGGCGAGGACTTGAGCGCCAAATCGGCCTCAAGGATGCGCGCCAGGCGGCCCGCCAGGCCGGCGGCGCTCTCTTTTTGCGCCCGCGCCAGGATGGTGCCCGCCGCCTGGGGGGGCAGGCGCAGGGCGCTCTGGGCCTGGGCGGGCCCCCCGCCCTGGTCCAGCACCTTGCGGGCCTCCAGAAGCTGCCGAAACAGCCTGGTCACCATGGCCAGCACCTTCACCGCCGGCTCGCCCAGGGAAGTGAGCTGATCGTGGCTGGTCAGGGCGCGGTGCAGGAGGCCGGCGGCCAGGGCGTCGGTGAAGTCGAAGATGGAGTAGAGCCGCCCCCGGCCGGTGACCGCCGCCACGTCCTGGGCGCTTATCCGCGCCCGTCCGCCCACGTAGAGCGAGAGCTTCTCGATCTCGGAGTCCAAGGCCCCCAGGCCCAGGCCCATCAGCTCGGCCAGGCGCTCGGCCGCCTCCCTGTCCAGGGTCTTGCCCCGCGCCGCCGCCCGCTGGTTAAGCCACGGTGGCAGGTCCCGGGGCCACATCTTCTTGAAGACGTGTACCTTGCCGGCCTTGGCCAGGGCCTTGGCCAGGCGGGTGCGGCTGTCCAGCTTGGCGCCGGCCAGCACCAGGCAGGTGCTGGGCGCCGGGTCCTCCACATAGGGCAAGAGGGCGTTAAGCTGCTCGGCCTTGTAGGCCTCCATTTCTTGCAGGATCACCAGGCGGCGGCTGCCCAGGAAAGGCAGGGTGCGGGCGCCTTCCAGCACCCGCGAGGGCGGCGTGTCCTGGGCGTGCAGGCGCTCCACGTTGAGGCTGGGGTTCTGACTGAAGGCCGGCGAGGCCAGGAAGTCCTCCAGGGCCTGGGCCACCAGGAAGTCCTCCTCGCCGAATAGGCCATAGAGAGGCCCCGGCTGGCCGCCGGACACCTCGGGCCAGGGGCTGGCCCCCGCCCCGCCGCCCACGGCCGCGCCCTTGACCGCCATGGTTTAGACCGCCGGGTCTAGAAGTTTTCGAACACGCTGTCGTGCAGGGACTGCGCCAGTTCCTTGGCCAACTCGCTGATGGCCACCTGCTTGAACTGCTCGCTGGCCTGGATGGTGCCCACGATGTTGAAGGTGCGGTTCTTGGACAGATCGCGGTTCTCCCACAGGATGTCGCCGTTGTTGCGGCGCACCAGTTGGGCGGCCACGAAGATGGTGATGCGGCGCTGCAGGCTGGTGGAGCCCCTGGTCAGCGAGATGTCCTCGGTTTCCACCTTCTTGATGGTGCCCCTGAGGACCACGTCGGACTGGCCCTCGGAAACCACCCGGAGCATCTGGCTGCGGGTGAACTGGAAGATGGTCTCGTCGGTGAAGACGCGCTCGATGCGCAGCTCGCCGGTCTGGTTGTCGAAGACCGGGATGGCCACGGTGCGCACGTCCGAGGGCAGGTTGTTCTGCTTGCCGCGGAAATTGTAGCCGCAGGCCGCCAGCGCCAAGGCCGCCGCCATCAAGACCATCATCAAGGATAGCTTGCGCACTTTCACGCCTCCCCTGCCTTGCCGATATGGTTGAGGCCGCGCCCGCCAAGTCGCGGGCAGATCATAGTTAACATGGGGGCGGCCGGTCTGTCCACGCCCGCCGGCCAGGCCCTAGCCCTCCAGGCGCAGCGCCAAGTGCCACCCCCGGTTGGGGAACTCGATGGGGTGACGGCACTGGAGCTTGAAGCCGTGGCCGCCCATGAGCTCCAGCAACTGGTCCACGGTGGTCCATTGCAGGCACTCGTAAAAACCCGCCGAGCCCTTCTCCTCGGTGCCCCAGCCCACCTCCAGCACCAAAAGCCCGCCCGGTTTGAGCACCCTGGTGATCTCTCCCAGCAGCCTGGGCAAATCAAAGGCGTGGTCAAAGGAGTTGGAGAACACGATGTCCGCCGAGCGGTCGGGAAACTGGATGGCGTGGAAGTCCCCGGGTAGCACGTAGCGGTTGCCTTGCCCCGGGTTGAGGTCAATGCCCACCGCGAAGCAGCCCTTGTCCATGAAGGCCTTGACCTCGCTGCCCTGGCGGGCGCCCAGGCACAGGGCCGTGCCCTTCCGCACCACGCCAAACCCGTTGAGCCGCTCCAGCAGCACGCGCCGGTACTTCTGGTCGTAGTCCTCGATCTCCCGGGGGCAAATGTTTTTCAGCTTGAACTTGGCCGCCTGGTGCTCAACGTAGTCGTCGTAGTTGTCGTAGTGCCGCTTGAGCAGGAGGTCGTCGCCGGCGGCCACCCAGCGCTTGCCGATGCGCTTCTTGAGGTAGTGCTGGCGTATCTTGTCGGGGATGGCCTTGAGGTCGCGCAACACCTTGGACATGGCCGGCCCTATGCCATCACGGTTAGAGGACAATGTTCACCAGCTTGCCCTGCACCACGATGATCTTCTTGGGCGCGCGGCCGGCCAAGAAGCCGACGACCTTGTCGTCGGCCAGGGCCGCGGCCTTGATGGCCTCCTCGCCGGCCTCGGCGGGCAGGTTGAGCCGCGCCCGCACCTTGCCGCCCACCTGCACCACCACCGTCTTCTCCTGCTTGAGCAGGGCCGCGGGGTCGTGGACCGGCCAGGGATGGTCAATGAGGTGGCCCTGGTGCCCCAGGCGCTGCCAAAGCTCGTCGGCCAGATGGGGGGCGATGGGGCTTATCAGGACCACCGCCGTCTCCACCGCCGCCCTTAGGACCGCCTCCCGCTGGGGCTGGCCCGCCAGCTCCGCGTTCTGCTCGGCCAGGCTGATGGCGTTGACCAGCTCCATGACCTGGGCGATGGCGGTGTTGAACTGGAAGCGCTCGTCCACGTCCTCGCTGTAACGCTTGATGGCCTCGTGGGTCTTGCGGTACAGCTCGGCCAGCTCGGGCGGCAGCCCGGCCCCGCCGCCGTAGGCGGGCACTCCCGCCGCCTGGGCCGCCACGGCCAGGCCCACCCGCCACAGGCGCTGCAAGAAGCGGCTGGCCCCCTCCACGCCCTGGTCGGACCACTCCAGGTCGCGCTCGGGCGGAGCGGCGAACAGCGAGAAGGTGCGCACCGTGTCGGCCCCGTAGCGGGCGATCATGTCGTCGGGGTCCACCACGTTGCCCTTGCTCTTGCTCATCTTGGCCCCGTCCTTGATGACCATGCCCTGGGTCAAGAGGTTGAGGAAGGGCTCGTCGGCCTTGACCATCCCCAGGTCGCGCAGGACCTTGGTGTAGAAACGGCTATAGAGAAGATGCAGCACCGCGTGCTCGATGCCGCCCACGTACTGGTCCACGGGCATCCAGTAGTCGGTGCGCGCCGGCTCCAGGGGGCCTTGGTCATAGTCCGGGCAGGCGTAGCGGGCGAAGTACCAGGAGGACTCCACGAAGGTGTCCATGGTGTCGGTCTCGCGCCGGGCCGGCGCGCCGCAGGCCGGGCAGTCCACGTTCAGCCAATCCACCATGCCGGGCAGGGGCGAGCCGCCGGTGGGCGGGATGACCGCGTCCAGGGGCAGCACCACCGGCAGGTCCTTCTCGGGCACCGGCACCAGGCCGCATTTGTCGCAGTGGATCATGGGAATGGGCGCGCCCCAGTAGCGTTGGCGGGAAATACCCCAGTCGCGCAGGCGGTAGTTCACCGTCTCCTTGCCCAGGCCGCGCTTCTCCAGGTCCTGGGCGATGGCCCGTTTGGCGTCCTGCGAACTCAGGCCGTCGAAGGCCCCGGAGTTGATGAGCCGGCCATACTCGATGAAGGCCTGGGTCATGTTCTCCACGCCGTTGGCGCCGTCCGGCCCCACGATGACCTCCACCAGGTCCAGGCCGTAGACCGCCGCGAACTCGAAGTCGCGCTGGTCATGGGTGGGCACGGCCATCACCGCGCCGGTGCCATACTCCATGAGCACGAAGTTGGCCACGAAGATGGGCATCTTGCGGCCGGTCATGGGGTTCTGGCAGTAGGCCCCGGTGAAGACGCCTTCCTTCTGCTTCTCGTCGCCACGCTCGGCGTGGCTTTGCCGCCCCACCCGGTCCACGAACTCCTTGACGGCCTGCTCCTGGCCGGTGCCGGCGCTTAGCTCCAGGGCCAGGGGGTGCTCCGGGGCCAGGCTCATGAAGGTGGCGCCAAAAAGCGTGTCGGCCCGGGTGGTGAAGACCTTGATGTGGCCCTCGCGCTCCCACAGGGGGAAGTCGATTTCCGCGCCAAAGGACTTGCCGATCCAGTTGCGCTGCTGCACCGTGACTCGCTCGGGCCAGCCGGGCAACTTGTCCAGCCACTCCAAGAGCTCGTCGGCGTACTGGGTTATCTTGAAGAAATAGCCGTGCAGGCGCTTCTGCTGCACCGGGGTGGAGCAGCGCCAGCAGGCCCCATTCTCTACCTGCTCGTTGGCCAGCACCGTCTTGCAGGGCTCGCACCAGTTGACCAGGGCCTGTTTGCGGTACACCAGGCCCTTTTCCCACATGCGCGTGAAGACCAGTTGCTCCCAGCGGTAGTAGCTGGCGTCGCAAGTGGCGAATTCGCGCTCCCAGTCATAGGAGAAGCCCAGGCGCTTGAGCTGGCCGCGCATGTAGTCAATGTTCTCGTAGGTCCACTTGGCGGGGTGGGTGTTGTGGGCGATGGCCGCGTTCTCGGCCGGCATGCCAAAGGCGTCCCAGCCCATGGGGTGCAGCACGTTGAAGCCCTTCATGCGCTTCATGCGCGCCAGCGCGTCGCCGATGGAGTACACCCGCATGTGCCCCATGTGGATGCGCCCCGAGGGATAGGGGAACATCTCCAAGAGGTAGTACTTGGGCCGCTTGGGGTCCATCTCCACCTTGAACAGGCCGGCCTCTTGCCAGCGCCCCTGCCAGCGGGCCTCCACCAGGGAGGCGTCGTAACGCTCTTCTAAGCTTGCCGTGTTTTGATTCATGATCGCCGATACTTATCCTGTAGGCCCCCACGGAGGCTCGCGGTGAACACCCATCCCCGGACCCTTGAGGCCCAAGTGCACCGTTTGTATCACAGGGTCAGCTACTTGTAAACCACGGGGTGCCCCCCGCGGGGCAGATATGGGCCGGTTGAGTGCCCTCGGTTGGGCAGGGACGGGTCGGTTGAGGCCCTCGCCTTGGCTGGCGCCGGCGGCCCCCGTTGGGGGAGGCCACCACGAAAAGAAGGAGCGAACGGAGGCTACCCCCGCCCCTTGCTAAACTAAGACCTTGCCGCAATTGGCTTTTCTTGATGTGGGGGCGGGGGTTGTCCTCGCCCGGCTTTTGTATTTTGATGAAATTATCTAGCCCTGACAGCGCGGGCAGGTGGAGGCCATGGCGCCGTCCTTTCTGGCCTGGGGGAGGCTGTCCCCTAGACGCTCACGTACTGGCCCAGCCAGGCCCGCTGGCGCGCGGCGGCGCGGTGGAAGGCGGCCCAGCGCGTCTGCGCGAAGCCGGGCGGGGCCTGGTAGTCGTGGTTGAGGCCCTGGTCCTGCAACAGGTTATCCACCACGTCCTGGCGTAGCGGCTCGCCCAGGGCCTCGACCTCCCACTGCTCTTTGTCGTAGGCCGGCAGGCCGCCGCTGGCCGGGAAGAGTCCGGCGAAGGTATCGCACCACTTTTGGCAGCGCTCCCGGCGGCCCTCCTGGGAGTTGGCCAGGCATTGCCTGATGCCGGTTTCGATGTCCCGCCAGGGGGTGACGCCGGCGGGCTGGTCCTTGGGGCGGGCCAGGAGCCAGCCGTACAGGAAGCGGCAGGCATTGTAATACTCTTGCTGGTTGGCCAGGTGCAGCACCCGGCCCGGCCCGCCGCCATCGGCGAAGACCGCCCGCCACTCCAAAAAGGGATAGTCGGGGAAGAAGCCGGCCTGGAAGTGGACCACCGGCAGGGGTATCAGGGTGTTGGCCTGGGCGATCAGGCGCCGCCGGGCGTCCTCCATGGCCTTGCCCAGGCCGCCGCCGCCAGCCAGGGGCACTAGCTTCTTGACGTCGTTCTCGCGGTGCCAGCGCCCGGAGAAGCCCTGGTGGGACCAGGTGTCGGCCACAGTGTGCAGGGCCACCCCCAGGCGGCAGAGATGGTAAAGGCGCTCGTCCCAGCCCTCGGCGGCCACCTCCTCCAGCAGCTTATCGGCCAAAAAGCCCCGGGGCTGGGTGAGGAAGACGTCATCGTCGGATTCCACCGGCCCCGGCGGCAAAAAGTGAAAAGGCAGGTAGACCTTGCGCCATACCTCCCGGCGCCGCGAATGTATGTAGGCGCCGGGGCTGTTGGCCGTGGCCAGGGGCGAAAAGGGCTGGCCATTGACCAGGATGTCGCGGCCGTCCTGGGCGTCGTCCACGTATTGGGCGGCATAGCCGATGACCTGGGCGTCCTGCTCGTTGAAGCCTGCCGCCCGGGCCAGCACCGCCGTGGCGCCGTAGTGCATGTCAACTTGCATGTGCTTGCTTCCACCTTTCCGGCGGCCACCCGGCGGCGGCCTGCCTCCACCCCAAAACAGCACGGCGCTTGTATGGCTCTTATGCGCTTTTCAGATCAGACGCATAGTTTTTCGGCATATTTCCTCTGGGTACAACCCTTACCGTTTCGGCGGCCCAAGAAAACCTAAGCGGTTTCTTTTTGTGTCCCACTCAGCCGCCCGGCCATACGGGCTTTGCGAATGCGGGTGCCGGCGCGGGGCGGACTCTCCGCCTTGGCGTGGGCAGGGGCCGCAGGGACCCCGAATCCCTTCCCGGGTGGATCATAGCAGCCCCCTGCCGGTGCCCTAAGAATGGCCGGGCTAAGAGCGGGACACGGGGCTTGGGCGGCCAAAAATCAAAACCCGCCAGCCAGAGGATGCCCGGATCAAGAGCCAACAACCAAATACTATATGATGGTTGTCGAAATAGTATTAGCTCCAGGCCCGCGCCCTAAAAATATCAACACCCGCCAAGGGCGGCGGGCGTTCAGGACCCGAGACGGGCGCCACGCGGCCGGGGCAGGCCTGGGCTTGGCTTAGTATTCTCTAGGGGAAAGGCCCGAGTCAATAGCCCGCTTCCACGCATGCATAACCGATGGTCAGGGCCGCCTGCCGGCGCCAAACAAAACCCCCGCGCCCGGGATGGCTCGAGCGCGGGGGTGGGGCGGTGCTCTGAGGGGTTGGGCTATTTTCCCTTGCCGCAGCACTTCTTGTACTTCTTGCCGCTGCCGCAGGGGCAGGGGTCGTTGCGCCCCACCTTGGCGTTCTTGCGCTTCTTGGGCTCGGGCGCGGAGCCGTCACCCCCAGAGTAGGTCAGCGGCACGTCATCCTGGGCGGCCAGGGCCTCCACGTCCTCCTCGCGCCGAAGTTGCAGGCGCATGAGCATGGAAACCGTCTCCTGCTTGACCCGCTCCACCATGCCCATGAACATCTCGTAGCCCTCGCGCTGGTACTCGCGCAGGGGGTCCTTCTGGCCGTAGCCCCTGAGCCCGATGCCCTCCTTGAGGTAGTCCATGTTGAGCAGATGGTCCTTCCACAGGCTGTCCACCACCTGCAAGAGGATCATGCGCTCCAGGTAGGACATGGTCTCCTGGCCGTACTGCTCGAACTTGGCCTGGTACACGGCCCGGGCCTGGCTCTCGATCAGGCCGGCCAGGCCCTCAATGGTCCAGGATTCCTGCTCGCCCAGGTCGGTGCGGAAGCCCAGGACGCCGGCCACCGCCGCCTCCAGGGCCGGCCGGTCCCACTCCTCGGGGGGACGGCCCTCCTGGGCGTGCTCGCCAGCCAGGCCCTGGCATATGTCGCCCAGCATCTCCAGCACCGCCTCGTGCACGCCCTCGCCGCTCAAGGCCATGCGCCGCTGGGCGTAGATCACCTCGCGCTGCTTGTTGAGCACGTCGTCGTATTCCAGGAGCTGCTTGCGTATCTCGAAGTTGCGCCCCTCGACCTTGCGTTGGGCGTTCTCGATGGCCTTGCTGATGATGCCGGCCTCGATGGGCTCGCCCTCCTCCATGCCCAGCTTGCCCATGATGCCGCTGATGCGCTCGGAGCCGAACAGGCGCAACAGGTCGTCCTCCAGGGACAGGTAGAAGCGGCTGGAGCCGGGGTCGCCCTGGCGGCCGGAGCGGCCGCGCAACTGGTTGTCAATGCGCCGCGACTCGTGGCGCTCGGTGCCCAGGATGTGCAGGCCCCCCAGCTCGGCCACGCCCTTGCCCAGCACGATGTCGGTGCCGCGGCCGGCCATGTTGGTGCTGATGGTCACGGCGCCCTTTTGCCCGGCCAGGGCCACGATCTCGGCCTCGCGGGCGTGGTGCTTGGCGTTAAGGACCGTGTGGGGCACGCCCAGGCGCTTGAGCTTTTCGGAGAGCATCTCCGACTTTTCGATGCTGATGGTACCCACCAGGACCGGCTGCCCCTTCTTGTGCAGATCCTTTATCTCCTCCACGGCGGCGTTGAACTTCTCGGGCTCGCTGCGGTAGACCACGTCGGGATGGTCGGCGCGTACCATGGGCCGGTGGGTGGGGACGACCATCACCTCCAGCTTGTATATCT
Organism: Desulfarculus sp.; assembly: GCA_016218705.1. Taxonomy (GTDB): domain Bacteria; phylum Desulfobacterota; class Desulfarculia; order Desulfarculales; family Desulfarculaceae; genus JACRDC01. The sequence goes on from JACRDC010000058.1 coordinate 116,364, forward strand.
TGTTGAACTCCTCGGCCTCGGTATCGGCGGTGCCGGTCATGCCCGAGAGCTTTTCGTACATGCGGAAGTAGTTCTGGAAGGTGATGGTGGCCAGCGTCTGGTTCTCGCTCTTGACCTTGAGCTTCTCCTTGGCCTCCAGGGCCTGGTGCAGGCCCTCGGAGTAGCGCCGGCCGGGCATGAGCCGGCCGGTGAACTCGTCAACGATGATGACCTCGCCGTCTTTGACGATGTAGTCCACGTCGCGCTTGAACAGGCTGTGGGCCTTCAAGGCCTGCTGGAGGTGGTGCAGGACCTCCATGTGGCGCGGATCGTAGAGATTATCAACGCCCAGTATTTTTTCGCAGTGCACCACGCCCTCGTCGGTCAGGTTGCTGGTGCGGCTCTTTTCGTCCACCGTGAAGTCGGTGTCGCGCCTGAGGCGGGGGACGACGCGGTCCACGTCCTGGTACAGGCGGGTGGATTTTTCGGCCGGGCCGGAGATGATCAGCGGGGTGCGCGCCTCGTCAATGAGGATGGAGTCCACCTCGTCCACGATGGCGTATTGGAAGTCGCGCTGCACCATGTCGGCCAGATCGAACTTCATGTTGTCGCGCAGGTAGTCGAAGCCGAACTCGTTGTTGGTGCCGTAGGTGACGTCGGCGCCGTAGGCCTCCTGGCGCTCCGGGTCGTCCAGGCCGTGCAGGATGCAGCCCACGGAGAGCCCCAGGAACTTGTATATCTCGCCCATCCAGGCGGCGTCGCGGCTGGCCAGGTAGTCGTTGACGGTGACCACGTGCACCCCCCGGCCGGTGAGGGCGTTGAGGTACACCGGCAGGGTGGCGGCCAGGGTCTTGCCCTCGCCGGTCTTCATCTCGGCGATCTTGCCCTCGTGCAGCACCATGCCGCCGATGAGCTGGGCATCGAAATGGCGCTGGCCGATGGTGCGCTTGGCGGCCTCGCGCACCAGGGCGAAGGCTTCGGGCAGGAGGTCGTCCAGGGAGGCCCCGGCGGCCAGGCGCTCCTTGAAGGCCGGCGTGAGGGCCTGTAGCCCCTGGTCCGGCAGGCGCACCATGGCCGGCTCCAGGGCGTTGATCTTGTCCACCAACGGCCACAGGCGGTTAAGCTCGCGGTCATTCTTGGAGCCCACGATGGATTTGAGCAGTTTGCCGAACATGGGTGGCTATTTTCTCCCAGGCAGCCGCGAGGGCGCCAATGCTAGGTGGCACAAGGATATTATATGGCCCCGCGATCGGCAATCCCATGGGCGCACTTTTGGCAGGAAGGCCTGGGCGGGGCGGGATGCTCCCCAGGCAATGCCCTCGCAAAAAAACAACTCCCGGCGCGATGGGGGCGCCGGGAGGGCGGGCGGCTCAGGGGTCCGCTAGTGGATGATGTAGTAGCGGGGGTTGGCGGGCACGCCGGCCACCAATATCTCGTAGTGCAGATGGGAGCCGGTGGAGCGGCCGCTGGAGCCCACCTGGGCGACGACCTGCCCCCGCTTGACCTTCTGGCCCACCTTGACCTTGAAGGCGTGCAGATGGCCGTAGCGGGTGACCAGGCCGTGGCCATGGTTGATGACCAGCATGCGGCCGTAGGCGCCCTCGAAGTCGGCGAAGGTGACGATGCCGTCGGCCGGGGCCACGATGGGGGTGCCGGCCCGGGTGGAAATGTCCAGGCCGGAGTGGAAGTGGCGCTTGCCGGTCCAGGGCGAGGTGCGGAAGCCGAAGCCGCTGGTCACCCAGCCGCGCACCGGCCATAGGGAGGGCGTGGAGGCCAGGATGGAGCGCCGCTCGTTGAGGAACTTGGCCAGCTCCTCCTGCAGGGCCTGCTCGGCCTCGGTCTCCACGGCCAGTTGGGCCATGTCCCTCTGCAAGGTGTTGATCTGGCGCTCGCCCCGGGTGCTGGACAGACGCACGCCCGGACCGGAGACGGCGCCCTCGGGGCCACCCACGCCGGCCAGGGGCTCGGGCTGGCCTTTTTTATCCAGGTTGGCCAGGGAGCGCAGGCGCTGGTTGAAGGCCTTGAGCTTGGTCACCTGCTCCTTGAGGCTGGCCAGGCCCCGGGCAAAGGTGTTGATCTGGGCCTCCTGGCGCTGGTTCTGGGTTTGCATGGCCTGAAGGTTGGGCAGATTGCTCTGGATGGAGCGGTATTGATAGAACCAGTAGCCGCTCAAGGCCAGGCAGCCGATGACCGTGACCAGGAGCACCGGCAGGACCACGCCATGCAGTGAAAAACGCTTTACGCTGTGCGTACCCTCGGGGATGACCAGAATGGTAAACTTTTTCAACACGATAGATCGTTTCTCCCCCAGAGCCGATCTTAACGGCAGTCCTATTGGGCTGGCGTATTATTTTAGCTTTAGCGACCAATAACATGGCTGGCCAGGGGCAGTCAACCCTAAAAACCGGCGGTCATGGATAGGGTTGTGCGTACAATTGTGCAAGGCCGGCCCAGGGCCTTAGCCGCTGATGGACAGCCCCCGCACCAACAGCGAGGGCGCGCCCACCCGGCCGAAGAAGCGCAGGTCCGAGCCCAGGGCCTGGATGGCCCCGAATAACTCCAGCACCTGGCCGGCCATGGCGATGCCCTTCACGGCCCGCGTCACCAGGCCGCCCTCCACCAGGTGGCCGGCGGCGCCAAAGGAGAACTGGCCGCTCACGGGGTCGGCGGTGTGGCCGCCCAGCACCTCGCTGATGATGAGCCCCCGCCCCATCTGGCGGGCCAAGTCCTGGGGCGCATGGGGGCCGGGCTCCAGGTACAGGTTGCTGAAGCCCACCCCCGGCGGCGCCTTGAGGGAGGCGCGCACCGCGTTGCCGGTGCTGGCCGCGCCGAAGCGGGCGCCCCACAGGCGGTCGAAGACGAAGCCTTGGAGCACGCCGCCGGTGATGAGCGCCTTGCGGGCCTGGGGCGTGCCCTCGTCGTCAAAGGCCGCCGAGCCCAGGCCGCGAGGATAAAGGCCGTCGTCCAGCACGCTCACCAGGGGCGAGCAAACCTGCTCACCCAGGCGCCGGGCCAAGAGCGAGCGCCCCTTGACCACATTGTCGCCCAAGAGCGAGCTGGCCAAAAGCTCCAGGAAATCGGCGGCCACCTGGTTGTGCAGGATCACGTCGTAGCGTCCGTCGGGCACTGGCCCGGCGCCCAGCAGGGCCACGGCCTTTTCACCGGCGGCTCGGCCCACGGCCGGCGCGTCCAGATCGCCCAGGAAACGGCGGCTGTCGCTTTCCCAGGCCTCCTCCTGCTGGCCCTCCTGGCTGGCCATGGCGTTGGCCATGGCCGCCACCCGGGTGGAGCGCTGGCCAAGCTCCAAACCCAGGGAATTGCGCAAAAGCACCTGGGTGCTGTCCTCGCCGTACTCCGCCGGGTGCACGTGGGTGACCCGGGGGTCCACGCTCCGGGCCGCCGCCGCCACCTGGCGGGCGCGCTCCACCTTGGCCTCCAGGGGCTCGTTCGCCAGGCTGGCGTCGAAGACCTCGGGCTCGTGTGGCAGGGCCGCCGGCGGGGTCAGGCTCAAGGCCTCCTCGGGATCGGAGGCATCGGAGGAGGCCAGGGCCTCGGTGACGGCCCGCTTCAAGCCATCCGGTCCTCCGCCCAGCACGAAGCTGAAGCCCAGGCGCCTCCCGCGCAGGATGCGCAGGGCCAGGCCCTGGCTGTGGGCCTGGCTGAACTTGTCCACCTCTTGGCCGCGCACCCCTATGCTCAGGCTCTGGCTGCTGACCGCCAGGGCCTCCCACTCATCCACCCCGGCCCGGGCCAGCAGGGATTGGGCCTGGTCCAATTGCTCGCGCGGGTCCATGGCTCTACAGCTCCAGAAGCATGGCGGTTTCGTCGCAGTCGGGGAACTTGACGCATTTGACGCAGTCGGCCCATATCTTGTTGGGCAGCATCTGCTTGCCCACCTCCCGGAAGCCCAGGCGGGCGAAGAACTCGGGCCTATAGGTCAGGGCGAAGACCTTGTTGAAGCCCAGCGTCACCGCCTCGGACAGGCAGGCCTCGGTGAGCTTGATGCCCCAACCCTGGCCGCGGAACTCGGGCAGCACCGCCAGGCTTCTGATCTCGCACAGGTCTTCCCAGCACAGGTGCAGGGCGCAGACCCCCACCAGGGTGCCCTGGTCGTCCTCGGCCACCACGAAGTCGCGCAGAGACTCGTATATCTCGGTGAGGGGCCGGGCCAAAAGCAGGCCCTCGCCGCCGTACTTGGCCAACAGGCCGTGGATGAAGCGCACGTCTTGTTGGCGGGCACGGCGGATCATGGCTCCTCCTTGGGGGGATGGGGGGTGAGGGTATTGTAGCGCCCCATGGCCTGGGGGTCCATGCCCGGTTGTAGCGCAAGTATGTTGGCCTTCGCCGGCCCCGCCTGGCCTGGCAGGCCCGCGGGGCCTTGGCCGTGGCATCGCCGCGAGGCTGGCGTTATCAGTCTTCTCGGGTCACGTAGGCGGCCAGGGTCAGTTGCAGCCGGATGCGTCCCGCCGCGCCCTGGGCCACGTCCAGGTCGTAGAAGGGTCCCACGCGCACCCGGTAGCGCACGCCCACGCCCTCCAGGCGCACGGGCACCATGTAGGCCGGGTGGCCGCCGCCGCGCAGTTGGGCCAGCAGCTCGCGGGCCTGGTCCTCATCCTTGAAGGAGGCCACCTGCACCGTGAAGCGTCCCTGGCGCGGCTGCCCCCCTGGGGCGGCCTGGGCCGGCGGCGTTGCCGGCTTGGGCGGCGGCGCGGCCACGGGAGGCTTTACCGCCGCGGGAGCCGGGGCCGGCGGCTTGGCCGGGGGGGTGGCCGGCGGCGCGCCAGAGGGGGCGAAGGGGCGTATCTCGCCGTATACCGGCGGTTTGGCCGGGGGCTCGGGTGGCTTGGCTGGGGGCTCGGGTGGCTTGGCCGGGGGATCGGCGGGCTTGACCGCCACCTGGGCCGGCGGCGGGGCCTCGCCCTTCTCCAGGTTGGTGTAGAAGGAGAGCTGGGGCGGCGATGGTGGCGGGGCTTGCTTGTCGGCCGGGGCCTCGGCGACCTCGGGAGAGGGCTGGCCCAGGCCGGGCAGGAAGCTGGCCCATTGGCGCAGGCCGGCCACCTGCTCGGGCGTGGCCAGGGAGCCCTGGCCCACCCACAGGCCCAACACGAAGCCCCAGGCCATGAGGAACAGGCACAACAGCCCCCAGACCAGGTGCCCCAGCCGCATGGGCCGGCGCTCCTTGGGGGCCTGCCAGGCCACTACTACATGGCCTCCGGGGCCGAGACGCCCAAGAGCGCCAGGCCGCCCTTTAGCACGGCGCCCACGGCCATGGCCAGCACCAGGCGGGCCGCCGTGAGCGGCGGGTCCTCGAAGAGGATGTGATGGGCGTTGTAGTAGGAATGGAAGGCTCCGGCCAGCTCGTGCAGGTAATAGGTCACGCAGTGGGGCTCCAGGTTCACCGCCGCGCCCAGGACCATCTCGGGATAGTCGCCCAAGAGCCGGGCCAGGGCCACCTCCTCGGCCAGGGCCAGGGGGGCCAAGTCGGCGGCCTGGGGGTCGGGCAGGGGCACGCGTGCCTCGGCGGCCTTCTTGAGCACGCTTCTCACCCTGGTGTGGGCGTACTGCACGTAGAAGACCGGGTTGTCCATGGACTTCTGCTTGGCCACCTCCAGGTCGAAGTCCAACTGGGCCTCGGAGCGCCGGGTGAGGAAGATGAAGCGGGCGCTGTCGGCGCCCACCTCGTCCACCACTTCCTTGAGGGTGACGAACTCGCCGGCCCGGGTGGACATGGCCACTGGCACGCCGCCCCTGAGCAGGTTGACCATCTGCACCAGCACCACGGACAGATCGTCGGGCGCATGGTCCAGGCCGGCCATGGCCGCCTTGAGCCGGGGAACGTAGCCATGGTGGTCGGCGCCCCACACGTCCACCAGCAGGCCGTAGCCGCGCCGGAACTTGTCCAGGTGGTAGGCGATGTCGCTGGCGAAATAGGTCAGCTCGCCGTTGCCGCGCTTGACCACGCGGTCCTTTTCGTCGCCATAGGCCGTGGCCCTGAACCACAGGGCGCCCTCGGCCTCGTAAAGCAGGCCGCGCTCCCTCAGCTCATCGAAGGCGGCCCGCACGGCGCCCTTGTCCACCAGGGAGCGCTCGCTGTACCAGGTGTCTATGCCCACGCCAAAGGCGCTCAGGTCGTCACGGATGCCGTCCAGTATCTTGCCGCCGGCCCAGGCCGAGGCCATTTCCACCGCCTGCTCCGGGGGCATGTCCAGCACGCCGGTGTGCTGGGGCAGGTCCAGGAATTCTCTCGCCAGGCCGCGCATGTACTCGCCACGGTAGTGGTTGTCGGGGAACTCCTCGCCCGAGCCCTTGATCTGCCGCGCCCGCACCAATAGCGAGCGGCCCAGGGTGGCCATCTGGTTGCCGGCGTCGTTGATGTAGTACTCGCTGTGGGCATCGTAGCCCACGAACCTGAGCAGGCGGGCCAGCACGTCGCCCAGGGCGGCGCCCCGGCCGTGGCCCACGTGCAAGGGGCCGGTGGGGTTGGCCGAGACGAACTCCACCAGGGCCTTGCGTCCGGCGCCCAGGGTGGCGCGGCCATAGTCCGGGCCTTGCGCCAGGATCAGGGGCAGCACCGCCAGCCAGGCCGCGGGCTGGATATGAAAATTGATGAACCCCGGACCGGCGATCTCGGCCCGGTGCAGGATGCCGCCGGCGTCGCCCAGTTGCTCAACTATGACCTGGGCCACGGCCCGGGGATTCATGCGGCAAGGTTTGGCCAGTTGCAGGGCCAGGTTGGTGGCCAGCTCGCCGTGCTCGGGCTGGCGGGGGCGCTCCAGGGTGATGGCCGGCGCGGCCACCTGGGGCAGGGCGCCCTGGCCCATGGCCCTGTCCAGGGCCACGGCCAGATGTTTAGTCAGCTTGTCTTTCATGCGGTGTTGTTATTTCTGGGCGGGCAGGGCGGCGTCGCGGGTGAAGTCCGGGCACTTGGCCGCGCCCCCCTGCTGGAAGGAGAATTTTTTCTTGCAGTCCACCCGCCAGGCGCAGACCGAGCACAGGGTGGGCTTTTCCGAGGGCACCGGGTTCTTGGGGTCCGGGGTTTCCATGCGTATGCTCCCCTCTGGACGCCGCCCGCCAGACACGGCGGGGGTGGGCGCCAGCAAGCTCTAAAAATTACAACGCCCTGGCCGTGGGGTCAAGCCAAGGTCCGGCGGCGGTTGGCGGCCCCCAGGCCGCAGGTTATCTCGTAGGAGATGGTGCCGGCCCAGTCGCCCAGTTGATCGGCGCTGATCTGGCCGCCGGCCTGGCGGCCCAGGAGCATCACCTCCTGGCCCATGACCGGCAGGGCCGGCAGGTGCCCCAGGTCCACCATGGTCAGGTTCATGCAGACCCGGCCGCGCACCGGCGCCAAATGGCCACTCACCAGCACGTTGGCCCGGTTGGAGAGCGCCCGGGGGTAGCCGTCGCTGTAGCCCACGGGCAGCACGCCCAGCCAGGTGTCTTGCTCGGCCCGCCAGGTGGCCCCATAGGAGACCAGGCTGCCGGCTGGGGCCGGGCGCACGGCCAACAGGCGGGTGCTGAAGCTCATCACCGGCCGCAGGTCGGCCAGGCCGGCGCAGGCCGGGTCGGGCAGGCAGCCGTAAAGGCCTATGCCCAGGCGCGCGAAGGCCGGCGGCCCGGGGCTGGCCGGCGGCGGCACCATGACCCCGCCGCTGCCCGAGAGGCTGGAGTCGGCCAGCGGCCAACCGGCCTGGCGGGCGGCGGCCAAGAGACCGGCGAAGCGCCCGGCCTGCTCCACGGCCTGGCCAGAGGCTGGGTCGCCGGCGGTGGCCAGATGGCTGGCCAGGCCGGTGAGCCGGATGCCGTCCAGGGCCTTGAGTTGCTCCAGGAACTCCAGGGCCTGGCCGTGGGGCACCCCCAGGCGGCTCATGCCGGTGTCCACCTTGAGCTGGCAGCTTACCGGACGGCCCAGGGCCTGGCCGGCGGCGTGCAGGGCGCGGAAGGCCTCCAGGTCGGCGCAGATTGGGGTCAGGTCCAACAGGGCCGCCTGGCGGGCCTGGGGCGGGCGCACGCCCAAGAGCAGCCAGATGGGGCCGGCCACCCCGGCGTGGCGCAGGGCCGCCCCCTCGGCGGCCACGGCCACGGCCAGGGCCTCGGCCCCCGCCGCCTTCAGCCGCCGGGCCACGGGCAACAGCCCATGTCCGTAGGCGTCGGCCTTGACCACTCCGGCCACCCGGCAGCCGGCTGGCAGCAGGCCGCGCAGCACCGCCAGGTTGTGCTCCAGGGCCTTCAGGTCAATAAAAAGGCGGTTGTCGGGGTTGGAAGTAGCGCGCGCCATGGGCTGCCCCTCGCGGACCGGACGCCCTTTTTGCCGCCATTGGCCGAAAGGGCGCGCCGTCACGGGATTTCTATACCACGCCCCCCGGCCAAGGCAACAACATTGGGCGTTGGCCCCGGCCACGCCGCCAGACAGCGCGCTTTACATCCGCGCGGGCGGCGCTAGAATAGCCACGGGCGCCTGTAGCTCAGTTGGATAGAGCAACGGCCTTCTAAGCCGTAGGTCGCGGGTTCGAGTCCCTCCAGGCGCGCCAATGATTACAATGACTTGTCCTCGGCTGTGCCCATTGTTTTGACCTCGTCTTGTTGAATATCGGCCATGGCCAAGTTAAGGTATTCGCATTCGATGTAGTCTTACGCCGGTCTGGGGAGCGGGCCATTGGCTGACCATCACCACAAGTTGGCCTTGCTGGGCAACTTCACGTTGGATTTCCTGGCCCGGGAACTGGGCCGCCAACTGGAAGGCCGCGGCTATCTGGCCCAGATGCATCTGGGCGGCTACAACCAGTATCACCAGGAGATTCTTGACCCCCAGTCCGCTCTGTATGCCATGGCGCCCGGCCTGGTGCTGCTTTTGTTGGACCCGCACCCCTTCCTGGGGCCAGCCAGGGAGGCCATCCTGGCTGGAGATGACCCCGCCCAGGTAGGCAGCCGCCTGGCCGCCGAGACCCTGGCCCTGGCGGCCATGGCCCAACAGCGCCTGCCCCGGGCCACCCTGCTGCTCAGTACCTTTTTCCTGCCGCCCCAGGAGACCCTGCCCGGGCTGGAGTTCAACACGCCTCACGGCTTGGCCCCCCTGGTGGCCGCCTATAACGCGGCCCTGGCCGCCCAGGCCCAGGCCGACCCCCGCCTGCGCCTGCTGGACATGGAGGGCCTCTTGCGCTGGCAAGGCGCGGCCAGCCTGTTTGACGAGCGCCTTTGGATCATAGGCCGCATACGCTTCTCCCGGGCCGGCGACCAGGCCCTGGCCCGCTGGCTCGCGGCCAGCATCTATCCCCTGTGGGGCGGCACCCGCAAGGTATTGGTGCTGGACCTGGACAACACCCTCTGGGGCGGGGTGCTGGGCGAGGAAGGCCCCCTGGGGGTCAAGCTGGGCGAGGAGGAGATGGGCCTGGCCTACAAGGAGTTCCAGCAGGGGCTGGCGCACCTGTGCCGTTCCGGGGTGATCCTGGCCGTCAACTCCAAGAACAACCCCCAGGACGTGGAGGAGATCTTCAGGCAAAATCACCAGATGGCTTTGAAGTCCGACCACTTTGCCGTGAAGATGATCAACTGGAGCGACAAGGCCGCCAATATGCGCGAGATCGCCCGCCGCCTCAATCTCGGCCTGGACAGCCTGGTCTTCCTGGACGACAACCCCGCCGAGCGGGCACTGATCCGCCAGGAGCTGCCCATGGTGGCGGTGCCCGAGTTCCCCGACGACCCCGCCCTGCTCAAGACCTTTTTGTGGGAGGTGGCCCTGGACCATTTCAATCGCCTGAGCCTGACCAGCGAGGACCTGGCCAAGGGCGAGCAGTACCGCATCCGGGGGCTGACCGAGGAACTGCGCGACGGGGCCACCGACCTGGACCAATTCCTGGCCTCCCTGGAGATGCGCGGCCGGGTCAGGCTGCTGGACGGACCCAGCCTGGCCAGGGTGGCCCAGCTCACCCAGAAAACCAACCAGTTCAACCTGACCACCAGGCGCTACAGCGAGGCCCAGGTGCTGGACATGGGCCAGTCGGAGCGGCATCGCGTCTTTGTTCTGGAGCTGGACGACAAGTTCGGCGGCCACGGCCTGGTGGGGGTGATTATCGCCGCCCAGGAGCAGGACCGGCCCGCCACCTGGCTCATGGATACCTTCCTGCTCTCCTGCCGGGTGATCGGCCGTGGGGCCGAGGACTTCTTCCTGGCCCTGGTGGGCCGGTACCTGCGCGGCCTGGGGGCCACAAGCCTGGTGGGCCAATACCTGCCCAGCGCCAAGAACGCGCAGGTGGCGGAGTTGTACCCGCGCCTGGGCTTCAGCCCCCTGCCCGGCCAGGATGGCAGGTGGACCCTGGACCTGGCCACGGGGGGCCTGCAACCGCCGGCCTGGATCGCCGTCGAGCAGGCGCCCTAGGAGGTGTGCCGGAGAAAGCCATCCCCGGGGTCCCCAGGTAAGCAGAGCTTGCATGGGGTGGATCCATGGCATTCTCCTCTTGGCGCTTGCCAAAAGTGGATTTTGGCAAGCTTGCGAAATCCCACCAAATAGGAATTTGGCGGGATTTCGGGCGGGCCGTCCTGGCCCGCCCTAGGGGCCTGTGTGAGTATTACTCCAACAGGTTCCTAGACCCGACGGGCGCGGACGCCGCGCTCATCATTCACCCTGTGATGGTTTGGCAATACATGCGCGATGACATCAAGCAGGTCATGGCCCAGGTCTTTCGCCTGCCGGCCGACCAGATACCAGACACCGCCAAGATCAACAACCTGCTCAACTGGGATTCCCTGGGCCATATACAGCTCATGCTGGCCCTGGAGGACCGCTTCGGCCTGCGCATCAGCGCCGAGAACATCCTCAAGTTGCAGACCCTGGAGGCCATCGAGCAGTTCCTGGCCCCAACCGCGCCAGCGGCGCCTCCGGCCTGAGGCCGCCGGACAAGAGGCGAGCGCCATGGCTCCAGAGGACCACATCAGCCTGGCCTGGTGCTCCCCCGGGGACATCCCCCAGGTACAGGAGCTGATCGGCCGGCACTGGCGGCCAGGCCATGTCATGGCCCGCGATGCCCGGCTTTATGCCTGGCAGTTCCGGGACCCGGGCCGGCCCCAGGGCCTGTCGGCCCTCCTGGCCCGCCGGGGCGGGGAATTGGTGGGCCACCTGGGCCTTATCCCCGGCGATTTCAACCTGCAAGGCCGCCGCCTCCCTTGCCGTTGGACCAGCCTGTGGTTCGTGACCAAACAGACCCAGGCCACCGGCGCCGGGGTGGCCCTTTTGCGCAAGGCCCAGGAAGAATGCGGCGGCATGCTGGGCTGCCTGGGCTACAATCAGCAGGCCCAGCGGGTCTTCGGGGCCATGGGCTTCGACATGCTGCCGGCCCTGCCCCGCTGGCTGCGCCTGGGGCGGGCCAGCGCCCTGCAAGGCCTGCTGGCCGGCTCGCCCCAGCCCTACCCCCCCCAGGTGGGCCAAGACCTGGCCCTGGCGGCTGGGCGCGCGGCCTTGCGGCCGGCCCTGGGCTTGGAGGTGAGGGACTGGGCCAGCCTGGGGCCGCGGCCCTGGCGGGAGGCCTGGGAACAGACCCTGGCCCCCGGGGGGCTGGGCACCTGGCTGGACGAGGATTTCATCGCCTGGCGCTATGTGCGGCACCCGGTTTTTCGCTACACCGTGCGTCTGGCCCTGCGGCCAGCAGACGGGCGCGTGCTGGGTCTGATGGTCTACCGCGTGCAGGAGATGGCCGGACGCACCGAGAAAATCCTGCGCCTGTTGGAGCTGGCCTGCCTGGAGGAAGCCCAGGACGTGCTGCTGCAAGACCTGCTGGCCAGGGCCGGGGAAATGGGGGCGGCCTTCGTGGATTTCCACTGCGCCAGCCAGGACCTGACCCCGGCGCTGGAGCGGGCCGGCTTCCTGCGGGAAGACCGCCTGCCGGCCATGTTGCCCAGCCTGTTCCAGCCCCTGGACTACCGCCAGGAACCCTTGCCGGCGGCGCTGTGGGTACCCAGGGACCAAGGCCTGGCCAGGGGGATACTTGATTCGCCCGGGCTCTACCTCACCCGGGGCCAGGGTGACCAGGACCGCCCAAACTAAAATGAAGCAGGGACCAGCCCGCAACCGAGGTGGCACCATGAAGTCCGCAGCGCCGGCCCCATCCGCTAGCTGCCTGGTGGTGATGTATCACTACGTGCGCCACAGCGCCGCCACGCCCTTTCCCGGGATCAAGGCCCTGGACCCGGCGGACTTCGCCGCGCAGTTGGACTGGCTCGTGGCCAACTTCAGGGTGCTGGATTACCCGGCCTTTTTGGCGGCCCTCCATGACGGCGGCCTGGAGGGACCCACGGCCCTGCTGACCTTTGACGACGGCTTTGCCGATCACTATCGGCAGGCCTGGCCCCTGATGCGCCAGCGCGGACTGAAGGGGGTTTTTTTCCTGTCTGGCGCCACCCTGGGGCCGCGCCCTCGCCTGCTGAACGTGCACAAGACCCACTTCCTGCTGGCCCACCTGGGCGACGCCGCCTTTGGGGAAGCGGTTATCGCCTACCTGGAGCGGCGGGGGGTGACCTGGCCCGAGGCACGGACCCCGGAAGGTCTTTACCGCTACGATCAGGAACAAAGCGGCCGGATCAAGCGCCTGCTCAACTACCAGCTTGACCTGGCCCTGACCGGGCAACTGCTGGACGGCCTGTTCGCAAAGCACCTGGGCGATCAGCAAGAGTTCGCCCGCGGGCTTTATTTGTCGGCCGAACAGATAGGGGAGATGGCCGCGGACGGGCAGACCTTCGGCGGTCATACCCAAAGCCATGTGGTGCTGTCGCGCCTGGACGCCCAGGCCCAGTGGGCCGAGTTGGCCCCGGGCGTGGCCATGGTCAGGCAACTGACTGGGCAGGCCTCGGTGCCCTTCAGCTATCCCTTTGGTCACCCATCCACCTATAACCAGGACAGCCTGCGCCTGCTGGACCAAGGCGGTTACGCTCTGGCCTTCAATACCCAGCGCTCGCTGTTGCGCTGGGGCCAGCATCCGCCCCTGGAGCTGCCACGGCTGGATACCAAGGACATACCGCCCTTCAAAGCCCTGCCCCAGGCCGCCCAGGCCGTGGGAGGCGGCCATGCCTGAGAACGCCGGCGGCCAGGCAGGGGCCATCAGTTCCGCGCGCACCTTTGGGCCGGCGGACCAGGAGGCCTTTGCCCGGCTTTCCGGCGACCGCAACCCCCTGCACATGGACGCCATGCGCGCGCGCCGCCTCATGTTCGGCCAGCAGGTGGTGCATGGCATGCACCTGGTCCTGTGGGCCCTTGACCAGGGCCTGGCCCAAGCGGACCACCCCGTGGAGTTGCGGGGCCTGCGCGTGGAGTTCCGCCGTCCCTTGCTGCTGGGGCGAGAGGTGGGCATTCAGGTGTTGCGGGCGGGGCCGGAGGCCGTGGAGATGGAGCTGGAGGCCGGGGGCGTCAAGCTGGCCTGGCTGCGCGCCGAGTTGGCCGCCCGGTCAGGCCAGGGCGCGGGGCCGCTGCCGACCTGGCTAAAAGCGCGCCCCTGCCGGGAACTAGACGCCGGCCAGGCCGCCGGCGATCAGGGCGAGCTGGACCTGGCCCTGGACCCGGGGCTGTGCCAAGACCTTTTCCCCTGCCTGGCCACCCGCCTGCCGCCCGACCAGATAGCGGCGCTGTTGGCCACCTCGCGCCTGGTGGGCATGCAGTGCCCTGGGCTGCACTCGGTTTATGGCGGCCTGGAACTGGCCAGCCAGCCCGGCCCAGCCGCCCAAGCCCTGCTGTCCTACCAGGTGACCAGGCATGAGCCACTTTTCTCCCTGCTGCTGATCGAGGTGCGGGCCGCCGGTCTGCAAGGCACCATCAAGGCCTTCCTGCGGCCCGAGCCCCGCCGGCAGGCCAGCCTGGACCAGGTCGGCCGGTTGGTGGAGCCTGGCGAGTTCCAAGGGCTCAGGTGCCTGGTGATCGGCGGTTCGCGTGGCCTGGGCGAGGTGTTGGCCAAGCTGGTGGCGGCCGGCGGCGGCGAGGTGGCCCTGACCTATCACCAGGGGGCGGAGGAGGCCCAGGCCGTGGCCGCGGAAATAAACCGCGCCGGCGGCCAGGCCCGCTGCCTGGCCTGGGATGTCTTGCATCCCACCAGCGCCCAGGCCTCGGGGCTGAACGGCTGGCGGCCCAATAGCCTGGCCTATTTCGCCACTCCCTTCATAGCCGCCGGCCAGAGGGGAGAGTTCTCCCTGGCCCTGTTTCGACATTTTTGCGCCTACTACCTGGGCGGGTTCCTGGCTGCCTTGGCGTCTCTGCGCGGGGATGCACAAACGGTGTTGCGGGTGCTTTATCCCTCCAGCGTGTTCGTGGAGGAGCCCCCTGGGGACTTGCTGGAGTACGCCGCGGCCAAGGCCGCGGGCGAGGAGGTCTGCCGTCAACTGGGCTGTCAGGCCGGTTTGCGCATCCTGGCGCCTCGCCTGCCCAAGCTGGCCACCGACCAGACCGCGTCCTTTCTGCCCGCCGATCCGCCGGAACCCGCCCCCCAGTTGGTGGCGGCCCTGAGGGCACTGCAAGGCCTTTGATTTTTGGCTGACACCAATCGGCGGCGGGCTAATTGAACATCACCAAGTTTATCAGGATGGGGTCCAGTTGGCCCTCGGCTTCCTTGCCTGACAGAGTGTCCTTGAAGACGAACTCCAGGGTGGGCGTGCTGGAGATCACCAGGTTGCCCGTTACCTTGAGCGTGGTGCCGTCGCGCCGCTCCATGATGACCGCCCCGCCCTTGATGGCCAGGCTCTTGATCTGGTCCATGGGCATGGCCTGGATCACGCCCTGGTAGCGGAAGATATAATTGGGCAGCAGGTTCTTGAAGCGCAGCACCTCTATCTTGTTGCCCTGGTAGGTCACCAGATGGCCGCTGGGTTGGCCAGCCTCGGCGGGCGTCCCCTGGGAGGCCGAGGCCGCCACGGCCGCCGCCAGGCACAAAAGCAGGGCCAGCAGGGTTGTCAGACGGGTCTTCATGATCCAGGCACTCCCAAAGCGGCGTAAGGTGTTGGGCCAAGGTGGCAACCGGCGCCAGGGCGTGACGCATGCTACCATGGTAATGAGCCAGCAACCCACATCATAATAGCCTCAGGCCATGCTCCCTGGCAATCGGCTTGGGCGGCGGCGGCCTAAACCCCTCCGGCCGCTTGGGGGAGCAGGGCAGCCGGCGCCACGGCTGTTTAAGCCAAGTCAATGTGTCCCCTTAAGTGCAACGGGAAAATGTCCCCTTGGTTTATTGCCGAGGCCGTGTAGACGAGGTGTTGGTTATATGCGGCCTTGGCTTTGTTACGGTGTTGGCTTCTAGCCTTGATGGG
>JACRDC010000059.1 GCA_016218705.1 Desulfarculus sp.
ACCAAAATGCGCCTCTAAAAACCGCATCTTCCGAACCTCCTGCAACAGCTCTGTCCGCCTCATCGGGGCACCTCCATGGACCCCAACTCAAACCGGACAATTCATGTGCTACAAGTCCGGACAGTTTATGTGTCAGCTACAGACGGGCCAGAGCAGGCTGGACAACGGCCCCGCCCGGCCCTACCATGATGGCCAGTCAAGGAGTCGCCCGTGACCGCCTTTCAGCCGCCCACCCCCCCGGCTGGCCCGCCCGCCGGGGTCTGCGCCCGCTGCCGGCGCTGCTGCACCCTGGCCCCCGGGGAAGAGGGCCTGGTCTTCCCCCTGAGCCAAGAGGACGTGGCGCGCCTGGACCAGGCCCATGGCCATGCCCGCTGGCGGGAGCAATCACCCAACAGCTCGGAATTACTGGACATGCTGGCCAAGCTTTTCCCGCGCAGCCCGGCGGGACTGGCCCGGGCCTTCCCCCCCGGGGACAGTCACTGGCGCCTGGCCGTGCGGGCCGATGGCCGCTGCTTCTTTTTGGGCGGCCAGGGCTGCCAGCTGACCGCCGAGCAGCGCCCGGCCCATTGCCGTCTGTTCCCCGTGTGGCGCCTGGGAAACCATATCCTGCCCTTGCGGGTGGAATGCCTGGCCATCGCCGAGGCCAAGGACATGCGCGGCCTTATGAAGTCCCTGGACCTGGACGTGGCCCTGGTCAAGGAGCTGTTCGCGCGGATTCAGCGGGCCTGGGGGTTGGAGGAGGAGAGGGACACTTAACCCTGGCGGGTGTCTGGGGAGTTGCTTCCCGCCTTGGCGCCTGCTAGGCTAGCGCAAGCCTGCAACAGGACAGACGGACATGGCCAGCACCGCCAACCGCATAGTCGCCTGCGTCATCGGCGCCGGCTCCTGGGGCACCGCCCTGGCCCACCATCTGGCTGGCGCCGGGCATGAGGTGCGCCTGTGGGCCTATGAGCCCGCCGTGGCCCAGGCCATCAACCAAGGTCACGAAAACACGGTCTTCATGCCTGGGGTGCCCCTCAACCCCGCCCTGACGGCCCACGCCAGCCTGGAGCAGGCCCTCGTGGGCGCCGGCCTGGTGGTGCTGGTGATGCCCAGCCACGTCTTTCGCGCCGTGCTGAGCCAGGCCGCGCCCCATCTGCCCAGCCAGGCCCTGGTGGTCTCCTGCGCCAAGGGCATAGAGCAGGACACCAGCTACACCATGTGCGAGGTGGCCGAGGAGGTGCTGGACAAGTCCTTCCACCGGCGGCTGTGCTGTCTCTCCGGCCCCAGCTTCGCCAAGGAGGTGGCCCGGGGCGTGCCCACCGCCGTCACCGTGGCCAGCCGGGCGGCCGAGGCGGCCCAGGGCGTGCAACTGGCCTTTGCCACCGATGTCTTCAGGGTCTACACCAGCCCGGACCTCACGGGCGTGGAGCTGGGCGGGGCGGTGAAGAACCCCCTGGCCATCGCCGCCGGCATGGTGGCCGGGCTCAAGCTGGGGCACAACACCCTGGCCGCCCTCATCACCCGGGGCCTGGCCGAGATGACCCGCCTGGCCATGGCCCGGGGCGGCCAACTGGCCACCCTCTCGGGCCTGGCCGGCCTGGGCGATCTGGTGCTCACCTGCACCAGCCCCCAATCGCGCAACTACGGCGTGGGTGTGCGCCTGGCCCAGGGCGAGACCATCGCCCAGATCACCGGCTCCATGGCCAACGTGGCCGAGGGCGTGCGCAACACCCGCACCGTGCTCAGCCTGGCCAGCCAGGCCCAGGTGGAGATGCCCATCATCCAGGCCGTGCACCAGGTCATCTACCAGGGCCAGCACCCCCGCCAGGCCCTGCACGAACTCATGACCCGCGACCTCAAGGCCGAGCACGCCTAATACCAACATGCAATCAAAGCCATCCATGGCTCTTTGATTTGCCCTCGAGCGGGCAAAAGCGTGATTTTGCCCGGCCTCCCGGGTGCTTACGCGCCCGGCGGGCCGTCCATGGCCCGCATACCAAGTTGCGATCAAACTATTCGTTTGATCGCAACTTGGTATAACACCGCGTGACGACGAACCCTTTGCCCCAAAGCCGGGCCAGGCCCAATAATTGAATTTTTTTGCTTGCTTTTCTGGCCGGGCCGCAACAAAATCACCAAGTATCATCAGGGGTTCATAACCCCAGCGGCCCGTTGCGGCCCCAGCCAACCCCGCCTGTCCGGGCTGGGGGGCGCGCGAGCCTGGGCCGCCAAACCCCAGGCAGATAGAGGGTCCCCATGACCAGCGGCGACGAGGCCGGTGGGCAGACCTTCCTGGCGCTTTACGCCGAGGAGGCCCTGCGCGGCGAGGCGGTGCGCTACCGAGCGCGTTGGATCTTCCTGCTCCTGGCCCTGCTCATGGCCTGCTTCATGCTGGCCGTTGACCGCTACCGCCCGGTGGCCTACACCTCCCTGGCCTTCCTGGTCATCGCCGCGGCCTACAACTACCTGCTGGGACGCCGCCTGCGGCGCTCCCCCCTGCCCGCTTGGCTGCGCTACCTGCCCACCTCCATGGACATCCTGCTGGTCACCCTCTTCAACTACCTCATCTCGGTGTACGGCGAGCCCCTGGCCGTGGCCACCTCGGCCATCATATTGATCTACCCAGTTATTCTGCTATTCGTGGGCCTGCGCCTGGACAAGGGCTTGCTGGTCTATGCCATCGCCCTGACCCTCTTTTGCTTCAATCTGGCATATTTCCTGCGCTATCCCCACATGAACCCGGACTTGGTCCGCCAGGTGGTCTCCGCCGACATCACCGGCCAGGTCTTCAAGTCCATCTTCCTGCTGGGCTTCGGCCTGTCGCTTTTGTTCATCCACCGCACCATTCGCCGCCTGGTGGAGGAGCAGGCCGCCATGTTTCAGGAGCGCCAGGCCACCGAGGAACGCCACCTGGCCACCCTGGAGGCCCAGGTGGCCCAACGCACCCAGGAGCTCAGCCAGGCCAACCAGGACCTGCGCCAGGCCCTGGCCGAGGTCAAGGCCCTGAGCGGGCTGTTGCCCATCTGCTCCCACTGCAAGAAGATCCGCGATGACCAGGGCTATTGGCAGGCCTTGGAGAAATACATCGCCGCCCACTCCCAGGCCAGCTTCAGCCACGGCGTCTGCCCCGAGTGCCTGGTGGAGCATTATCCCGAGTATGGTGATATCATTCTGGCCGAAACGCCCGCGCCAGACAAGAAAGGGTAAGCCCATGAGCATCTTCGTCATTGACGCCGACAAGTGCCAGCGCGACGGCCTGTGCGTGGCCGACTGCCCCCTGGCCATCATCGAGATGCCCGACCCCAAGGCGCCCCCCCGGCCCACGGCCGACGCCGCCGAGCTGTGCATCGCCTGCGGCCACTGCGCGGCGGTCTGCCCCCACGGCGCCCTGTCGCTGAGGGCCATGCCCCTGGAGCAGATGCCGGCCATCCGCGAGGACTGGCGCCTGGGGCCGGAGCAGGCCGAGCAGTTCTTGCGCTCGCGCCGCTCCATACGCGCCTACAAGAAAGAGCCCGTGGAGCAGGACACCCTCAAGCGGCTCATCGAGGTGGCCCGCTACGCCCCCTCGGGGCACAACTGGCAGCCGGTGCACTGGCTGGTGCTCAGCGGGCGCGAGCAGCTCAAGTCCCTGAGCGAGATCGTCATCCAGTGGATGCACTGGATGCTCAAGGAGCAGCCCCAGGCCGCCGCCCTGATGCACATGGAGCGGGTCATCGCCCGCTGGCAGGCCGGTTTCGACGGCATACTGCGCGGGGCCCCCCACGTCATCATGGCCCACGCCCCCCAGGCCGACCGCACGGCGCCGGCGGCCTGCACCATCGCGCTGACCTACCTGGAGTTGATGGCCCCGGCCCTAGGCCTGGGCGCCTGCTGGGCCGGCTTCTTCAACGCCGCGGCCATGTTCTTCCCGCCCATGCAGAAGGCCCTCGACCTGCCCGCCGGGCACACCAGCTTCGGGGCCATGATGGTGGGCTACCCCAAGGTGCGCTACCAGCGCCTGCCCCTGCGCAAGGAGCCGTCCATCACCTGGCGGTAAAAGCGCGAAGACGCCGCGACAACGCAGCCCCTTGCCATAGTGCAAGGGGCTTTTTTCTTGATAAACACAGTGCTTATATACTCTCGCTTGGACCCGCTTATACCAAGTTGCGATCAAACGAATAGCTTGATCGCAACTTGGTATGCGGGCCATGGACGGCCCGCCGGGCGCGTAAGCGCCCGGGAGGCCGGGAAAAATCGCGCTTTTGCCCGCTCGAGGGCAAATCAAAGAGCCATGGATGGCTTTGATTGCATATTGGTATTATCGTCCCGCCGGTTGAATTGCAAAGTGATTGCCCGGCGCATTCATCTTATGTTATGGTGAATCGCCTTGGGGTGGGGGATCATCTGCAAGACTACCCATAAACCTAGCAGCACGTCTCAGGCATTACGCGTCGAGCACTGGGCGCGAGCCATCGCTGTTGCAGCCCGGCGCGAAGCGTAACCGCCTGCGCTTTACATGCCCCCTCCCGCTCTGCCCCCAGCAAGTATTGTTGTCTAGGGATTATGCCATTGCAGAATATTTCGCCATGGCAGCATGACATAACTAGGCATAATAACCTTTAGCTTACGTGGAGGGGACGGGCGATGAAGTCGCGAAACTTTGGTTTGATAGCCCTGCTGCTGTTTGTAGCTATTATTTCCGGCTGTGTGAGCATGGGCCCCAGGCCCTTGCAGGATAATTTCTGGCAGGACAGGCAGGCCAAGATCGGGGTGCTGGTAATGAACCCGGCGGCGCCCCGGGCTATGCGCACCGGCGATCAACGCCTTTTGGACCTTGCCATAAACGAGTTGGCGAACAATAGTCTTGAAAGCCATCTGACCAAATTGCGGGTGGATGACCACGAAAAGTTCTGCACTGACTTCATCGAGGGACTGGTCAGCAAAGGAATGAATGTCCAACGGGTGAGCCTTCCCCTGGACGTCAATTCCTTGTCCGAATTCGAGGCGCCCTTGGACGGCAGTTGTGAAACCAAGGACTACCGCCCCTACATCCAGGAGGCCGGCGTGGATAAGCTCATAATCCTGTCCCTGCCAGCCATGGGAACAACCAGGCCCTATTACGGCTTTGTTCCCCTGGGTCCGCCCAAGGCCATCTGCATGTTCGGCGGCAAGATGATCGAGGCCAAGACCAACAAACTTCTTTGGAGTTACTTCTATACCAGCATACTGGCCATCCCCGGCAATTGGGACAACCCGCCCCAGTTCCCCGAGGTCACGGCCAGGGTATTCGAAGCCGTGAACATCTCGCGGGAAAGCGTCAAGAAATCCTTCTTTGGTCCCTCCGTGGCCAAGGCCATTCCCTGACATCAAAGGGGAGCGGGGGGTGGAGACTGTGCCACCCCCCGCAAGCCGCGGGTGGCCCGGACAACAACGAGTTGTTGTCCGGGTGCCGCAGGCACAAGCGGCCCTTTCCCAACCCACCGCGCGACCGATAGCAGGCTGCTCATCAACCCATGCCGCCAACCGCTTGTCGCTACGCGGCCTGGACAATGAATTGTCCAGGCCTCCCAGCGGTCCGGCGGGTTACGCATGGCTAACCCGCCCTACATTCTATCTTATTTCCTATAACCTCGCGGCGGGAGCCGCCAGCCCTGGCCCGTGCCACGGCCCCGCCCGACCCGTATCTGCCCAGCGGCGGGCACGCCGCCCGTTTACGCCCAGCGGCGGGCACGCCGCCCGTATATGCCCAGCGGCGGGCACGCCGCTAGAAGTCCCAGGTGAGGGACAGGCCCAGCTCCTCGCGGACGAAGTAGGCGAAGTTGAGCCCCAGGCTCAGGCCTTGGCACAGCTCGGCCTGCAGGCCGCCCAAGAGTCCCCAGCGGTCCCGGTTCTTGGACTCGAATTCATAGCGCGACCAGGTGCCGTCGGGGCGGGACCAGGTGTCCGTGTCCTTGATCTCGGAATAGGCGTAGCCCAGGCCCAGGAAGGGCAAAAAGCGGCCCAGGCGCCAGTGGGCCAGGGCGTTGGCCTCCACCCGCCAGTAGTCCACCTTGGCGTCCACGCCGTAGTGTGACTGGTCGGTGGTCCAGCCGTCGGTGGCGTGCCAATAGTCAATGCCCCGGTCGTCGTAGCGCAGGTAGGAGAGCCCGGCCGTGAGGCCCAGGCCGTTCTGGTGCTCCCACAACAGACCGCGCGCCCCCAGGCCCCAGACAAAGACCGGCTTCAGCTTGGCCTCCCACTGGCCGTTGGACAGGGTCTCGGCGATCTTGCCGCCCTCGGCCAGGCCGGCCCGTGCGGTCAGGGTCAGGCGGCGGTGCAGGCCGTAGGAGACGCTGGCCAGGTGCAGACGGTCGTCGCGTATCTTTAGGTTGCGGCTGTCCCCGCTGCCGCTGCTGCCATCGCTCTCGTGACTGGTTTCGATGGTGTCCTGGAAGCGCTCGCTGATCTGCCAGGTACTGGCCAGCCCCACCTGCCACTTGCCCGCCGGCAGCATGCCCGGCCCGGGGGCCTGGGCTTCCTGGCCGGCCAGGGCCGCGCCAGCGCCAAGCACCAGCAGCATCACCACTAACATGGATAATGATTTCATGCGCATTGCTTATTCTCCCCCAAAAGGCTTGACCTCTCGGCCCCACGCGGGTCCGCGCGGCCAACGGGCCGCCGCCCCCCGGGCGCAACATATACTATAATAAGCTAATGGCTCAGCACGGGGAAGACAATTGGGCTCCCGCCACGGCACCTTGACCCACACCGCCGACCTGGGTCTGTGGGTGGAGGCCGACAGCCTGCCCGAGCTCATGGCCACGGCGGTGGAGGCCCTTTCCCTCTTGATGGCCGCCGGGCCGCGCCAGGGGGATATCGCCTGGCTGCCCGTGGACTTGGAGGGCCAGGACCACGCCGAATTGCTGGTGGAGCTACTCAACGAGGTGGTCTATTGCCTGGACGGCGAGGGGCTCATCAGCGTGGCCCTGGAGATAACGGAGCTGACGCCGGTGCGTCTGGCCGGGCGCCTGGGGGTGGTCCCCCGGGGGCCAGGGCACATGGCCGGCGAGCCGGTAAAGGCCGTGACCTACCACCAGGCCAGCGTGCAGCCCCGGGGCCGGGGCTGGCGGGCCCAGGTGATAATGGACGTGTAGATGGCCATAAATATCGAAATGCTAAAGCAGGTGGACGCCTATCGCTGGCTTTTGCCCCGTCACGGCGAAATGCTCACCGACGGCCTGGTGCTGGCCGACGCCGACCTGCTGGCGCGCCTGGCCAAGGACGGCACCCTGGACCAGCTCTATGGCGTGGCCTGCCTGCCGGGCATCGTGGGCCAGGCCCTGGCCATGCCCGACGCCCACCAGGGCTACGGCTTCCCCATCGGGGGGGTGGCGGCCTTTGACCCCGGCGAGGGCGTGGTCAGCCCCGGGGGCGTGGGCTATGACATCAACTGCGGGGTGCGCCTCCTGCGCAGCAAGCTCGATGCCGCCGGCCTGGCCGGCCCGCGCCTGACCCGCCTGATAGACGCCCTGGCCGCCGGGGTGCCGGCGGGGGTAGGCGAGGGTGGACCGCAGCGCCTGGGCGACGCCGAGTTGCGCAAGGTCATGGAATTGGGCGCGGCCTGGGCCGTGGGCCAGGGCTGGGGCACCCCAGCCGACCTGGAGTTCTGCGAGGCCGGCGGGGCGCTGACCGGCGCCGACCCCGAGGCGGTGAGCCAGCGGGCCATGCAGCGGGGACGCGGCCAGGCGGGCAGCCTGGGGGCGGGTAATCATTTCCTGGAGCTGGGCGAGGTGGCCCAGGTCTACGACCAGCCGGCGGCGGAAGCCTTTGGCCTCCAGGAGGGGCAGTTGGTGGCCTGGATCCACTCCGGCTCCCGGGGGCTGGGGCACCAGGTCTGCGACGACTACCTGCGCATCCTGGGCCGCGACCCCGAGGCCATCCACCCCCGCGACCGCCAGTTGGTGGCCACCCGGCCGGGCAGCGAAAACGGCCGGGCCTACCTGGGGGCCATGGCGGCGGCGGCCAACTTCGCCTTCAACAACCGCCAGATGCTTTCCATGCGCCTGCGAGACATCGCCAGTCAATCCCTGGGATTGGGTCCAGCCGCCCTGGGCCTGGGCCTGGTCTACGACGTGGCCCACAACGTGGCCAAGCTGGAGACCCACCAGGTTGACGGCCGGACCCGCCAGGTGTGGGTGCACCGCAAGGGCGCCACCCGGGCCTTGGGCCCCGGCCATCCCGAACTGCCGGGCCGTTACCAGGCCGTGGGGCAGCCGGTGCTGGTGCCCGGCGACATGGGCCGGGCCTCCTACGTGCTAAAGGGCACGGCCCTGGCCGAGGAACAGACCTTCGCCTCCTCGGCCCATGGCGCTGGCCGGGCCATGAGCCGCAGCCAGGCCAAGAAGCTGGGCCAGGGCCGCCGCCTGGAGCAGGAGCTTCTGGCCCAGCACATTCTGGTGCGGGCCAGGAGCCGCGCCACCCTGGCCGAGGAGATGCCCGAGGCCTACAAGGACGTTACCCAGGTGGTGGGCGTCATGCACGGCGCCGGACTGGCCACCCTGGTGGCCCGCACCCGCCCCCTGGCCGTCATCAAGGGCTAACCCAGTGCCTGGGTGGGCGTTTATACGCATTTCAGATCAGACGTATGGTTTTCTCGTCAGGTTTCCTCTGGGTACAGCCCTTAACGGTATAGGCGGCCCAAGAAAGCCTAAGCGGTTTCTTTTTGTGTCCCGCTAGAGCCGCCCGGCCATACTGGCTTTGCCGATGCGGGTGCCGGCGCGGGGGGGACTCTCCGCCCTGGCGTGGGCAGGGGCCGCAGGTATCCCGTATTCCTTGCCGGGTTGGATCATAGCAGCCCCCTGCCGGTGCCCTAGGAATGGCCGGGCTAAGAGCGGGACACGGGGCTTGGGCGGCCAGAAAACCAAAGCTCGCCGGCCAGAGGATGCCCGGATCAAGGGGCAACAACCTAATACTGTTTGATTTTCATTAAATTGGTATAACGGGTCGGGCGGCGCCCTGGCAATAGCCAAGACTGCCGGCTCCCGTTCCAGGTTGTCCCCACAACCTGCTGGGGCCAGGCAGCGTGCCCGCCGCTGGGCGTTAACGGGTCGGGTAGGTTGCCATGATGGCCAGCCCAGCCGGCTCCCGGCCCGGTGCCTCGGGCTGGGCGTTAACGGGTTGGGCGGCTCCCTGGCAATAGCCAACTCTGCCGGCTCCCGTTTCAGGTTGTCCCTAAAACCTGCTGGGGCCAGCAACGCCCGATCTTCCTCTTCCAACCAGACCCCGTGCCCCGCCTCTAGCCCGGCCATTCTTAATCGCCGGATGGCGGATGGTTTTTTAAGGCTGGCCCTAGCCAAGTTAGCCACCAGGCCGGCCCTGGCCCCCAAGACTTGGCCGCCTCGGTGGTGCCCCCGCACCGGCGGGGCGCGGTATGGCCGGGCGGCGAGGCGGGGCACAAAAAAGAACCGCTTGGTTTTTGCTTCTGCCCGGTGCCCACGTGAGGCATAAATGGCCGGCCACTAGCCAGGTTAGCCACCAGGCCGGCCCTAGCCCCCGAGACTTGGCCGCCTCGGTGGTGCCCCCGCACCGGCGGGGCGCGGTATGGCCGGGCGGCGAGGCGGGGCACCAAAAAGAACCGCTTGGTTTTTGCTTCTGCCCGGTGCCCAGGGCGGGGGTATACGGGTGGCTCATAATATTGACCTGTCGGTCATTTATCAGGCGCCAAAGGCTCCATGACACCCCTATGGCCCTAGCCCGTTAGGTCTCGGCCGGCCTTTTTTGGACTTGACTGTTATTATTACTATTTTTTGCTTTATACAGCTAATTAGCTGATATTAATACGATATGTCTAAATTAAAGCCTCCCTGCAAGGCCGGGAGGCTTTAATTTATCTTGACCAGTGGGTCAGTTGGCTTGGGGCGGGAATCAGCCCTGGGCCACGCGGTTGCGGCCCTGGTTCTTGGCTGCGTACAGGGCCTTGTCGGCCCGCTCGAAGAGGCTCTCCGGCGTGTCGCCAGGCCGGGTCTGGGCCACCCCCAGGGAGACGGTGATGCGCAGATCCTGGGAACCGCGATAGGTGAAGCGGATGTTCAGGGCGGCCTGGCGCACCCGCTCGGCCACGGCCACGGCGTCGGCCAGGGGGGTGTTCTCCAGCAATATCACGAACTCGTCGCCGGCGTAGCGAAAGAGCACATCGTGCTGGCGCAGGGAGGCCGCCGCCTGCTGGGCGATGGCCAGCAGGGCGCGGTCGCCGGCCTGGTGGCCAAAATTGTCGTTGATGGCCTTGAACTTGTCTATGTCGAACACTATCAGGGCATGGGTGCCGCCCGCCCCCGCCTCCACAAGGCTGGCCAACCGGGCGGTAAGCGCCCGCTTGTTCCAGGACTTGGTCAGGGGGTCGGTCAGGGCCTCCTGGCTCAAGCGCTGGCTCATCTGCTCCACCTGCTCCATGCGCTGGCGGGTGGTGGTGAGGGTCTGGCGCGCCCGGTCCAGCTCGCCCTGGGTGCGGGACAGCATCTCCTTCTCCTGGGCGCGCTGGGCGCGGATGTGGTCGCGCATGGCCCGAATGTGCTCCAGGGCCGAAGACTTGAGGGTGTGGAGGTCCTTGGCCTCCACCACCTCCTGCACCAGGCGCCCCATCTGGGAGGTCATCTTCTCCTCGTAGGCCTGCCCGGCCTGGGAGATATGGGTCTGGGTCTGCTGGAACAGATTGGCCAGTTCATTCTCGGTGTTGAAGACCTCCTTCAGCACCTCCTTGAGGGCCGTCTCGGCGGCCAGGCGCTCCTGGGTGTGCACCTGGCGGTAGTGGGCCAAGAGGTCCACCAACAGGGCCATGGCCGGCCGCACCTGCCCGGCCTGGATGAAGGCGTTGATCTGCACGATGGCCTTTTCCAGGTGGGCGTCGAACTCGGGCTGACCCAGGCGCAGGCCCTCCAGTAGGGCCAGGGCCACGTGCCCGGCGGCGGTGGCCCCCGAGTCAGGCAGGCTGGCGGCCTCGCCCGGGGCCACCGCCGCCGGACGCTCCCCCTCCTCACGCACACTGACCGATTGGTCAGCAGCCTCGGGGGCGGTCATGAGGGAAGTCTTGAGGTGGTCCACCGCCGCGTCCAGGGCTAAAGGGTCCACGCTCTTGGCCGCCGCCACCTTCTTCATCTCCTTGAGGGCCTTCTCCACCGCCTTGGCGTGGGGTCCGGCCCCCAGGCCCGCCACGGCGGTTAGCGCCCCCCGGAAGGCGGCGCAGACCTTCTGGTTGCGGTTCTCCAGGCGGTCCAGCTCCTTGGTCAGCCGCCCCACCTTCTCGCGCAGGGCGGCGTCGCCCTCCAGCCGCACGGGATCGTCGGATACTTCCACCATGTCCAGGCACCTCGCAAGCGGGGAGATGGCTCGAAGACGCCGCCGGGCGGGCGGCCCCTTTGCGTTATTTCACGTTAACACGGCCAGCGCCGCTTGTCCAAGGGGTGGCGCGGCGGCACCGCCGCGCCCACGGGCACAAAAAGACGGGCAGAGGTTTCCCCCGCCCGTCTTTGTTTACCTAGCTGCCAGCCCTTCAACGGGAGCCGGCAAGGCCCGCCCACTCGGCGGCACCGCCCGACCCGTTATCGCCCGCCGCGGCTCGCGGCCTATAGCCCCGCCGCGATGACCATCTTCTGCACCTGGCTGGTGCCCTCGTAGATCTGGGTGATCTTGGCGTCGCGCATCATGCGCTCCACGGGGTACTCCTTGACGTAGCCGTAGCCGCCCAACACCTGCACGGCGTCGGTGGTCACTTTCATGGCCGTCTCGGCGGCGAAAAGCTTGCTCATGGCCGAGAGGCGGATGGCCTCCTTGGGCACCCGCGAGAGGTCCTTGGGCACCTCCTGGAACATGGCGCAGGCCTTGTAGACCATCTGGCGGGCGGCCTCCACCTGGGTGTCCATGTCGGCCAGCATCCAGTTGAGGCCCTGGAAGCTGATGATGGGCTTGCCGAACTGCTGGCGCTCCTTGGCGTAGGCCACGGCGTAGTCCAGGGCGCCCTGGGCGATGCCCAAGGCCTGGGCCGCCACGCAGGGGCGGGTGAAGTCCAGGGTCTTCATGAGGATATGGAAGCCATCGCCCTCGTTGGCCAAGAGGTTGGCCGCCGGCACCTCGCAGTCCTCGAAGATAAGCTCGCAGGTGGTGGAGCCCCGGATGCCCATCTTGTCCTCGTGCTTGCCGATGCTGAAACCCGGCGCGCCCTTCTCCACCACGATGATGGATAGCCCCCCCTTGTGGGCCGGCTTGCCGGGGTCGGTCTGGGCCGCCACGCAGACATACTGGGCCACGTCGGCGTGGCTGATGAACTGCTTGGTGCCGTTGATGATGTACTTGTCACCCTTTTTCACGGCCTTGGTGCGCAGGCCCCCGGCGTCGGAGCCGGCGCCGGGCTCGGTGAGGCCAAAGGCCACCAGGTGCTCGCCGGATGCCAGGCCCGGGAACCACTTCTTCTTCTGCTCAGGGCTGGCGGCCAGCATCATGGGCATGGAGCCCAGTTCATGCACCAACAGGATCACCGCCGAGGAGCCGCAGACCTTGGCCACCTCCTCCACGGCCAGGCAGAAGGCCAAGACGCCCATCTCGGCGCCGCCGTACTCCTCCTTGAAGTCGCAGGCAAAGAGCCCGTTCTCGCGGAAGATCTCCACGGTGTCCCAGGCGAACTCGTTTTTGGCGTCGCGGGCGGCCGCCCCGGGCAAAAGCTGCTCCTGGGCGATCTTGCGCACCGTCTCCTGCAACATGCGCTGCTCGTCGGTCAGGTCGTACTGCATGAGAAAAGCTCCTTCAGGAAGAGGTTGAGCCTGGGATCAAGCGGTGTCCATGAACCGTGCGCCAGCAGCGGTTGTGCTGGCATGGCAAATCCAGAAAAAGCGGTCATTGCGAGCGCCAGCGAAGCAATCCACCCTACTTTTCTTTTTTGTGTATCACTGGGCTGCCCCGCCAAAGGCAAATAAATTTAGTGGATTGCCGCGTCGCATCCCCCCAGGGATGCCCCTCGCAATGACACTCTACCCAGATTATCGCCTGCCGCGCAACGCCCTGGACGGCACAATCGCCATCCGCTATTCAGCCCTGACCCGCCGTATCTCCAGCTTGAGCCGCACGCCGGGGTCCACGCAGACCACCTCCAGGCGGTCCTTGTCGGCCCAGGGGTACTGGCCACCGAACTGCATGAGGCTAAGGCTGGCAAAGATGTCGTGGTAGAAGAAGCCGCAGAGCCCGCCGGGGTCCCAGCAGCTCAAGTTGAACTTGTCGCCCACCTGGTGGCCGGCGGAGCAGGGACCCTTGGCGCTGATGACCTCGGCCTCGAATACCTCGAACCCCTGGGGCGTCTGGGCCATGGGCTGCCTCCTTGGTTCTGCCCTGCGTCTGGGCAAGCTCCCCAGGCCTAGGTGGCCTGGGGAGCGAGACAATCAAGAGATAGATGTCATTGCGAGGCGCGCAGCGCCGTGGCAATCTTCCGCTTCGTTCTTTCCGACAGCTTCATCCAGCCAAGAGCGAAACGGAAGATTGCTTCGCTGCGCTCGCAATGACAGCTCTTTCTTGTAGATAGCCCTCGCTATCCGCATTCACCTCGCCAGGGGGCAGGTATTTGCCCTGCCCCTACCGGGAAAAGTGTCATTGCGAGGCACGCAGCGCCGTGGCAATCTTCCGCTTCGTTCTTTCCGACAGCTTCATCCAGCTAAGAGCGAAACGGAAGATTGCTTCGCTGCGCTCGCAATGACAGCTCTTTCTTGTAGATAGCCCTCGCTATCCGCATTCACCTCGCCAGGGGGCAGGTATTTGCCCTGCCCCTACCGGGAAAAGTGTCATTGCGAGGCGCGCAGCGCCGTGGCAATCTTCCGCTTCGTTCTTTCCGACAGCTTCATCCAGCTAAGAGCGAAACGGAAGATTGCTTCGCTGCGCTCGCAATGACAGCTCTTTCTTGTAGATAGCCCTCACCAATCTTCCGACAAATCACGCCATTGCCGATTGGCTCGGTGTACCATGTCTATTTTTTTCTGCCGCGAGCCCGCCTTGATCTGCTTTTCGCGGGCCAAGGCCGCCTGGACATCCTCGCTCACCTCAAAGTAGACCAGGCGGTCCAGGCCATAGCGGGCGGTGAAGCCGGGGACCAGCTTGTGCTTATGTTCGTAGACCCGCCGGGCCAGGTCGTTGGTTACACCGGTATAGAGGACGCTATGGTTCTTGTTGGTCATCAGGTAGACGTAATACTGCCTGTCCGCCGTCAAGAACCCAGCGCCCCCAGCTTCCTACTCGTTCTCCACCAGCATGGACATACCCATGCCGCCGCCCACGCACAGGGTGGCCAGGCCCAGGGTGTTGCCCCGGCGCTTCATCTCGCCCAAGAGGGTGATGACCAGGCGGGCGCCGGTGCAGCCGGTGGGGTGGCCCAGGCCGATGCCGGAGCCGTTGACGTTGACGATGTCACGGTTCAGCTCCAGGCCCTTTTCGCAGGCCAGGTACTGGGCGGCGAAGGCCTCGTTGGCCTCGATTAGCTCGATGTCCTTCAGCGCCACGCCGGTCTTCTTGAGGAGCTTCTGGGTGGCGGGCACGGGACCCCAGCCCATGATCTTGGGGTCGCAGCCAGCGGCGGCGAAGCCCACGATCTTGGCCAGGGGGGTCAGCCCCAATTCCAAGGCCTTGGCGCGGGAGGCCAGGATGGTGATGGCGGCGCCGTCGTTGAGGCCGCTAGCGTTGCCGGCGGTGACGGTGCCGTCCTTGGCGAAGACGGGCTTGAGCTTGGTAAGGTCGGCCATGGTCAGGCCCAGGCGCACGTGCTCGTCGGTGTCCACGATCTTCTCGCCCTTGCGGGACTTGACCGTGATGGGGATGATCTCGGCGGCGAACTTACCGGCCTTGATGGCGGCCTCGGCGTTGTGGTGCGAGCGCAGGGCGATGGTGTCCTGCTCCTCGCGGCTGATGCCGTACTTGCGGGCCAGGTTCTCGGCGGTCTGGCCCATGATGTAGCCCGGCGGGTCCAGCAGGGTGGAGCCGGAGTGCAAGAGCGCCCACATGGAGTCCATCATCTGGCCGTGTTGCAGGCGGGCGCCCCAGCGGGCCTGGGGGAGGGTGTAGGGGGCGTTGGACATGGACTCCACGCCGCCGGCCAGGATGATGTCGGCGTTGCCGGACTGGATGGCCATGGCGGCCTGGGCCATGGCCTGCATGGCGCTGGAGCACTGGCGCTGGATAGTGACGGCCGGCACCTCCTGGGGGATGCCGGCGGCCAGGGCCGCCGTGCGGGCGGTGTTGGCCTCGTCGGGGGCCTGGCAGCAGTCGCCCAGGATGACGTCCTCCAAGAGGGCGGGGTCCAGGCCCGGCACCTTGGCCAGCACGCCCTGGATGACCTGGGCGGCCAGTTGATAGGCGCGCAGGCTCATCATGCTGCCGCCGAAGTCGCCGATGGGGCTGCGGGCCATGGAAACGATGACTACGTCCGAGGAATTTTTCATGCTGCACCTTCCGCATTGCGCTGTGGTCGCGTCTGGAGATGGGATTGACGAATGAGCATATCCTTGCCGGCCTATGCGGTCAACTATTTGTTATTGCTGCAAGGAAGCAAAAACGTAAACAATTGATATGAATCTTGATTCAGCATTCAGGCCGGCGGGGTCCGGCCAGGCCCAGGGCCTGGATGGTTATGGCCCCCTGGCGCAGCACCTTGGGCGGCCAGGCGCGGGCGTCCAAGACGGTGCTGGGTGGGCCGCCGGGGGTGGGGCCGGCGTCCAGCACCAGGTCCACGCCGGCCAGCAGCGCCGGGGCCAGGTCCTCCACGCGGCTGGCGGGCGGCTGGCCGGCCAGGTTGGCGCTGGTGGCGGTGATGGCCCGCCCCAGGCCAGCGGCCAGGCCGGCGGCCACCGGGTGGGACGACACCCGCAGGCCCACCCCGCCTTCAGGGGAGAGCAGGCGGGGAGAGAGCCCCGGCCGGGCGGCCAGCACCAGGGTCAGGGGGCCGGGCCAAAAGCGGGCCATGAGTTCGCGAGCCTGGGGGGGTATGGCTAAAGCCAGGGAGTCCACCTCGTCAGGGCTGGCCAGGATCAGGGGGAAGGGTTTGGCCCCGTCGCGGCCCTTGAGGACCACCAGGCGGGCCAATGCGCCGTCGTTACGATAATCGGCGGCGATGCCGTATAGCGTCTCCGTGGGGTAGATGACCAGGCCGCCCTCGGCCAGCACGCCAGCGGCCCGGGCCAGCAGGGCCTGGCCGGGGTTGGCGGGGTCGAGGGTGATGGTGGGGGGGGTGGCCATTGCCTCCTGCGCCAGGAGTGAAGCGGCTATTTTGCGCCGGCCTGGCGCAGCAGGTCCGCTACCTCGGGGTGATTCTCTTCCACGGCCCAGGCCAGGGCGGTTTTGCCCTTTTCATCGGCGGCGTTGATATCCACCCCCTTGGCCAGGAAAAACTCGACCAAGGGCTTCTTGCCCATGCGGGCCGCCCACATAAGGGTGGTGCCGCCCTTGCCATCGCGCAAATGCACGTCAGCGCCCCGGGCCACCAGGAACTTGGCCATCTCCAGGTGGCCGTAGAACGCCGGCCCCATCACCAGGGTATGCCCGGACTTGTCCTTCTCGTTGACATTGCCGCCCTGGTCCAGCAGGAAGCGCGCCACCTCCAAATCGCCCGTCGCGCAGGCGGCGGAAAAGGGGCTTATACCGTTGATATGCCCCGTTTTGGTATTGGCGCCCTTGGCCACCAGCAACTTCACCACTTCCAGGCGGCGTTTGTGGGCGGCCTTGAACAAGGCGGTTTCGCCAAAGTGATCGCGGGCATTGATGTTGGCTCCCTGGGCCAGCAAATACTCAACCACCGCCACCTTGCCCGTCGCGGCGGCCTTCATCAGGGCGGTACGGCCGTAGTCATCCGTGGAGTGTACATCGGCCCCCTGGCTAACGAGTTTTTCTACTTTCCCAGTGTTGCCGCGCGTCGCCGCCCTATGCAGTTTTTCGTTCTCGGCCGGGCCAGAGACCACCGTCCGCTTGGCCCCGGCTTTTTTGAGCAACTTCGCTAGGTCCTTACGGTCCCTATCTATGGCCTTCAGAGGCGTGTCGCCATTATGGGCCACGGCATTGACGTTGGCGCCCTGGGCTATCAGGAGCTTGACCACGGCCATATGGCCCTTGCCGCAGGCCCAGATCAGGGCCGTGCGGCCTCCAAAATCCCGGGCATTGACCTTTGCGCCGCTTTCCAGCAGAAACGCCACCACCTCCGAGTGGCCTTCATGGCTGGCCGCGATCAAAGGAGTAATCTCTGAGCGGCCTGACTTGGCGTTGACGTCGGCGCCCTGGGCCACCAGGGCTTGCACCAAGGGCAACTTGCCCTGGTAAGCCGCGTAAATAAGCTTCTCATTCACATCGGCGGCCGCCGCCGTGGCCCAGAGGACCAAGGCCGCCAGCAAGACAAAGGCGCCCGCAGCCTTGCCACCCGCTCCCCCCGCCATTTGGCCCCCCAGCCTGATAATCCGGCATTTTCAAGGCGTTTGGCCTGTTCGGCCACGCTAACCCGCCCTACGCTTCCCTTACCCTTCCGCGACCTTACAACGGGAGCCGCTGGCGCCGGCCCAGGCCAGGGCCTGACCCGACCCGTTTATGCCAGCCCGGGCACCGGGCCGGCCAGCACCTGCTGGGCCATCTTCTGGCGCTGCTCCACCAGGCGCGCGGCCAGGGCGGTGTCACCCAGCGCTAAAATCTGAGCGGCCAGGAGCCCGGCATTCTTGGCCCCGCCGGCGCCGATGGCGAGCGTCCCCACGGGTATGCCCGGGGGCATCTGCACCGTGGCCAGGAGGGCGTCCATGCCGTTAAGGGGCGAGGAGGCGATGGGCACCCCCAGGATGGGCAGGGTGGTATGGGCGGCCATGGCCCCGGCCAGGTGGGCGGCCCAGCCGGCCCCGGCGATGATGACCTTGAGGCCGCGCTCCTTGGCGGTGCGGGCGTACTCGCCGGCCTGCTCTGGGGTGCGGTGGGCGCTGAGCACCCGGGCCTCGCAGGGGATGCCCAGGGCCTTCAGGGCCTCCACAGCGCCCTTCATCACCTCCCAGTCCGAGGCCGAGCCCATGACCACCCCCACCCGGGGGCGGGGGTCGGCCTTGAGGCGGGCCAGGGCGCGGTGGCCGATGTCGCGGCGATAGTACATGCCCTGCCAGGAGATCTGGTCGCAGGCCTCGTAGGCCTTCTCGATGGCGTCCTTGATGGTGTCGCCGATGGCGGTGACGCCCAAGACCCGGCCCCCGTTGGTGACCAGCCTGCCCTCCTTCAGCGCCGTGCCGGCGTGGAAGACCACCACGCCGCTGCACGTGGCCGCGCTCTCCAGGCCCTTGATCTCCTTGCCCTTGTCGTAGTGGCCCGGGTAGCCGCCGCTGGCCAGCACCACGCAGACCGTGGGCTTGGGGGACCACTCCACCTGGGCCTCGTGCAATTTGCCCTGGGCCAGCTTATGGAGGATGTCGGCCAGGTCGCTCTCCAGGCGCATCAGTAGGGGCTGGCACTCGGGGTCGCCGAAGCGGGCGTTGAACTCCAGCACCTTGAAGTCGCCGTGGGCGTCAATCATCAGGCCGGCGTAGAGGATGCCCTTGTAGGGGGTGCCGTCCAAGCGCATGCCGTCAATCATGGGGTGGATGACCTGCTTCATCACCCGCTCGGCCATCTCGGGCGTCACCACCGGGGCCGGGGAATAGGCCCCCATGCCGCCGGTGTTGGGGCCGGTGTCACCCTCGCCGATGGCCTTGTGGTCCTGGCTGGTGGGCATGGGCACGATGGTGTGGCCGTCGGTGAAGACCAGGAAGCTGGCCTCCTCGCCCTCCAGCCACTCCTCCACCACCACCTTGCAGCCGGCCTGGCCGAACTCCAGGGCCTCCATGACCTGCACGCAGGCCGCCTCGGCCTCGGCGGGGTCCTTGCACAACAAGACGCCCTTGCCGCCGCAGAGCCCGTCGGCCTTGACCACCAGGCGCCGGCCGGCCGAGCGCACGTACTCCTTGGCCGCCGCCGGGTCGTCGAACTCGCGGTAGGCCGCCGTGGGCACCCCGTACTTGGCCATCAGCTTCTTGGCAAAGGCCTTGGAGCCCTCCAACTGGGCGGCATACTGGCTGGGGCCGGCCACCAGGATGCCCTTCTGCTCGAAGACATCGGCCAGGCCCAGGGTCAGGGGCAGCTCCGGCCCCACGATGGCCAGGTCTATGCCCTTTTCCAGGGCCAGGGCCAAAAGCGCCTGGGTATCGGTGGGGTCAATGGCCACGCACACGGCCTCGCCGGCCATGCCGGGATTGCCGGGCGCGGCGTAGAGCTCCTCCACCAGGGGGCTTTGGGCCAGCTTCCAGACCAGGGCGTGCTCGCGGCCGCCGCTGCCGATGACCAGGACCTTCATGGGCCTCTCCAGTAGGATACAAAAGGGGTGATTACTACTACTCCGCCACCAACCCCAGGGCCTTGAGCTGCCTGAACAGGCCCTCCCTGGTCACCGGCTTGGCCAGGTAGGCGTCGCAAGCCTGGCCAAAGGAGCCCAGGATGCTGCCGGCGTCGCGCAGGGCCGTGGTCATGATGATCTTGGCGCCATGGCCCAGGGGCAGGCCGTTTTGCTCCTCCAGGCCGCGGATGGCCGTGAGCGCCGCGCGGCCGTCCAGGTTGGGCATGAGGATATCCAGGCAGATCAGATCATAGCCCTGGCCAGCCCGCAGGGAGGCGAAGACCGCCTCCACGGCCTGGTGGCCGTCCAGGGCCAGGTCCACCTGCCCCAGGGGGGCCAGGTGCTTCATCAGCACCTGGCGGCTTACCGACTCGTCCTCGGCGATCAGGATGCGTAGCGGCATGGCCCCCCTCCCTGGCGTGCGTGACGCTAGACCTGCCCCTCCAGGTAGTCGGCGATGGCCCCGTCGTAGCGGTTGGTCTGGCGAAAGGCCTTGGCCGCCAGGCGGCGCCGGGTGGCCAGGGTGACCTGGCCGCCGTTGTCGCGCATTTCCTGTAAAATCAAGGCGTAGTCCACCGGGTCGGTGACGATGGTCACGTCGTTGTGGTTCTTGGCCGAGGCCCGGATCAGGCAGGGGCCGCCGATGTCAATGTTTTCGATGGCCTCGGCCAGGGTGCACCCGGGCTTGGCCACCGTGGCCTCGAAAGCGTAGAGGTTGACGCAGACCAGGTCTATGGTGGCTATGTGGTGCTCGGCCAGTTGGGCGCGGTGGCTGGGGTCGTCGCGGCGGGCCAGGATGCCGCCGTGGATGCGGGGGTGCAGGGTCTTGACCCGGCCGTCGAGCATCTCGGGGTGGCCGGTGACCTCGGCCACGTCGGCCACCTTGAGCCCGCCGTCGCGCAGGGCCTTGGCCGTGCCGCCGGTGGAGATGAGCGCCACGCCCATCTCGGCGAGACCCTTTGCGAAATCAACCAGGCCCCCCTTGTCGGTCACGCTCAAGAGAGCGCGCATGATCTTACGGTCCATGCCTAAATGCTCCTTCATTGGCTGCTGTGGGAATATCTATACTTTATTAGCAAATGGCGCGGCCCAGGGCAAGGGGCGGCTTGGGCCGTGTGTTAGCAACGCAATAGTGTCCCCTTCAATTGCAAAGCTAAAATGTCCCCTTCATGGGAGACATAATAAGCATGAGCCAATCGGAGAGGGGACGGCACCACGCCTTGCGGATGGTGCTTGAGGGCAGGATCAGCCTGA
>JACRDC010000060.1 GCA_016218705.1 Desulfarculus sp.
ACCTCGTCCAGGAAAACCTGCGGTATGGGGAAGGTGGCCAGGGAAGCCTCGGAGCGCGGCCAGCCCATGTAGGTCATGGAGGCCTGCATGCGCAGCTCGTAATTGCCCAGGTCCAGGGGCGAGCCGGTCAGCAGCTGCCTGAGAGCTGGCGAGGTCTTGATGATTGGTTGCAGGCGTTCCTTGCTCACCCGGGCCGCGCTTTTCTCGTCGGCCATGACAAACAGCGCCCAGGCCTGGTCGTAATGCTGGCCGTAGCCCCAGCAGTTGTAGGCGATCTGGGTCTTGCCGCCCTGCAGGGGGCCGATCACCCAGACCTCGCGCACATGGGGCAGGCCCCAGGTGTCCATGGGCTCGACGAGGTAAGGCGTGTGCTCGTTGCGCCAGTTGCCCTTCCAGGGACCGTCGGTGACCATGCGGTAACGCTCTGCCCATTGCGAGACCCTCAAGGGCTCCTTGCGGCGCCAGGCCTCGATCTCGCCGGCGGTCAGGGCCACGGCCGGGAACAGCTCGGCCTGGGCTTTCTCAAGAGCCTGCATTTTACCTGCCTTGCTCGTGGAGCCGCATATTTGCTGACCTTTGTTATAGTGCCTGATTAAGATTGAGTTTGCGATAACTGGGGAGCGGCCAGCCTGATCTCGCCCTGGCTGGCGTAGCGGTGCAGCCAGTCCTGCACCTGGCGCTCGGCCAGGGCCAGGGCCTCGGGCGCCTTGGCCGGGTCTCCGCCCACCAGGAAGATGATCTCCTCCATGGACAAGCGCACCCAGCCCAGCATGTCGGCCTTCAGGAGCCGGGCGCGGGTGGCCAGGTCCCGCTGGTACTGCTCCAGGGGGATGTACTTGCCTTCCAGGATTTCCTGCTGGAGGCGCATCTTGGCGGCCTGGGCCTCGGCCCGCTCGATCTCGGCCAGGACCTTGCGCTCCTGCAAGGCTTCCAGCTTCTCGGAGCCCCCGCCGTCCTTGCGCTTCAGGTGGTCATTGGCGTAGCGCAATACAGCGTTATCGCTGAACAGCCCCTCGCGGTCAGGCCGCAACAGGCCCCGCTCGCGGTGGTTGTAGGCGGTGTTCTCGGAGATCTTCCAGCCCTGGCCGGCCAGGAAGACAGCCACTTGGCGGGGGTTCTTGAAGAGCTGCCCAGGCGGGGCCAGGCCGTCGCCGGCCGCCGCCTTGGCCTCTCTGGCGTCGTGCTCCTCCACCGCCTTGAGGGCCTTCTGGTAGGCGGCCTGGTTGGCGATGGTTGGCTCCTTGAGGGCGGCGTTCATGGTCTTGCCCAGGACCACCTTCAAGGCCTCGCCGGTCTTCTCCTTTAGATCGTCCAGCCCTAGCATGGCCTGCCACCACGGGGCCTGGCTGCCCCTGACAAGCCCTCAACGCCCGTCTCCCGCTTTGTCCCCGCCTTGGGCACAATTGCGCAACTACCTGGTATTTTTAATGAATCCCGCTTTTTGCAATTGACGGCCTGGAATTGCCCATGATATCTAATGGTTACAAGGTTGCCACAAATCCAAGGGGGATAGAAATGGCCAAGACGAGTTACGCGATCAAAAGGCTTTCCAAGTATGCCGAGGTTGAGAACAGCGAGGGTAGCGGGCTGCACACCTGCGTGTTCAACGAGGTGGTGATCCAATTTTACGACCAAGACGGCGAGGCGATCTGCATCCGGGCGCGGCGCCAGGATGAGCGCGATGATCCCTACACGGACTACTTCGCGGGCAGCTATCACGACAACATCAGCCAGGCCATAAACCGGGCCTTGGCCGAGTGGACCCTGTGCAACCGCGAGCCCTGCCCGGCCTGCGGCCACACCATCGGCACCAAGCGCTGGGTGGCCGGCCGCACGGTCTGGACCTGCCACAAGTGCGGCGGTCCGATCAGCGGCAAGTACCAGGAGCCCGTGCCCACCCCGGCCGCCCAGCTGGGCACCCAAGAGAACCAGCCCGGCCTGCTGCCCATCGGCAGCAAGATTTACTACACCGGGGACATGGCCAATCACGACGGAGAGGGCTGGGTGGGCAGCCACATGCCGGCCAGCCGCTTCGGCTCGGCCTCGCTCAACATCCAGCTGGAGGACGGCCGGGTCTTTGGTGAGGTGTACCCGTCCAACGTGCGCTGGCCCCACGCGGACAACCGGGGTCAGCGCTTCGTGATCCGCGAGGTGGCCAAGGTTCCCGCTTCGCCGGCCGAGGAACGGGCGGTCGGCCTGGCCCTGGTGCTTGGTGGCGCCCAGGTCGTGAAGCCCCTGGCCCGGGAAGCTCGCCAGGCCGAGCAGCCCCGGCCCCACCTGTGCCTGCTGAGCCTCAACTAACTTTAGCCCGCATGCCGCCTGGACCCCCGCGCGGGGGCCGGGCAAGAAAGGATAGGACCCATGGCCCTGGACAGACTGCCGCTGAGCGAGATCGAGCCCAACCCCAAGCAGCCGCGCAAGCTCTTCCGCAAGGACAAGCTGGAGGAGCTGGCCGCCAGCATCGAGGAGCACGGGCTCCTTGAGCCCATCGTGGTGGCCCGGCGGGGCCGCAAGTGGCAGATCATCATGGGCGAGCGCCGCTGGCGCGCCTGCCGCCTGACC
>JACRDC010000061.1 GCA_016218705.1 Desulfarculus sp.
ACCAAAATGCGCCTCTAAAAACCGCATCTTCCGAACCTCCTGCAACAGCTCTGTCCGCCTCATCGGGGCACCTCCATGGACCCCAACTCAAACCGGACAATTCATGTGCTACAAGTCCGGACAGTTTATGTGTCAGCTACAAGCAACCAGGCCAGGGCGCGCCCAAGCGGTCCGATCATGGTAAACTCATGCTCGGCCAGCGGGCGCCGGAGCCCGCGCGGTATGGTTTTGTCATTGCCCGGGGAGGTTGACCAACGCATGAGCCGGCCGGCGATACTGGCGGCCTGCACCACGGCCATCGGCGACACGGTGCTGTGCACTCCCGCTCTGATGGCCCTGGGCCGCGCCTTTGACGTGGACGTGCTGGTGCACCAGCACCGCCTGCCGCTCTTGTTGGGCAACACCTTCGTGCGCCATCTCTATCCCTACCGCAACAATCCCTTCAACCGCACCTGGCTGGCCACCAAGCTGTGGAAGCGCTCCTACCACCGTCTGGTGGTGCTGCACGCCAACGACGATCTGGTCAAGCTCTTGCCCAAACTGCGCTACGAGATGGCGGCCAACATTCAGGGTTGGGACGACCCCAGCCTGAGCCTTAAAGAGGTCATGGTGGACCGCGGCCTGCATGTGGTGCAGCAACGCCTGGTCCTGGCCCGCTGGGCTGGCGCCCAGACCCAGGAGGGCGACGAGGCCATGCGGGTCTTCCTGAGCCAGCGGGAGCTGGAGGAGGCCGAAACCTGGCTGTGCGAACGGGGCCTGCCGCGGGAACGCGAGCGGGTGGGCATGGTGTTGGGGGCCTCGCATATTTTCAAGCGCTGGCCGCCGGAGCGCTTCGGCCGGGTGGCCCGGGCCTTGGTGCGCCAGGGCGCCGAGGTGATTGTGGTGGGCGGCCCCCACGAGGCCTATCTGGCCAAGCTCGCCCAAAAGGAGGCCGGCGTGCGCCTGCGCACCGGGCACAACCTGGGCATGCGCCAACTGGCGGCGGTGCTCTCGCGCCTGGACGTGCTGGTCACCAACGATACCGGTCCTCTCCACCTGGGCCAGGCCGTGGGCACGCCGGTGCTGGGGCTCTTCGGCCCCACGGACCCCGTGACCATCGGCCCGGTGCGCTACGACCTGCACCGGGTCATCAAGGTGCCCGCCACCTGCTCGCCCTGCCTGACCAAGACCTGTCCCGACCCGGTTTGCCTGGAGGCCATCCAGGAGAAGAACGTGCTGGACGCGGTGCTGGACATGCTGGCCCAGCCGGAGCTTAGGCTGGAGAAGCGCTCTTGCATGTAGCCTATCTCTACCCCGAGCACCT
This sequence comes from Desulfarculus sp., assembly GCA_016218705.1. Lineage (GTDB taxonomy): Bacteria > Desulfobacterota > Desulfarculia > Desulfarculales > Desulfarculaceae > JACRDC01. The sequence goes on from JACRDC010000061.1 coordinate 1,304, forward strand.
GGGCCGCCCGGAGGCCCGCCTGTTGCAGGTGGCGGCCACCCTGAGGGCCCTGGCCCGCCAGGGCGCCCAGGTGAGTTTCTTGGTGGGGCGCTTCGCCGGACTGGAGCGGCGCCTGGAGGAACTGGGGTTGGCCGGTCAGGCCGGGCTCATGGTGGAGCCCCTGGCCATGTGGCAGCCCGGGCCGGGCTCGCCGGCCTTTTTCTCCTGGCACCTGCCCTATCACCTGGCGGCCCTGGCCAGGCTCGGGCGCTTGGCCGGGCAAGGCCTGACCTGGGTGCTGGCGCGCCATCTCAAGCTGACCGGCTTTCTGCTGCCCCGACTGCCCGGCCTGGGCCTCAAACTCTGTTTCGAGGCCCACGAGCTATTCAGCCAGACCGCCCGCGAGGAGGGCGCCGACCCCGCCAAGGTGGCGGCCCTGGCGGCCCTGGAGGCCCGAGTTTTCACGGGAGCCGACCGCCTGGCGGCCATCAGCCGGCCCCTGGCCGCGGCCCTGGAGCCCCTGCCCGGGGTGCGCGGACCGGTGCTGGTGGCCCCCTCGGGGGTGGAGGAGGCCTTCTTCAGCCTGGGCGGCCAGCCACGGCAGCCCGGTCTGGTGGCCTACGCCGGCGGTCTGGGCGCCTGGAAGGGCGTGGACCTGCTGATCCAGGCCGTGGCCCGGGTGCCCCAGGCCCGCCTGGAGGTGCTGGGCGGCCGGCCTGACTCGGATGACTGGCGGCGCCTGGAGAGCCTGGCACAGGAACTGGGGCTGGCCGAGCGGCTGGTCATGCGCCCCCAGGCCGGCCAGGAGGCGGTGGCCGAACTCCTGGGCCGGGCCACGGTGGCCGTGTGGCCGGGCAGCGGCCGCCAGCGCATCGCGGCAGAGTTCACCAGCCCCCTCAAGCTCTTCGAGTACCTGGCCGCCGGCTGCGCGGTGCTGGCCCCAGATTTGCCCGCGGCCCGTGCTGTGTTGGCCCAGGGGCACAACGCCCGCCTGTTCACGCCCGATGACCCCGACTCCCTGGCCCAGGCCCTGTCCGGGCTCCTGGCCGCGCCTCTGGAGGTCGAACGCCTGGCCCGGGCCGGCCGCCGGCTGGCCCGCGCCTACACCTGGGACGCCCGCGCCCGGGTGCTGCTGGCGGCCATGGCCGAGGCCCGGCCATGAGGTGGGCCTTGTACAACCTCACCACCACCACCCAGGGCGGCGGGGTGGAGATGTCGGTGTGGGCCCTGGGCCGGGAACTGGCCCGCCGGGGCCATGAGGTGACCATCATGGGGGGCCAAAGCAAGCGCCCCCTGCCAGCCCTGGCCCAGGGGCTCGGCGTGCGCGCCTTTGCCTTCACCCCCCGAGAGCGCTTCCCCGACCTGGGCACCCGGGCACGCAAACTAATGGAGCGGCTGAGTTTCGCCCGCCAGGCCCTGCCGGACCTGCGCGCGGGCGGCTTTGAGCGTCTGCTAATCTTCAAGTCCTACGACCTGGCCCCGGCCTTGTGGGCGGCCAGGGGGCGCGGGATGCGCGTGGGCTTTTTGAGCGGGGGCAGCGAGTTTTATCCTGGCTATGCCACCCTGGCCCGGCGCCTGGACTACCTGGGCGCGGTCAGCGCCTTCACCGCCGGGCAGATGCATATGGCCACGGGACTCACTCCCCTGGTCAACCACCTGGGCGTGGATTTCTCCCTGTTCAGGCCCGCCGAGCCTGACCCGGAGTTGGCCCAGGCTTGCGGCATGGAGCCGGGCGACGAGACCCTGGTCGCCGCCGTGCGCCTGGTGGCCCTCAAGGGCGTGCAGCGGGCCATCAACGCACTGGCCATCCTGCGCGACCGCCGCCCCCACCTCAAGCTGCTGGTGGCTGGCGAGGGGCCTTATCGCCAGGAGTTGGAACGCCGCGCCCAGCAGGCCGGGGTGGCCGGGCGGGTGCGTCTCCTGGGCTTTTTGCCGCCGGAGCGCCTGGCCGGGTTCTACGCCCTGGGCCGGGTGGCCGTCTTTCCCAGCATGGGCGAGGAGGCCCTGGGCCTGTCCATCGCCGAGGCCATGGCCTGCGGCCTGCCGGTGGTGGCCAGCCGCCTGGGCGGGGTGCCCGAGGTGGTGGCTGACTGCGGCCTCTTGGTGCCGCCCAAGGACGACCAGGCCCTGGCCCAGGCCCTGGAGGGCCTGCTGGACGACCCCGCCCGGCGGGCGGACCTGGCGGCACGGGGACGGGAGCGGGTGGCCAGGGAGTTCACCTGGCCGGCCTGCGTGGCGCGCCTGGAGGAGGGCCTGTCGTGAGTCTGCTCTCCAGCCTGTACAACCTGGCGGTGCTGGGGCGCCTAGGCGACGACCCGGGCCCCTTTGACCCCGCCCAGGTCAAAAAAATCCTGGTGGTGCGCAACGACAATATCGGCGACGTCATCTGCACCACCCCCGCCCTGGACGCCCTGCGCCAGGCCTTTCCCCAGGCCTATATCGCCGCCGTGGTCTGCACCCTGGCCGAGGAGGCCCTGAGCGGCCACCGCGCCCTGGACCGCCTGTGGGCCTACCCCAAGGCCAAGCACAAGCAGCACGGCGCGCTCAAGTCCCTGGCCCTGCTGGGCCAGGTGCTGCGGCAGGTCAGGCAAGAGCGCTTCGACCTGGTCATCGCCCCCCGGGTCAGCTTCAGCACTTCCCAGGGCTGGATTGCCTATGCCAGCGCGGCCCGCTGGCGCCTGGGCGTGGCCGCCCAGGGCAAGCGCGCCCGCTGGGGTTTCTACTACAACCTGCCCGCGCCGCAGCCCGGACCGGGCCTGCACGAGGTTGAGCGCTGTTTCCACCTGCTTAGCCATATCCGGGTTGACAGCCCGGACAAAAGGCTATATCTGAAGGTGCCACAGGCCGCCGCCCTGCGGGCGCGGGAGTTTTTGGCGGGGCATGGCCTGGACCAAAAGCCGGGGCCGGTGGTGGTCAACATCACCCGCTGGGCCTACCGGCCAGACCGTCTTTGGCCCGCCGAGAATTACCGCGCCCTGGTGGAGGCCCTGGCCGGGCGCCCGGGCGGGGTGGTGGTCACGCACGCCCCGGCGGATGAGCAGTGGGTGCTTCAAGTGCTGGACGGCCTGGCCGTGCCGGTGTATTGGTCGCAAAGCCTCAAGGAATTCGCGGCCCTGCTGGCCAGGGGCCGGGCGGTGCTCACCGCCGAGGGCGGTCCCATGCACCTGGCGGCGGCCCTGGGCCGGCCCCTGGTGGTGCTCTGGGGCCGCACCCCCATAGAGGTGTGGCATCCCTGGGGGGTTGACCATAGAATAGTGGGCGGCCATGGTCCGGTGAGCCAAGTTTCGCCGGCCCAGATGCTGGCGGCCCTGGAAGACCTGCTGGCCGCCCAGCCGGCCCCGGCGGGCCGCGCGGCCCAATCTGACGTAGGCTCTGGAAGTTGAACATGACCCTCAATCTGGATGTCAAGAAGCTCACCAAGGCGGTGGGGCGCTTCCGCAAGGCCCGGGTGCTGGTGCTGGGCGACGTGATGCTGGACCAGTTCGTGTGGGGCAGCGTGCGGCGTATATCGCCCGAGGCCCCGGTGCCCGTGGTGGAGGTGCAGAGCGAGACCTACATGCTGGGCGGGGCGGCCAACGTGCTGCACAACCTCATCGCCCTGGGCGGCCGGGCCAGTCTGTGCGGGCTGGTGGGCGACGACCAGGCCGGACGCCAGGTGGCCGAGCTTTTGGACGACCTGGACGTGAGTACCGAGGGCATCCTGGTCTGCAAGGACCGTCCCACCACGGTCAAGACCCGGGTGGTGGCCCATGGCCAGCAGGTGGTGCGCGTGGACCGCGAGAGCCGCGGGGCCGTGGAGCGCCGCGACCTTAACCGCCTGCGCCTGCACCTGGAGCGCCAGGTGCAAGAGGTGGACGCGGTGATCGTCAGCGACTACGCCAAGGGTGTCATCAGCGGACGCCTGCTGGAGCCCCTCATGGCCCTGGCCCGCGCCGGCAGGATGATCGTCACCGTGGACCCCAAGGTGGCCAACATCCAGCACTATGCCGGGGCCACGGTCATCACCCCCAATCATCTGGAGGCGGCCGAGGCGGCGCGGGTGGCCATCGAGGATGGCGACTACGTGCAAAAGGCCGGCAGGCAGTTGCTGAAAAAACTGGAAGTGCGGTCGGTGCTGGTCACCCAGGGCGAACGGGGCATGACCCTGTTCTCCCAGGATGGCGAGACCCACATCCCCACCACGGCCAAGCAGGTCTACGACGTTACCGGCGCCGGCGACACCGTGATAAGCACTCTCACCCTGGGACTGGTGGCGGGGCTTGACCCGGTGGAGGCGGCGGTGCTGGCCAACTTCGCGGCCGGCGTGGTGGTGGGCGAGGTGGGCACCTCGGCGGTAACCGCCGGCCGGCTGATTCAAGCCGTGGAAACGGGCGTGCGCGCCCTGGCGGAAAGGCCCCATTAACTTGGCGAAATATCTGATAACCGGCGGTGCGGGCTTCATCGGCTCCCACCTGGCCGAGACCCTGGTGGCCCAAGGCCAAGACGTGGTGGTGCTGGACAATTTGGTGTCGGGCAAGCGCGAGAACCTAGTCCCCGCCTCGGCAGGGCCGGGCAGGCTCTTGTTCATCGAGGGCGATATCCGCGATCTAGCCACCTGCCAGAGGGCCATGGCTGGCGTGGACTACGTGCTGCACCAGGCGGCGCGGCCCAGCGTGCAGCGCTCCATGGAAGACCCCCTGCAATCCCATGACGTCAATCTCACCGGTACCACCAACCTGCTGGTGGCGGCCAAGGACGCTCGAGTCAAGCGCTTTGTCAGCGCCTCCAGCTCCTCGGTCTACGGCGACCGCGACGACGCGAGCGCGCCCAAGCGCGAGGACATGGACCCCCGGCCCATGAGTCCCTACGCCGCCAACAAGGTGGCCATGGAGTTCTACTGCCAGGCCTTTCACCGCGCCTACGGCCTCGAGACCGTGATGCTGCGCTACTTCAACGTCTTCGGCCCGCGCCAAGACCCCGAGTCCCCCTACGCGGCGGTGATCCCCAAGTTTCTCTTCGCCCTCATGGAGGGCCGGGCGCCCCAGGTGCACGGTGATGGCCGCCAGAGCCGGGACTTCACCTACATCGGCAACGTGGTGGCCGCCAACCTGGCCGCCTGCACGGCGCCCTTGGCCCCTGGCCAGGCCGTCAACGTGGCCAGCGGCCATTCCCACGACCTGATCGAGCTGTTGGAGATATTGGGCCGGCTCACCGGCCAGGACGTGCGCCCCCAGTTCGGTCCGCCCCGGGCCGGCGACGTGCGCCACAGCCTGGCCGACCTGACCAAGGCCCAGGCCATCCTGGGCTACCGCCTTGGCGTGGGCTTTGAGCAAGGCCTGGCCATCCTGGTGGACCTGGCCCGCCAGGGCAGGTACCTGGCCTCGTGAGCCTGGCCGCCGCCAGCCCCGCTCCCCAGGCCCTGCCGGCCCAGGCGGAGCTTGCCTATCGCCTGGCGCGGCTGTTCATGCTGACCCTGATCGTGGTCATGCCCATGGAGGCCATCACCGCCGCCCGCGAGATCGGTTTGGTGGGGGTCTCGGCCCTGATGGCCCTGCACCTGGCGCTCTCTCCGGACCGCCAGCTCAAGGCCACGCCCCTGTGGCTGCCCCTGGCCATCTACGCCGCCACCACCATCATCAGCCTATTCACGGCGGTGGATTTCAAGTACACCCTCAAGGAAATCAGGGCCGAGGTGCTCAAGGGCGCCCTGATGTACTACGCCGCCGTGCACTTCGTATTCCACGAGCGCCACCTGGCCCAGTGCTGGCGGGCGCTCATGCTCTGCGCCGGGATCATGGCCGGGGCGGCCCTGATTCTGTTCTTCACCTACGGCGGCAGCCCGCATTCGCCCTTTGTGCGCGCTGGATCCCTGCACAGCGGCTACGGGGCCTACGGCACCTACCTGGTGCAGGTTTGGCCCTACCTGCTGTTGGCGCCCCTGGCCTTTCCGCAAACCCGTTGGCTGCCCCTGTGGCTGGGTTTGATACTGCTCAACGCCCTGGCCGCCTACCTGACCTTCAGCCGGGCCTGTTGGCTGGCCCTGGTCCTGGAACTGGGTCTGTGCCTGCTGCTCTTGGCCCGCCACCGCCTGCGCAACGCCCTGATCGTCTGCGTGGCCTGTCTGGGCATTCTGACCGCGCTGTTCCTGGCGCCGGGCGCCCACCATGGCGAACGTTGGCACAAGCTCTGGGAGAACCCCCACGAGGTGGGCGGCACCGCCGGCGACTTGCTGGCCCTGTGGCGCTTCTCCTACTCCGAGATCAAGGAGCATCCCTTCCGGGGCATCGGCCTGGGCCGGCACAGCTTCTCCAAGGCCTACCCCGATTTCCGGCAGAGGCACCAGCCCCTGTTGTGGCACGCCCACAACGCCTTCATGGATTTGACGCTGCAACTGGGCGTGCAGGGACTGCTGGCCATCCTGGCCGTCATGATAACCCTGGTGGTGCTGCTCTGGCCCCACGCCCCGCCGGCGCGGGGCGATTTGCCGGGCCTGTTCGGCATGGCCACGGCGGTGATGGTGCTGGGCTTTTGCCTGCGCAACCTGTTCGACGACTTTTTCGTGGACGACAACTCACTTTTCTTTTGGCTGTTATGCGGCCTGGCCATGGGGGCCCGCGGCCTGGGCATCGTGACCAAGGATCAATCACCGGCAACGCCCATGGGCGCGGCCGCCGAGGGAGCTGCTTAAGGCATGAATATCTGCGTGGTGGGCGTGGGCTACGTGGGCCTGGTCACCGGCACCTGCTTCGCCGAGCTGGGGCTCAACGTGACCTGCGTGGACAACGATGAGAAGAAAATCGCCATGCTCAAGAAGGGCAAGGTGCCCATCTACGAGCCGGGCCTGGAGGAGATGGTCCTCAAGAACGCCCGCGAGAAACGCCTGGCCTTCACCACCGATCTCAAGGAGGGCGTGAGCAAGGCCCTGGTCATCTTCATCGCCGTGGGCACCCCCCAGGGCGACGACGGCGCGGCCAACCTGCGATACGTCTGGGAGGTGGCCCGCTCCATCGGCGAGACCATGGCCGACTACAAGGTGGTGGTGACCAAGTCCACGGTGCCGGTGGGCACCGGGCAGCAGGTGGCCCAGATAATCCGCGAAAGCCAGCCCCAGCCGGTGGACTTCGACGTGGTGAGCAACCCCGAGTTTCTGCGCGAGGGCTCGGCCATCGAGGACTTCATGCGCCCCAACCGGGTGGTCATCGGCGCCGAGAGCGACCAGGCCAAGGCCATCATGAAGGACCTCTACTCGCCGCTATACCTCTTGGAAACGCCCTTCGTCGTCACCGGCGTGGAGAGCGCCGAGATGATCAAGTACGCCTCCAACGCCTTCTTGGCCACCAAGATCAGCTTCATCAACGAGATGGCCAACATCTGCGAGCGGGTGGGGGCCGACGTCAACGTGGTGGCCAAGGGCATGGGCCTGGACCAGCGCATAGGGCAGAAGTTCCTGCACGCCGGCCCGGGCTTCGGCGGCTCCTGCTTCCCCAAGGACACGGCGGCCATCGCCTCCCTGGCCGCGGACAAGGGCTACCGCTTCCGCATCGTGGAGGCGGTGATGGAGGTCAACGCCCAGCAGCGCCTGGTCATGGTGGAGAAGATCAAGCAGGCCCTGGGCGGTGGCCTGGCGGGCAAGACCATCGCCTGCCTGGGGCTGACCTTCAAGCCCAACACCGACGACATGCGCGACGCCCCCAGCCTGGTGATCCTGCCGGCCCTTCAGGAGCAGGGCGCCCTGGTGCGGGCCTTTGATCCGGCGGGGGTGGAGGAGGCCCAAAAGTACCTGGCGGGGCTGGTCTACTGCGAAGACCCCTACGACGCGGCCCAGGGCGCTGACCTGCTGCTGCTCATGACCGAGTGGAACCAGTTCCGCAACCTGGACTGGTCGCGGGTCAAGGCGGCCATGGCCGGCCGGGTGGTGGTGGACCTGCGCAATGTCTACAACCCCCAGCGGGTGCGCGATGAGGGGCTGGCCTACCATAGCGTGGGAAGGCCGTAGGCACCCCGCCGGGCCTAGGCCGTGAACCAGCCCGCGCCCCCGGCGCGCCTGCTGGTGAGCCTGCTGGCGGCGTCCGAGGCCCCCCGGACCCAGGCGGTGCGCCGCCTGGCCCAGGACTTCGGCCCCCTGGACTATCTAAGCCGGCCCCTGGCCTTTGACCAGACCGGCTATTACGCCCCGGAGATGGGCCAGCCCCTGACCCGGCGCCTGGCCAGTTTCCGGCGTTTGGTGCCGGCCCACGGCCTGGCCCAGATCAAGCTCGTCTGCCAGGCCCTGGAGGCCGGTCTGGCCCAGGAGGGCCGGCGGCGGGTGAATATTGACCCTGGGCTCTTGTGCGCCGACTCGCTGGTGCTGGCCTCCGGCAAGCGCCAGGGCCACCGCCTGGCCCTGGCCGAGGGGCTGTGGGCCGAGCTGACCCTGTGGTTTCATCACGGCGATTATCACCCTCTGCCCTGGACCTACCCGGACTACGCCGGGGCGTCCATGCGCCGCCTGCTGGGGGGCCTGCGGGCGCGCTATCTGTGGCAGCTCAGGGAAGACCGGCCCCAGGGAGGCACGCCTTGATTAAGTCCATGACCGCCTACGGGCGCGGCCAGGCCCCGGCCGGCGAGGGCAGTTGGATCGTGGAGCTGCGTTGCGTCAACTCCCGCTTCCTGGACCCCCACCTGCGCCTGCCCTCCGGCCTGGCCGGCCTGGAGGACCGCGTCAAGAAATACCTAGGCGAGCGCCTGACCCGGGGGCGCATCAACCTGACGGTCAGCGCCTCCGGCGCCGTGGAGGCCCCGCCGCGCCTGGTGCTCAACCGGCCCCTGGTGCGCGAGTACCGCCGGGTGCTGGAGGAGCTGAAAAGCGAGCTGGGCGTGGAGTCCGATCCAGGTCTGGCGCCCTTCCTGGCCAACCGCGACCTGATCCTGGTGGAGGAGGCCACCCCCGACCTGGAGGCCATCTGGCGAGCTCTGGAGCCGGCCCTGTCCTCGGCCCTCGGCGAGGCCGAGGACATGCGCCGGGCCGAGGGCTCGGCCCTGGCCTTGGACCTGGCCGAGCGCCTGGCCCGGGTGGAGGAGCTGTTCAAGCAGGCGGCGGCCCGCTCCCCCGAGATCGTGGAGAACTACCGCCAGCGCCTTAACGAGCGCCTGGCCAAGCTCATGGAGTTGCCCGAGGTGGACCCCCAGCGCCTGGCCCTGGAGACGGCGGTCATCGCCGACAAGTGCGACGTCACCGAGGAGGCCGTGCGCGCCCAGAGCCACCTGGAGCAGTTCCGGGCCTTTTTGGGCGTGGCCGAGCCGGTGGGGCGCAAGCTGGACTTCCTCATCCAGGAACTGAACCGCGAGGCCAACACCATGGGCTCCAAGAGCCCCGACGCCACCGCCAGCCAGGTGATCGTGGAGATCAAGACCGAACTGGAACGCATCCGCGAACAGGTGCAGAATATCGAATAGGAGGACGCCATGCCCGGCAAGCTCCTTAATTTAGGCTTCGGCAACTTCGTGGTGGCCCGGCGGGTGGTGGCCATCGTGGGGCCGGGCAGCTCGCCCATGAAACGCCTGCGCGAGGAGGCCCGCGAGGCCCGCCTCTTGGTGGACGCCACCCAGGGCCGGCGCACACGCTCCATCATCGTGGCCGACTCCGGTCACGTGATCCTCTCGGCCATCCAGGCCGAGACCATGGCCCAGCGCTTCGAGCAGACCACCTTCGAGGAGGCCAGCATCACCTTGTCCGCCGCCGCCGCCGAGCCCGAGGAGGATTAGCCATGGCCCAGGGTCAGGTCTTCGTGCTCTCCGGGCCGCCGGGCTCCGGCAAATCTACGGTGGGCGCCCGCGTGCGCCAGGCCTGTCAGGACCTGGCCTTTTCGGTGAGCTACACCACCCGCGGCCCCCGCCCCGGCGAGGCCGACGGCGTGGACTACCACTTCATCGGCCGCCAGCAGTTTCTTAACAAACTGGCCCAGGGCGAGATGGTGGAGCACGTGGAGGTCTACGGCAATCTTTACGGCACCTCGCGCCAGGCCATCGCCCAGACCGTGGAGGGCGGACGCGACCTGTTCCTGGACATCGAGGTCAAGGGCGGGGCGGCCCTCAAGCAGGCCTTTCCCCAGGGGGTCTTCATCTTTTTGGTGCCGCCCTCGCCCCAGGAACTGGAGCGCCGCCTGCGCGGCCGAGGCACCGAGAGCGAGGATAAGATTAAAGAGCGCCTGGCCCGGGTGGCCTTTGAGCTGGCCGCGGCCCGGGACTACACCCACCTGGTGGTCAACGACGTTCTGGATCTGGCCGTGGCCGACGTGCTGGCCATCATCCACGGCGACCGCCTGCGCGCCCATCGCCGCTTTCCCGAACTGCGCCGCATCTGGGGGGTGTGATGGCCGCCGGCGAGGGCAGCGTGGTGGTGGGGCGCCACGCCGTGGCCCAGGCGCTGGAGGCCGCCCCCCAGCGCGCCCAGGAACTCTTGCTGGCCGCGCCCAGCGGCGGGGCGGCCCTGGCGCGCATTCTGGAGATGGCCCGCGCCGCCGGCGTCAAGGTGCGCCGGGTGCAGCGCCGGGACCTGGACCTCTTGGCCGGCGGGGCGGTCCACCAAGGACTGGGCCTGCGCCTGGCGGCGGCACAGTACGCCCCCTTTGAGCAGGTGCTGCTATTGGCCCGGGCCGCCGGTCCCAAGGCCCTGGTGCTCATGGCCGACCACATCCAGGACCCCCACAACCTGGGCGCTCTTGCCCGCTCGGCCGCCGCCGCCGGGGCCGTGGCCCTGGTGGTGCCCAAGGACCGCGCCTGCCCGCTCACCCCTGCCGTGGCCAAGGCCGCGGCCGGCGCCCTGGAGACCCTGCCCCTGTGCCGGGTGACCAACCTCACCAACACCCTGGAGACCCTCAAGGAGGCCGGCCTGTGGTCCCTGGCCGCCGCCACCCAGGGCCACCCCGCGCCCTGGGACCTGGACCTGAACCTGCCCCTGGTCCTGGTGGTGGGCGGCGAGCACCAGGGCGTGGGCCAGCGCCTGCTAAAGGCCTGCGACCTCAAGGCCAGCCTGCCCCTGAGTGAAGGCGTCGAGAGCCTCAACGCCTCGGTGGCCGCCGGGGTCATGCTCTTCGAGATCGTGCGCCAGCGGCGGGGGGCCACGCCCTGAGGCCGGGGCGTTGGCTTTCAGCGAGAGCTTGCCGCGCCATAAGAATGAAGGAAGGAAGAAGGGGCCGAGCCATTTCGAGTGGATTTAGAGTGTAGGGCGGCGGATGGGCAGGCGGGGGCCGGTCAGCCATTACCTTCGGCTCGTTTCATACCAAGCCGGCACCAGCATCGGCAAAGCCGGCTTGGCCTGGCGGCTGAGCGGGACACAAAAATAACCGCTTAGGCGTTCTTCCGTCGCCTATCCAGCGCGGACGGCCCGCCGATGGCCGTTTCGCCAAGGACAGAAACCCCAGGACTCATCAAGCGTAATCGCTGGCGGCCAGGTCAGGGCCCTCGAGGCCCGCAAATAGTCTTTACCTTTCCTTGAGGCTTTCCGCCGAAAGCGTGGCTCCGCGACGGCGATCCTCAGCCGCGCTGGCCGAAGATGGCGGTGCCCACGCGCACCAGGGTGGAGCCCTCGGCTATGGCCGCCTCGAAGTCGCCGCTCATGCCCATGGACAGCTCGTCCATGCTGCCCGGCGGCAGGCCGGGGGCCAGGGAGGCGGCCAGGCGGCGTAGCCCGGCGAAGATGGGCCGGGCCTGGCCGGGGTCGTCGTAGAAGGGCGGCATGGTCATCAGGCCCTTTAGCTCCAGACCGGGCAGGGCGGCCATTGCGCTGGCCAGGGCCGGGGCTTCGTGGGGCGGGCAGCCCGACTTCTGGGCCTCGCCGCCCAGGTTGACCTGCAAGAGCACCGGCAGGCGCTTGCCCATTTCCTGGCAATGCCGGTCCAGGGCCTGGGCCAGCTTGAGGCTGTGCACGCTCTCGATCATGTCGAAGAGCCCCGCCGCCAGGCGGGCCTTGTTGCCCTGCAAGTGCCCGATAAAATGCCAGTGGGCGCCTGGTCCCACGGCCGCGATCTTGGCCTGGGCCTCCTGGGCGTAGTTCTCGCCGAAGATGAGCTGCCCCGCCGCCAGGGCCTGGGCAACCTCGCTGGCCGCATGCATCTTGGAAACCGCCACCAGGCGCACGCTGGCCGGGTCGCGGCCGGCGGCAATGGCCGCCTGGGCCATGCGCTCTCTCACCGCTTGCAGGTTCTGGGCGATGCTCATGGCCGGCCCTCCGCGTCAGGTTCTATTATGCCCCGCGCCAGCATAAGCTCCACCACCTCGGCCAGGGGCAGGCCCACCACGTTGGTGTAGGAGCCGCTCACCTGGTCCACCAGGGCCGCGCCCAGGCCCTGCACGGCATAGGCCCCGGCCTTGCCCAGGGGCTCGCCGCTGTGCAGGTAGGCCTCTATCTCTGCGGGGCTCAAGGCGCGAAAGCGCACGCTGCTGACCGCCTGGCCGCAGTCCTCCCGCCCCTGCCAGAGCAGGCAATAGCCGGTTACCACCTGGTGCTCGGCCCCGGCCAGCAGCCCCAGCATGCGCCGGGCGTCCTCCCGGTCCAGGGGCTTGCCCAGGATGTGCTGGTCCAGCACCACCAGGGTGTCGGCGGCCAGCACCGCCGCGCCCGGCCAGGCCATGGCCACGGCCCGGGCCTTCTGCCCAGCCAGGCGGCGGGCGGCCTCCTGGGCCGGCTCGCCGGGCAAGAGGCTCTCGTCCACCTGGGCCGGCGCGCCCTTAAAGGCCAGGCCCAGGCGGCGCAGGAAATCCTGGCGCCGGGGCGAGGCCGAGGCCAGCACCAGTTCCACGCCCGCGCGCACCCGGTACACGGCCCTCAGCCCTCCAAGCCGGGAAGCCGATACAGCCGGCGGGTGTTGGCCGTGGTCAGGGCCGCGCATTCCTGGGGGGTGATGCCCAGGGCCTGGGCCAGGGCGGCGTTGGCCAGGGCTAGGTATGCCGGCTCGTTGGGCTTGCCCCGGTGGGGCAGGGGGGACAGGAAGGGGCAGTCGGTCTCCAGGTGCAGGCGCTCCCGGGGCACCAGGGCCACCAGCTCGCGCAGGGCCCCGGCGTTCTTGTAGGTGATGGTGCCGGTGATGCCCAGGCCGAAGCCCAAATCCAGCACCTGGCGGGCCAGGTCCAGGCCGCCGGAGAAGCAGTGCAACACCCCGCCCACCCGCTCGGCGCCGTGGGCCTTGAGCATGCCGGCCACCTCCTGGTGGGCCTCGCGGTCGTGGATCACCAGGGGTAGGCCCAGTTCCAGGGCCAGCTCGATCTGGCGGGCAAAGGCCTGGCGCTGGGCGGGGCGGGGCGAGAGGTCACGGTAAAAGTCCAGGCCGCACTCGCCGATGGCCACGGCCTTGCTCGTCTGGGCCAGGGCCTTCATCTGGGCGAAGTATTTCTCGCCGGCCTGTTGGGCGTCGTGGGGGTGCAGGCCCACGGTGGCGTAGACATTGGGCAGGCGCGCCGCCAACCCGGCGGCGGCCCGGGAAGAAGGCATATCTACACCGATGGTCACGATCTGGGCCACGCCAGCCCCAGCGGCGCGGGCCAGGGCGGCCTCCAGGCCGTCGAGCATGTCCAGGTGGGCGTGGCTGTCAATCAGGGTCATGGGCTGGTGCTCTCCTGGGGCTGGGAACTCAGGCCTGATGCTCGGCTGGCGCGAAAAGGCGCTCGTCATCAAAGACCGCGCACAGCCGCGCCGTGGCCATGAGCGCAGGATCGGACACATCCAGCAGGGCGACGTCCAGGCCAGCGCCAAAGGCCGCCGCCAAAAAGGGCGGGCCGGCGAACTGGGCGCGGGCGCTGGCCGTGGCCGTGGTCAGGTTGCTGATGGCGATGAGGCTGCGCGGCGCGGGGTCGAACAAGCAGGGCAGGGCGCGCAGAGTAGACAACACCGCCTTGGCTTGGGCCTCGCCGCCGGCCAGCGCCAGGGGCAGCACCATGGGGTCCAGGATCAGGCGCGGCCCCTCGATGCCCCGGCGGGCAGCCTCCTCAACGATCAGCGCCGCCAGGGCCAGGCGCTGATCGCTGGTGGGGGGCACCGTGTGGGTCATGGTGGCGGCCACCACCTCCAGGCCGTGGGCGGCGGCCAGGTCCAGGATGGGACCCAGCCGTTCCTCCTGGGCCGTGGCCATGTTCAGCACCGGCGGCCGCGTGCAATATTTCAGCGCCAGGGCCAGGGAATCGGCCTGGGGCGCGTCCAAGATCAGCTTGAGGGCGCAGGCCGCCTCGGCGGTTTGCACCAGAAAGCGCCAGACCTCGTCACGCTGGGCCGTGGGCACATAGCCAGGGTTGAGGTCCAGCCAGTGGGCACCGGCGGATGCGGCCCGCTGGCAGATATGGCCTATGGCCTGGGCGTCGCGCTGCGCCATGGCCCGGCGCACCGAGGGGCGCGCGGCCGAAAGATTGTCGGCGGCGATAATCATGGCCCGCAGTTTATCCCCGCCCAGGGCTGGTAGCAAGGCCCTCCGCCCACGGGGTGGCCGGGGAAGGGCATGGCGGAGACGTGGCGCTGAATGGATTTTGCTACTCATATTGCTGGCAACGACAGAGGGAACCAGGGAAGAATCATTGACAGGGTAGGGGGTGTTTCGGGGCATGCCTTTCGGGCCTGGGCGCGAGGCGTGGCGGAGGACGTCCGTGGCCCCCATGCAACTGCGTTCTGGCTAGGTGGCGGATGACCGTGCATATCAAGGGACCATTCGGGGCGCTCACATGAAAAACCCATGACAACCCTACAGCGGGAGCCGGCAGGGTTCGCTGGCGGCGAAACGCCCCGCGACTCGTTTTCGCCCGCCCGGGCACCGGGCTGTTGTCAACAAATAGAACTGTCCGGTGTAGTAGCACATAAACTGTCCGGTTTTTTGCGCGAGGGGGAATCCCCGGAGGGCGTAGCCCGGAGGGGATTTCCCCTCGCGAGCCGCCGTGCGCCCCCCCTATGCGGCGG
>JACRDC010000006.1 GCA_016218705.1 Desulfarculus sp.
CTCCTTAACCAACTCGATCGGACGGCCCTTCACTCCACCAGCTCCGTTGATCTCATCCAACGCCAACTGGAAGCTGTTCCACTCTATCTCGCCAAACTGGGCCTCCGTCCCCGTCAAGGGAAGCACAATGCCTACCTTGATAGGATCAGCGGCAAACGCCGCGCTGGCGCACAGGCACAAGAGGGCCAGGGACAAGGCCAGGAAACCTTTCTTGACAATACCGGTCATGGCAACCTCCCCATCAGGCATGGTTATCGGTTAACAGAGAAGATGACTGCGCGATCTGTAGGCGTGTCGAGGGACGTTTCCGGGGCGCGCGCCGGGTGGGCCCGGACGCCAAGGGTCCGAAATCTGTTCATGCTGCTAGATTCAGAGATACAACAACCGCGCCGCCGCTGTCAACGCCAAGGGGTTGGCGGCCGAGGAGAAAGTCACAGGTTGATCTTGCGAAAAAACCCTATTTAGTACAAAATCCAGCTATCCGTTGGGCAGGATCAGGGTCATGGGTCCGGGGCGTCCCCTACTGGCGTCAGGGGCAGACCTCGCGGAGCGTGGAGAATTAATGTTCGCGATCATCGGCATATTCGTGGTCCTGGGCTGCGTGATCGGTGGCTACATCTTGGAGGGCGGAAACCTTTCCTTGCTCTTCCAGCCCGTTGAGTTGCTCATCATCGGCGGGGCGGCTTGCGGGGCCTTCCTGATCTCCTCGCCCAAGAAGCTCCTGGGCATGACCATCAAGGGGCTTATTGGCGTTTTCACGGGCAAGGGGGTAAGCAAGGAGTCATATCTGGAACTGCTCCTGGCCATGAACGAGCTGTTCCGCAAGGCCAGGCGCGAGGGCTTGATCGCCGTGGAGAGCCACGTCAACCGCCCCGAGGAGAGCACCATCTTCACCAAGTACCCCGGGGTGCTGAACAACCATCACGTGCTCAGCTTCTTGTGCGACAACTTCAAGGTCTACATCTCCACGGGCATGGAGCCCGACAGCCTGGACGACCTGATGGAGATAGACATGGAGACCCAGCACAAGGAGACGGCCATGCCCTCGGCCGCCGTGGCCAAGGTGGCCGACGGCCTGCCGGCCTTGGGTATCGTGGCAGCGGTCTTGGGCGTGGTGCTCACCATGGCCAAGATCAGCGAACCGCCCGAGGTGCTGGGGCACTCCATCGGCGCGGCCCTGGTGGGCACCTTCCTGGGCGTGCTCCTGAGCTACGGCTTCGTGGGTCCCCTGGCCAACAACATGGAGCACGCGGCCAACGAACACCACGTGGCCCTCAGCGTCATCAAGACCGGCCTGTTATCCACGGTCTCCGGCGGATCGCCGGCCGTGGCCCTGGAGTTCGCCCGCCGGGCCATACCCCCGGCCGAGCGCCCAGGCTTCGAGGAGCTGGAAGAGGCCCTAAGGGGCGCCAAGGAAGGCTAGCGGAGACCGGCCGGTGGCAAAAAAGCGTCGTAAAAAAGGCGAACATGCCGGGCACCACGGAGGCGCCTGGAAGGTGGCCTACGCCGACTTTGTCACGGCCATGATGGCCTTCTTCCTACTGATGTGGCTGATAAACATGGTGCCCACCGAGAAAAAGGCCAAGCTCTCCGGCTATTTCAAGGAGTTCAGCGTTTTTGAGAAGGGCGGCTCCTGGGATGCCCGCGTCAGCGAGGGCACCGCCCCCGGCGTGACCATGAAAATCGTGGATACCGACGCCTCCACCAGCTCCCTGCCGGCCCCGCCCTCCAAGGACACCGCCGCCGCCGAGCAGGCCCTCTTGAGCAGCCTGCGCAAGGACATCGAGGGGCGCCTGGGCGGGGTCAAGGACCAGGTCCTGGTGGACACCTTTGACGGCGGCGTGCGCATCCAACTAGTGGACAAGCAGGGCTCGTCGCTCTTCCCCCTGGGCGGCACCCAACTCAGCCAGGACGGCAAGAAGGTCTTGCAGGTGGTGGCCGAAAACCTGCGCAGCGCCGGCGACCGCCTGGCCGTGGAGGGTCACACCGATTCCCTGTCCTACACCAGCGCCAAGTACACCAACTGGGAGCTCTCCACCGACCGGGCCTCGGCGGCCCGCCGGGAGCTGGAGGTCAACGGCATCAACCCCGACTGCCTGACCCGGGTGGCCGGCTACGCCGCCACCCAGCCCCTGGTCAAGGACGACCCCCTGGACCCCCGCAACCGGCGCATCAGCATCCTGATCTTCTCCGGCACGCCCTGCAAGGTGGCCAAGCCCGAGCCGCCGGCTGGCACCACCATCCTCAAGCCAGGCGAAGGCACCCTGCCCCCGCCCACCCTGCCGCCCATCACCCTGCCCCGCAACCCGGTGGTCCGGCCGTAGTACACCCCCAAAAGGCCGCCAGATCGCTGCCTTAGTGTAGGGGCGTGGTTTATCCCCGCCCGTGTGTTTTTCGGCAACAAGTCGGTTGAATAGAGCGCAACAAAGCACAACATCTTCATTCCCAGCCACCCCGCCATGAATGAAGGTATTGGGTTACGGAGCCAATAGTCCCTAACCCCAGAAGATTGAGGCAACGGGACGCTGAGGCTAGGGGCCTGACCAGCGCGGGGCCTAGGGCGGGGCCAAGAGGGTCATGCCCTCCACGCGGTTGAGCAACAGCCCCTCGGGCCGGGCCAGGCGGGGCAGTTCGTCGCCGGCGCGCAGGCTGGTGATGACCACCCGGCCCACCACTTGGCGACCCTCGCGCCCATCAGGGTCCCTGGTCTTGAGCCCCCACAGGCTGTGCAGCACCAGGGCCTGGCCCTGATGCTCCCCGATGTAGAGCATGATATGCCCCGGCCGCCAGATCAGGGTGAGATAGGGCACGCCCTGCTCGATTATCCGCCGCTCCCTGTCCGCCGGCTCCAAGTGGCCCAGGGGCACAAACCGGCCGCCCTCCTGGGCCTGGTTGCTGGAGTTGCGCGGCAGCCACAGGCCAAAGGGCGTGAACAGGTCCTTGAGCAGGGCCGAGCAGTCACGGTTGCCAAAGGACCCGCCCCAGCCGTAGGCCTGGCCCATGAGAGGCGTGGCCAGGCGGGCCACGGCCTGGTCACTCAAGGCCAGGGGCCAGGGCTGGGCCTGGCGCCGGCTTAAGCCCACCCGGCGGGCCACGGCCCGGCCCTCCTGGCCCACGGCGGCCAGCACAGTGAGGTCCTCTTGCCCCTGCCCGGCCAGGGGCAAGAGCGTGCCCACCCCGCCCCTAAACAAGAACACCCCCTGCCCGTCCCCGAGGGCCACCTCGTCGGCCATGAGCGCCGCCAGGGGGGCCGCCTGCCAGGCGCGGCGCAAGGGCCCCTCGGCCCGGGCCACCTTGTCGGCCTCCACCCACCAGGGGCCATGGGGCGAGTCGCACAAGAGCCAGGCCCCGTCGCGCGAGGCGTGCACCACGTACAGCGGCGTGTTGGGCGGCAGCAGGGATTGTTGCAGGTTGTCGAAGGCGAACCCCTGGCCGGCATGAGCGAAGCCGTCCATGTGCGGCCGCCGGGTGGGCAGGGAGCGCAGGTCGGCCGGTCCCAGGCTGATGCCTGGGTAGCCCCGGTTGGGGTAGTCCTCCAGGCCGGCGTAGTCCAAGAGCGCCTGGCGCCAGGCCTGGCCGCGGGGCCACAGGTCCTCGCCATGACCCGGGTTGGCCAGGAAGTCCAGGAAGTCCTGGCGCACCTCCTGGACGTCTTGGCGGGGGGCCTCTTGTTGCCAGGGAGCGAAGAACCGCTGGCGGAAGGCCTGGGCCAACCCGGCCTGCCGGGAGGGGTCCAGGGCCCAGTGGCGGGCCCCGGGCTGGGCCAGGTACCAGAGCGGGTCCTGGGGCAGGCGCTCCAGGTCGGCCACGCCCAGCGGGGGGGCCTGGACGCCGGCTGAGGGGGGGGCGGCGGGCGGCGGCCCGGGGCAGGCGGCCAGGGCCAGGCAGAGCGCCAGCAGCAGCGCCCCCAGGCTGGGGCGCCGGGCGCTCAAGCCTGGGCGGCCAATTGGAGGGCCTGGGCCAGGTCCAGGGTGCCCTCGTAGATGGCCCGGCCGGTGATGAAGCCGGCCAAGCCCAGGGGCTTGAGCTCCATGAGGCGGCGCACGTCGCTCAGGTCGTGCACGCCGCCGGCGGCGATGACCGGCCGGCTGACGTGCTGGCACAGCCGGGCGGTGGACTCCAGGTTGGGGCCGGAGTGCATGCCGTCGCGGGCAATGTCGGTAAAAACGATGGCCGCCACCTCGGGCCGGTCGTAGAGCGCGGCCAGTTCCAGGTAGTCCTTGGTGCTCTGCTCGGTCCAGCCCTGGGTGGCCACCTGGCCATCGCGGGCGTCAATGCCGATCACCACCCGGCCCGGGTGGCGGTGGGCCAGGAACAGGGCGGTCAGGGGGTCCTTGGCGGCCAGGGTGCCCAGGATCACCCGGTCCACGCCCAGGGCCAGGGTCTGCTCCAGGCCCAAGAGGTCGCGCACCCCGCCGCCCAGTTGCACCGGGATGGTCAAGGCCCGGCAGATGGCCTCGATGGCGCCGGCGTTGGCCGGCCGGCCGCCCACGGCGCCGTCCAGGTCCACCACGTGCAGGCGCCGGGCGCCCAGGTCCTGCCAGCGCCGGGCCATGGCCACGGGGTCATCGCTGAAGACGGTCTCGTCCTCCATGCGGCCTTGCTTGAGCCGCACGCAACGGCCACCCTTCAAGTCTACGGCGGGGATGGCTTCCACGGCGCTATTCCGGGGCCTGGTCCTTGCGCCAGGGGAAGCGGCCCAGCATCTGGTTCAGGCCTATGTCACCCCATTCCTGCACCGTGAACCAGCGCAGGCCGCGGTCCATGTACTGGCTGGCGGCCAGCACGTTGTCGGCAAAGGACTGCTGGGTCTCCTCGAAGGAGTTCTTCCAGAGCACCGCGCCGTCGCTGACCCGCACCATGGCCAGGTCAAAGGCCGCCGAGGCCGGCCGCTCGGCGGCGTAGGGGCCGCCCACCCGCTGGGAGAAGCGGTACACGAAGCCCACCAGCACGCCGTCGGCGTTAAGTTTCTGGCCGGTCTCCATGGCCGCCTGCAACATGCCCAGGGAGAGCTTCTCGCGGCGCAGGCGCTCGAAGACCGCACCGGCCTGGTTGTAGGAGATCACCGAGAAGTTCGCCATCCTGGGCAGGGCATTGTCCAGGGACTGGTCCAGGGCCACCGCGGCGCCCTCGGTGATGGGGCCGGGCATGAAGGCCGAACCGGTCAGCGGCGAGCGCACGCTGCCTTCCTCGCCGCTGGGCTCCACCGCCTGGAAGGGCAGCACCGCCACGCGCTCCGGCATCCACTGCCGGGCCAGGCGCTCGCTGGCGGTCTGTTTCTGCGCCTGGCAACCCGCCAGCAGGCTTGAAACCGCCAGCAACATGACCACCGCCGTCAGGCGGGAAAACACCCGGACGCTCATAGCACCCCCTTGGTAGACGCAATACCCCGCACCCGGGGCTCCATGCCGGTGGCCTGGTCCAGGGCCCTGCCCAGGGCCTTGAAGGCCGCCTCCAGCAAGTGATGATCGTTCTCGCCGTAGAGCAGGCGCACGTGCAGGGTCAGGCCGCCGTGCAGGGCCAGGGCCCGCCAGAACTCCTCGGCCAACTGCCCATCAAAGCCGCCCACCGGCCCCGGCCGCTTGGGCCCGCTGACCACCAGCAGGGGCCGGTTGCTCAGGTCCACCACCACCTGGGCCAGGGACTCGTCCATGGGCACCCAGGCGCTGCCGTAGCGCCTGACCCCCGACCTGTCGCCCAGGGCCTGGCTCAGGGCCTGGCCCAGGCAGATGCCCACGTCCTCCACGGTGTGGTGGGGGTCCACGTGCAGATCGCCCTGGGCCGCCAGCTCAAGGTCGAAATAGCCGTGAAAGGCCACGTGGGTGAGCATGTGGTCGAAAAAGCCCAGGCCCGTGTCCACCTGGGACTGGCCCTGGCCGTCCAGGTCCAGGCTGAGCCTGACCTGGGTCTCCTTGGTCTGGCGCTCTATGCGGGCCTGACGCCCCATGCCGGCTCCTTGGCGAATGAGGAAACCACATACCGACAGCTATTACGCGATGCTAGCACGATGGCTCTTTCCTGTCGAGTGTCTGGGCGCCTTGGATTGGGATTTGGGTGGGATAGATGCTGGGAGCGCCGGTTGACTTTGCCACCTTGCCCCGGTATAAAAAGGCCTCACGGTTGTCAGGGGTGCCCGGAGTTAATGCCCGCAAGGCCCACTGGAGACCGGCCGCCTTTTTGCGTGGGGATGTAGCTCAGTTGGGAGAGCGCCACGTTCGCAACGTGGAAGTCGTGGGTTCGAGTCCCATCATCTCCACCACCTCCGACCTCCAGCACCTCATGTTCACACGTCCATGCCCAACCCGGCCGCCAAGGCGCGGGCGTGCTATTTTTGGCCTACCTAGCGGCGGTTGCTGCCATAATATTTTGCCTCTTCGTCGTTTCCTGTGGAATTGGTATCCATGCGCCCCTGCCCAATCCGCGCACTTGAGCCAATTGGTATATATTCAACCGGTTACGCCGCTGGGCTAGACCATGGGCCGCCAAAGCACTTGTCGATCTCGGCCCA
>JACRDC010000062.1 GCA_016218705.1 Desulfarculus sp.
CAATCATACAGTATTGGGTTGTTGCCCCTTGATCCGGGCATCCTCTGGCCGTCGAGCTTTGGTTTTCTGGCCGCCCAGGCCCCGTGTCCCGCTCTTAGCCCGGCCATTCCTAGGGCACCGGCAGGGGGCTGCTATGATCCAACCCGGCAAGGAATACGGGATACATGCGGCCCCTGCCCACGCCAGAGCGGAGAGTCCACCCCGCGCCGGCACCCGCATCGGCAAAGCCAGTATGGCCGGGCGGCTCTAGCGGGACACAAAAAGAAACCGCTTAGGCTTTCTTGGGCCGCCGAAACGGGAAGGGTTGTATCCAGAGAAAACCCACTGAAAAGCTATACGTCCGATCTGAAATGTGTATGAAAACCAAGACAGGCGAGGATAAACCCCGCCCGCATTGGCATTTGATGGTTAACCTACTCGCCGCGCGCCCCAGGGGGCCGGTTGCCAGTTCCGGTTTTACCGGCTACCCGCCAGCGGGGGCCGCCGCGGCTCGCTGCCCTGGTCCTGCCCCGGCAGGATGCAGAGGCGGCTGGCCCGGGGCTCGAAGGCCTCTGGCCCCTCCAGCACCTGGGCGCCCAGGCTGGCGGCCATTTTGGTGAGCATGCGGCCAAAGACCAGGCCGTGCAGGGGCAGGGCGCCGTACCAGTAGGCCAGGCCCATCAGCCCCCGGGGCAAGAAGCGGGCTATGATGGCCAGTTCAGAGCGCCCCGGGCCAGCGGCGGCCAGGCGAAAATCCATGATGGCCTGGCCGGGCAGGCGCATCTCGGCCAGGAGCAACAGGCGGCTGGCCGGTTCCAGGGCCAGCACCCGCCAGAAGTCCAGGGCGTCGCCAGCCTGGAGATGCTGAGAGCCGCGGCGGCCCCGCATGTGCCCCGGCCCGCCCAGGAGCCGGTCCAGCCAGCCACGCAGGCCCCACAACACATCCCCGGCGTACCAGCCGCGCCCTCCTCCCACCGCCGCCGCCGCCGGCCAGACATCCCCTGGGCTGGCCGCCAGCGTCACCTTGTAGGCAGCTTGCAGCACCGTGCCGCCGGCATAGGGCGCGTCCTCGCAGCGCGCCCACTCCGGCGGGGTTATCTGGCCGGCGTCGCTCCAGCAGGTGGGCACCTGTTCCATGGCCACGCGCTCCAGGGCGCGGGCCATGGCCTGGCGGCAGGTGGTGAGCTGGCGGGGCATGATGGCGGTGATGCGCCGGTCGCGGCAGACCACGTTGTGCCTGAGCCCCTCGGCCAGGGGCCGGGCCATGGCCGCCGGCACGGGGGTTATCAAATTGATCCAGTAGGAACTGAGCTTGGGGCTGAAGACCGGCACCGGGATGATGACCCGCCGCTTGAGCCCGGCCTCCTGCGCGTATATCTGGAACAGCTCGGCGTAGGTGAGCACCTCCGGCCCGCCGATGTCCAGGGCCTGGCCCTTGACCTCGCCGTGTTCCAGAGAGCCTTGCAGATA
This sequence comes from Desulfarculus sp., assembly GCA_016218705.1. Lineage (GTDB taxonomy): Bacteria > Desulfobacterota > Desulfarculia > Desulfarculales > Desulfarculaceae > JACRDC01. The sequence goes on from JACRDC010000062.1 coordinate 1,450, forward strand.
GGCCAGCACGTCGTTGATGGCGATGGGCTGCACGCGGCTGTGCACCCAGCGCGGGGTAATCATCACCGGTAGGCGCTCGCTTAAGTAGCGCAGGATCTCGAAGGAGGCGCTGCCCGAGCCCAGGATCATGGCCGCCCGCAACCAGGTGACCGGCACCGCCCCGGCCTGGAGTACCCGGGCCACCTCGGCCCGCGAGGCCAGGTGCTTGCTGAGGTTTTGCTCTTCCGGCACCAGCCCGCCCAGGTAGATGACGCGCTCCAGGCCGGCGGCCTCGGCGGCGGCGGCCATGTTTATGGCGGCCTGTCGGTCGGTCTTTGCGAAGTCCTTGGTGGACGGGTTCATGGAGTGAACCAGATAGAAGGCCGCCCAACAACCCTGGGCCGCCCGGTAGAGGCTCTCGGCGTCGGTGACGTCGGCCTGGGCCAGCTCCAGGTTGGGGTGGCCGGCCCAGGGCCGGCAGGCCAGCTTGCCTAGCGAGCGGGCGATGGCCCGCACATGGTAGCCGGCCTCCAGCAGGCGCGGGGCCAGGCGGCCGCCCACGTAGCCCGTGGCGCCGGTCAATAGGATTGGTTCGGGGCGCATGAATGCGAGTCTTTCAGGGAATTAAGAAGAAGTGCCGCCAGGCCCTAGGCGACACGGATGGCCTCATCCAGCACCCGCTGGCTCAGGGCGGGGTGCAGGGCGCCCTTTTCCACCAGGTCCACCCTCTCCACCTCCAGGATTTCCTCCAGCCAGTGTTGCAGGCGAAAGAAATCAAACAGCCCCACGGGGCGCGCGAACTCCACCAGCAGGTCTATGTCGCTGGCCGGGCCGGCCTGCTCGCGGGCCGCCGAGCCGAACAGGGCCAGGGAGGCCACGCCCCGGGCGCGCAGCTCGCCGGCCTGGGCGGCCAAGATGGTGAGGATTTGCTGGCGGTTCATGGGCGGCCTCCAGGATGGCTTAAGTGTGCGGCAGGCATGGTCCGAGACGCAAGGAGCAACTGGGCAGGCCAAGGCCCGCGCTTTTTAGCTCCCTTCCCCGCCCCCCAGCCTCATGTACGTCACCTGGGCCACGGCCACCAGCTTGCCTTCATCGTCATGGATGTCCACCGCGCAGGGGCACAGGGAGCGGCCAGCCTTAATTACCCGGGCCGTGGCCGTGGCCCCGCTCAGGCAAGGGGCCAGAAAGCGGATGTTCATGTCGGTGGTGGTGATGACCGCCTGCGGCCCGCTGAGGGTGAGGATGGCAAACGCCGCCGTGGAGTCGGCCAGTGTCATGAGGATGCCGCCATGCAGGGAGGCGAAGATGCCGTCCCAACGCGCCTGGCGGGGTATGCGCACCCGGCACCAGCCCGGCGCGAAGTCCACACCCTCCATGCCGAGAGTGCTGAAGATGGGTATCTGGGTGATGCGCGCCAGGATGGCGTGGCGCAGGTCCTGGCCGACGCTGGGGGGTGCCTCGGGCATGTCAGAACCCCGCCGCCGGCAAGAGCACCGTGAAGGTGGTGCCTTTGCCTTGCTTGCTTTTGACGTCCAGGCGCCCGCCGGTGGCGCTGACGATGCGGTCGCAGATGGATAGCCCCAGGCCGGTGCCCTGGCCCACGGGCTTGGTGGTGAAGAAGGGGTCGAAGATCAGGGGCAGATGGGCCGCCGGGATGCCGGGGCCGCTGTCCCTGAACTCCACGCGCACCCAGCCATCCTGCACGCGGGTGGTGATGGTCAGGTGGCCACCCTTTTCCATGGCCTGGGCGGCGTTCATCACCAGGTTGAGCACCACCTGCTGGAGCTGGTCGCGGTCCATGCGCACCGGGGGCAGGTCGCGGGCCAGGTCGCGCTTGATGTCCAGGTTGTGGTGGGCCAGGCGCTTGCTGGTGAAGAACATGTTCAGCACCGCCTCGATGGCCTGGTTGACCTCCACGGCCTGGCCGGCGTAGGGGCTGGGGCGCGAGTAGTCCAACAGGTCGCGGATGATGCGGTCGATGCGCTCTGCCTGGGAGGCTATGGCCCCGGCGAACTCCTTGCGCTCGGCCTCGCTGATCCCGTCCTTGGTCAGCAGTTGGGCGTAGCCGCTGACCGCCGAGAGCGGGTTGCCGATCTCGTGGGCCACCCCGGCGGCCAGGATGCCCACGCTGGCCAGCTTCTCGGCGTGCATGAGCTGGCGCTCCAGGGCGCGGCGGCGGGTGACGTCGCGCAGGATGGCCAGCACCTCGCCGGAGCGCTCCAGGGGAGTGGTGCTGACCAGGGCCAGGAGCGACTGGCCACCGTCGGACTTGAGCTCCAGTTCCTCGGAGAGCCGCTGGCGCTCCTTGAAAATCAGGCTGGCCCGGGCCTGGTCGCTGAACAGGCTGGCCAACTCGCGCCCCAGGAGGCCCTGGGGGTCCAGGCCCAGGTCGCTGGCGGCCTGGTTGGCGTAGGTGATGCGCCCGTCGGGGCCGGCGATGAGGATGAGATCGCCGGCGGTGTCCAGGAGGTGCTGGAGATACTCGCGGGCCTGATGGGCGTCCAACTCGCTGGCCAGCAGGCGCTCGTTGATCTCTCCCAGTTGGTCTATCAGGCGCACGTTGACCATGGCCGCGGCGGCGTGGTCGCAGATGATGGTCAGGGTGCGGGTGTGCTCCTCGCCAAAGGCCTCGGGCGTGCGGCTGATCAAGAGCATGGCCCCCAGGATCTGCTGGCGGGCCACCAGGGGCAGCACCAACAGCGAGCGGGCGTCCTGGGGCAGGTCCGGCGGCCAGGGCCGGGGCAGGCCCTCGGTCAGGGCCGGCAGGATGAGGATGCGCCCCTGGGCCACGGCGGCCCCCACCGGCCCCACGCCCAGGGGCACGCACTGCGCGGCCGTGGGCCGGCTCAAGGCGCGGGCCGCCTCCCAGTCGCGGTCCATCAGCGCCGCCGGGCACAGGGTGGTCATCTCGGGGTCGGTCAGGAGCAGGCAGACAAAATCGGCCGGCAGCTCGCCGATGACCACCTCCACCAGGCCGCTGGCCAGGCCCGAGAGGTCCTGGGCCTGGCGCAGCACGTCTGAGACCCGGCGGATGAGCGACAGCTCCTCCACCTTGGCGTCGAACTCGGCGTAGATGCGCGACAAGGTCTCCTTGTAGGTGGCCAGGGCCGCCTCCTGCTCGCGGGCCAAGGCCCGGAGCTCCTGGGCGTCCTTGTTCTCCAGGGGATCGCTGGCCACGGCTAGGCCTGGGCCAGGGAGCGTGGGAAGGGGCACGGCGGCCAAAAGGTGTTATCCATGGGCTATGGTTCCCCCGGGATAGGCAAAGGAGGTATGATTCATACTAGCCGAGGCCAGGGAGCGGTTCAAGGGCCGCGCGGGGGTAGCCTTCTGCCAGGCGATGGCCATCACCACGCAATAGGAGCGGGCATGGATCGGTCGGCGGCGCGGCGGGTCACGTCCCATTTCCAGAGGGCCTTGCGCAAGGCCTGCCAGGAGCACGGGCCAGGGGAACTGGCCCGGCGCGCGGGCCTGGGCGCCCAGGAGGTGGCGGACGCCCTGGATCCCGAGGCCCAGCCGGACCTCCCCCTCCAGGCGGCCCTGGCCCAGGCCGCGGGCTTTAGCTACGAGGACTTCCTGCTCTGGGGCCGGCGGCTGGCCGATCAGGGGCAGGCCCCCGCCCGGAGCGGGCCTGGCCCGGCTGGTCCGGGGGCCGCCGGGCTCTTGCTGCACGTGGCCCAGGCCTTCCGCCTGGCCGAGGGCGAGGAGGACCTCTGTGGCCGCGTCACCTGGTCCCTGGTGCGCGACCTGGGCTTTGGCCGCGCCCTGCTGCTGCTCAAGGAGGGCAGCCTGCTGCGGCCCTGCTCCCTGCACTGGCCCGGCGGCGACGCCCCCGGCCTGCTGGCCGCCCTCCAGGCCCACCCCCCCGGCCTGCACGCCGGCGCCATGGTCTACGAAAGCTTCGCCCTGGGCCGAGCCTTGCCGCTCACCGTGGGCCAGGATGATTTCTTCGGCCCCCAGGCGGGCCGGCTGTGGGGCCTGGGCCGCGAGCTGGCCCTGGCGCCCCTGTTCAGCGAGCGGGAGTTCCTGGGCGCCCTGGCCGCCGAGCGCCCGGAGGGCCAGCCCGGCCCCTGGGGCGAGGAGGACCTGAGCCTCTTGGAAGCCGTGGCCACCCTGGCCGGGGCCTTGCTGGGCAGCCTGCGCCTCTACGGCGAGCTGGAGCGCAAGAACCAGGAGATGGAGATTCACCTGCGCGAGCTGACCGTGGTCAGCGAGCTGACCCGCATCCTCAACCGGGCCAAGGAGCCGGCGGAGATGGCCCGCCAGATGCTGCTGCTCTTGGCCCATACCCTGGAGGCTGACTTAGGGTTCCTGTTCTGGTTCAACTTCAAGGCCGGTGAGCTGCGCCTGGTGGGCAGCCATGGCCTGGGGCCGGAGCTGCAAGGGGCCTGGGAAATCCTGCCGGGGATAGGCCATCGCCTGCTGGACTCCCTGGCCGGCCAGGACGGCCCGGCGCCTGGCGGCGATGAGTTGCGCGGCCTGCTGCCGGGGCTCAAGGGGCCGGCCCTGCTCAGGGTCATCGCCACCCGCCAGCGGGCCGTGGGCCTGTGGGGCCTGGGCCGCTGGGACCTTGAGCGGCCCTTCGCCAGCGGCGAGGAGAGGGTGCTGGCCACCGCCGACGAGCAGATGACCGTGGCGCTCAACTCCATGCGCCTGCGCCTGGTGGCCGCCACCGACTACCTCACGGGCCTGTTCACCCGCGCCCATTTCATGGAGGCCCTGGAGCAGGAGATACGCCTGGCCCGCTTCCTGGGCCATCCCCTGGGGTTGTTGCTCATTGACGCCGACAATTTCAAGGCCATCAACGACAATCACGGCCACCAGGCCGGCGACCAGGTGCTCTCGGCCCTGGGCCGCGCGCTCAAGGCCTGCACCCGTGGCGGCGACCTATGCGCCCGCATCGGCGGCGAGGAGTTCGCGGTGATACTGCCCCGCTGCGACCTGGAGGCCGCCGCCGCCGCCGCCGAGAAGATACGCGCCCAGGTGGCTGGGCAGGTGACCAACTACCGGGGCCAGCCCCTGTCGGTCACCGTGAGCCTGGGAGTGGCCCTGATGGACCCGGTGCAACCCCTGCACCGCGACGAGCTGGTTCGCCGCGCCGACCAGGCCCTGTACCGGGCCAAGCGCGGCGGCCGCGACCGCGTGGAGACCTGCTCCCCCGGCCAGGACGACGCGGCCTGGGGCTCCCTGGCTTGACCGACCCGGAGCCTGGGCTGGCAATACGCGGGCGGGGCCGCGAGCCGCGGCGGGCGATGACGGGTCGGTTGAGGCTTCCGTGGTGGCAAACCCTGGCGGCTCCCGCCGGGAGGCCCCCGGCAAAAAAAATGTAGGGCGAGTTAGCGGAGCCTAACCCGCCAGCGGCGTGCTCCTCCCGCTGGGGGCCGTTGTTACTTGGGGCTGGGCGGGCGCTCGGGTGGGCCGGGGGGCGGCGGCAGCTCGGCCTCCAGGGGCTTGAGCGGCAGGGTGAGCAGAAAGGTGGCCCCGGCCTTGGGCCGGCTCTCGGCGCGCAGATCGCCCTGGTGCTCGCTGGCGATGCGCTTGGCGATGGCCAGGTTCATGCCCACGGCGTCGGCCTTGGTGCTGAACAGGGGCTCGAAGAGGTAGGGCAGGTCGTGGGGCGAGATGCCTTGGCCGGTGTCGCTGACGCTGACCACCGCCACCTCCTGGTCGCCGGCCAGGCCCAGGGTCAGGCGGCCGCCCTGGGGCATGGCCTCCAGGGCGTTGTCCAGCATGATGCCCAGGGCCTTTTCGATCAGCAGCGCGTCCACCCAGGCTAGCACCTGGCCCTGGTGGCCGGTCTGGCCTTCTGGCGCCAGTTCCACCCCGGCCTTGTCCGCCGCCGGGCGGTAGCCCTCCAGCAGCCGGCCCAGCAAGAGGCCCAGGTCCTCCTGGGCCAGGCGGGGGGAGGGCAGGTCGGCGTAGGCCCGCACCTCGTTGACCACCTTCTCCAGGCTGCGCACCCCGGCCAGAATCTTGTGCAGGTACTCCACCTCGCGGCCATTGGCCAAGCCCTGGCGGATCATGCGCTGGGCCAGGCCGCCGATGGTGGTGACCGGGTTTCTTATCTCGTGGGCGATGGCCCGGGCCAGGCGGTCCAGGCTGGCCAGCTTCTCCTGAACCAGGCGCCGGCTGTGGTGCAAGAGCACGCTCTCCCGGCGCAAGAGTTCCTCCTTCTCGCGGTAGTAGTCAATGCGCCGCCGCAGCTCGCGGGGCGAGACGCGCAGGCTGGTGAGCATCTGGGCGTAGACCGCCGACAGGGCCTTGGCCTCCTGGGAGGTGAACAGGGGGAAGCGCCCCAGGGCCACCGCCGCCGAGGCCGCGCCGATGGAGCCGGCCAGGGTGTTCTCCAGTAGGCGGTAGAGCTCGGCCAACTGGGTGACCGTCACCTTTTGCAGGCCCTCCAGGCCTAGCTCCTTGAGGGCCTGCTCCCTGATGGCCTGCACCCGCTCCGGGGCCAGGTAGTCCAGCAGTATCTTCTCGAAGCCCTCCAGCTTGCCGGCCAGGTCAATGAAGGCCTCGCCCGCGGGCGGGGCGGCGGGGCCGGTGGTCAGGCGGCCGGTCCACTCGCCGGCCAGGCGCTCTTCCTCCTGGCCTTGCCTGAAGACCAGGGAGCCGGCCACGTACAGGCCCACGTTGACCAAGAGCGACCAGAAGACGGTGTTGCTCAGGGGGTCGAAGGCCTGCACGCCCATGAGGTGCTGGGGGGCCAACAGCCCGATGTCCCAGGGGCCCCGGTGGATCAAGGAGCCGCTGACCCAGCCCGCCCGGGCGAACAGGGGCACCAGGGCGCTGTAAACCCACACGGCGAAGCCCGCCGAAAGCCCCAGAAAGGCCCCGGCCAGGTTGCCCCGGCGCCAGTAGAGACCGCCCAGGATGGCCGGCGCCAGTTGCAGGATGGCCGCGAAGGAGAGTATGCCCATGTCCACCAGGATGCTGGTCCAGCCCACCTCCTGCTGGAACCAGTAGCCCAGGGCCACCACCCCGGCCGTGGCCAGCCAGCGCAGGCCCAACAGCCTTCGCCGCAGAGAGGCCAGCCGAGGCCAGGCCTGCAACAGGGGTAGGATCAGGTGGTTGACGGTCATGGTGGCCATGGTCATCGTGGCCACCATGACCATGGCCGTGGCCGCCGAGAACCCGCCCAGAAAGACCAGCAAGGACAGCCAGCCGGCCCCGTGCTCCAGGGGCAAGCGCAGCACGAAGGTGTCGGCCTCGCTACGCGGGAAGCCATGCAGGAGACCGGACATGGCCATGGGCACCACGAAGAGGTTGATGAGCACCATGTACAACGGGAACACCCACATGGCCGTGGCCACGTGGCGCTCGTCGAAGTTCTCCACCACCGCCACGTGGAACTGCCGGGGCAGGAATAACACCGCCGACATTGAGAGCACCAGGTAGCTGAGCCACTCCATGTAGGCCGTCTGGCTGTAGGTGCCGGTTTCCATCATGCGGGCCAGGTGGGCCTGGCTCATGAAGCGCGCTATCAAATCCGCCAGGCCGTCGTGCAGCCAGTAGGTGACGAAGACCCCCGCGGCCAGGAAGGCCAGGAGCTTGACCACGCACTCCACGGCCACGGCCATGACCATGCCCTGATGGCGCTCGGTGGGGTCCAGGCGGCGGGCGCCGAAGACGATGGTGAAGATTATCATCATGCCGGCGATGACGGCCCCCAGGTGCTCGCCCACCGCCGCCGGCCCATAGTGCCCGAAGCGGTAGAGAAAGGTGTCGGCGCGGGGGTCGGTGAGAATCTTGAAAGTGAGCACCAGGGCCTTGAGTTGCAGGGCGATGTAGGGGGTGATGCCCACCAGGATCACCAGGGTGGCCAGGGCGCCCAAGAGGCGCGAGCGGCCGTAGCGCAGGGAGATCAGGTCGGCCACGCTGGTGATGCGGTAGCGCTCCTTGAGGCGCACCAGCTTGCGCAAGATCGCCCACCAACCCAGTATGCCCAGCGTGGGCCCCAGGTACACCGCCAGGAAGATCATGCCCGAGCTGGCCGCCTTGCCCACGCTGCCGTAGTAGGTCCAGGCGGTGCAGTACACGGCCAGGGACAGAGAGTAGACCAGGGGATGATTGCTGGGGTTGCGCCCCTGGGCGGCCCGGCGCTCCACGTAGAGGGCCACGGCGAACAATAGTCCCATGTACAGGGCCATGGCCAAGAGCACCGTGTAGGGGCTAAAGATCAAACTCGTCCTCCCCGGCCGGGTCCTCCTCCGGGCCGGGGCCGCGCCCCAGGCCCCAGGCCATGAGCCCCAGAATGCCGGCCAGCAGAAGCCAGCAGACCAGGTGGTAGGGGAACAGGAAGGAGATGGCGCGAAAGGCGGGATCGGACCAGAAGGGCCAACTGAACAGGGCCAGCCATAGGCCAAAGACCAGCCCGCGCAAGGCCGGTTCGCGCAAGAGCCGCCGCAGGCGCCGCATATACCCCACCCCTTGCTAGGACGGGCAAGCTCGCGGGGCGGTCCGCCAGGCCGGCTGGCGGGCCATTCACCGGCCCCGCTATTTTTAGCATACCATCACCTGGAGGATGGCGGGCGCCCTGCCTAGCGTCTCTGCTGTTGGCGCAGGCGGTTGACGTTGTTGATCTGGTCGCGGTACTCCACGCTGAAGGCGTGGCTGCCGTCGCCCCGGGCCACGAAGTAGAGGTAGTCCACGGGCGCGGGGTTGACCGCCGCCGCCAGGCTGGCCCGGCCCGGCGAGCAGATGGGGCCGGGCGGCAAGCCCTCGCGGGTGTAGGTGTTGTAGGGGTGGTCCTGCTCCAGGTGGGCGCGGGTCAGGGGGCCGCTCAGGCCCGGCAGGCCGTAGGCCACCGTGGGGTCGGCCTGGAGCTTCATGCCCCGCTTGAGGCGGTTGTGGTACACGGCGCTGACCAGGGGGCGCTCGGCGGGCAGCTTGGCCTCGCGCTCGATGATGCTGGCCAGGGTCACGGCCTGCAAACGGCTGAGCCCCAGGCGGCGGGCGGCCGGTGACAGGGGCTCCCAGGCCTGCTGGAAGCGCTTGGCCATGGCCCCCAGCACCGCGCGGGCGGTCAGCCCCCGGGGCATCTGGTAGGTGTCGGGGAAGAGAAAGCCCTCCAGGCCCTGGCCGGGCAAGCCCAGGGAGGCCAGGAAGGAGGGGTCCTGGGCCAGGGCATGGGCTTCCTGGCGGTCAATGAGCCGTTCCTCGGCCAGGCGCTCCACGATCTGGGCCAGGGTGAAGCCCTCGGGGATGAGCACCAGGTGCTGGAGCACCCGGCCCTGGGAGAGCATCTCCAGTATCTCGCGCAGGCGCATGGCCGGGCTAAGGGCGTACTCGCCCGCCTGCAAGCGTCCGGGCTGCTCCACCAGCCGCGAGGCCAGGGCGAACAGCCAGGCGTGCTCCACCACCCCGGCCCTTTGCAGCATCCGCCCCACCTGCACCGCGCCGGCCCCCCGGGGTATCTCCAGCACCACCTCGGGGCCGGCCTCGGCCTTGCGGTGCTCCAGGATGAGGTGCCGGCCCAAGAAGTAGGCCGGGGCCACCAGGGCCAGGGCCAGCACCAGCACCAGGGCCAGGCGCTTGAGGTCCAGCCGCCGCCCAGGCGGAGGGGCCTCGGGGGCCGGCGACGGCGCGGCGGGCGGCGGGGAGGCGCTGCCGGTTTTTTGTTCGTCGGCGCTCAAGATCACCTGCCGGGGGGGCATTCTTGGAAGCAAGGAACCATCAAACGCTCATTCACTCTCCACGCCGCGCCCTTGAAGGAAGCGCTGGAGTATCAGGGCCGCGGCCAGCTTGTCCACCACCTGGCGGCGGCGGGCGCGGGAGGCCCCGCCGCTGATGAGCAGCGCCTGGGCCTCCACGGTGGTCTCCCATTCGTCCACGTAGGCCACGGGCAACCCCAGCACCCGCCCCAGGCGCTTGCCGAAGGTCAGGGCCTTGCCGGCCTCCGGCCCCAGGGAGTCGTCGGTGCGCCGGGGCAGGCCCAGGACGATCAGCGTGGCTTCCTGGGCCACGGCCACCTGGCCGATGGCGGCCACGTCCTGGTCGCGGCCGGCGCGCTCGATGACGCACAGGGGCTGGGCGATGGCGCGATCAGGGTCGCTCACCGCCACGCCGATGCGCTTGTGCCCCAGATCCAGGGCCAGGACGCGGCCTGCGGGTTGGCTGGACATGGGGTGTATTATGATGTCTCGCGCCAGGTTTAACAAGACGGCCCACCATGGTGTATAGTCGTTGGCGAGGCGGGCGGCGCGCGCCGCCCTTAAGGCAATCCCCAGTCGAGGCAGGCCCGAGAGCCCATGCCCAAACCCCGCCTGGCCCTGGTGCTGGCCAACTCCTTCGCGGCGCGCAACACCCTGCGCACGCCAGTGCTGGCCGAACTGGCCGCCCGCGCCGAGATGGAGGTGGTGATCCTCACACCCTTCCCCCGGGACCAGGAGATCATCCAGGCCACGGGGGCCGGGCACCTATCGTGGGCGCTGCTGTCAAAGCCCGCGCAGGGCGTGGGACTGGCCTACGGCGGGGCCTGGGCCACGGCCCGGCGCCTGGCCCAGCGGGCCTGCATGCGCCCCCTTCATGGTCTGGCGGGCCTCGGCAATCTGGTCTATCGCTTCAACGAGATCCACCAGTTCGTGGGCCACCTGCAGAAGAAGGACCTGCCGCCCGAGCAGCGCGCCCGCGAGGCCCAGGCCGGCAACTTCGTGGACCCCGGGCTGGGCCGCCCCTGGCCCGCCAGCCGGGCCATGCTGGATTGGCTTTACCGCCTCTACTACGCCACCTGGTACAACGAGCCGGCGGTGGAGGCCTTCCTGGATCGCTTCCAACCCCACCTCATGGTCCTGCATCACCTGCAATTCGAGAGCATAAGGCCCTACAACACCGCCGCCCGCCGCAGGGGCATACCCATCCTGGGCATCGTGGCCAGTTGGGACCAGCCCACCACCAAGGGTCCCCTGTGCCCAGGGGTGGAGCGTTACCTGGTGCACAGCCGGCGGATGCGGGAGGAACTGGCCCGCTGGCACGGCGTGGCGCCGGAACGGGTGGAGGTGGTGGGCTGGCCCCAGATGGACATCTACCATCAGCCGGGGACCATCAGGCCGCGCGCCCAGTTCCTGGCCGAGCTGGGATTGGACCCGGGCCGCCGGCTCCTGCTCCTGGGGGCCAACAGCGCCCGCCTGGGTCCCCACGAGCCGGGCATCGCCCGCCACCTGGCCGGGCGCATCTCCCAGGACCCGGCCTGGGCCGACGTTACCCTGGTGGTGCGCCCCCACCCCAACGACAACCAGTGGGCCACGCGCTTCAGCGGCCTGCACCAGCCGCCCGGGGTGCTGCTCCTGGCCCCCGAGTGGGGGCGGTTGGACTTCCTGGCCAACCTGCTGGCCCACAGCCAGGCGCTCCTGGCCACCGGCGGCACCATCCACCTGGATGCCGTGGCCCTGGACACCTGCGCGGTGGCCATCGGCTTTGCCGGCGACTTGGCCGGCGAGATGGGGGCCAAGGTGCGCCAGTGGTACCAGATGGACCACTACGCCCCGGTACTGCAAAGCGGCGGGGTGCGCCTGGTGGCCAGCTACGCCGAGCTGGACCAGGCCCTGGAGGCCTATTTGGCCGACCCCGGCCTGGACGCCCCAGGACGCGCCCGCTGCCGGGCCGAGCAATTGGAGCCCCTGGACGGCGGGGCCTCCCGGCGCCTGGTGCAGGCCCTGCTGGAGGCCGCCCGCCGGGCGGCGAGGGGGCGGTAGGACGGGCGTGGCCCCCCGTGGCCAACCCCCGCCCTCGCGGGGCTTTAACCTCTTATCGTCAAGGAAAACGCCATGCTGAGCATCACCTTGTTTCCGGGCCGCTACATTCAGGGCCAGGGCGCCTTGTCCAGGCTGGGCGGCGAATGCGCCCGGCTAGGCCGCAAGGCCCTCTTGATCGCCTCGCCGCATCCCCGCCAGCACCTGCTGCCCGCCCTGCTGCCCGGCCTCCAGGCGCAATGCCAGGTGACGGTGGAGCCCTTTGGCCGGGAATGTTGCGACAGCGAGATACAAAGGCTGTTCCAGTTGGCGGCCCAGGCGGGCGTTGACCTGGTGGTGGGGCTGGGCGGGGGCAAGGCCCTGGACGCGGCCAAGGCCGTGGCCCATCAGGCCCAGGTGCCGGCGATCATGGTCCCCACCATAGCCTCCACGGACGCTCCCTGCAGCTCCGTGTGCGTGGTCTATACCCCCCAGGGCGCCTTCCAGCGGGTGGAGTACCTGCCGCGCAACCCGGAGGTGGTGATCGTGGATACCCAGGTCATGGCCCAGGCCCCGGCCCGCTTCCTGGCCGCCGGCATGGGCGACGCCCTGGCCACCTGGTTCGAGGCCGAGTCCTGCCGGGTCAAGCGGGCCCCCAACATCGCCGGAGAGCTGGGCTCCATGACCGCCCATGCCCTGGCCAGGCTCTGCTGGGACACCCTGCGAGACTATGGCGCCCTGGCCCTGGCCTCCTGCTCCGCCCGGGCCGTCACCCCGGCCCTGGAGCGCGTGGTGGAGGCCAACACCCTGCTGAGCGGCCTGGGTTTCGAGAGCGCCGGCCTGGCCTCGGCCCATTCCCTGCACAACGGCCTGACGGCCCTGCCCCAGACCAAGAGCTATTATCACGGCGAAAAGGTGGCCTTCGGCACCCTGGCCTCCCTGTTCTTGACCGACAAGCCACCCGTGGTGGTGGAGCAGGTCTACGGCTTCTGCCGGTCCGTGGGCCTGCCCACCACCCTGGCCGAGCTGGGCCTGGAGGAGGTCACGGACCAGGACCTGCTTCGGGTGGCCGAAAAGGCCTGCGCGCCAGGGGAGAGCATGCACAACGAGCCCTGCGAGACCTCGCCGGCGGTGGTGCTGGACGCCATCAAGGCCGCCGACGCCTGGGGCAGGGCCAGGAAATAGGCCCTGGGCACGCGCGCCGCGGGAGACGCCCAGGCTGGGGCGGGGGCGGCGAGGTTTGGCGGTTGGAGGAGAAGTGGCAAACGGGTCGGGTGGCCCCTTTGGGGGGGCTTCGGGCGCTGTGGGGAGGGGCTTGCCAGGTCTCATACGCATTTCAGATCAGACGTATGGTTTTCTCGGCAGGTTTGCTCTGGTTACAGCCCTTACGGTATAGGCGGCCCAAGAAAGCCTAAGCGGTTTCTTTTTGTGTCCCGCTAGAGCCTCCCGGCCAGAGGATGCCCGGATCAAGGGGCAACAACCTAATACTGTATGATTGTCATTAAATTGGTATCAGCGCCAGGCGAAGAGATATAAAGCCGCTATACCGTCAAAGAGGCTGGCCATCTCTGGCCAACCTCTTGAAAATAGTATGCCCTTAGGCGATGCCCAGCTTCTTCTTGCGGTAGCGCAGGGTGTGGTAGTTGAGGTTCAGCAGTTCGGCGGCCTTGACGTCCGAGCCCTCGGCCAGGGCCAGGGCCTGCTCCAGGTAGTCGCGCTCCACCTCCTCCAACAGGAGCGTGAGGTCCAGGCCCTGGAGACTCAGGGGCGGCAGGCCGCCCCGGCCGCCCGGCCCGGCTCCCATGGCACCGCCGCCGGCCTGGCCGGCCAGGCCCAGGCTGGCCACTTCCAGCTCCGGCCCCTTGCTCGAGAGCACCCCCCGCTCCATGATGCTCTTCAACTCGCGCACGTTGCCCGGCCAGGGGCGCTGGAGCAGGAAGTCCTGGGCCTCTGGGGAAAGGTCCGTGAACTCCTTGCCGTACTTCTTGCCAAACTCCAGGAGGAAGTGGCGGGCCAAGGGCAGGATGTCGGCCCGGCGCTTGTTCAGGCTGGGCACCACGATCTTGAGCACCGCCAGGCGGTAGTACAGGTCGGAGCGGAAGCGGCCCTGCTCGATCATGCCCTCCAGGTCGCGGTTGGTGGCGCTGACCACCCGGGTGCGCGTGTTCAGCTTCTTGGTGCCGCCCACCTTGTAGTACTCGCCGGCGTCTAGGAAGCGCAGGAGCTTGGCCTGGGCCTCGGGCGACAGGTCGCCCACCTCGTCCAAAAACAGGGTGCCGCCGGCGGCCTGTTCGATGAGCCCGGCCTTGCCGTGGGCCTTGGCCCCGGAGAAGGCCCCGCCCTCGTAGCCGAAAAGCTCGCTCTCCAACAGCTCGCCGGGTAAAGCCGCGCAGTTGAGCGTCACCAGCGGGCCGGCGAAGTTGGGGCTCTGGAAGTGGATGGCGCTGGCGATCAGCTCCTTGCCGGTGCCCGTCTCGCCCACGATCAAGACCGGCGCGTCGGGGCTCTTGGCCACCATGGCCACGAACTCCAGCACGTCCTGGATGGTGTTGCTCTCGCCGATGAAGCAGGGCAGGTTCTCGCGCAGGTAGCGCTCCTGAAGGGCGCGCACCTCCTTGCGCAGGCGGATGGTCTGTAGGGCGTTGGCGATGTTGGCGCGCAGCTTGTCCATGTGCAGGGGCTTGACCACGTAGTCGTAGGCCCCGTGCTTCATGGCCGCCACCACGGTGTCCACGTCCTCGTAGGCGGTTATCATGATGAACAGCACCTCGGGGTGCTTGGCCTTGACCCGCTTCAGGGCCTCCACGCCGCTCATGCCCGGTAGCCCAATGTCCATCAGCACCAAATCCGGCGGCGCCTCCTCGATGGCCGCCACGGCCTCCTCGGCGGATGCGAAGGTGCGTACATTGTACTGGGTGAGGGTGAGCTGGGCCGCGTCGCGGATGCTCTCCTCGTCGTCCACCACGAAGACGTTGTATTGGATCATGCTACCCATGGCTGTCATAGCCCCAGTAGACCACTACCGGGATTTCAATTACAAATTCCGCGCCCCCCCACTTGCTGACGCCCACCCGCAGACTGCCGCCGTGGTCGTTGACGATGCGGTGGCTCAAGGATAGCCCGATGCCCGAGCCCTCGCGCTTGACCGAGAAGAAGGGGTCGAAGATCTTCTCGCGAATCTCCGCCGGCACCCCCGGCCCCGAGTCGGCCACGGCGATGACCATCACGTCGCGCTCCACGGCGGCCCGCACCTCGATGATCTTGGGACCCTCCACGCCCTTCAAGGCCTGGGCGGCGTTGGTCAGGAGGTTCAGGATCACCTGCTCCAAGAGCTGGGCGTCGGCGTAGCACAGGGGCATCACCTCGGCCAGGGCGCGCTCCAGGGTTATGCCAGCCTTGCGCAGGCTCACCGAGGCCAGGTCTATGGCCGTCTCAATGGCGTGGTTGAGGTTCATCCAGCCCAGCTTGGGCGTGGAGGGCCGGGCGAAGTCCAGCACCCGCTTGATGACCCCCTCGATCTTGGCCGAGGCGTTCTTGACGCTGGCCAGGATGCGCTCCATCTCCTCGGCCCGCTCGGGCTGGCCGGCCAGGCCCTCCAGGGCGCTCAGGTACATGTTGATGCCCGAGAGCGGATTGCGTATCTCGTGGGCGATGCCCGCCGCCACCCGGCCCAGGGAGGCCATCTTGTCCTGGATGCGCAACAGGTGCTCCAGCTCGCGGGCCTTGGTAATGTCCAGCATGATGACCAAGAGCGCCGGCTTGCCCTGGTGCTCGATGCGGTTGGCCCGGCAGTGCACCCAGCGGGCCTCGCGGCTGGTGTCGGGCGGCCCCAGGGGATAGAAGCGCAGCTCCATGTCCAAAGGCCCGTTCTGCACCTCCGGGGCCTCCTCGGTGAGCATGCCCAGCTTGTTCATGTCCTCGGGATGCAGGCCGTAGAGGTTCTTGAGGCGGAAGCCCGGGGGCAGGGCGCCCATCAGGCGCACGCCCTCGGGGTTCTGGTAGACCACCTGCCCCTGCTGCAATATGGAGATGCCCACCAGGGAGTGCTCCACCAGCTCGCGGAAACGCTTCTCGCTCTCGCGCAGGGCCTGCTCCATCTCCCGGCGCTCGCTGACGTCCTCCTGGGTGCCCAGGATGCCCACCACCTTGCCCTGGGCGTCGTGCAGGGGGATGCGGTTGGTCTCCAGCCACAGGGTGCGGCCGTCGGGCAGGCCGTGGGGCTCCACGCGGTGCAGCTCGGGCTGGTTGCTGTCCATGACGATGCAGTCGGCCCGGCGCAGCTCGTGGGAGGCCTTGAGCCCCCACTTGAGGTCGAAGTCGTTCTTGCCCTTGATGTCCTGGGGGGTGGGCACCCCGGCCAGGCGGGCGAAGTTCTGGTTGCAGCCCAGGTAGACGCTCTGGCTGTCCTTCCAGAAGACCAGTTGGGGCACGTTGTCTATGACCAGGCGCAGCATGCTGCGCGAGGCCTTGAGGTCCTGCTCGGCCTGCTGGCGGCGGCTCTCGGTCTCGAAGCCCTGCCTGATGATGTAGAAGGACAGCAGGATGATGGTCACCAGGATGGTCAGCGACACCGCCGTGAGCTTGCTCATCATGGCCGTCATCTCGGAGCGCACGTCCTCGATGTAGATGCCCGTGCCCACGATCCAGCCCCAGGGCTTGAACTCCTTGACATAGCTGACCTTGGGCACGATGCGCTTGGGGTCGTCCATCCACTGCCACATGTAGCCCACGTAGCCGTGCCCCTGGGCCTGGGCCACCTTGACGAACTCCACGAACAGGCGCTTGCCCTCGGGGTCGGCGTAGCCGCTGATGTCGGCGCCCTCCAGGTCGTTGCGGTAGGGGTGCATGACCATGCGCGGCAGCATGTCGTTGATCCAGAAGTAGTCCTTCTGGTCCTGGCCGTAGCGCAGATGGCGGATGAGTTCCCGGGCCTGGCCCTGGGCCTGGGCCTGGCTCAAGAGGCCCTTCTCCTCCAGTTGCTGGAAATAGGCCAAGGTGTCGTAGGCCCCCTGCACCAGCTCGCGGATCATCTCCCGCTTGCGCTCCATGATGTTGTCTTCCAGGGCCGGCAGGATGATGGCGAAGATGGCCAGGGAGAACAAAAGCACGGTGAGCAGGGAAGGCAGGATAAGGCGCACCGAGGTCAGCCGCAGAAGCTTGACCTTCACCGGTTGGGCGGGCGGACCCTCCGGCGGTTCAGGCACGGCTGGCCCCCATGGTGGGAGACGATGGACGCGCGGACATGCGGCGATCCCCCGGGTAAGACCGGACAGGCTGGCCCGGTCTCCCCGCCACCTTACACAATCGCCCCACCCATATCAAGCCCGGTGCCCCGGGCCGGGCATAAACGAGCCGGGCGGCGCCCTCGCCCAGGCCGGGGCCGCCGGCTCCCGTGGCGGGGCTGGGCCAGTCCCGTTGTGGGCTTGCCCCAGGCACGAGTTCTTGTTGGGTTAGGGGCGCTGCCCCGTGGCCCAACATCTTTATTCCCATCGGCAGCGGTGGGTACCTGGCGGGTTAGGCTTCGCCAACCCGCCCTACACGCCCTGTGGCCGCATCCCATGGCGGCCTGGGCCAAGACCGTGGCCCCGCCCGACCCGTGTACGCCCGCCGCGGCTCGCGGCCCGGTCAATAATTCGCTGACAAGTAACGGTTTTTCGCGTAACGGCGTTGCGCGCCCCCAGAGTTGGAGGTTTTCTCAACGCCTTTTGAGAAAACCTCCAATCATGGCCCGCCTGGCGCCGGATACGGGTTGGTGATTTTTATCACCTATCTGAAATAATTGTATATTTTATTTTCAGCCCGGGTTGGCACGCCCCCTGCTTTAAGGGAGGGCAAAAACAGGCGGCCCCCGGTGACGCGGGGTTGGGGACAAAGGGCCAGGGGCCGCCGGCACCTCAATTAAAGGCGGTGGTACCATGAGCGAAGTGAAGAACAAGGGCTGGACAGTGACCCTGGCCGGGCTGGGCATCAACCTGGCGCTGGGCATCCTCTACACCTACAGCATATTCAAGGAGGCCATCAGCGCCTCCATCAAGGCCCACGACGGCCGCTTCACCTGGGACCTGGCCAACCTCAACGACCCCTACGCGGTCTGCTGCCTGATGTTCGCCTTCGCCATGATCTTCGCCGGCCGGGTGCAGGACAAGCTGGGCCCGCGCCTGACGGCGGTCATCGGCGGCATCCTCACCGGCCTGGGCCTGATGTGGGTCTCCCTGTCCTACTCCCTGGTGACCTGGGTGCTGGGCTTCGGCGTGCTCATGGGCAGCGGCCTGGGCTTTGGCTACGCCTCGGCCACCCCGCCGGCCATCAAGTGGTTCTCCCCCAGCAAGACCGGCATGATCGCCGGCATCGTGGTGGCGGGCTTCGGCCTGGCCTCGGTGTACATCGCGCCCCTGAGCGAGTTCCTCATCGCCCGCTTCGGCCTCAGCTCCAGCATGATGATCTTCGGGGCGGGCTTCCTGGTGGTGGTCTGCACCCTGGCCCAGTTCCTGGTCAACCCCCCGGCTGGCTACAAGCCCGAGGGCATGCCGGCGGTGCCCAAGCCGGCGGCCGGCGGCCCCACCTACGTGGTGGACTTCCAGCCCGCCGAGGTGATGCGCACGGGCGCCTTCTACAAGCTGTGGATCATGTTCGCCATCGGCTCCGGGGCCGGCCTGATGATCATCGGCAACGTGGCCGGCATGGCCAAGCAGTCCCTGGGGGCCATGGCCTGGATCGTGGTGGCCCTGATGGCCGTGGGCAACGCCGGTGGCCGGGTGGTGGCCGGCATGCTCTCCGACAAGATCGGCCGCATGCGCACCGTGACCATCATGATGACGGCCCAGGCGGCGATCATGGTGGCCCTGTTGATCCTGGGCTCGGCCAACGCCCTGTTCATGGTGCTGGCCGCCAGCTTCGTGGGCTTCAACTACGGCACCAACCTCAGCCTGTTCCCCACCTCCACCAAGGACTTCTTCGGCATGAAGAACTTCGGCGCCAACTACGGCCTGGTCTTCACGGCCTGGGGCGTGGGCGGCTTCATCCTGCCCAAGGCTTCCCAGATGATCGTGGCCGCCACGGGTACCTTCAACGCCGCCTACCTCACCGCCGCGGTGCTGCTACTGGTCAGCGCGGGCATCAGCCTGATGACCAAGGCCCCGCAGAAGGTCCTGGTGCCGCTGAAGGCCCAGTTCGCGCCCCCGGCCCAGGCGGGAGTCACCGGCCCCTTCTTCACCCACATGCTCAAGCAGCAGGCCAGCAAGGAACCCAAGTAGCCCAACTGGGTATCTGGACAGACAGGCCCGGCCGGCGACCCCGGCCGGGCCTGCCGTTTGGTGGGCAAGGCGCGCGGCGGTTCCACAAACATCAAGATGCGGCCGTATTGCATTTTGAGCCGGAATTACACGGGCGGGGATGCGGGCCATGGATGGCCCGCCGGGCGCGAAAGCGCCCGGGAGGCCGGGCAAAACCACGTTTTTGCCCGCTCGAGGGCAAATCAAAGAGCCATGGATGGCTTTGATTGCATATTGGTATTAGCCCCTCCCGTCTTGCGGGCCTGGCGGCGGGTTCTGCTTGCCGCTCATTTCCTCGATATCAATGCGCAGCAGGCAGGCCCGGGCCAGGGACTCTTCCTTGAGGGCATGGGGTCCGGGGCCGGCGTACTGGCTGGTGATGGCCAGGAGACCCAGGCGGCGCTCGGCCTCATCGGTCACCTCCACGGCCCGGCCAAAGCCCAGCACGCATTGGTAGTGGCAGTTCCAGGCGCAGGCCTCTTGGGCCGGCACCAGCTCCACGTCCACGCTCACCTCGAAGCAGACCCGGGGGTTGGCCCGCAGGTACTCCAGCTTGAGCCCCTGGCGGCCGGTGTGCAGGTAGACGCGCCCCTGGGCGTAGCCGTAGTTCAGGGGCAGCAGGTAGGGCTGATCGCCGTGGCACATGGCCAGGCGCAGCACCCGCCCCCGGCGGAGGATGTCCTCCAGTTGGGCGGGGTCGGTGATCTGGCGGTTGGCCCGGCGCATGGGGGGCAGCATAAAGGTCTCCTTTGCTCCTAATGCCCGCGCAGGGCCTCCACGATTTGCAGGCGGGCGGCGCGGAAAGCCGGCAGCACCCCGCCCAGGAGCCCCATGCCCAGGGCAAAGCCCAGGGTTTGCAGCACGATGGCCGGCGAGAGGCTGAAGTTGAAGGCCAGCTCCGAGAAGGTGGCCCAATTGGTGGTGGAGATGCGCACCAATTGCATCAGCGAGGCCCCGGCCAGGCCGGCCAGGCCGCCGGCCAGGGACAAGAGCAGCGACTCGGCCAGAAAGGCCAGCAGGATGTCGCGCCGGCTGAAGCCCAGGGCGCGCAGGGTGCCCACCTCCACGGTGCGGTTGGCCACCGCCGCGTACATGGTTATCATGGCCCCCAGGATGGCCCCCACGCTGAAGATGATGGTCAGCGCCAGGCCCAGGATGCGGATGAAGCGGGCCATGGCCTCGGACTGGTCCTGGTAGTATTTCTGCTCGCGCTTGACCTCCAGGGGTAGCCGAGGGTCGCCCTCCAGGCGGTCGCGCAACTGCTCGTAGAGCCCGGGCTGGCGCAGGGTGACGAGCACCGAGGAGTAGAGGTTGCGGCGGAAGGCCTGGCGCAGTTGGTCCAGGTCGCCCCAGATCTCGGAGTCGAAGCCGGTGCCGGCGGCGTCCATTACCCCCACCACCCGCCAGGAGCGCTGGGCAAAGCTGAGCGAGCCCCCCAGGCCCGCCCCCAGGAAGCCTTGGGCGATGTTTTTGCCGGCCACGATCTCGTCGCTGCCGGGGCGGAACATGCGCCCGGCCACCAGCCTCACCTGCTGGCGCATGTCCAGCGACAGGGGGCTGGTGCCGCGCACCACCACGTTGCCCGGCCCGGCCCCGCCCTGCTTGCTCAGGCTGATGAGCACCACCACCTCGCGCTGCACCAGGGCCTGGCCCTCTTTGTCCAGGGCGATCTCGGGCTGGGTCTGCACCACGGCGGTCTGGTCGGGGCTCAGGATGGACTGCACCTCGGCCTGGGCCGAGCGGCGCAAGGCCACCACGTTGTCGGGCGAGCCGGTGGCCACCAGTGTCTCCTCCAGGCCCTTGGCCAGCATCAAGACCGCCGCGAAGACAAAGACCACCAGGGCCATGCCCCCGGCGGTGAGGGCGGTGGTCAGCCGCCGCACCCACAGGTTGCGCAGGCTGTAGGAAATGGGTATGGCCATGGCGTATGCCTATGCTCCTGCTTCAGTCACTGAGCAGGCCTCCACGCAATGCAGAAATCAATGTCATTGCGAACGCAGTGAAGCAATCTACCGCTTCGTTCTTATTGCCGGCTGACTTCGCAAAAGAGCGAAGCGGGAGATTGCTTCGTCGCCAAGGCTCCTCGCAATGACTCAATCTCTTTTGCCGTCTGACAGAGCTTCAACGGGAGCCTACAGCCTCCACCACCAGAATATCAACGTCACCCGACCTGTAAACGCCCGCCGCGGCTCGCGGCTAACCCACCCGCCGCAGGCCGCTGGCGATGGTCATGGTCATCACCCTGAGCATGGGGGCCACGGCGGCCAACAGCCCCACCAGCAGCGAGGCCGCCAGGCCCAGAACGATCTGGTCCAGCGGGAAGGCCAGGTCGTGCAGGCCGCCCAGGGCGCGGGTGAAGGCCTGGCCCGAGGGGAAGCACAGGGCGATGCCCAAAAGCCCGCCGGACAGGGCCAGGGCCATGGACTCGCCCAGCACCAGGGTGCCGATGTGCCCGGCCCCGAAGCCCAGGGTCTTGAGCACCACATACTCGGCGGTGCGCTCGCGGGCGCTCATGGCCATGGTGTTGGCCAGCACGGTGAGGATGACCAGCACCACCACCACCGAGATCACCTCGATGGCCCCCAGGAGGGCCTTGGTCATGGCCACGAAGCCCAGGGCGAAGGACTTCTCGGTCTCGGTGCGCGTCTCGGCGATGGAGTTCTTGAACTCCTTGTCCACCAGGCGGCTGATGGACGCGGCCTGCTCGGGGTCCTTGATGCGCAGGGTGAAGGCGCCGGTGCGGTCGGCGCGGGCGGGCATGGTCTTCTTGAGGCTCTCGTTGAGATAGGCGAAGTGGAAGAACAAGAGGCTCTCGTCGGTGCCCGATTTCTCGCCCCGGTATATGCCCCGGATGACGAAGGACCAGTCGCCGGGGAAAATGTTGCCCCGTAGCGGCACCTGGTCGCCCAGGCGCCAGCCGTACTTGTCGGCCAGACGGCGCCCCACCACGCAGGCCCGGCGCTCGCGCGCGAAGGCCTGGGCCTGCTCTGGCGGCAGGATGTACTCGGGGTGCATGTCCATGAAACCCGGCCCCACGGCGAAACGGGGGAAGAAGTTGCGCTCGTCTATGTACACCCCGCCGAACCAGGAGGAGTAGGTCACGGCCTCCACCCCGGGTATCTGGCGCAGGGTGGGCAGGTAGGACAGGGGCAGGCTGAAGGTCAGCGAGACGGCGTGGCGGGTGACCAGGCGGTTGTCGCTGGCGGCGTCCACCCCCCGGTACCAGGCGGCCACCACGCTGCGCAGGAGCATGAAGGCCAGGATGGCCACGGCCATGCCCAGGATGGTCAGGAAGGTGCGCAGCTTGTGCTGCCAGAGGTGGCGGTGTATCAGGGACCAGAACATGGCCGCTTATGCCCCCGCCCTGCCAGGGTGGTTGATTGTCACGCGCATGCCCCCCGGGCCTCTGGCTCAGTGCCGGGGCCAGATGATGGCCGCGGTCACCACCACCGCCAGGCCGAAGACCCCCAGGAAGATGATGGAGCCGGTGTTCTCGATCATGGTCCTGGGGCCGCCGTGCCACATCCAGTCGAAGTAGAGCAGCATCATCACGAAGATGGCCATGCCCAACAACCCCACCCCCAGGGACAGGGCGCGCCGGCGGTTGCGGCGCCGGCGGGCCTGCCAGGCCCTTTGCCCAGAGGAAGGCATGGGGGGGCGCCCTGGAGGCCGGTGACACTCTGGAGGCCGGGGGCGTGCTGGCGGCCCTGGGGGCATGTGGTCGGCCCTCCGGAAAGGTTGGCCGGCGCCGGGGGCCGGCCCTGATCTCCGGCGTGGAGCAACTGGCTATCGAAATATATAATAGGCAAGCAGGCCGTCCTTGTCCATGGCCTCGGGCCTGCCCGGCCGGCCCGAGGCCCGACCCACAGCAAAGGCGAACATAAGCACATGGATTACCGCTACAGCAGCCAAGGGGACCTGGCCCGCGTGGCCATCGCCGGCCGCATCGAGGCCCAGGACGCGCCCCGCCTCAAGGAGCCCTTTCAGCGCCTGCGGGAGGAGGGCCTGCGCCGGGTGGAGCTGGACTTCGCCGGCGTGGCCTACATCGGCAGCGCCGGGCTGGCCGTTTTGATGCAAATGCACAAGCTGCTCTCCACCCAGGGGGGCGCCATCCGCATCGTCAACTGCCCCGCCGCCATCGCCAGCCTGCTCAGGTCGCTCAAGCTGGACCGCCTCTTCAATCTCTAGCCGCCGAAGCCGGCCAGCCATGGCCAGGCCAGTGGGGCTTGCGCGCCGGCCCGGGCCAGGGTATACACCCTTGGCCCAGGACCTTGCCGTCCGCTTTCCACGCCAACCCATGCCGCGGGTGCCTTTGTCATGAGCGAACAAATACTTGCCCAGATCGCCCAGGAACTGGGCCTAGGCCAAGGCCAGGTGCGGGCTTGCGCCCAGCTCTTGGACGAGGGGGCCACGGTGCCCTTCGTGGCCCGCTACCGCAAGGAGATGACCGGCAGCCTGGACGAGGTGGCCATCCTGGCGGTGCGCGACCGCCTGGGCCAGCTCCGGGAGCTTGAGGCCCGGCGCGAGGCCATCCTCAAGTCCCTGGCCGAGCGCGAGCTGTTGACCCCGGAGCTGGAGGGAAAAATCCAGGCCGCCGCCACCATGGCCATCCTGGAGGACCTGTACCTGCCCTTCAGGCCCAAGCGCCGCACCCGGGGCATGATGGCCAAGGAAAAGGGCCTGGAGCCCCTGGCCCTGCTCGTCTGGGAGCAAGACCCGGCCCTGGACCCCCTGGCCCAGGCCGCCGCCTTCGTGGACGCCGAGAAGGGCGTGGATGACCCGGCCCAGGCCCTGGCCGGGGCGCGGGACATCATGGCCGAGTGGATCAACGAGGACGCTGGCGTGCGCGCGGCCCTGCGCCAGCTTTTCGAGCAAAAGGCCGTCATGGCCAGCAAGGTCATCACCGGCCAGGAGGAGGCCGGCGCCAAGTTCAAGGACTACTTCGCCTGGGAGGAGCCAGCCGCCGGGGCCGCCGGCCACCGCGTCCTGGCCATGCGCCGGGGCGAGAAGGAGGGGCATCTTCTGCTGCGGGTGCTGCCGCCCCAGGACCAGGCCCTGCCCCTGTTGACGTCCCTGGTGGTGAAAAACGGCTCGCCCGCCGGCCAGGAGGTGGGCACCGCCGCCAGTGACGCCTACAAGCGCCTGTTGGCCCCGGCCCTGGAGACCGAGCTGCGCCTGGCCCTCAAGGAGCGGGCCGACCTGGAGGCGGTGAAGGTCTTCGCGGCCAACCTGCGCGAGCTGCTCTTGGCGGCGCCCCTGGGGCAAAAAAGGGTGCTGGCCATTGACCCGGGCTTTCGCACCGGCTGCAAGCTGGCCTGCCTGGACGCCCAGGGCCGGATGTTGCACCACGATCTGATAAACATCCTCACCCCCCGGCAACTTGAGGAGGCGGGGCAGAAGATCAGCGCCCTGGTGGCCCAGTACGCCATGGAGGCCATCGCCATCGGCAACGGCACCGCCAGCCGCGAGACCGAGGCCCTGGTCAGGGGCCTGGAGCTGCCCCGGGCCATACTCCTGGTGGTGGTGAGCGAGGCCGGGGCATCCGTGTACTCGGCCTCGGAGGTGGCCCGCCAGGAGTTCCCGGACCTGGACGTGAGCGTGCGCGGGGCGGTCTCCATAGGCCGGCGGCTCATGGACCCCCTGGCCGAGCTGGTCAAGATAGACCCCAAGAGCATCGGCGTGGGCCAGTATCAGCACGACGTGGACCAGGGCGAGCTGAAGCGCTCCCTGGAGGACGTGGTGACCAGTTGCGTCAACGCCGTGGGCGTGGAGGTCAACACCGC
This sequence comes from Desulfarculus sp., assembly GCA_016218705.1. Classification (GTDB taxonomy): domain Bacteria; phylum Desulfobacterota; class Desulfarculia; order Desulfarculales; family Desulfarculaceae; genus JACRDC01. The sequence goes on from JACRDC010000062.1 coordinate 26,149, forward strand.
CAGCCCCCAGCTCCTGGCCTATGTCTCGGGCTTGGGGCCGGCCCTGGCCAAGGCCATCGTGGCCCACCGGGAGCAGAACGGCCCCTTCCAGGACCGCCGGCAATTGCTCAAGGTGCCGCGTCTGGGTCCCAAGGCCTTTGAGCAGGCCGCCGGGTTTTTACGCATCCGGGGCGGGGTGGAGCCCCTGGACGCCTCGGCGGTGCACCCCGAGTCCTACCCCCTGGTGCAGGCCATGGCCCGGGACTTGGGGGCCACGGTGAGCGAGCTGTTGCGCGACCAGGACCTGCGCCGGCGCCTGGAGCCCCAGCGCTACGTCAGCGCGGACAAGGGTCTGCCCACCATCACCGACATCCTGGGGGAACTGGACAAGCCCGGCCGCGACCCCCGCCAGGCCTTCGAGGCCTTTGCCTTCGCCGAGGGCGTGCATGAAATGAAGGACCTGGAGCCGGGCATGCGCCTGCCAGGCATCGTCACCAACGTGACCAACTTCGGGGCCTTCGTGGACGTGGGCGTGCACCAGGACGGGCTGGTGCACATCAGCCAACTGGCCGAGCGCTATGTCAGCGACCCCCACCAGGTGGTCAAGGTGGCCGACCGGGTGATGGTCACGGTGCTGGAGGTGGATTTGGCCCGGGGGCGCATCTCGCTGTCCATGCGCCAGGACCCCCAGGCCGCCCGCCGGGGCGAAAAGGCCCAGCCCCAGGAGCGGCCCCCGGACCGCCGGGGCCAGAAGCCGGCCAAGCCGCCGGCGCCAGCGGCCCCGGCGGCCTTCAACAACCCCTTCGCCAAGGCCCTGGGCCGGCTGGGCAAGGATTGATCCCGGCCTGAGGCCGCGGAATATGGTGTCTTGATTTTGGGGGTGACGGGCTGGCCTCAGGTGGTCTGGCCGCCGGGCTTGTCAAAGCGCTGGCTGTGGCAGGAGCGATTGAAGCACTCCCGCATGTAGTCCTGCTTGGGGGCCACCACGAACTGGTGCCAGGCCATGAAGAGGAAAATTATCCCCAGCACGAAGGCGAAGGCGCCGAACACTATGATTTCCATGGTGCTGCCGGCCAAAAGCTTGTCCGCCAGGTAGCCGACCAACAGCCCGCAGACAGCCATGCAGGCCAACCCCATCAGGGTCAACAGGCTGCCCAGGACCTTGTGGCGCAGGTGCACGGGATTTCTACGACGGCGCGGTCTCATGCCCATGATGGATCCACTCCCTAGCGCCCCCGCCCGCCAGCAGGTTCTTCACAGGAAATCCTATATACAACATATCTATATTTATTGAATTCGGCAAGGGTGTTTGGTCATGAATGTAGCTGACACATAAACTGTCCGGACTTGTAGCACATGAGTTGTCCGGTTTGAGTTGGGGTCCATGGAGGTGCCCCGATGAGGCGGACAGAGCTGTTGCAGGAGGTTCGGAAGATGCGGTTTTTAGAGGCGCATTTTGG
>JACRDC010000064.1 GCA_016218705.1 Desulfarculus sp.
CCAAAATGCGCCTCTAAAAACCGCATCTTCCGAACCTCCTGCAACAGCTCTGTCCGCCTCATCGGGGCACCTCCATGGACCCCAACTCAAACCGGACAACTCATGTGCTACAAGTCCGGACAGTTTATGTGTCAGCTACATGTCCCTGGCCAAGGGCTTGCCAGGGACAGCCGCAGACCCTAATATAGGTAAATGGCCCCAGCCGGGGCTGGCGTATAGGCGCGTCCCCGGCCCCACCCCCAGCACCGATGAGGAATTGACAATGAAAATCAAGCGGCTGGCCCACATTGGCGTGGCGGTGAAGGACATCGCCGAGGTAGCCAAGGTCTACACCGAGTTCCTGCCCCTGGAGCTGGCCAGCACCAGCGACGTGGGCGAGCTCAAGACCGGCTTCCTGCCCGTGGGCGACACCTCCATCGAGCTGGTCATGAGCACCACCCCCGAGGGCATCATGGCCAAGTACGTGGAGAAGAAGGGCGAGGGCGTGCACCACCTGGCCTTCGAGGTGGATGACGTGGCCCAAGCCATCGAGGAGCTCAAGGCCAAGGGCGTGCCGCTCACCAGCGACGCCCCCCGCCCGGGGGCCCACGGCAGCAAGGTGGTCTTCATCCATCCCAAGGCCACCCGGGGCGTGCTCATCGAGCTGGTGGAGTACGCGCAAGGGCATTAGGCGGCTTTTCCGCGATCAAGGCCATCCATGGCCTTGATCGCCTATCGGCCGGGCAAAAACGTGGTTTTGCCCGGCCTCCCGGGCGCTGGCGCGCCCGGCGGGCCATCCATGGCCCGCGTGAGGCTGACGTCAGCGCCAGGCCTGAATATAGCAGCGGACCGTGAATGCACGGGCCGTGGAGCTTATGGCTCGTTCCCGCCGCGCAAAGGCGTTACTCGATATTCCCGGGCCGCCAGGCCCGCCAATTAGGAGACGAACATGTGGGAGTACACTGACAAGGTCAAGAAGTACTTCACCGAGCCGGTGAACGTGGGCGAGGTGGAGAACCCCGACGGCGTGGGCGAGGTGGGCTCCCTGGCCTGCGGCGACGCGCTCAAGCTCACCTTCAAACTGGACGAGAAAGGCCGCATCGCCGACGCCAAGTTCCAGACCTTCGGCTGCGCCTCGGCGATCGCCTCTAGCTCCGCCCTCACCGAGATGATAAAGGGCATGACCCTGGAGCAGGCCTCCAAGATCACCAACAAGGACATCGCCGCCTTTTTGGGCGGCCTGCCGCCCGAGAAGATGCACTGCTCGGTGATGGGCGAGCAGGCGCTGACCGCCGCCATCCGCAACTATCAGGGCCTGGAGCCCCTGCCCTCCGAAGAGGGCGAGGTGGTCTGCGAGTGCTTCGGGGTCACCGACAAGGAGATCGAGAAGGTGGCCCGCAACAACAACCTGCACACGGTGGAGGAGATCACCAACTTCACCAAGGCCGGCGGCGGCTGTGGCAAGTGCGTGGACAAGATCGAGGAGCTGCTGGCCAAGATATGGTCCACGGCGGCCCCCACCCAGGCGGCGCCTATTCAGCCCCCCAAGAAGAAGCTCACCAACATCCAGAAGATGAAGCTGATCGAGGAGACCCTGGAGCGCGAGGTGCGCCCGGCGCTGAAGGCCGACGGCGGCGGCATCGAGCTGATAGACATCGCCGGCGACGTGGTGCAGGTCTCCCTGCGCGGCACCTGCTCCTCCTGCGCCGCCAGCCAGGCCACGCTGTCCCAGTTCGTGCAGACCAAGCTGAGGGAGTTCGTAACCCCCGAGTTGGTCGTGGAGGAGGTGAAGCCGTGAGCCATCACAAGGTCGTGTACCTGGACAACAACGCCACCAGCCAGACCGCGCCCGAGGTGGTGGCGGCCATGCTGCCCTTCTTTGGCGAGCTTTACGGCAACCCCAGCTCCATGCACACCTTCGGCGGCCAGGTCAAGGCCCACCTGGACCAGGCCCGCCAGCGGGTGGCCGATCTCTTGGGCTGCTCCCCCGAGGAGATCATCTTCACCTCCTGCGGCACCGAGAGCGACAACACCGCCATCATGGCCGCCCTGCGCTCCTTCCCGGGTAAGCGCCACGTGGTCACCACTCGCGTGGAACACCCGGCGGTCCTGAACTTCTGCCAGGACCTGGCCCGCCGGGGCCACGAGGTCACCTTCTTGCCCGTGGACCGCCAGGGCAACCTGGACCTGAACCAGGTGGAGGACTCCATCCGCGACGACACGGCGCTGGTCAGCGTGATGTGGGCCAACAACGAGACCGGCGTCATCTTCCCGGTGGAGCAAATCGCGGCCATGGCCAAGGCCAAGGGCGCCGTGTTCCACACCGACGCCGTGCAGGCCGTGGGCAAGGTGCCCATCAGCCTCAAGGACACCCAGATAGACATGCTGGCGCTCTCGGGCCACAAGCTGCACACCCCCAAGGGCGTGGGCGTGCTCTACGTGCGCAAGGGCACCCCCTTCGTGGCCTACGTCATGGGCGGGCACCAGGAGCACGGCCGCCGGGCCGGCACCGAGAACGTGCCCTACATCGTGGGCTTGGGGCGCGCCTGCGAACTGGCCCGCCAGCGCATGGTGGACGAGAACACCCGGGTCAAGGGCCTGCGCGACCGCCTGGAAGAGGGGCTGCTCAAGGTCGAGGCCACCATGGTCAACGGCGACCCCAACCGGAGGCTGCCCAACACCTCCTCGGTGAGCTTCGAGTACGTGGAGGGCGAGTCCATCCTCCTGATGCTCTCCGACCTGGGCATCTGCGCCAGCAGTGGCAGCGCCTGCACCTCGGGTTCCCTGGAGCCCAGCCATGTACTCAGGGCCATGGGCGTGCCCTTCACGGCGGCCCACGGCTCCATCCGCTTCTCGCTGTCCTACTACAGCACCGGCGAGGAGATTGACCACGTGCTCAAGCACATGCCGGGCATCATCGAGCGCCTGCGCAAGATCTCGCCCTTCTGGCAGAAGTACAAGACCAGCAAGGCCTGCGCCACGCCAGGCTACGTGGAGCCTTAATGTAGGTCGGCGAAAGCCTTCCGTGGCTTTCGCCTCTTGCGCTTGCCAAAAGTAAATTTTGGCAAGCTTCCGAAATCGCGCCAAACAGGATTTTGGCGCGATTTCGGGCGGGCCGTCCTGGCCCGCCACCCAGGAGCCTGTCCGAGCAGTACCGCGACATGCTCCTGGATCAGCGGACATACCCGCCGGGGCCCACCTTGGACAAGGCCGGCCCCGGCGCCCCGCCCACTCCAGCCCGGGAGGCCTGGCCATGCGAGCAAGGCGCTTTGCGATCAGTGCGTTGGTCCTGGCGGCGGCCCTGGCCCTGCCGCCCGCCCCGGCCCTGGCCCTGGGGCGCCTCTTTCCGGCCGACAACATCTGGAACACCTCCGTGCGCGGCCTGCCGGTGCACGCCCGCTCCACGGCCTACGTGGACAGCATTGGCGCCGGCGAGGGCCTGCACCCAGACTTCGGCTCCGGCCTGTGGGAGGGGCGGGCCATCGGCTTCCCCTGGAACGAGGTGGGCGCCGGCCAGGCCAAGGTGAACATCAGCTTCTATTACCCCGGCGAGTCCGACCCCGGCCCCTACCCCATCCCCCCCGGCGCGGCCATCGAGGGCGGCTCCGACCGCCACTTGCTCCTGGTGGACCACTCCACCAACCAGCTCTACGAGGTCTACGACGCCCAGCACAACGCCGACGGCTCCTGGTCGGCGGGCTCGGGGGCGGTGTGGGACCTGGGCTCCAATGCGCTCAGGCCCGCCGGCTGGACCAGCGCCGACGCCGCCGGCTTGCCCCTTTTGCCCGGCCTGGTGCGCTACGAAGAGGTCGCCGCCGGCTACATCGGCCACGCCCTGCGCTTCACCGTCCCCGACACCAGCCCGGACTGGGTCTGGCCGGCCCGCCACCAGGCCTCGGACTCGGGTGATTCCAGCCTGCCGCCCATGGGCCAGCGCTTCCGCCTCAAGAGCGGCTTCGACACCGCGGGCTTCGCCGCCCCGGTGCGGGTTATTCTGGAGGCGCTGAAGGAGTACGGCATGATGGTGGCCGACAACGGCGGCCCCTGGTACATCAGCGGCGCCCCGGACTCGCGCTGGAACGACGACGTGCTGGTCAACCAACTGCGCCAGGTGCCGGGCAGCGCCTTCGAGGCCGTGGACGTCTCCTCGCTGATGATAAACCCCGACTCGGCGCAGGCCCGCCAGCCCTAATCCGAAAGGCCAAGCAACCAGCCCGCCATGCCCACATCCCCCCTCGATCTGGCCCTCTCCACCTCCTGGCTGGCCAAGGATGCCGTTAGCGGCGCGGCCCTGGCCCAGGCCGTGCAGGAGACCGGCCTGAGCCGCCTGGAGTTGGAGTACCGCCTGAGCGTCCCGCTCTTGGCCGAGTTGCGCCGCGAACTTAAGCCCCGGGGGATCAGCGTGGGCAGCGTGCACAACTATTGCCCTTTCCCCAGCGAGTACGCCGGCCTGCTGGAACCCAGCGGCGACCTGTTCAACCTGGCCGCCAGCGACCCGGACCAACGCCGCCGGGCCGTGGAGCACACCACGGGCAGCCTGGAGCTGGCCAGCGACCTGGAGGCCGGCGCCGTGGTGCTGCACCTGGGCTGGCTGCCCGAACTCAAGGACCAGGCCATCACCGGTCAGGCCGCCCGCCTGGGCCGGCTCACCCCGGAGCTGGCCGCCGCCCGCGAGCTGCGCCTGGCCGCCTCGCCCCGGCTGCTGGACGCCATGAGCTTCAGCCTGGAGCCCCTCTTGGAACGGGCCGCGCCCCTGGGGGTGCGCCTGGGCCTGGAGAACCGCTTCCATCTCTTCCAGGCCCCCACCCTGGAGGAGACCCTGGCCCTGTTGCATCGCTTCGCCGGCGCGCCCCTGGGCTACTGGCACGACACCGGCCACGCCCGCCACCGCGAGCTGGCCGGGCTCAACCCGGCAAGCGCCTACCTGGAGCGCCTGGGGCCTTGGCTGCTGGGCTGCCATTTGCACGACATCAAGGGCGTGGAGGACCACATCCCGCCGGGCCAAGGCGACTTGGATTGGCCGGCCCTGGCCCCCCTCCTGGCCCCAGCCGCCCACCTGGTCATCGAGCTGCGCCCCGGGCCTTCGCCCCGCCAGGTGGCGGAATCGGCCCGCCTGCTGGAAGGGGTGCTGGCCGCCGCCCGCGCCGCGCGGGAACAGGGAAAATGACCGCCGACCAGGCCTGGTGCGCGGTGTTGGCCGCCGGCCAGGGGGCGCGCTTCGGCGGGGGCAAGCTATCGGCTGATTTGGCCGGGCGTCCCCTGCTCCGCTGGGCGGTGGACACCGCACTGGCCGCCGGCCTGGAGCGGGTGCTGGTGGTGCTGGGGGCGGAGGCCGAGGACCTGCGCGCCCTCTTGCCCAGCGACCCCCGCCTGGAGGTGCTGGTCAACCCCCGCCACCAGGAGGGCATGGGCACCTCCCTGGCTGTAGCCGCCCGGCGGGCGCGAGAGAGTGGGGCCGAGGTGTTGGCGGTGCTCTTGGGCGATCAGCCCTTGGTGGCCCCGGCCACGGTGGCCGCCGTGGCCCAGGCGGCGTGCACCGCCCCGTCCGGCGCGGCGGCGGCTACAGCCGGCGCCCAGCGGGGGCACCCCGTGGCCTTTACGCGCCGGCACTTCGCGGAACTGGCCAAACTGGAGGGCGACCAGGGCGGACGCGCCCTGCTGGGACGCCTGGGCCAGGGGGTGGCCTTGCTGCCGGCGGCCCAGGCCAGCCTTGTGGACGTGGACCGCCCCGCCGACCTGGAACGGGTCAGGGCCTTGTTGGCCCCTGCGGGGCCGGGCCTGGGCCTGGCCCTGGGCCTGGAGGGGCCGGGGCTGTGGGCCATGGCCGGCAGCGGCGGCAAGACCAGCCTGCTATATGCCCTGGCCGGGGAGCTGCACGGTCAGGGACGACCGGTGATCCTCACCACCAGCACCCGCATCTACCCGCCGCCCGTGGGCGTGGCCCCCCAGACCTGGCTGCTGGGCCAGGAAACACCGGAGATCGCCCAACTGGAGCAGCGCCTGGCCCCTGGGCAGCCCCTGTGCCTGGCCCAGGGCCGCCAGGCCGACGGCAAGCTCCAGGGCCTGGCCCCGGCCCAACTGGCGGCCCTGCTCACGGTGCCCGGGCTGTGGGTGTTCTGCGAGGCCGACGGCGCCGCCGGGCGGCCCCTCAAGGGCTGGGCCAGCCACGAGCCGGCGCTGGTGGGCCGGGAGCGGGGCTTGATCGTGGTGGCCGGGGCCTCGGGCCTGGGCCGGCCCCTGGGCCAGCGCTGGGTGCATAGGCCGGAGATGTTTGCCAAGGCCTCCGGCCTGGGGCCGGGCCAGGCCGTGACCCCAATGGCCTTGGCCCGGGTGCTGGGCGGGGCGGACGGCCCCCTGCGCGGTCTGGCCGCCGGGGCGCGGGCCATGGCGCTCATCAACCAGGCCGAGAGCGCCCCTCCGGCCCTGTTGCGGGAACTGGGCGCCGCCTTGGAAGGCCAGGGCCGCTGGGACGCGGTGCTCCGCGCCTCGCTGCGCCTGGGCTGGTGGCGGGGCTGCGGCTAGTCTTTCTCCACGCTGGCCAGGGCGCTGGAGGCCAGGTTCTTGATGAAGGCCAGGCGCTCGGGGTGGCCCATGTCCTGGCTCTTGGCGCAGGCCAGCACGTCGTGCAGGGTCTCGTAAAGGACCAGCCAGGTCTCGGCCAGGCGGGGCAGGTCAGTGAAGGCGGGGGAGAGTTGGCGGACCTGGTCGGCGTTCATGGGGGGCCTCCGCGAGGGGTGGGGTGATGAAAACGGGCCGGGGAACTCTCCCCGGCCCGTTATAGCAGACCCTAAAGGCCCCAGTCCATTACTTGCCGTAGTCGTACCAGCCCTTGCCGGACTTGCGGCCCAACTGGCCGGAGCGCACCTGGTTTTTCATGGTGGTGGGCACGGCCCACTTCTGCTCCTTGTTCAGCTCCAGGTAGAAGTAGTCGGCCACGAACTTGCAGATGTCAATGCCCGTGAAGTCCATCAGCTCGAAGGGACCCATGGGGTAGTTCAGTCCCAGCTTGAGGGCCTTGTCAATGTCCTCGCGGGTGGCCACGCCCTCTTCCAGCAGCTTGACCGCCTCGATCATGTGGGGGATCATCAGGCGGTTGACGATGAAGCCCGGGCTGTCCACCTTTACCTCCACCGTCTCCTTGCCCATCTTCTGGGCCAGCCCGGTGGTGATCTTGACCGTCTCGTCGCTGGTGTTGTAGCCGCGGATGATCTCCACCAGCTTCATCAGGGGCACGGGGTTGAAGAAGTGCATGCCCACCACCCTGTCCTGGCGCTTGGTGGCGGCGGCGATGAGGGTGATGGACATGGAGCTGGTGTTGGTGGCCAGGATGGTCTCGGGCTTGCAGATGGCGTCCAGCTCGGAGAAGACCTGCTTTTTCAGCTCCAGGTCCTCGATCACGGCCTCGATGACGAAGTCGCACTTGGCCAGCTCGCCCATGTCGGTGGTGCCCACCACCCGGCCCAGCACGGCGGCCTTCTGCTCGGGCGTGACCTTGCCCCGCTCCACGCCCTTGCTCAAAAACTTGTCTATGGCCTTGAGCCCACGCTGCACGAAGTCGTCCTTGATGTCGCGCATGACGACGTTGGCCCCCATCTGGGCGGCCAACTGGGCGATGCCGTTGCCCATGGTACCGGCGCCCACCACGCCGATGGTTTTGATCTCGCTCATGAAATCCTCCTTGTTAGCTAATAGGACCGGTTTCAATGCCTGTTTGGCTACCCCTGGGCAACGGCCCTGGCCCGCCCCGGGGCACCTGGGAGCGCCTTCCTATCACAGGCCTCCCCTTGCTTCTTTTTACCTGCCGTGGGCTGTCAACAGGTGATTAACATGACTTGCCGCCGATGGTCCAGGCCTAGCCCGGGTAATCGGCGAAGATTTTCTCCATCTGGGGGTGCAGGTCGCCGAAGGCCTCCAGGATGCGCGGATCGAAGTAGCTGGGCTGCAAGCGGTCGTCGCCCCTGGTGATGATATCCACCGCCCGCTGGTGGCCGAAGGCCGGCTTGTAGGGCCGGGTGCTGCGCAGGGCGTCGTAGACGTCGGCCAGCATGGTGATGCGCCCCGACAGGGGGATGTCCGGCCCCTGGAGCCCCTGGGGATAGCCCGAGCCGTCCCAGTGCTCGTGGTGGCTCAAAGCCACCTCGCGGGCCATGGCCAGGCGGGGGTCCTCGCCCAGGATGCGCACGCCGTAGATGGTGTGCTTCTTGACCTCCTCCCACTGGGCGGCGCTCAGGCGGCCGGGCTTGCGCAGGATGTCGGGGTGGATGTGCAGCTTGCCCACGTCGTGCATCTGGGCCGAATAGCCCAGCACCTTGACGAAGTTGAGGTCGCAGCCCAGGGCGTTGGCCACCATCTCGGCGTAGCGGTTGACGCGGATGATGTGGTTGCCCGTGTCCTCGTCGTGGCTCTCGGCCGCCCGGGCCAGGGCGCCGATGGTGTAGAGAAAGGCCCGTTCCACCTCCTGTATCTGGGAGCTGATGGTCTTGAGGAAGAAGTGGATGGTGGCCACCAGGGCCGAGAGCACCTGGGCCTCGTAGGCGCTGACCTGCTTGCCAAAGTCCAGGGCCAAGACCGCCACCGAGTCGGAACGGTAGGCCACCAGGTTGTTCTCGGGGGCCGGCTGGCGCAGGCGTTCCCACAAGGGCAGGGCCGCCACGCCGGCGAAGGGTTGCTCGCCCCGGTTGGCGTAGACCAGGCCGCGCCCCTCGAAGACCGGGGCCAACTGGGGCGGGCTGAGCTTCTCGGGCAGGGGGTGGAAGGTCAGGCGCCCATCCTTGAGATAGTAGACCCAGCCGCCCCACTGGCCCCCCTGGTCGGCGCCCAGGAGCAGCACCCGCTGGGGCCGGGTCTTGTCGGTGCTGGCCGGCCCCAGCAAAAACTCCATGAGCCCGCGCAGGGAGGCGTCCAAATCGAAGTTGTAGGGGTCGAACTGCCTCAGCAGGGTGTTGGTGTAGGAGGCGATCTCGGCCAAACGGTGGTAGGCGCTCTCCAGCTCGTCGCCCAGGTCCTTGACCCGCAAGAGGGCGCGCGAGCGGGTGAGTAGCTCGGCGGCGTTGACCGGCTTGGAGAGAAAGTCGTCGGCCCCGGCCTCCAGGCCGCGTATCTTGTCGTCCAGGGCGCCCAGGCCGGTTATCATCACCACTGGGATGCGCCGGGTGGACTCGTCGGCCTTGAGCCGCCGGCAGACCTCGTAGCCGTCCATGCCCGGCATCATCACGTCCAGGAGCACGATGTCGGGCCGCTCCTCTTGGGCCAACCTTAGGGCGGTCTGGCCGTCCTGGGCCGAGGACGTGCGTGCCCCCTGCTGGTGGAAGAGCTCCTCCATCAGCAGCAGGTTGGTGGGTTCGTCATCTACGATCAGGACATGGCCCTGGATCATGGGCGCCTGCGCTCGCCGTCCCGGCGGGACGGGCCTATTGCGGGTTGATTATCATGTATTGGTAAATAGCATCCTCGCGGGCAAAGGTCAAATGCCCAGGCGCCCCCTCGGCGGCCACCCCTGGGTCCACGGGGGCCTTCGTTGACATTTCGCCGTAAGGCTGATACGTTAGCGATAGTGACCAAGTACTGCTTCGCCGGGAGCCGTGTCCATGAAAGCCACCCGCACCCTTTGTCTGATATGGTTGGGCTTGTTGGTTCTGGCCGGGCCGGCCATGGCCCAACAGGCCATGTACGTCAGCGACCGCATGCAGATAACCGTGCGCACCGACCCATCCAACGACGCCCGGGTGCTGGCCATGGTCTCCTCGGGCGAGCAGGTGACCATGCTGGAGGACAACGGCGAGGGCTGGGCGCGGGTGCAGACCCCGGCGGGCAAGGAGGGCTGGGTGCTCAAGCGCCACCTCATGGAGGAAAAGCCCGCCGCCCTGCGCCTCAAGGAGATGGCCCCCCAGGACAAGACCGTGGGCCAACGCCTGGAAGATCTGCAGCGCGAGTTGACGGCGGCCAAGAAGGCCCTGGCCCAGGCCGAGGGGCGCTCCCAGGACTCGGAAACCAGCCTGACCCGCCTGCAAAGGGACTGCGCCGAGGTGATTAAGCTGCGCGAGGAGCACGCCAAGCTGCAGGAGGAATGCCAGCAGAAGGCCGTGTCCCTGGAGGAGCTGACCACCGAGAATGAGTCCCTGCGCTTCGGCACCAACATCAAATGGTTCCTGGCCGGGGGCGGGGTGCTGCTCCTGGGCTGGATTCTGGGCGCGGCCTTCAGCCGGCGCAAGCGCCGCTGGTCCAACCTGGATTAGGCCGGCCTCCACCGCCAGCGCCCCGAAACCACGGGCCAAGCTGGCCCTCCCTGCTCTATTCGGCGGACCTGGGCATGCGACTATCAGGAGTATTGGGCCAGCGCCGGGCGCTCGGCCAGCTTGAAACCGAGATGGCCAACCGCCGTCTGGCCCACGCCTACCTCTTCGTGGGGCCAATGGGCTCGGGCCGGGGCAGCACCGCCCTGGCCCTGTTCCAGGCCCTCAATTGCCAGGACCCGGGGCAGACCGCCTGCGGCCAGTGCCCCTCCTGCCGCCGGGCCGCCGCCGGCCAGCACGAGGATCTCGCCGTCCTGGCCCCCCCCAACGACCAGGCCTCGGCCCAGATCAAGGTGGAGGAAGTGCGCGAGATGATCCGCGCCATCTCCTTCGCGCCCTTTGGCGGTGGTACCCGTCTGGTCTTGATCCGCCAGGCCGGCCAGCTCAACATCGCCAGCGCCAACGTGCTGCTCAAGACCCTGGAGGAGCCGCCACCGGGCAACATCCTGGTGCTGACCGTGCAAGACCCCGGCGAGGTCCTGCCCACCCTGGTCAGCCGCTGCCGGCGGGTGAACTTCCTGCCCCTGGAGGAAGGGCTCATCGCCCAGGAACTGGAGCGCCGGGGCCTGGAGGCCAAGGCCGCCCGGCTCAAGGCCGCGCTCTCGGGCGGCTCCCTGGGGCTGGCCCTGGCCCTGGACCAAGACCGGCTTTTCGCCACCCTGGAGCGCCTGCTGGGGCATTTGCGCGCCCCCGGCGGGGCCTTGGAGGACTGGGCCCTGGCCGAGGAGCTGGTGGCGCCCTTCCGGGGCGGCGAGCGCCTGGACCGCCAGGGCCTGGTGGAAACCCTGGACCTTTTGGCCCTCTACTACCGCGACGCGGCCGTGGGGGCCGCCGGACGGTCCGGGGCGGCCTTTCTGGAGGCCTCGGGCCTGCTGGGCGGCGCCCCCAGCCTGGCCCCGGCCTGCCGGGGCTTCGATCTGGTGCGGGCCTGCCAGGGCCAGGTGCTGGCCAACGCCGCCCCCGAACTGGCGCTCACCGTGCTCCTGCAGGGTCTGCGCCAAGAAGCCCCGGCGGCATAACCCCTGGTAAAAATTCCTCAAGACGTGTAAAGATTACCTATTCGGCCGCCTAGGCCGTGCATGGACGCTTGGCGGGCCGCCGGTGGCCCCTGGAGACATATATGGGCAAGGTGGTGGGGGTCCGCTTCCAGCGCGGCTGCAAGGTCTACGACTTCGACGCCGGGCACTTCGTGCTGGGGCCGGGCGACATGGTCATCGTGGAGACCGAGCAGGGCCTGGCCCTGGGCCAGGTGGTGCACGGTCCGCGGCCCCAGGTGGAGGTGGAGCTGCGGCCCCAGGACCAGGACCTCAAGCAGGTCTACCGCCTGGCCACGCCCGAGGACCTGCAGCAACTGGAGCAGAACAGCAAGCTGGAGAAGGAGGCCCACACCCTGTGCCAGGAGCGCATCGCCGCGCGCAAGCTGGACATGAACCTGGTCAAGGTGGAGTGCCTCTTCGACCGCTCCAAGATCATCTTCTACTTCACCGCCGAGGGCCGGCTGGACTTCCGGGACCTGGTGCGCGACCTGGTGGCCAAGCTGCGCACCCGGGTGGAGATGCGCCAGATAGGGGTGCGCCACGAGGCCAAGCTCCTGGGCGGCCTGGGTTCTTGCGGGCGCGAGCTGTGCTGCGCCACCTTCCTCAAGGACTTCGAGCCGGTGAGCGTCAAGATGGCCAAGGAGCAGAACCTCTCCTTGAACCCCACCAAGATCAGCGGCCTATGCGGCCGGCTGATGTGCTGCCTCACCTACGAGTTCTCCACCTACCAGGCCCTGAAGCGCGACCTGCCCAAGCTGGGCAAGCGTCTGGTCCTAAGCCCGGAGCTGGAGGCCAAGGTGATACGCCAGAACGTGCTGGAGCGCAAGGTCACGGTGATCTTGAGCGACGGCCGCGAGGTCACCTGCTCGCCCGAGGAACTGGCCACCCTGGCCTCCCAGCCGGCGCCAGCACCGGCGCCCTCCGGCGGCCGGGGCCGGGTGCCCCTGCCGGCCCCCATGGAGGCCGCGCCGCCCACTCCGGCGGCGCCGGCACCGCCGCCCCCGGCCCCCCCGGGCGAGGCCGGGCCCGCCGCCGAGGCCGCCCCGTCCGCCGAGGGTGAGAGGCACCGCCGGGGGCGGGGCCGCCGGGGACGGGGCCGCCGGGGGCCGGGCGAGGAAGCCGCCGGCAAAAACCCATCCTAAAGGAGGAGAAGGCCATGGCCGACCATACCGATCTCAAGCTGGCGCCCCGGGCCGAGCTGCTCCTGGAGGAAAACCTGGAGCGCTTCAACGAAATGGTGCGCCAGGGCCAGCCGCCCAACCTCAAGGGGGCCAATCTGGCCGGCCTGGACCTGCGCCAGGCCCTGCTCAAGGGCCTGGACCTCTCGGGCTGCTACCTGCGCAACGCCAACCTGAAGGGCGTGGACCTCTCCGGCTGCAACCTCAAGGGGGCCAGCCTGCGCAACGCCCAGGTCAGCGGCACCCTGTTCCCGGAGAACATCGCGCCCCAGGAGCTGCGCCTGTCCCTGGAGCTGGGCACCCGCCTGCGCACCCAGGACGACAGCAAGAGCCTCAGGCTCATGGCCAGCCTGCTGGGCGAGATATACAAGATGGTGCGCGAGAAGACCTGCGGCGAGGAAATCAAGTAAGTGTCAGGCGAGCCGGCGCGCGATAAGCGGTGAGGCCGGTTGGTTTTTGTTTACAACAGCAAAAAAAGCTGTCATTGCCAGGAGCGTAGCGGCGAAGCAATCTCCCGCTTCGCTCTTAATACCAATATGCAATCAAAGCCATCCATGGCTTTGATTGCTGATCGGCCGGGCAAAAGCGTGATTTTGCCCGGCCTCCCGGGCGCTTACGCGCCCGGCGGGCCATCCACCGGGGCCCCCAAAAAAGCGCGGCTTTTTTGGGGTGGTTCTTGGCCCGCATACCCAGTTGCGATCAAACTATTCATTTGATCGCAACTGGGTATGAAAGCATTTAAAAAACAAGAACGAAGCGGGAGATTGCTTCGCTGCGCTCGCAATGATGGCTATTTCTGGATTTGTTGGCAACATCGGCTAGCTCGGCTGTGTTGATGTAGGGGCGGGGGTTACCCCGGCCCTCTTCAACCGATAACATGGCGGGCGGGGATAAACCCCGCCCCTACATTAAGAGTGCATGTCGCGCCGCCGCAGCTCCTGCCGGGGGGCGCCCAACCTTCATCAGGATCGTCCCATGACCCAGAGCTTCTACATCACCACGCCCATCTACTACGTCAACGCCGAGCCCCACCTGGGGCACGCCTATTCCACCATCGTCTGCGATACCGCCGCCCGCTTCCACCGCCTCTTGGGCCAGGAGGTGCGCTTTCAGACCGGCAGCGACGAGCACGGCGACAAGATCGCCGAGGCCGCGGCCAGGGAGGGCATCGCCCCCCAGGCCTACGCCGACCGGGTCAGCCGGATGTTCCGCGACACCTGGCCGCCGCTGCACATCAGCCACGACAACTTCGTCCGCACCACCGACGCCGCCCACATCGCATGCGTGCGCCTGATCCTGCAAAAGATTTTCGACGCCGGCGACATCTACCTGGGCAAGTACGGCGGCAACTACTGCGTGGGCTGCGAGCGCTTCCTCACCGACAAGGAACTGGTGGACGGCAAGTGTCCGGACCACGACCGCCCCACCCAGTACATCGAGGAGGAGAATTACTTCTTCCGCATGGGCGCCTACCAAGAGGCCCTAATCGCCCACATCCAGGCGCACCCCGATTTCATCCGGCCCGAGCGCTACAAGAACGAGGTGCTCTCCTTCCTCAAGGAGCCCCTGGATGACCTGTGCATCAGCCGGCCCAAGACCCGGCTAACCTGGGGCATCGAGCTGCCCTTTGACGGCCGCTTCGTCACCTACGTGTGGTTCGACGCGCTCATCAACTACCTCAGCGGCCTGGGCTACCCCGACGAGGCCCTCATGGCCCAGTTCTGGCCGGCGGCCCAGCACCTCATCGCCAAGGACATATTGAAGCCCCACGGCATCTACTGGCCCACCATGCTCATGGCCCTGGCCAAGGCCGAGCAAAAACCCCTGGACGCCTACCTCTACCAGCACCTCAACGTGCACGGCTACTGGAAGACCGGCCAGGGCAAGATGAGCAAGAGCCTGGGCAACGTGGTGGCCCCCCTGGACCTGGCCCGGGTCTACGGGGCCGACGCCTTCCGCTACTTCCTGCTCAGGGACATGGCCTTCGGCCTGGACGCCAGCTTCAGCGAGGAAGCCCTGGTGGAGCGCTACAACGCCGACCTGGCCAACGACCTGGGCAACCTGTTCAGCCGCGTGCTGAACATGCTCTTCCAGTACCGGCAGGGCGTGGTGCCCACCCCGGGAGAGCCCCAGCCCGACGCCCAGGAGCTCCTGGCCCTGGCCAGCCGGGTGGCCCAGACCTATGCCCAGCAGATGGAGGGCTTCCACTTCCACCTGGCCCTGGCCGAGGTCTGGCAGCTCATCGGCGAGGCCAACCGCTTCGTGGTCAAGAGCGAACCCTGGGTGCTGGCCAAGGACCCCGGCCAGGGGGCGCGCCTGGACGCGGTGCTCGCCGCCTTGGTGCGGGTGCTGGGCACGGTGGCGGTGCTTATCCAGCCGGCCATGCCCGAGACGGCGCTCAAGATGGCCCAGCACCTCAAACTGGAGCTGCCCGAGCTGATCGGACTGGACCGCCTGGCGAGCGCCGGCCTGGTGGCCCCGGGCACGGCCCTGGGCAAGCCGCCGGCCCTGTTCCCGCGCATAGACACCGCCAAGGTCAAGGCCAAGGCCGAAAAGGCCGAGGCCAAGGCCGCCGCGCCCGCCGCCCAGCCCGCGCCCAAGGAGAAGAAGCCCATGGCCAAGGCCCCTGTGGAGCCCCCCGCCCAGATCGAGTACGACGACTTCGCCAAGGTGGACCTGAGGCTGGGCACCGTGCTGGCCGCCGAGAAGGTCACGGGCGCCGACCGCCTCCTGAAGCTGACCATAGACCTGGGCGAGGAAGGCGGCCTGCGCACCGTGGTGGCCGGCATCGCCCTGCACTACGCACCCGAGGAACTGGTGGGGCGCCAGGTGGTGGTGGTGGCCAACCTCAAGCCCGTGACCCTTAAGGGCGTGGAGAGCCGGGGCATGGTGCTGGCGGCGGTGGGCGATGACAAGGTCCGCGTGCTCTCCCCCGACACCCTCCTGCCCCCGGGCAGCAAGGTCCGCTAGCCGCGAGCCGCGGCGGGCGTAAACGGGTCGAGCGGGGCTGCCGCTACCGCCCAGGCTGGCGGCTCCCGCTGCAAGGACGCCGAGAGGCCCGCGGCGGTGGCTTTTGGGGGCGGAGGGGTTTTGGGGTTCCCTTTTTCTGGCCGTATAATATAATTTACGTATAAATCAATTGCCGCCGCCTGCCCGACGGACTTGGGGGGATCCCCGGGCGCCGCGCTGCCGGGAGGACGGCCCTGGCCACACCCTAGTTTCAAGGAGTGATCCATGCGCAAAGCCCTGCTGACCACCCTGACCTTGGCCCTGATTCTGTGTTGGTCTTCCCTGGCCTTGGCCGTGACCGCGCAGGAGGTGGTGGACCTGGTGAAATCAACGGGCAAGTTCTACCAAGAGAAGGGAGCCGAGGCCACCCTCGCGGCCGTCAACGACAAAAACGGCCCCTTCTTCAAGGGCGACCTGTACGTCTTCATGGGCCCCATGGAAAAGCCCGAACTGGCGGCCCACCCCCTGGCCCCCCAGCTCATCGGCAAGGACATGTCCATGATGAAGGACATCAAGGGCAAGCTCTTCCAGATGGAGTTTTTGCGCATCGCCAAGGAGAAGGGCGCCGGCTGGACCGAGTACTACTGGCCCAAGCCCGGCACCAAGGACCCCCTGCCCAAGGCCACCTACATCCTCAAGTCCTCTGACGGCAAGTACTGGTTCGGCTGCGGCACCTGGGACCTCAACGCCCAGGCCGCCGAGGCCCAGGCCAAGTAGGACCTTCCGCCGTCTCCGTTTCTCTTAAGCGCTGTTTTGTCGCGGGCGTGCCTGGCCACGGGGCCGGGCACGCCCGCCTATTACCTTGCGCCCTTGCGCCCATGGTGGCTATAATTTAGCTAATCGCCGGTCATTGGCCGGCGAGCCGCCTGCCCCTCCGCCTGTCTGCCCACCCCCGGGGGGCCGCGTGGAGGTTTAGGGGGCCATGGTCCATCAACGTGTCAGCGCAAAGGAGAAGCCCATGAAGAAAGCCCTGTTGTCAACCCTGGTCCTGGCCCTGGTCTTGTGCGGGGCCTCCCTGGCCCCGGCCGCCACCCCCCAGGAGGTGGTGGACTTGGTCAAATCGGCGGTCAAGCACTATCAGGACAAGGGCCAGGAGGCCACGGTGGCCGCCGTGGCCGACAAGAACGGTCCCTTTGTCAAGGGCGAGCTGTACGTCTTCATGGGGACCATGGATAAGATGGAGCTCTTCGCCCATCCCGTGTCGCCCCAGTTGGTGGGCAAGGACCTGACCACCATCAAGGACGTCAAGGGCAAGCTCTTCTTCGTGGAGTTCCGCAACATCGCCCGCGACAAGGGCGCCGGCTGGACCGAGTACTGGTGGCCCAAGCCCGGCTCCAAGGAGGCCGAGCCCAAGGCCTCCTACATCATGATCTCCGCCGACAAAAAGGTGTGGTTCGGCTGCGGGGCCTACGGCATTGACGCCAAGGCCGCCGAGGCCCAGGCCAAGTAGAACCGCCGCGTTTGGCGCGGACAATGGCCGCTCGCCCCGGTGGGGGCGGGCGGCCAAATTATTGGGGGCAAGGGCGGGGCGCCGTTGGGGCGAGATTGCCGAGCGAAGCGCGCCGGCGGGAGCCGCCTCTAGGTCTTGGTCTTCTGTTCGATGCGCGACATCTCCTCGGCGCGGATGTCGCGCCTGAGGAGCTTGCCCACCTTGGACTTGGGCAGCATGTCGCGGAACTCGATGTAGTTGGGGATCTTGTAGTCTATCAGCCTTTCCTTGCACCAGTGGATCAGGTCGTAGCCGGTGACGCCCTTGATGTCTTTCTTAAGCACCACGAAGGCCTTGATGCGCTCGCCCACCTTGGCGTCGGGCACGCCCACCACGCAGGACTCGATCACCGCCGGGTGCTCCTGCAAGACGGCCTCGATCTCCGAGGCGCTGACCCGGTAGCCCTTGTGCTTGATGGTGTCCACGGTGCGGTCCACGAAGTAGAGGAAGTCCTCGGCGTCGCGGGCCACCACGTCTGCCGTGCGGTAGTAGGTCTTGCCCTCCAGGGTCACGAAGGAGCTGTTCGTCTCCTCGGGCTTGTTCCAGTAGGCGCTGACCATGGGCTTGGAGTGCACCAACAGCTCGCCGGGCTTGCCCCGGGGCACCTCCTCCATGCTGGCCGGGTCCACCACCCTGACGTCCTTGCTGGCCAGGATGCGCCCCATGGAGCCCAGGGGGATGTTGTCCTGGGGGTAGGACATGCACACCCCGCCCACGGTCTCGGTGGCGCCGTAGCCGATGTATATCTTGAGACCGAAGCGCTCCTGCCAGCGGCGGGCCACCTCCTGGGGCATCACGTCGCCGCCGCTGAAGCAAAAGGCCAGGGAGGATAGGTCGTACTGGTCCAGGCGGTGGTGCTCCAGGATCATGCGGTACAGGGCCGGCACGCCGATGAAGGTGCGCACGCGGTGATGCTCGATGGCCTCGAACATGGCGTCCAGGTTGACCCGGGGTTGCAGGATCAGGCAGCCGCCGTAGGTAAACAGGGTGCCCAGGCCGCAGGTCTGCCCCAGGATGTGGAAGACCGGCGCGGAACCCAGGATGACGTTGTCGGCCGGCGCGAAGAGATGGGCGCTGACGGCCAACTGCTCGGCCGCGCAGCCCAGCAGCAGGCCGTGGGTTATGGGCACGCCCTTGGGGTGGCGGGTGGTGCCGCCGGTGTAGAGTATTTGGGCCACGTCCTCGGGCGTGGCCTGGCTGGCCGGCGGCGGCGCGCTGGCCAGGTTCAGCAGGCGGCGCAGGCCGATGGTGTGCTCGGCCCTGGCCACCTTGCCCCGGGGCACGATGTCCATGGCCCAGCCGAAGAAGCGCTTCCAGGCCGGCAAGAGTTCGGTCATGCCGCTGACCACCACCTGCTTGAGCCCGGTGGTGGCGAGCGCCTGGGTGACATAGCCGTAGTTGCGGTCCTGGCAGACCACGGCCGTGGCCCCGGTGTCGCCCGCCACGTAGGCCAGGTCGTGGGCGGTGTAGATGGGGGTGATGGGCACGGCCACGCAGCCGGCCTTCTGCACCCCCAGCCAGGCCACCACCCACTGCACCGAGTTGGGCAGGTAGAGCACCACCTTTTGCCCTGGCCCCACCCCCCGGGCCAACAGCCCGGCGGCGAAGCGGCTGGAGAGGTCGTCAATCTGGGCGTAGGTGTAGGCGGTGCCCAGGTAGACCACGGCGGTCTTGCCGGGGTGCTCGGCGGCGAGCCGCGCGAAGGCGGAGGGGATGTTGGCGGCGCTGGGTGTTGACAAAATCCTTCTCACAAGCCGAAGTAGGCGCTCTTCACCTCGGGGTTTTCCATCAGGTCGCGGCCGGAGCCGGTCAGCGTGAGCATACCGTTTTCGATGACATAGCCGAAATCCAGCATGGGCAGGATGGGCCGCGCGAACTGCTCGGCGATGACGATGGTCACGCCGGTCTTCTCGCGCACGCTCCTGATCGCCTCAACCACCTTCTCCTGCATGGCCGGCGAGAGCCCCAGCAGGGGCTCGTCCAGCAAGAGCAGCCGGGGCCGCACCACCAGGGCCATGCCGATGGCCAGCATCTGCTGCTCGCCGCCGGAGAGGAACCCAGCCTTGCGGCGGCGCCAGCGGGTCAGGTTGGGAAAGAGGTCGAAGCAAAGCTCGGTGGTTTGGGCCACCTCCACCTTGGAGCGCAGGTGGCCGGCGATGGCCAGGTTCTCCAGCACGGTGCTGTCGGGAAACACCGGGTGGCGCTCGCGGCAGAGCACGATGCCCAGGCGCACCCGCTCGTAGGCGGGCATGTCGCTGATGTCCTGGCCCTCGTGGATCACCTTGCCCATGATGGTGATGCGCTCGCCACCCTTGCGCAGCTCCTTGATCCGTTGGTCCAGGATCAGCCCGGAGAGCGTGTTCATCAGGGTGGTCTTGCCGGCGCTGTTGGAGCCGATGACCCCCACCACCTGGCCGGCCTGCACCTTTAGCGACAGGTCGTTGACCGCTAAAGCGTTCTCGTAGAAAACCATCAGGCCCTTGACTTCCAGCACGGCCTAGTCCTCCGACTCGCTGCCCAGGTAGGCCCCGCGCACCTTGGGTTGGGCCATGACCTCGGCGGGAACGCCCTCGGCGATCTTCTGGCCGAAGTTGAGCACCAGCACCCGGTTGGCGATGCGGAACAGCTCCTTGAGGCGGTGCTCCACCATTATGATGGTCATGCCTTGGACCATCAGCTTCTCGATCACCGGCACCAGGCTGGCCACCTCGGCCAGGGACAGGCCCGAGAAGAGCTCGTCCAGCACCAGCACCTCGGGCCTTAGCGCCAGGCAGCGGGCCAGCTCCAGGCGCTTCAGGTAGCCGTGGGGCAGCACGCTGGCCTGCTTGTTGATGACCCAGGAGTCGCGCTCGAAGCCGACTTCCTCCAGCAGGTCCTTGGCCACGGCGTCGCGGTCGCCGTAGGCCCCACCGGCCAGCCGCTTCACCCGGGGCGAGAACAAGGCCACCACCACGTTCTTGAAGGCCGGGAGCTGGTAGAAGGGCTTGACCATCTGGAAGGTGCGCGCCAGGCCCAGGTCGGCGGTGCGGTAGGGCGGACCGCCGGTGATGTCCTGGCCCTTGAGGGTCACCCGGCCGGCGCTGGGCTGCAAAAAGCCGGTGATGAGGTTGACCAGGGTGGTCTTGCCCGAGCCGTTGGGGCCGATCACCCCCAAGAGCTCGTTGCGTTTGACGTTGAAGCTGACATCGTCCACGGCGGTGACGCCACCGAAGCGCTTGGTCAGGCCCTCAATCGAGAGGATGGTCTCGTCGCGGGGGGGCTGGGGGGCTGATTGGGTCATTTGCCCACCTCGGTCCAGCGCTCGAACTGGGTGTACTTGCGCCGCAGGTAGTGGAACACGCCCTCGGGCAGCCCCACGGTGAAGACCACCAGGAGCACGGCGTAGATCACGATGCGTAGCCCCCCCAGGCCCCGGAGCATCTCCGAGAGCGGCACCAGGATGAAGGCCCCCAGGGCCGGGCCGGCCAGGGTGCCCAGGCCGCCCACGGCCGCGCTGGCGATGGGCAGGATGGAGTAGTCCAGGGCGAAGACCGGCATGCCCACGAAGCGGTAGGAGTGGGTCATGAAGGCCCCGGCGAAGGCCCCGGTGGCCGATGCCAGGAACAGGGCCTGGGCCTTGTAGCGGTAGATGTTCAGGGCGGCGCTCATCACGGCCCGGTCGTTGTCGTTGATGCCCTTGAGCACCAGGCCGTAGTCCGAGGCCATGATGCGCCTGAGGCCAAAGAGCGCCACCCACAGGGCGGTCATGGTCAGGAAGGACTCCCACAGGGGGTGGCTGAAGGGGGTCAGCCCGCTCAGGCCCTCGGTGCCGCCGAAGACCTTGGTGGCCTCGATGATGCGCTCGATCATCAGCGGCAATATGAGCGTGAACATGGCGAAGTAGATGCCGCGCAGGCGTAAGACCGGCAAGAGCAGCACCGTGCAGATCACCCCGCCGCCCAGGGTGGCCAGGGGCAGGGTCAGCCCCGGGGGCAGGCCCAGGTAGTGGTTCATGATGCCGGCCAGGTAGGCCCCCACCCCGAAGAAGAGCGCCTGGCCCAGGCAGACCATGCCGCTAGATGCCGCCAGGTCCCAACTGATGGCCAGCAGGGCGAAGACCGTGGTGGAGATCAGCACCCGTTGCCAGTACTCGGGCGCCAGTAGCTGCAATAGCACCAGCGCCACCACGGGCAGGGCGCGGGGGGCCAAGAGGTACAGGGCCTCGCGCCAGGAGTTGAGGGCGTAGATGTCCTCGCTGCGGACCTTGATGCCCCGGTCCAGGCGCTCGCGCCGGCGGGTGACTTGCTTGCTTGTATCCTGCGCGGCCATCAGATGCGTTCTTCCAGTTGCTTCTGGCTACCAAAGAGCCCCGAGGGGCGCGCCAGGAGGATGACCAGGATGGCCAGCAGGCTGACCACCATCATCCAGCTGGTGTCCAGGTAGGTGGCGGTGAAGGTCTGGGCGAAGCCGATCATGAAGCTGGCCACCACCACCCCCAGGGTGGAGCCCAGGCCGCCCACGATGCACACGGCCAGGGCGTTGACCAGCACGTGATAGCCCTCGTTTACGGCGATGGTTCCCAGGGGCAGGATCACCAGGGCGGCCACCGCGGCGTAGGCCGCGCCAAAGGCCACGGAGACGGTGGCCACGCGCTCGGTGTTGATGCCCAGCGTCAGCGCGGTGTGCTCGTCCTGGGCGATGGCCCTAAAGGCTCGGCCCGTGCGCGTGTGGCGGGTAAACCACCACAGGAACAGGGTCAGCCCGGCGCCCACCAAGAGGATGGCCAAACGCTGGCCGTCCACGATCACCCCGGCCAGGCTCACCTCCAGGTCCAGCATCTCGGGCAGGGTGTACTCAAAGCCGATGAAGCCCAGGAAGCGGAACAGCTCCAGGATGGCCAGGCCCACGCCGAAGGTGGCGATGACCTCGCTGACCACCAGGCCGCGCACCCTAAGCACCACGAAGCGGTAGAGCAGGCCGGCCAGCACCGCGGTGATGAATACCGCCGCCGGTCCGGCCAGCCAGTAGGGCAGGCCCAGGGTGTTGAGCCCGATCCAGGCCAGGAAGCCGGCGGTGATGTACAGGGCGCCAAAGGCGAAGTTGGCCACCCCGCTGATGCCGAAGGTGAGGTTGAAGCCCAGCGCCACCAATAGCAGCATGACGCTGTTGATGAACCCGTAGATGATCGTGCCCTGTAGCACTGGTCGCGGCTGCCTTGCGTCCCGGCGGGGGTGGTGGAGCGGCCCGCCGCCTCCGGGAGCGCGGCGGCGGGCCGGGGTCTAGGCCTCTACTTGGCCGGCTTCATCCAGGAGGGCAGCTTGATCTCGCCCTCGGCCAGGGCCGGCGGGTAGACGATCATGCGCTTGCCGTCGTCGGTCCACTGGAAGAAGCAGGCCGTGGCCGCCTCCTTGGGGTCGGTGCCGTAGATCACCTGGTGGCCGGCGTCGAACTTGACGCGGCCCATGACGCCCTGGCGGTCGGTCTTCTCCAGGGCGGCCACCACGGCGTCGGCCTCGGTGGTGCCGGCCTTTTCCAGGGCCTCCTTGAGCAGGTACACCGACTCGTAGCTGGGGGCCGGGCCGTGGCCGGCCTCCAGGCCCTTGCCGTACTTCTTCTCGTAGGCCTGGTAGAAGGCGGTGGCCGGCGCGTACTTCTGGGAGGGCATGTTGCCCAGCTCGAAGATGGCGTTCAAGACGCCGCCGATCTTGCCGTCAAAGGCCTTCCAGGCCCCCTGGCCGGTCATGGGCGAGATGAAGCCGGCCATCAGGGCCGGCACCTTCTGGGACTTCCACTGCTTGACCAGGATGCCGCTCTCGGGCATGTCGAAGCAGGTGAAGAGCACATGGGCGCCGCCGGTCTTGGCCTTCATCAGCACCGGGGCGAAGTCGCCGGCGCCAGTGGGGTACTCGTCATGCCCCTGCACGTACCAGCCGTTGGCCGTGTACCAGCCCTTCATGGCGTTGGCGGTGCCCCGGGCCCACAGCACATCCTGGTTCATCAGGTAGACCTTGTTGAGGCCGAACTGGGTCTGCAGGGCCTTCATGGTGCCGCCCAGCAGCTTGGCCCAGTTGGGAACATTGAGGCTCACCCGGAAGATGTACTTGTACTTCTCGGGGTCCGACTGTATTTTCTTTTCTGATTCCGGGGTCATGGCGATGGTGCCCAGCATGGGCACCTTGTACTTGGCGATGATGTCCATGCCGGCCAGGAGGGCCTCGGAGCGGAAGGGACCCACCAGGATGGCGTGGGGCTTCTTCTCCAGGATCATCTTCTCGATGCCCAGGAGGGCCTCGGGCACCGGCACGCCCGGCGAGGAGTCGCGGATGTCTATGGCCTCCACCACCATCTGGCGGGCCTGGCCGGCCACCTTGACGCCGCCGGCCTGGTTGATCTCCTCCACGGCCAGCTTGACCGCGTTGAGGCTCTCCTTGCCCTCCACGGCGCCCAGGGAGCTGGGCACGCCCAGCACGATGGGCTCGGCGGCCCCGGCGGGGGCGGCCGTCCAGGCGGTCAACAACAACAGGGCCAGACCTAGGACACGCCACGCGGATTTGCTTGCCATTTCCTGCTCCTCCCGGAATGATTGCCATGCCGGAACGGCCGGGCCAGGGTGCGGCGGAGGGGCCAGGACAGAATCGGCGTCAAGTGGGCAAGCGCCACGCCGGGGCGTCGAATTGGCCGACCGTTCGTTCGATTTTTTGTACTTCAATAACCCGTGGTGTGTCAACAAGGATTTTTCTAAATGAATTATTGCACAATCGCCACGGGCGTCGGGACGCGAAGACGTTTGACTTTATGCCTAGCTATTTTGTAGCATTTGCCCAGGTCCGGGGTCAAGCCCGGGGCAGATATTTTTTGAGGTATGCCAAGCAAGGAAGGTCTTGACAGGCCCTTGCGGGAAGGATAGAGATGAGAGAAAAAACTAACGATCGTTCGGTTGGCAGAATGACTCTCAGCAAGGGTGAAAAGAGGCAGCGCCAGATATACGACACCGCCGCGCGGCTGTTTGCCCAGCGGGGTTACAGCCGTACCTCCATCCGCGACCTCTCCGAGGCGCTCGGGCTGCAAAAAAGCAGCCTCTACCACTACTTCGAGTCCAAGGAAGACCTGCTGCACCGCCTGCTGGACCAGTTCATGGAAGAGGCCCTGCAACGCATCGAGGAGCTCTGCGCCTTGGCCCTGCCCCCCCAGGAGAAGCTGGCGGCCTTCATGCGCCTCTACACCAGCTTCTACGCCGGCGACCGCGACCGCCTGAGCCTGTTGGTCAACGACCTGGACTGCCTGGGCGGCGAACTGCACGCGGCCATGGTGGCCAAGCAGCGGCGCTACGTGGCGGCCATCCAGGGCATCCTGAACGAGATGCGGCAAGCCGGGCTCATGCGCGACATTCCCCTGCCGGTGGCGGTCTTCGCCTTTTTCGGCATGGTGCACTACACCCCCAAGTGGTACCAGCGCGACGGTGGGGTCAGCCCCGAGGAACTGGGACGCCTCTTCGAGACCATCTTCTGCCACGGCATCCTGACCGGCAAGGAGCAACCGTGAAGACCCGGCCACCCAGACTTCGCGCCCACCGCGCCCCCGGAGCACGGCCATGGAGCCGGTGATCCTCTCGCCGGCCGCCCTGCCGGCCACCCAGGCTCTGTCCCTGGCCCTGACCTTGGCCGGCCTGGGGCTCTTCGCCTTCATCCTGGGCCGCCGCCTGGCCCCCTTGCGCCTGGCCCAGGCCGATCTTCGCCCGGGGAGCTGGGGCCAGCGCCTGGCTGGGCTGCTGAAATACTGGCTTGCTCAATACAAACAACCACGTTACCCCCTGGCCGGCCTGCTCCACATCCTGCTCTTCCTGGGCTTCCTCGTACTCTCCCTGCGCACGCTCACGCTCATCTTCATCGGCTTCTGGGATGGCTTCACGCTGCCCGGACTGGCGGGGCAGGCCGGCCATGTCTACGCCCTGCTCAAGGACTACACCGCCACCCTGGTGCTGGTGGTGGCGGTGGTGGCGGCGGTGCGGCGGGGGGTCTTCAAGCCGGCCCGCTACGCCGTGCCCCCCCAGCACGGCCAGGACCACACCGGCGAGGCCCTGTTGGTACTGGGCTTCATCGCCACCTTGATGCTCTCCGAGGCCCTGTTCGAGGCCAGTCTGCAAGCGGCCCTGACCCAGGCCGGCCAGGCCGGTCAGCCCCCAGCCCCGGGCAGCCTGGCCTGGCTGCTGACCCTGGCCCTGGGCAATGCCCCCCGCGACACCCTGCAAGGCCTGCACCTGGGCGGCTACTTTGTGCACGACCTGGCCTTCTACGGCTTCCTGTGCCTGTTGCCCCTGGGCAAGCATTTCCACGTGCTCACCTCCCTGCCCAACGTGCTGTTCATGAAGCTCGCCAAGGGCAGCGTCAAGCCGGTGCGCTGGGGCGTGGCCGACGACAAGCTGGACGACCTGGAGAGCTTCGGGGTCAAGCGGCTGGAGGACTTCACCTGGAAGCACCTGCTGGACTTCTACTCCTGCGCCGACTGCGGCCGCTGCGCTGACAACTGCCCGGCCAACGCCGTGGGGCGCCCCCTGTCGCCCCGCTTCTTGACCATCAAGGCCCGCGACCTTCTCTTCAGCCAGTACCCCCTGCACGGGGCCAGCCCAGAGCCCCAGCCCCTGGTGGGCGGCATCTACTCCGAGGACGAGATCTGGTCCTGCACCACCTGCGGGGCCTGCGAGGAAGAATGCCCGCTCATGATCGAGTACATTGACAAGATCGTGGACCTGCGCCGCGGCCTGGTGGACGACGGCGAGGTGCCGGCCAGCCTGCAAGCGCCCCTCAAGGCCCTGGACAAGCGCGGCAACCCCTTCGGCAAGAAGGAGAAGGCCCGCGCCGACTGGACCCTGGAGGAGGAGTTCGCCAGGCAGGTGGAGGTCAAGGTGCTGGACGGCGAGCAAGAGGCCCAGGCCCTCTACTTCGTGGACAGCATCACCTCCTACGACCCGCGCCTGCAAGACATCGCCCGGGCCACGGCCCGGCTGCTGACGGCCTGCGGGGTGGATTTCGGAATCCTGGGCAAGGCCGAGAAGGATAGCGGCCACGAGGCCCGCCGCTTCGGCGAGGAGATGCTATTCCAGGCCCTCAAGGAGCACAACAGCGAGGCCATCGCCGAGACAGGCGTAACGCGCATCATCACCAGCGACCCCCACGCCTACAACGCCCTTACCAAAGACTACGCCGGCCTGCCGCCGGTGGAGCACCTCAGCCAGACCTTGCAGCAGGCCCTGGCCCAGGGCCACCTCTCCTTCCAGCCCCTGGCCGAGCCGGGCGTGGTCTACACCCTGCACGACCCCTGCTACCTGGGCCGCCACAACGGCCTGTACGAGGCCCCCCGCCAGGTGCTGGACGCCATCCCCGGCCTCAGGCGGGTGGAGATGGAGCGCAGCCAGGACCGCAGCTTCTGCTGCGGCGGCGGCGGGCTGATGCTCTTCTACGAGCCGGTGGAGGAGACCCGCATGGGCCGGCTGCGGGTGGAGATGGCCCATAAGGCCGGCGCCGAGGTGATCGTCACCGCCTGCCCTTGTTGCCTGGTCAACATCGAGGACGCCATCAAGACCAGCGGCCTGGAGGGCAAGATGCGGGTCATGGACCTGAGCGAGCTGGCGGCGGGGCAACTTTCTAACCCGGTGAGCCCGTAGCAAAGGCCGGCCCATGACGGATGAACGATAAGAAAATGTTTTTTCAAAACTACCCAGCGAACCATGAAGCGCTTATTCCGCTCCCTCTCCCCCATTCCCATGGGGGAGAGGGCTGGGGTGAGGGGGCCTGGGCAGTGGTGGTTGGAGTCCCCCCTCACCCTGACCCTCTCCCCCCGCTGGGGGGAGAGGGGAAAATCAGCCTTGGCTCATTACGCGCGACCCTGAACTGACACGGGGAGTGGTCATGGAAATACTGGTTTGCGTCAAGCAGGTGCCGGACACCGCCGAGAACGACATCGAGCTGGCCAAGGGCGGGCGCGACATCGAGCGCGAGGACCTGGTCTACTCGGTCAACGAATGGGACAACTACGCCGTGGAGGCGGCCATCCAACTGCGCGACCAGGTGGGCGGCCGGGTGACGGTGGTGACCATCGGCGGCGAGGAGGCCGACGAGGTGCTGCGCCGGCAGTTGGCCATGGGCGCCGACGGGGGCCTGCACGTCAACGACGAGGCCCTGGAGGGCAGCGACGGCCTGGGCCTGGCGCGGGTGCTTGAGGCCGTGGCCCAGCAGGGGTCCTATGACCTCATCCTCACCGGGGCCCAGGCCGACGACGGCGCCGGCCAGGTGGGAGGCATGCTGGCGGCGCTAATGGACCTGCCCTTCGCGGCCCTGGTCAACCACATCGAGCCCAGCGGGGCCGGCGCCCTGCGCATCGGCCGAGAGGTGGCCGGCGGCGACCAGGAGATCAGCGAGATGGACCTGCCCTGCGTGCTCTCCATTCAGACCGGCATCAACCAGCCCCGCTACGTGGGCATCCGGGGCATCCGCAAGGTGGCCTCGGTGGAGATACCCCAACTGGACGCCGCGGCCCTGGGTCTGGACGCGGCCAGCCTGGGCGCGGGCGCGGCCCGGCTAAGGCGCCTGGACTACTTCGTGCCCCAGTCCGGCCCCGGCGCCCGCATGCTCGCCGGCAAGCCCGACCAACTGGCCGCCCAGTTGGTGGAGATACTCAAGGCCAAGGGAGGGATCAGGTAGTGGACAACCTCTTCGCCTACATAATGCACCGGGAGGGCGCCCCGCACGACAGCGCCGCCGAGCTGTTGGCCGCCGCCCGTCAGTTGGCCCCCCAGGCCGCGCCGGTGGCCATCCTGGCCGGCCACGGCCCCGAGCTTGACGCGGCCTGCCAACAAGCCGCCGCGCTCTTCCCCCAGGTGTGGAAGATCGGCCACCCGTACCTGGCCCAGCCCAACGCCGAAATCCTGCGCCCCCTGTTGGCCCGCCTGGTGCCCCAGGGCGCGCTCTTGCTGCTGGCCCACGAGCATTTCGCCATGGACTTGGCTCCGGGGCTCTCCGTCAAGCTTGGGGCCGCCTACCTGCCCGACGCCGTGGCCTTCACGGGCATTGAGGGCGGGCGGCTCAAGGCGGTGCGCGAGGAGTTCGCCGGCCTGGTCAGCGCCCACGTCAGCCTGGACCTGAGCGCCGGCGCGGTAATCAGCCTGCGCCCCGGGGCCTTCAAGGCCGGCGAGGCGGCCCCGGTACAGGGGCAGATCAGCGACAAGAGCGCCGCGGACCTGGACGGAGGAATGCCCCCGGCCCGCCGCCGCTATATCGAGACCGTGGCCGCCGAGGCCGGCGAGGTGGACATCACCAAGGCCGAGGTGCTGGTCTCGGTGGGCCGGGGCATCCAGGACCAGGACAACCTGGAGTTGGTCTTCGACCTGGCCAAGGCCCTGGGCGCCGAGGTCAGTTGCTCGCGCCCCATCGTGGACGCCAAGTGGCTGCCCAAGCCCCGCCAGGTGGGCACCTCGGGCAAGACGGTCAAGCCCAAGGTCTACCTGGCCTGCGGCATCTCCGGCAGCTCCCAGCACCTGGGCGGCCTCACCGGGGCCTCTTGCGTCATCGCCATCAACAAGCACCCCAAGGCCCCCATCTTCCAGCGGGCCGAGGTGGGCGTGGTGGCCGACATCATCCAATTCCTGCCGGTGCTGACCAAGGCCGTGCGGGCGGCCAAGTAGAGGGGAGCGCCAGCCATGGATTTCAATCTGAGCAAGCAGCAACGCGACATCGTGCGCGCCGCCAAGGAGTTCGCCAACGGCGAGTTCCCGCCGGTGGCCGCCGACTTCGACCGCGAGGAGCGCTTCGACCTGGGCCTGTGGCGCAAGGCCTGCGACCTGGGCTTCGTGGGCACCTTCATACCCGAGGCCTACGAGGGCGCCGGCCTGGGCTTCTTCGAGCACTGCCTCATCACCGAGGAGTTCTGGGCCGTGGACCCGGGCATCGGCCAGGCCATCCTGGCCACCACCTTCGGGGCCGAGCTGCTTATCCTCTTCGCCAGCGAGGAGCAAAAGCAGCGCCTGCTGCCGCCCCTGGTGGAGGGCAAGGACATGCTGGCCACGGCCATCACCGAGCCCGACGCCGGCTCCGACCCCACCCAGGCCGTGACCACGGCGGTCAAGGACGGCGACGAGTGGGTCATCAGCGGCTCCAAGATGTTCATCACCAACGGCACATGCGCTGGCCACGCCCTGGTCTTCTGCCTCACCGACCCCGAGCACCCCAGCCCCCACCAGCGCCACAGCTTCATTCTGGTGGAGACGGACCGCCCTGGTTTCTCGGCGCGCAAGATCAAGGGAAAGCTGGGCATCCGCGCCTCCGACACCGCCGAGCTTGCCTTCAGCGATGTGCGGGTGCCGGCGGCCAACCTGGTGGGCGAGGAGGGCCGGGGCTTCTTCCAGCTCATGGAGTTCTTCAACCGCACCCGCCTGCACATCTGCGCCCAGGGCGTGGGGTTGATGCGGGCCTGCCTGGAAGACAGCGTGCGCCACGTCAAGAACCGCCGCCAGTTCGGCCAGCCCCTGGCCGCCTTCCAGGCCACCCAGTTCAAGATCGCCGAGATGGCCACGCGCATGCGCGCCGCGCGCAACCTCTACTACAACGCCGCCTGGCTGGTGGACCAGGGCAAGGTGGACCACGGGCTCATCGCCATGGCCAAGTGGTTCTCGGCCCAGGGGGCGGTGCAGGCCGCCGACGAGGCCCTGCAGATGCACGGCGGCTACGGCTACATTGACGAATACCGCGTGCAGCGGCTCTACCGCGACGCCAAGATCCTGGAGATCTACGAGGGGGCCAAGGAGGTGGAGAAGCTCATCGTAGCCCGCACCATCCTGGGCTGAGCCGGCGCCCCAAGCCGGCCGCCCCCAGGGGCAAAGATAGAGTAACCCAGGTCTGCCAAGCCTTCTTGCCCAGGCCCGGCCCAGACCCTCACAGCCAAGCGACCTTGAACCAGGCGGGACCAGAGCGGCCCCGTCAACGCCCCAGCTCGGCCAAAAGGAGGCACCCGACATGACCGTAGGAGACATGCTGACCAGGGCGGCGGCCAAGTTCCCCAGCAAGACGGCGGTGATCTGCGGCGAGCTATCGCTGACCTACCGCCAGTTCAACCAGCGGGTCAACCGACTGGCCCAGGCGCTGTTGGCCCGGGGGCTAAAGAAGGGCGACCGCCTGGGGCTGGTCTGCCAGAACACCCACCAGTTCCTGGAGATATACTTCGCCGCCGCCAAGACCGGCGCCATCTTCTGCCCCTACAACAACCTGCTCACCCCCCGCGAGCTGGCCGACCTGCTGGGCTACTCCGGCCCGCGCATTCTACTCTACGGCCCCCAGTACGAGGACAAGGTCAGGGGCCTGGCCGAGAGCCTGCCCACGGTGGAGCAGTTCGTAAACCTGGGCCAGCCCGCCTGGGACCAGGCCGCCGATTACGAGAAGCTCCTGGCCGCCGCCTCGGATCAGGAGCCCGCCGTGGAAGTGACGCCCCAGGACGTGATGAGCATCTACTTCACCTCGGGCACCACCGGCAACCCCAAGGGCGCCATGCGCACCCACAACCACCTGGTCACCACGGCCTACAGCGGGGTCATCGAGAACAAGATCGGTTACGGCGAGCGGGTGCTGATCGTCACGCCCATGTACCACGTCTCCTTCGAGGACAACATCGGGCGCTGCTTCCTGGTGCCCAACACCACCGTGATCTACCCCAGCCACTTCGAGCCAGCCGGCGCGCTACGCATGCTCGATCAGGAGCGCATCACCTGCTGCCTGCTGGTGCCCACCATGATCAACGCCATGGTGCACAGCCCCGCGATGGAGCGCGTGGACTTGAGCGCCCTACGGCGCGTCTTCTACGTGGGCGCGCCCATGCCCGTGGAGCTTTTGAAAAAATCCATGAAGACCTTCGGCCGCTTCGGCTGCGGCTTCTGCCAGCAGTACGGCGCCACCGAGACCGGCCCCCTGACCACCATACTGTTGCCCGAGGACCACCTGGTGGAAGGCCCACCCGAGAAGGTGGGACGCCTGGCCTCGGCGGGGCGCGCGGTGCTGGACTACCAGGTGCGCGCCGTGGACCCCCAGGGCCAGGACGTGGCCCCCGGCCAGGTGGGCGAGCTGGTGGTCAAGGGCGAGGCCATGATGAAGGGCTACTGGCAAATGCCCGAGGCCAGCGCCGAGCGGGTGCGCGGCGGCTGGCTCTACACCGGCGACATGGGCTACCTGGACAGCGAGGGCTACGTCTTCATCGTGGACCGCAAGAACGACCTCATCATCAGCGGCGGCAAGAACATCTACCCCCGCGAGGTGGAGGAAGTGCTCTACGAGCACCCCGCCGTGCTGGAGGCCACGGTGGTGGGCGTGCCCGATGACTACTGGGGCGAGGCGGTGCGCGCCGTGGTGGTGCTCAAGGAGGGGCAGGAAGCCACGCCCGAGGAGATCATCGCCTTCTGCGGCCAGCGCCTGGCCGGCTACAAGAAGCCCAAGGCCGTGGAGCTTTGGCAAGAGCTGCCCAAGAGCGCCTCGGGCAAGCTCTTGCGCCGCAAGGTGCGCGACAAGTATTGGGAGGACCGCCAGCGCAAGATATAAGGCGGCGTGCCTACGCTCCCGTTGCAGGCATGATCCATGAAGGCGCGGGCGGGGGTCGAGTGCCTCGACTCCCAACGCGGGTCGGGAGAGGCTCTCCCGTAACCAACCCCGTTTGCTCCCGTAGTGGCCCTGTTGAACATACAAGGGGCGGGGTTTACCCCCGCCCGTCTTGGTTTGCCCCAAATCACCATCCTTGACGTGAATCAGGCATGAATCGCCCACCCCTGGGCACCGGCGGCCAGGCGAAGTATAATCGCGGCGTTGGACCCTGCGGACGGTGCGCCGGCCCTGGCCACGTAAAAGCCTCGCCGCCCCCCCCAGGAACACCACCCTTGCCCGAGGTGTCAGGTGGAACTCAATCCCTGCCTCAAACACAAGGTGCTGCGCAAATCGGTGCGCGAGTTCGCCGAGGGCGTCCTGGGGCCCATCGCCGCCGAGATAGACCACCAGGCCCGCTTCCCCTGGGAGGTGGTCCAGGCCATGCGTCCCTTGCAGTACTTCGGCATCCAGGCCCCGCCCGATTTGGGCGGCGCCGGCCTGGACACCATCAGCTACGCCATCGTCATCGAGGAGCTTAGCCGCGTCTCGGCGGGCGTGGGGCTGTGCGTGTCGGTGCACAACAGCGTGGCCCTGTACCCGCTCTTGCGCTTCGGTACCCCGGAACAGATAGCTCGCCTGGCCCCCGAGCTTATCAGCGGTCAGCGCATCGGCGCCTTCTGCCTGACCGAGGCCAACGCCGGCTCCGACGCCGGGGGCGTGGAGACCATGGCCACCCGCCAGGGCCAGGACTACCTGCTCAGCGGCACCAAGATATTCGTGACCAACGGCGGTGTCTGCGGCCTGGCGCTTATGTTCGCGGTCACCGACCCGGGGGCCAAGGGGCGCGCCGCCAGCGTGCTCATGGTGGAGAAGGAGCGCCCGGGTTTCGCGGTGGGCGAGATCGAGGAGCTGGCCGGCATGCGCTGCAACCCGGTCTCCAGCATTTTTCTGGAGGACTGCCGGGTGCCGGCGGCCAACCTGCTGGGCCGCCCAGGCGACGGGCTCAAGATCGGGCTCACCGCCCTGGACACCGGCCGCCTGGGCATAGCGGCACAGGCCCTGGGCATAGCCCAGGCAGCCCTGGAGGCCGGGCTCAAGTACGCCAAGGAGCGCCAGCAGTTCGGCCGGGCCATCGCCGAGTTCCAGACCATCCAGAACTACCTGGCCGACATGGCCACCGAGGTGGAGGCGGGCCGGCTGTTGCTCTACCGCGCCTGCGCCCTCAAGGATGCGGCCAAAAACTTCGGCACCCAGGCGGCCATGGCCAAGCTCTTCTGCTCGCGCACTGCGCGGGAAGTGACCAACCTGGCGGTGCAGATTCACGGCGGCTGCGGCTACAGCAAGGAGTACGAGGTGGAGCGCCTGTACCGCGACGCCAAGGTGACGGAGATTTACGAGGGCACCAGCGAGATACAGCGCCTGGTCATCGCCCGGGGGTTGTTGTCCCAACCTACTGCGGGAAGGGCGGTGTAGCCATGCATATCGTGGTCTGCCTCAAGCAGGTGCCCATGGTCAGCGAGCTGCCCTGGGACCCCAGGACAGGCCGGCTCATGCGCGGGCAGGCCGAGGGCATGATGAACCCGGCCTGCAAGCACGCCCTGGAGGCGGCCTTAAGGCTCAAGGAAGAACACGGCGGAAGCCTCACGGCGCTCTGCATGGGGCCGCCCGAGGCCGAGGAGGTCTTGCGCGAGGCCCTGGCCCTGGGCGCCGATGAGGCGGTGTTGCTCTGCGACCCGCGCCTGGCCGGGGCCGATACCCTGGCCACCTCCCACACCCTGGCCCGGGCCATCCAGGCCGTGGCCCCGGACTTTGACCTGGCGCTGTTGGGTTGCACCACCACTGACAGCGAGACGGGCCAGGTGGGGCCGCAGTTGGCCGAGGAGCTGGACCTGCCTGCCGCCTTCAACGTGGAGCACCTGGAACTCACTGGCCGCGCGCTGACCGTGCGCCGCGTCTACGATGGCTTTCTGGAAACCCTGGAAATGGACCTGCCGGCCCTACTCACCATCACCACCCAGGAGTTCGCCCCCCGCGAGACGCCCCTGGGCGGCCTGGAGCGGGCCTTCGCCCAGGCCAGCGTGCGGGTGATGGATGCCGAGGCCATAGGCGCCAGCCTGGACCGGGTGGGCGACAAGGGCTCGGCTGGCCGCATGCTACGGGTCTATTCGCCCACGGCCCAGAAGAAATGCGTGCTGCTGACCGGGGCGGTCAAGAAGAGCGTGCAGGAACTCTTCGAACGCTATGGCGACCGCCTGGGCGGGCTCATCGGCCAGGACCTGGCCAGCGAGGAAGAAGGCCATGACCAATAGCCGCGACGTCTGGGTCTTCGGGGATTACCGCAACTACTTCCAGAATCGGGTGACCCTGCAACTGCTGGCCCGGGGCCGCGAGCTGGCCCAGGCCCAAGAGGGCGAGCTGTGCGCGGTGGTCATCGGCCACGACCTTCAGCAATGGGTTGACGAGTACGTGGCCCACGGCGCCGACCGGGTGCTGGCCCTGGACCACCCCTCCCTGACCGCCTACCAGGGCGAGACCTACACCAGCCTCTTGGTGGACCTGGCCCGGGAGCGCAAGCCCGCCGTCATCCTGGTGGGGGCCACCAGCTTCGGCCGCGAACTGGCCGCCCGCGCCGCCAAGCGCCTGGGCACCGGGCTGACCGCCGACTGCGTGGATTTGCGCCTGGACGACCAGGGCCGCCTGGTGCAGACGGCCCCCGGCTTCGGCGGCAACCTGCTGGCCGAGATCGTCATCCCCCGCCATTGGCCCCAGATGGCCACGGTGCGTCCCGGCACCTTCCAGGAACTGCCCCACGACTATGAGCGCCAGGCGCCGGTGGAGTGGCTGCCGCTGCCCGCTGGGCTAAAGCCGGAGCGTGTGCGCCTGGTCAAGAGCGAGCGCCTGGCCCCCCGCGAGCAGGCCCTGGAGACCGCCGGCGTGGTGGTCTGCGGCGGGCGCGGCATGGGCAGCAAGAAGAAGTTCCGCAACCTGGTTGAGCTGGCGCGGCTCCTGGGCGGACAGGTGGCGGCCACCAGGCCGGTGGTCTACGCCCGCTGGTGCGAGGAGGGCGCCCTGGTGGGGCAGGCCGGCCGCCAGATCAAGCCCCAGGTGCTCTTCTCCTTCGGCGTCTCGGGGGCCATCCAGCATACCGCCGGCATCGGAGGCGCTCCCTTCATCGTGGCCGTCAACAAAAACCCCGGCGCGGTGATGATGCAGATGGCCGACGTGGGCTTGGTGGCCGACGCCAACCAGGCCTGCCTGGCCCTGATCCGCGAACTCAAGAAGCGCCTGCGCTCATGAAAATCTGGATTGACGCCGATGGCTGCCCGCGCCCGGTCAAGGACCTGGTGCTCAGGGCCTCGGAGCGCCTGCGTATCCCGGTGGTGATGGTGGCCGACCGGCCCCTGGCCCGGCAGCGCTCGCCGCTCATCTCCAGCGTGGTGGTGCCGCGGGACATGGACAGCGCCGACCGCCACATCGTGGAGCAGGTGGACCCGGCCGACCTGGTGATAACCTCCGACCTGCCCCTGGCCGCCCTGGTGGTGGGGCGGGGGGCCACGGCCATCAATCCCCGCGGCGAGATCTACACCGAGGACAACGTGCGCGAGCGCCTGTCTTATAGGGATTTCGCCATGGCCCTGCGCGAGGCCGGCCAGGACCTGGGCGGGCCGCCGCCCTTCTCCCGCAAGGACAAGGACCGCTTCGCCTCCGCCCTGGACCGCCACCTCACCCGCTGTAGGGCGGGTCAGCCCGGCTAGCCGCCCACCCCCACCTTCAGCCGCGCGGGCTCCGCCTGGCCCTCGTCTTGGGGCAGGCTCAGTGCCTCCACCTGGTTTTGCAGGGCCTTCAGCTCCACCAAAAAGCGGCCCCGCTGCTCGGCGATGAACTGGCGGGCCAGGTCGCGGTAGTAGCCGATGCCCTCCAGGAGGTTCTCGCGGAAGGTGGCCAAATGGCCCTGGGGCCGGGTGGCCATGTCGTCGGAGAGCTTCTGGATGTCCTGGCTGAGTTGGTCCACATAGAGTCTGAGTTCTTGCAGGAACATGTGTGGACGGCTGCCGTCGGCGATGAGGTTGAACCGGCCGTAGATGTGCCCCACCATCTCCTCCAGGGAGGCGATGCGCTTGAACCAAATCATGTTGGGGCCGCAGCAGACGCTGGGCGTGGCCTGGCTGTCTATGCCGTAGTTGAGGGTGGCGCCGCCGGCCAGATCGTGGCACAGGCAGGCCTTGGCTAGCAACGCCTCCCGGGCCTGGTCCAGTTCCTGGCCCTGCAGGCCTTGTTGGTGCAGGCCCTCCAGCTTGCGCCGGATGTATTCGCGGGAAGCGGGGCAGATGGGCTCCGGCCCGAATTCCGTATTCAGGGCCACGAAGCGCTTGGGGCAGGGGCTGCCGGGCGTGCCCTGGTGGATGCGGCGGCGCTTGGCCTCCTCGCTGGCCGAGGTGTTCAGGCTCCAGAAGGGCACGCCGAGCGGCGAGCTCTGGCTCAGGTAGATGTCGCCCTCCTGGGCCTGTGTCAGCTTTTGCAGATGGGCCTGGTCCACGTTGGTGGCCTCGGGCACCAGCAGGAAGGGGCTGCCCCAGCCGGCGGAGTCTAGGTGGTAGTGCCGGAGCAGGAACTCGTGCTCCTGGGCGGTGCCGATGCCGCCTTGGGCGGTGACGCGCACCTGGGGCGGCTCTGGCGCCGCGGGCCGGCCCAGCTCGCGCAGGGCCTTCTGGTAGACCTCCATCACCGTCTGCACCAGTTCCTGCTTCTTCTGCCTGAACTCCTCCAGCACCGGCCCCAGCAGATGGCCCAGGGTGGTGAAGGCGTGGCCGCCGCAGTTGACCCCCGACTCGATACGGTACTCGCTGACCCACAGGCCCTGCTTGGCCAGGAACTTGCCTTGGATCAGGGCCGAGCGGAACTCGCTGACCTTGAGGGTGATCTGCTTCTTGATCTGGGCGCCCTCGTCCTGCATGAAGTCATCGAACTTGGCGGCGTAGGTGTAGAGCCGGCGGTTGATGCCCGCCGAGAAAACCAGGGCCGAGCGCAGGGTGCTCTTGGCGTAACCGCGCAGGGCGCTCATGGCGTCGGCGAACTCGGGCGCCTGCTTCTGGCCGCCCTGGTAGGCGTCGCGGTCCAGCTTGGTCATGATGTTGACGTCAATGGAGCCGGGCAGGGCGCGGGCGCGCAGCTCCTCCTGGCGGCGGGCCTTGTCATCCGGGTCGTTGGCGGCCAGCATGCCGCGGTAGGCCTGCTTCAGGTCCGACTCGGGTAGCAGCTCATAGTAGCGGGTGATCTCGCTGCCGGGCTCAAAGGGCGAGGCCCGCAACGTCCTGACCTGCTCGGCCACCACATCGTCCAGCAGGTCCAGGTAGGCGGTGATGCGCCGGGCGCGGGAGTCTTCCTCGCTGGCGGCGATGGCCGCGTAGGGCCGGCCCAGGCGCTGGCAATGAAAGCGGCGCACCTGCTCAATGAGCACGTCGTCCACCAGGGAGACCACCGAGGAGATGCCGTACCTGGCCACCTTGAGAGGGGTGTCTATGGTGAAGCCGGTGCCCATGACGGGGATGTGGAAGCTATGGGGCTGGCTGGACATGATGGCGCGCTCGCAATGCTGGCGTTGACGAAAGGGCCACGA
Source organism: Desulfarculus sp. (assembly GCA_016218705.1). GTDB lineage: Bacteria > Desulfobacterota > Desulfarculia > Desulfarculales > Desulfarculaceae > JACRDC01. The sequence continues at coordinate 37,193 of JACRDC010000064.1, forward strand.
GCCGCGCCGGCCTTGGCAGGGGTACCCATCCCGCGCAAGGCTGGTCCGGCCAATGAATGAGCTTCATAGTGTACCAGAGATTGGGCCGGACGGTGGATATATTTGCCTGGCCGTCTGGCCACCTGGCCCAGGGGGGCTAGCCGGGGGGCGGCGCGCAGGCGCGCCCCTTGAGGTTGAAGAACAGGCGTAGGCCCTTGCGCACCCGCTCGCTGAACAGCTTGGGCGCCAGCACGCTACCGGCCAGGCGCTTGTTGATCTCGCCCAGGGTGGGATAGGGGTGCACGGCCCCGGCCAAGGTGGAGAGCTTGAGCCCGCCGCCCAGGGCGGCCACCCATTCGTTGAGGAGCTCGCCGGCGCGCGGACCCAGAATCTGCACCCCCAGGGGGCGCTCGCGTTGATCCAGCAGAAGCTTGATGCGGCCCCAGGCCTGCCCCTCGGCCAGGGCGCGGTCATTGGCGCCAAAATCCTCGCTCCACACCTGGTAGGCGATCTTGGCGGCGCGGGCCTGCTTCTCGTTGAGACCGATGGAGGCCAGCTCGGGGTCGCTGTAGGTGCACCAGGGCATGAATGTGTAGTCGGCCCGGCGCGGCAGGCGCAGCACGGCGTTGGTCAAGGCCACCCCGGCCTCGTAGCCGGCGGCATGGGTGAACTGGAAGGCCCCGGTGACGTCGCCGGCCCCGAAGATATGCCTCTGGCTGGTGCGCAGGCGGTTGTCCAGCTTGAGGCCCTTGGCATCGTGCTCCACGCCGGCGGCCTCCAGCCCCAGGCCCTCCAGGTTGGGCGCCCGCCCCAGGGCCACCAGGAGGTGCTGGGCGCTCAGGCGGCGCTCGCCTTGCTCGCCGCGGATGGTCAGCTCGCGTTTTTGCCCCAGGTCGCGGGCGGCCAGGGTCTGGGCGTTCAGGATCACCTCCACGCCCTCCTCGCGCAGGCGTTCCAGCAACAGGCCGGCCAAGTCGGGGTCGTCGTTGGAGAGTATCTGGCCGCTGCGCTGCACCACCGTCACCCGCGAGCCCAGGCGATTAAAGGCCTGGGCCATCTCGATGGCGATGGGACCGGCCCCCAGCACCAAGAGCGATTCGGGCAGGCTCTCCAGAGAGAATACCTCCTGGTTGGTCAGGTAGGGCGTCTGCTCCAGGCCGGGCACCGGCGCCGGGGCTGGACGCGAGCCGGTGGCGATGAGCCAGTAGCGGGCGGCCAGGCGCCGGCCTTCCAGGTCCACGCAGTGCTCGTCCGCGAAGCGGGCCTGGCCGATCTCCACCCTGACACCCAGGCCGCAGAAGCGCTCCAGCGAGTCGTGGGCCTGGATGGTGGCGATAACCTCGCGGATGCGCGCGGCGACCTGCGCGAAGTCCACCGGCGGGGCCTCAACCGCCGGCAGGCCGTAGCGCGCGGCCTGGCGCATTTGGTGGTACACCCGCGCGCTCTTTATCAGGGTCTTGCTGGGCACGCAACCGAAGTGCAGGCAGTCGCCGCCCAGGCTGGGCCGGCGTTCGATGAGGATGGTCTTGGCCCCCAACTGGGCCGCGCCGGCGGCCATGGTCAGGCCGGCGGCCCCGCCGCCCAGGATGCCAACGTCGTATTCAAAGCTGGCCATGCCGCCCACCTCCGCCGCCTGTGTGGATGCCTGCATCCATGCTAGCAGATGGGCGGGCGCCTGGCGGGGAAAAGGCGCGCGGCGAGGCGGGGGCCGCTAGGAGCCTGTCGGAGTAATACGCAGACAGGCGCCTAGGGCGGGCCAGGACGGCCCGCCCGAAATTCCGCCAAATTCCTATTTGGCGGAATTTCGGAAGCTTGCCAAAATTTACTTTTGGCAAGCGCCAAGAGGAGAAAGCCATGGATGGCTTTCTCCGACACACTCCTAGACCCGGCGCGCCAGCAGGCCGCCGCCGGCCTGGCGGGTGATGACCAGCTTGCGCCCCGAGACGCTGAAGTGGGCGCCCACCAGAGGCAGGGCCAGGAGCAGGCGGCGGGCCAGGGCCTCGCCGCCGGCCAGGGCCTGGGCCGCCTCGTCATCGCTGAGCGCGTCCACGTGGGTGGTGACCATGAACTCGGGCACGTCGGTGTTAGGGTCAAGTTCACGGGCCGGCACCCGCGTCACCCTGGGCGAGTCCACCCGGCAGGCCCCGGCCAGCACCGTGGCCGCCGCGTCGGCCAAGGCCCCGTCCGCGCCCCACACCGCCACCTGCTCGGCCACGCCCGGGCTGAAGCTGCGCCCCGGCCAACCACTGGTGGCCACCCCGCCCACGCCGTCGCCGCCGCGCAGGCTGAGCTGGTGCCCCAACGGTCCGCCCGGGAACAGCGGCAGCCCCACGAGCAACCGCCGCCCCAGCGCCAGCCGTAGCGCCAGGTCGCCGCCGTTGTTCACCACCACCTTGTCGGCGCCCAGGTTCCAGGCCGCTTGCGCCACCTGGCCGGCCACGGCCCCGGCCACGGCGGCCAGGGGCGTCAGGCGCACCCCGCTGGCCAGGGCAACCTGGCGGCAGGCCTCGGCAGCCGCGGCCACCACCGCTGGCCTGCGTCCCCGCCGGGGCAGGTCCAGGACATCCAGTTTGAGGTAATGCTGGAAGTCGGCCAACTGGGCCAGGAGTTGCAGGGCGTGGGCCGCCGCCTTGGCCGCCATCACCGGCCTGGGCTTGCCGCCGGCCCAGGCCCGCACCGAGAGCGTCATGGGCCCCCAGTCCACCACCACCAGGTCAGGGCGCAGGACCCTTATGGGCTCCATGTTTTGGGCTCGTGGGCCGGGAAGGGCTTCATGGCCGCCACGTGACCGCCCATGGCCCGGTAGTCCACTAGGCGCATGGTGTACTCCAGGGGGCATACGGTGGCCGGCGTGGGCACCCAGGTGAAGCTGCCCGGCCGCACCCGCTCCACGTCCACGTAGAAGGTGATGCCGCCTCCCGGCAGCACGAAGACCGGCGCCCCGCCCACGGTCAGGGTGGCCTGGCCGGCATGCACGGCCTTGGTCAGGCGCAGGGGATAGCGGGCCACTCCGGCCCGCGCCGACCCGCCGGCCCCGCCCACGTACACCGCCGAGACCCGCGAGTGCTGGCAGGTCTCGGCGATGGCCGCCAGGGCTTCGCTGGCCGCCGGGGTCAGGGGGATGGGGTGGTACTGGCCGTCGGCCCCCAACTCGAAAAGGGCCGCCCGCTCGCCGGTGGTCTCGGTGATGAACAAGGTTCTGCCCACCGGCGTGCGGGCGATATCTATGTTGGCGATGATCTGGAGCGGGTCCGTGATGTCGGTGCCGCCCCAGCCCTGGCCCGGCCGGCCAAAATAGCGGCCCGGCGTGGAGCGCTGGAAGCACAGCTCCAGGCCTAGGGGCTCAAGCCCCAGGCAGCGGCCAGCGGCGTGATGGCTGAACAGACTGGTGATGTGGGCGTCGAGGACGATCACCTCGTCGGCGGCCTTCTGCAGAAACGGCGCGAAGAGGCCCGCCGTGGCCGAGCCGCAGCCCACGCGCATGCGCCCGGCGCGCTGGCCGTTAATCACGGGCGCCTCGCCCACGCGCACCTCCAGGCTGGCCCCGCCGCGCACCTTTAGCCTGATGCTCTCGCGGTTGGCGATGGCCGCCACGGCTCGCGCCGCCGCGAAGCCGTGCTTGCCGGTGAGCCGGTTGACCCCGCCCAGGGCCAGGATCTTGGAGCCGTACTCCTCGGTCTCCACCATGCCCACGGGCCGGCCCTCGAAGGTGACGATATCCCCCTCCTGGCCCAGGTGCAGGTCTGTGTCCACCTTCACCTTGACCCCGGAGTAGGAAAGCGGCGCCTCGGTGACCGCCGTGACCACCTCCACGCCGTCGCGCGCCGAGGTGACGATGTAGGGCGCGGGCACGTAGTCGGGGTAGGTGCCGCCAGCGCCGATGGCGGTAATCAGCGGCCTGGCCAGCAGAGGGTCAGCCAGCGGCCCTACCTGGTCTTGCACCTGGGCGTAGGTCAGGGGCAGCATGCCCCGCTCCAGACGGCCATCCTGGTTGCGGTAGCGGCGGCAGGCCCCGGTCAGGCCCGGCGGCACCCGGCAGCCCACCGGGCAGGCCGCGCAGGCCAGCACGCCCGGGGCCAGGGGCTCCTCCTGCTCGCTCACCGCCCCGGCTGGGCAGACCTTGAGGCAGGTGCGGCAGAGCACGCAGCCCTCGGCGATGCGGGCCTTCTTGTCCTTGAGGGCGATGACGCCCAGGGGGCAGTCACGCACGCAGGTGCCGCAGCCGGTGCAGGCCTGGGCGTCTATACGCATCATGAGCCGGCCTCGTCCTTCTGGCGCTCGGTTTTTCGCCCTTCCATAAGGGCGGCCATGATGCGCTCCAGGCTGAAGGGCTGGTCGAACAGGCGCCGGCCCAAGGCCTGGGCCAGACCGCCGGCCACCGCCGGGGCCGTGGGGATCAAGGCCGGCTCGCCCACGCCCTTGGCCCCGAAGGGACCGGCCTCGTCGTCGCTCTCCACGATGATGGGAACGATGCGGGGCGCGTCGGCAATGGTGGGTATGTGGTATTGGTGCAGGTTGGAGCAGCGGGGGGTGTACTCCTCCATGAGGGCGTAGCCCAGGCCCATCACCACCCCGCCCTTGATCTGGGCCTCCACGGCCCGGGGGTTCATGGCCCGGCCCACGTCGTGGGCGGCGGCCACCTGGGGCACCCGGGTCAGGCCCGAATCGGCGTCCACCTCCACCAGGGCGGCCTGGGCCGCGAAGGCATAGGTTGGGTAGGGCACGCCCTGGCCGCTGGCCGGGTCCAGGGGCGTGGTGGGCGGGTCGTAGTCGCCCACCGCCTGCACCACCACCCCGCGCTCTTGCAGGCCCCGCAGCAGATCGGCCAGGGGCAGGCCCTTGCCGGCGGCGCGGGCGCCCCCGTGGTCCAGGGCGATGTCCTGGGGGGGCGCGCCCAACAGGGCGGCGGCTTGCTCCAGCAAAAGGCCGCGCAGGCCCTGGGCGGCAAGCTGCACGGCGTTGCCGCTGATGAAGGTCTGGCGGCTGGCCGAGGTGGCCCCGGCGTTAAGGGTGCGCGCGGTGTCGCCACGCACCAGGCGCACATCTTGGGCGGGCCAGCCCAGGGTTTCGGCGGCGATCTGGCAGAGCACGGTGTCCGAGCCCTGGCCCAATTCGGCGGCGCCGGTGAACAGGCACAAGCGGCCCTCGGCGTCCATCTCCAGGCGGGCGCTGGCCGGGTTGCTCATGGCCGTGTTGCCGATGCCGTAGAACATGGCCCCCAGGCCCACGCCGCGCAGGTATTGGCCCTCGGAGCGCGCGGCCTCGCGCCGCCACTGGCCGTAATGGGGGCGCAGGGCCTCCAGGCACTGGACCAAGCCGGCGCTACGCCCCAGGCGTTGGCCGGTGGCGGTTTCGTCGCCGGGGCGCAGGGCGTTGATGATGCGCATTTCCAGGGGGTCAAGGCCCAGGCGCTGGGCCAACTCGTCCATCTGCCCCTCGTGGGCCAAGGCCACCTGGGGCACCCCGAAGCCGCGCATGGCACCGCACCAGGCGTTGTTGGTGTAGACCAGGCGTGAGTGCGCCTCCACGTGGGGCACCCGGTAGGGGCCGCTGGCGTGGACCGCGGCGCGCACGCACACCGCCGGCCCGTAGGAGGCGTACACCCCGGAGTCGCCGAATATCTCGGCCTGGCAGAGCAAGAGCCGCCCCTGCTCGTCGGCGGCGCTGGTGTACTCCATGACCAGACCGTGGCGCTTGGCCGTAGCCGCCAGGGACTCCTCGCGGGTGTAGGTCATGACCACCGGACGCTTCAGGTGCCAGGCGGCCAGGGCCAAAAAGCCTTGCAGGCCCAGGTCCAGCTTGCCGCCGAAACCGCCGCCGGTCTCGGCCTGGATCACGCGCACGCCCTCCTCGGGCAGGCCCAAGAGGCGCGCCAGGTCATGGCGGTCGTGGTGGGGGTTCTGGGTGGAGGCCCGTACCACCACCAGGCCGTCCTGCCACCAGGCGCGGCCGCCCTCGGGCTCGATGGCCGCGTGCTCAGCCTTGCTGGTGGTGTAGGTGTTGGTCACTACCACGGCGGCCCGGGCCAGGGCCCCATCGGGGTCACCCTTGCGCACCCGAGCCTCCCACAGGAGGTTGCCGGCCTCGCCCACCTTGGGCGCGCCGGGCAAGAGAGCCTGGCGGGGGTCGGAGACAGCGGGCAGGGGTTCCAGTTCCAGACGCGCCAGGCGGGCGGCGGCGCGGGCGGCGGTCAAGCTCTCGGCGGCGATCAGGGCCACGGCGTCGCCGGGGTAGCGCGTCTGGCCCTCGGCCAGGATGGGCTGGTCCTTGACCTTGGCGATGATGCCCACGCGGTTGATGCCCGGGATGTCGGCGGCGGTGAAGACCGCCACCACGCCGGGGTAGGCGCGAGCCGCCGCCAGGTCCAGGCGCTGGATGCGGGCCGGGCCGCTACCGGCGCGCAGGGCGAAGAGGTGCAGGTCTCCGGGCTGGGCCAGGTCCACGCCAAAAAGGCAGGCGCCGGTGACGCGCTCCAGGCCGCCGCGACGGGCCAGGCTCAACCCCACTTGGCTGGGCAAGCTCATGGGCGCTCCCTCGCCTGGCCCCGCCGCCAGGCCAGCTCCAGGGCGCGCGCCGCCACGCGGGCTAGCGCCGGCTCCTTGTAGACCATGGATGGACGTGCCCCGCAGGCCCTTAGCATGTCGTCGCTTATGGCCTGGGCCGCCTGCTCCCACAGTGCCGGGGTGGGACGCCGGCCCAGCAGCAGGGCCTCGGCCTCGGCCACCCGCCGGGGGCTGGGGAAGACGGCGCCCACGCCTATGCCCGCCGCCGTGACCACGCCGTCTCTGTCCAGGTCCAACTGCGCGGCGATGTTGAAGCGGGCGATGCCCACGGCCTGGCGGCGGATCACCTTGGCGAAGGCGCTGGCCCCGGGGGTGGCCGGTGCCGGCAGGCCAAAGCCCACGATGATCTCGCCGGGCAAGAGGCCCCGGGCGGCCAGGTCCTCCACCAGGGCCTGACGCTCTCCCTTGGCCGAGGCCAGGCGGGCCAAGGCCCCCAGGGCCACCAGCACCGTGACCCCGTCGGCGGCGGGGCTTTTGTTGCCCAGGTTACCGCCCAGGGTGGCCACGTTGCGTATCTGCAAGGAACCCACGCGGCGGGCCGCCTCGGCCAAGAGCGGCAGGCGCTCCCTAATCAGGGCGTCCGCTTGGCACTGGCTGAAGGTCAGCCCCGCGCCCAGCCAAAGCTCCCCGACCTCCAGGTGGGCGCCTTGCAGCTCGGGCAGGCCGGCCACGTCCACCAGCAGGCCCGAGGGCTCGTTGCCGGCCAGGCGCTCATGGCGCAGCTCCACCATGAGGTCGGTGCCGCCGGCGATGACGCGCGCCGTTGGCCCGGCCTGGCTGAGGGCGGCACACGCCTCGGGCAGGCTGGCGGCAAGCAGGTATTGCGGGCTCACGGCTTTCGCTCCGGCTTGGCCGCCGCCAGGCGCACGGCCTCGATGATGTCCTGGTAGCCGGTGCAGCGGCAGAGGTTGCCCTCCAGGGCCTCGGTGATCTCGGCGTCGCCGGGGCGGGGATGGCGTTCCAGGAGGGCCGTGGCCGACATGAGCATGCCCGGCGTGCAGTAGCCGCATTGCACCGCCCCGGCCTCCAGGAAGGCCTCTTGCAGGGGGTGCAGGCTCTCGCCCTGGGCCAGGCCCTCCACGGTGCGCACGGCCCGGCCTTGGGCCTTGGCCGCCGGCAGCAGGCAGGAATCCACGGACAGGCCGTCCAGAAGCACCGTGCAGGCCCCGCACTCGCCCACGCCGCAGCCCTCCTTGCTGCCGGTGAAACCCAGGCCGCGCAGGAGGGACAGCAGGCTCTGGGAGCCGTCCATGTCCGCCAGGTCCATGGCCTGGCCGTTGAGCGAAAATCGCAGGCGCATGTTGTCTTGCTCTCGGTTGCCCGTTTTAACCTAGACCGCCTGCCTAGCGCCCCATCATCAGGGGTAGCACCAGGGCGACCTGGGGGAAGATGGTGATGATGACGCAGACCGCGATAATGGCGAACAGGAAGGGCAGCGAGCCCTTGAAGATGGTCTCCAGAGGCACGTCGGGCATGACACCGGCCACGGTGAAGACGTTGAGCCCCATGGGCGGGGTGATGAGGCCGGCCTCCATCATCAAGACCGAGATAACCCCGAACCAGATGGGGTGGAAGTCCAGCGCGGTCATCACCGGGAAGATCACCGGCATGGTCAGCACCATCATGGAGATGGAGTCCAACAGGCAGCCCAGAAAGAGGTAGATGCCCACCACCACCAGAAGGATGACGTAGCGGCTGATGGTCAGTTCCGAGGCCCAGGCCGCCACCTGGGTGGGGATGGTGGACAGGGCCAGGAAGTAGCTGAACACGCTGGCCCCGGCCACCAGGAACAGCACCATGGCCGAGATGCGCGTGGCGTCCAAGAGGCTGGCCACCAGTTGCCGGTAGTTGACCTTGCCTGCGGCCAGCACCCAGAGGAACATCACCGTGGCGCCCACGGCCGCGGCCTCGGTGGCGGTGAAGAAGCCCAGGTAGATGCCGCCGATGACCAGGAGGAACAGGCTCAGTGCCCCGGCCACGCCCTTGACGGCCTTGATTTTTTCAGCGAAGCTGACCGGCTCGGGGCTGGCCGGGGCCAGCTTGGGATTGAGCCTGACCCACACGTAGACCGTGGCTGCGTACAGGGCGGCCAGCAGCAGGCCGGGCAAGAGGCCCGAGACCAAGAGCTTGCCGATGGACTGCTCGGTGAGCATGCCGTAGACGATAAAGCCGATGCTGGGCGGGATGAGGAAGGCCAGGGTGCCGCCGGCGGCCACGCAGCCCGCCGCCAGCTTGGGGTCGTAGTGGAAGCGGCGCATCTCGGGGATGGCGATGGTGCCCATGGCCGCCGCCGAGGCCACCGAGGAGCCGCTCACCGCCGCGAAGCCGGCGCAGGCGGCGATGGTGGCCAGGCCCAGGCCGCCGGGCAGGCGGCCCAGCCATTTGTCGAAGGTGGTGAAGAGATTGGCGGTCATGCCCGAGCTGGTGCAGAAGCCGCCCATGAGGATGAACAGCGGGATGACCGTGTAGGGGTAGAAGGCGAAGACCTCGTAGACCGTGCTGGCCAGCACGGGCATGGCCGCCTCCAGGCTGGCCAGGTAGGCGATGCCCGCCAGCCCCACGAACATGCAGGACAGGGCTATGGGCATGCCCAGGAACAAAAGCAGAAACACCAGCACGATGCCTAGAAGCCCGATGGTCACCGGTTCCATTGTCTTGCGCCTCCCGCTGGCTTAGGCCTGGTTGGTTTCGTGGCTGCCCCGGAACTTGCCCAGGGTGGTCAGCAGGTCGAGCAGCAGTTCAAGAAAGAAACAGACGCCGGCCACGGTGACCAAGAGCCTGAAGGGACGCTGGGGCACGCGCAGCATGTCCGAGACCGTGTTCTGGTCCCAGGCGATCTCCCAACCCTGCCAGGCGATGATGGCCAGCACCAGCATGCTCATCAGGGTGGTGAGCAGGTCCATGCAAAGGGCCACGGGCCGGGGCAGGCGGTCCAGGAGCATGGTGACCCGCACGTGCCCCTTCACCTGATGGGTGTAGGCCAGGCCGCAGAGGATGAAGACCACCAGGATGAAGCTGGACAGCTCCACGGTGCCGGGCACCGGCTTGTTCCAAAAGGCACGGCCCAGCACGTCGGCGCTGGTCAAGAGCATCAGGGGCAGCAGCACGAACATGCCGCCGTAGGCCAGGCCGTGGGTGACGCGGTTCACCACCCGCCTTAATCCTTGCAGGCCGTCCATGGGCCTCCTCCTCCGGGGCGGCGGGGGCTCGCGCCCCCGCCGAGGTCAGACGCGGTATCTACTTATGCCATTCCTGCGGATAGGCCGCGCATGGCGCGCCGTACTGCTGGGCGATCTTGTTGTAAAGCTCCACGGTCTCCTTGGAGGCCAGGCCCTTGGCCTGCAGGTCGGCCACCCACTTCTTGGTCTCCTCCTGGAACTTGCCGAACCAGCGGCTTTCCTCGTCCTGGGGCAACTGGTACAGCTCCACGCCCTTGGACTTGATCTCGGCGATCATCTCCTTGTAGGACTGCTGATTGAGGCCGTGGGTGGTGGCGAAGGGGTTGCCCACCACCTCCATGATGATGGGCTTCAAGTCCTCGGGGGCCTTGTCCCAGGCCTTCTGGTTCATGACCACGCCCTCGGTCACGCAGCCGAAGGTGGCCATGACGCCGTGCTTGGCCACCTCGTGGAGTTTGAAGGCCAAAACCAGGGGCGAGCAGGTGACTATGCCGTCTATGGTGCCGGTCTCCATGGCCATGTACACCTCGCCCAGCGGCATGAAGACCGGCTCGGCGCCCAGGGCCTTGATGTAGTTGGTCTGGTGGCCGCCGGGGCTACGGATCTTGAGCCCCTTGAGGTCGGCCATGGCGCGCACCGGCTTCTTGGTCCAGATGAAGGCCTGGATGCAGCCGTTGAGCTCCAGGACCTTGACGCCCTCGAACTCCTTGTGCACGCCGGGGTCCTTCTCGTAGAGCTCGTTGCCGATCTTCACCGCCACGTCCTTGCCGTCCACCCAGGTGGCCAGGGACAGGGTGTCGGCCAGGGGGAAGCGTCCCGGAGTCCAGGTGGCCGTGAAGTAGCCCATGTCCGACAGGCCCTTCTTGACGATCTCGTAGTGCTCGGGGCCGGAGCCCAAGGCGCCGCCAGCGTAGAGGGTATAGGTGATGCGGCCGTTGCTGCGTTTTTTCAGCTCCTCCAGCATGGGGGTCCACACCGTCTTGACCTCGCGGCTTGCCGGCGGGTGCCAGGTGCTGAATTTGATGTGCATGGTGCCGCCCTTGGCGTCGGCGGCCAGTGCCCCGCCAGCGCCCACCAGACCGGCCACCAGGGCCAGTGCCAGGATCATGCTACCCAAGCGACGCATACCCACCTCCCTCGTTCGTGTCCACTTTGATTTGGCTCTCCCGTTCAAATCGCCAGGCCGGCGTCGGTCCGCGCGCCATGGCCCGCCGTCCGCTCATCTTTAATATTTTAAGCCATGGCCACGCCCGGTGGCTATTGAACTATAACTTAAAAAATAATATATTATTAAACAACAGAGCCTGGCAAGGAAATTTGTAAAATATTTTTACGCCTGTCAGGCACTGGCCCAACACGTACAACCCACCTCGGGGGCTTTTGGCGCCCCTGCCCCCCTGGCGGTCAACAGGGCGGTTGACAGCCGGCGCTATATATGAAACTATAAATAACTTAGTTTAATTTTACTTAATACGGCCAACGGGGGCAAGACCAGACAGCCATGGAGTCCATAGGTCAAAAGCTAAGGCAACTGCGCAAGGAGGCCAAGCTGACCTTGAAGCAGGTGGCCCAACAGGTGGACTGCACCGCCGCCTATCTGTCGCAGATCGAGAATGACAAGGCCTCGCCTTCCATCGCCACCCTCAAGAAGATCGCCCAGGTCTTCAAGGTGCGCATCGTGGATTTCTTCCTGGACGACGCCCAGGACGACCCGGTGGTCACCAAGCCCGACCAATTCGTCAAGGTGAGCATGGGGCGCTGGCAGGCCGACATCCGCCAGATGGTGGCCTCGGTGTCCCAGAAGCGCATGCAGCCCTTCTACACGGTCATCGCCCCCGGCGGCGGCAGCGATGGCGAGTACACCCACGAGGGCGAGGAGTTCGGCGTGGTGCTGGAGGGCACGCTGACCCTGCGCATGGGCAGCGACCTCTACCGCATCAAGAAGGGCGAGAGCTTTTATTTCTCCTCGCTGCGCCCCCACTCCTGGGGCAACGAGGGGGCCAGGCGCTGCGTGGTGATCTGGGTGGTCAGCCCGCCCAGTTGGTAACGGACCGGTCAAGGCCTGGGCGCGCCTTGGGGGGCGTCCAGCCCGGATTGCCCAGCCCCGGGCCAAGGGGTAAGGGCGGGGAGCTTGCCATGCCTGTGGTGTATGTAAAAAACGTGGGGCTCATGCTCAGCGGCGAGGTGGCCGCGCCCATTCTGGAGGCCGACAGCCTGGTCATCGCCGACGGCCTTATTAAAGAGGTGGGCCGGGGCCTCAATTGCCCGGCTGGGGCCACGGTGATAGACGCCGGCGGCGCGGCGCTCTTGCCAGGGCTGATAGACAGCCACTGCCACGTGGTGCTCATGGACTACTCGCCGCGCCAGAAGACCATAGGCTTTCTGGACAGCGCCCTGCACGGGGGAGTGACCACCTCCATCAGCGCCGGCGAGGTGCACCTGGACGGTCGCCCCAAGGACCGCGCCGGGGTCAAGGCCCTGGCCGTGCTGGCGGCCAAGAGCTTCGCCAACTATCGCCCCGGCGGCATGAAGGTGCTGGGCGGGGCGGTGATCCTGGAAAAATCCCTGGAGCTAAGCGACTTCGCCGAGCTGTACGCCGAGGGCGTGCGCGTGGTGGGCGAGGTGGGCCTGGGCTCGGTCAAGGAACCCAAGGACGCCGCGCCCATGGTCAGGGCCGCCCAGGCCGCCGGCCTGACCGTGATGATGCACACCGGCGGCACCTCCATCCCCGGCTCCTCCACGGTCACCGCCGAGCAGGTCATGGCCATCGGCCCCGACGTGGTCAGCCACATCAACGGCGGGCCAACCGCCATTAGTTTGGAGGAGGCCCGCCGCCTGGTTCAGGAGACCACGCTGACCCTGGAGATCGTGCACTGCGGCAACCCGCTGCGCGCCGTGCAGGTCTGCCAGATGATCGAGGAGCGCCGGGACTACGCAAGAATCATCGTGGGCAACGACGCCCCCAGCGGCACCGGCATCGTGCCCTTGGGCATCCTGCGCACCATGAACCTCATGGCCAGCCTGGGCGGCTTGGCGCCGGAGGTGGTGGTGGCCATGGCCACCGGCAACACCGCCCGGCGCTATGGCCTCAACCGCGGGGTCATAGCCCCGGGGCGCGAGGCCGACCTGGTCTTTGCCGACGCCTCCATGGGTTCGGCGGGGGCCGACTTTTTGGCCGGCCTGGCCGAGGGCGACAACCCCGGCGTCAGTATCGTCATGGTGGACGGCCAGGTCATAACCACCAAGAGCCGCAACACCCCCCCGCCCAAGCGGGCGGCCAAGGTCGTGGGCTGAGGGAAAGATGAGCGACATGGATATTCGCAAGCTGATTGTCATTGTCGAGGAAACCTGCACCGAGATGGACCGCCCAGTGCAGCCGCCCACCCGCAAGGCGGCGGCCATCGCGGTCATCAAGAACTCCTTTGCCGGCCGCTACGTGGAGGACCTGACTCCCCTGATGGATATCGGCGAGGAGCTGGGCGGGCTGTTGGGCAACAAGGCCCGCCAGGCCCTGGGCATCGCGCCGGAGCAGGCCGAGAGCTACGGCAAGGCCTGCATCGTGGGCATGAGGGGCGAGCTGGAGCACGCCGGCGCCATCCTGCACCCCAAGCTGGGCGCGCCCTTCCGCAAGGCCCTGGGGCGCGGCCTGGCGCTCATCCCCTCGGTGAAGAAACGCGGGCACGCCGGCTGCACCATTGACGTGCCCCTGAACCACAAGGACGCGGCCTTCATCCGCTCCCACTTCGACGGCATGACCGTCAGCGTGCCCGACGCCCCGGCCGGCGACGAGCTGGTGGTGGTCCTGGTGGTCACCGACTCGGGCCGGCCCAGCCCTCGCATCGGCGGGCTGACCAAGGACCAGGCCAAGTACGAGGACGGGTTGCGCTAGGCGCGGCTTCGCCCCCCAATCCCAAGAAAGAGGCCCAGCATGCCCCAGACACTGAAAAACTACATCAACGGACAGTGGGTGGACACCCAGGGCGGCTACATTGACGTGGTGAACCCGGCCCTGGACCAGGTGATCGCCCTGAGCCCCAAGTCCACCCTGGCCGAGGTGGACCAGGCCGTGGCCGCGGCCAAGGCCGCCTTCTGGAACTGGCGCAACACTCCGGCCACCCGCCGGGCCATCTGCATGTTCAACCTGCGCAACAAGCTCTACGAGCACAAGCGCGAGCTGGCCGAGATCATGGTCCGTGAGCACGGCAAGACCTTGTCCGACGCTCTCGGCGAGCTGACCCGCTCCTACGAGTATGTGGAGTTCACCTGCGGCATCCCCGAGCTGATGAAGGGCTCCTACAGCGAGGACGTGGCCCGCAAGGTGGACACCCACTTCATCCGCGAGCCCCTGGGGCCGTTCCTGATCCTGCCGCCCTTCAACTTCCCGGCCATGATCGCCCTTTACTTCTGCTGGCCGGTGGCCTGCGGCGACACGGTGGTCATCAAGAGCGCCACCCAGACCCCCATGACCATCAACCGCATCGTGGAGCTGGCACAAGAGTGCGGCTTCCCGCCGGGGGTCATCAACCTGGTGGGCTGCGGTCGCAATGAGGTGCACCGTCTCTTGACCCACCCCGACATGGTGGGCGTGACCTTCGTGGGCTCCTCCCAGGTGGGCGAGATCGTCTACAAGACGGCCACCGGGGCCTGCAAGCGCGCCCAGGTGCAGGGCGGGGCCAAGAACCACTTGGTCATCAACAGCGACTGCCCCATTGACACCAACCTGGAGAACATCATCGGCTCCTGCTACGGCAACTCCTCCCAGCGCTGCTTCGCCGGCTCCAACCTCTTGGTGCACGAGGCGGTGTATGACGAGTTCCTGCAAAAGTTCCTGGCGGCGGCCAAGTCCCAGGTGCTGGGCAATGGCCTCACTCCCGGCGTGACCATGGGGCCGGTGGTGAGCCGGGCCTCCCTGGAGAGCGCCGTGGGCTTCATCGAGCGCGCCGAGAAGGAGGGCGCCAAGATATTGCTGGACGGGCGCGGCCCCAGCGTGCCCCAGTGCCCCCAGGGCTACTTCCTGGCGCCCACCCTGATTGAGGCCGAGCCTCACATGGAGGTCTGGCGCGAGGAGGTCTTCGCCCCGGTGCGCTGCATCAAGAAGATAAAGGACCTCTCCGAGGCGGTGGCCATCATCAACGCCTCCCAGTTCGGGCACACCGCCGTGATCTACACCGAGAACGGCGGCCAGGCCCGCGACTTCGTGCGCCTGTGCGATACCGGCCAGATCGGCATCAACGTGGGCACTCCGGCGCCCATCGCCTTCTACCCCGTGGGCGGCCGCCGCACTTCCTTCTATGGCGACCTGCGGGGCCGGGCCAACGACGCCGTGGATTTCTACACCGACAAGAAGGTGGTGGTCACCCGCTGGACCAGCGCCATTCAGATGCCCGAGGCAGCCCTCAAGGCCGAGGGCAAGCTCTTCTAGACCGCCTGCCTCCGGGCCTCGCCCTGGCGGGGCCGGTCATGCCCAGCCAAGGGTCCGGGTTTCCCCGGGCCCTTGGTTTGTTATTGGGCGCCCGCTTCTTCTGGGGGCCTGTGTGCAAATTTTCCTCTTGACAGGCGCGCGCCCTGGCAATAACAATGTTCTCCAATAATCATCAATAACTGGCCGCATGGCGCAAATAATTTTTAACTTACTGTTATTATACTATATTTTCTGCACAAGCCAGCAAACATTCGTTACCGTGCGGCCTGGCCCCAGGCCTGGCGGGCCCCTCGGCGGCCCCAAGGCCGGCCGGCAAGCGCTCCAACGGCCCCCTCTAGGGCATGGCAAACGGTCGGTTCGATGATTCACAAACTTCGGCTGGGGTAAAGGCTATTATGACCCCGCGGCGCAAGAAAAGCTCGCAGCCTCCCGAGACCCTGGACCCCGAAAGCCAGAAACGCCTGGAGGCGGCGGTCATGGAGGTCTTCTCCAGCGTGGACTTCCACAAGGCCAACATCCGCACCGTGGCCAAGAAGGCCGGGGTGAGCTTCAGCACCATCTACAAATACTACGGCTCCAAGGAAGGCCTTTTGTTCGCCTTCGTGGATAAGAAGCTGGCCGTGCTCACCGAGCGCATGGTGGACCACCTCAAGGGCATCGAGAGCCTCAAGGAAAAGCTGCGCAAGGTCTTCTGGCTACAACTCGACTACTACGAGAAGAACCCCGACCTGGGGCGCATCATCTTCATGACTTTACCGCTGACCACCTGGATGAGCGACACCACCTTCGAGCAAAAAAAGCTCATCGGCCTGTTCGTGGACGCCCTGCGCCAGGGCCAGCGCCAGGGCATATTGAACCCCAACGTGCGGCCGGGGGTGCTGTTGGATTTCATGCACGGCCTGGTGCAGCGCTCCTTCTTCATGTGGGTCTACCGGGGACAAAGGGGCAGTCTGACGGGCCAGGCCAACCAGATGTTCGAGATGTGCTGGCGGGCCATGACCAAGGATGTGGAGTCCGCCCCGGGACGGGGCGAGGCCAGGGGCGCCTAGGGTCCCTCCGGGCCCGCTTGCCGGTCGGGTAACAACGTTACCCTTGGGGGCCGGCCAGGCGGCGCGCGGCCAGACAACAAGCTAAAGCGGCCGGCCCACGGGGCCAGGCCCCATCAAGACAAGAGGAGAGTGGTGATGAAAGCGATCGTGGCTCCCATGGGCGGCAAGGTGGTCAAGATTTCGGTCAAGCCCGGCGACAGCATCGCCGAGGACGACGAGGTGGCGGTGCTGGAGGCCATGAAGATGGAGATGCCCATCCTCTGCGAGGAAGACGGCACCGTGGCCGAGGTCAAGGTGGCCCCCGGCGACACCGTGGAGGCCGAGCAGGTGCTGATGGTCCTCTCCTAGGGAGGCCGTCCCCGCGCGAGAGCGATATACCCCTGGGGGCCACGCCGCCCACTACCGGCGCGGCCCCCAATCAAGAGCCTGGCCGGAGCATCCTTCGGAGGAGACAAATGACAGGTCCCCAGACCACGCAGGAGAAGATCGAGGAGCTAAGGAAACGTACCGAGGCGGCCCTGTTGGGCGGCGGCGAGAAACGCATCGCGGCCCAGCACGAGAAGGGCAAGATGACCGCCCGCGAGCGCATCGAGGCGCTTTGCGACGAGGACAGCTTCGAGGAGTTCGACCGCTTCGTGGTGCACCGCTGCACCGAGTTCGGCATGGACGAGCAGAAGATACCCGGCGACGGCGTGGTCACGGGCTATGGCACCGTGGAGGGCCGGCCGGTGTTTCTTTTCAGCCAGGACTTCACGGTCTTCGGCGGTTCGCTCTCCGGACCCTTCGGCGAGAAGGTCTGCAAGGTGATGGACCTGGCGGTCAAGGCCGGGGCGCCCATCATCGGCCTCAACGACTCCGGCGGGGCGCGCATCCAGGAGGGCGTCATCTCCCTGGGCTCCTACGGCGAGATCTTCCGCCGCAACGTGCTGGCCAGCGGCGTGGTGCCCCAGATCAGCGCCATCATGGGACCCTGCGCCGGCGGCGCGGTGTACAGTCCGGCCATCACCGACTTCATATTCATGGTGGACCAGACCAGCTACATGCACATCACCGGCCCCCAGGTCATCAAGACCGTCACCGGCGAGGAGGTCACCAGCGAGATCGTCGGCGGGGCCAAGATACACAACCAAAAATCGGGCGTGGCCCAGTTCATCTGCAAGAGCGACAAGGAGTGCCTCAAGGACGTGCGCAAGCTTCTGGGCTACCTGCCCCAGAACTGGGAACAGAAGCCGCCCGAGAAGCTCAGCGCCGATAGCTCCGAGCGCACCAACGAGGAGTTGAACTCCCACATCCCCGACAACCCCAAGTCGCCCTATGACATGAAGAAGCTCATCAAGACCGTGGTGGATCTGAACAGTTTCTTCGAGGTGGCCAAGGGCTTCGCCAAGAACATGATAACCGCCTTCGCCCGCATGGGCGGCATGGTGGTGGGCATCGTGGCCAACAACCCCATGTTCATGGCCGGCTGCCTGGACATAGACGCCAGCCGAAAGTGCGCCCGCTTCGTGCGCTTCTGCGACGCCTTCAACATCCCGGTGGTCACCTTCGTGGACGTGCCGGGCTTCCTGCCGGGCATCCAGCAGGAGTACGGCGGCATCATCACCCACGGCTCCAAGGTCATCTACGCCTACTGCGAGGCCACGGTGCCCCTGGTCACGGTCATCACCCGCAAGGCCTACGGCGGGGCCTACGACGTCATGGGCTCCAAGCACCACGGGGCGGACGTCAACTTCGCCTACCCCACGGCCGAGATCGCGGTGATGGGCCCCGAGGGCGCGGTGAACATCGTCTTCCGCAACGAGTTGAAGCAGGCCACGGACAAGAAGAAGACCTACCAGGAACTGGTGGACCAGTACCGCGCCCGCATCGCCAGCCCCTACCGGGCCGCCGAGCTGGGCTATATAGACGAGATCATCATGCCCAGCGACACCCGGCGCAAGGTGATCCGGGCGCTGACCGCCCTTAAGCACAAGCGCACCTGGCGCCCCGTGCGCCGCCACGG
Organism: Desulfarculus sp.; assembly: GCA_016218705.1. Classification (GTDB taxonomy): domain Bacteria; phylum Desulfobacterota; class Desulfarculia; order Desulfarculales; family Desulfarculaceae; genus JACRDC01. Next base: position 55,387 of record JACRDC010000064.1, read on the forward strand.
CAACATCCCCCTGTGATGGGACTCAACGCGGCCCCGCGCGCCATCTTGGGCGCCGGGTACGCCTTAGAATAAGGAGGCAGCCATGAGCCAGCCCCAGGAGTTCAAGGAAAAACTAGCCGCCTGGCAGGCCAAGGTGGACAAGTCGTTGGCCAAGCACCCGGAGCGAAAAGCCCAGTTCACCACAATCAGCGGTCTGCCCGTGGAGCGCCTGTACCTGCCCGCACAGGCGGACCAGGGCTACGCGGACAAGCTGGGCTTGCCCGGCCAGTACCCCTTCACCCGCGGCGTGCAGCCCACCATGTACCGTGGCCGCTTCTGGACCATGCGCCAGTACGCCGGCTTCGCATCCGCCGCCGAGAGCAACCGGCGCTACCGCTACCTCTTGGAGCAGGGCCAGACCGGCCTGTCGGTGGCCTTTGACCTGCCCACCCAGATCGGCTACGACGCCGACCACGACATGGCCCGGGGCGAGGTGGGCAAGGTGGGCGTCTCCATCAGCTCGCTCAAGGACATGGAGATACTCTTCGACCAGATACCCCTGGACAAGGTCTCCACCTCCATGACCATCAACGCCCCCGCCGGCGTGCTGCTGGCCATGTACATCGCCGTGGCCGAGAAGCAGGGGGTCAAGGCCGAGCAACTCAGGGGCACCATCCAGAACGACATCCTCAAGGAGTACTCCAGCCGGGGCACCTACATCTTCCCGCCCAAGCCCTCCATGCGCATCATCACCAACATCTTCGCCTACTGCGCCCAGCAGGTGCCGCAGTGGAACACCATCAGCATCAGCGGATACCACATCCGCGAGGCCGGCTCCACGGCGGTGCAGGAGGTGGCCTTCACCCTGGCCAACGGCCTGGCCTATGTCAAGGCGGCGGTGGAGGCCGGCCTGGACGTGGACGCCTTTGGCCCGCGCCTGAGCTTCTTCTTCAACTCGCACCTGGACTTCTTGGAGGAGGTGGCCAAGTACCGCGCCGCCCGCCGCCTGTGGGCCAGGCTCATCCAGGAGCGCTTCGGCGCCAAGGACCCCAAGAGCCTGATGGTGCGCTTCCACACCCAGACCGCCGGTTGCAGCCTTACCGCCCAGCAGCCCAAGAACAACATCGTGCGCGTGGCCTTCCAGGCCATGAGCGCCGTCCTGGGCGGCACCCAGAGCCTGCACACCAACTCCATGGACGAGGCGCTCTCGCTGCCCACCACCGAGGCCGTGACCATCGCCCTGCGCACCCAGCAGCTCATCGCCTACGAGACCGGCGTCACCGAAACCATAGACCCCCTGGCCGGCTCCTACTACGTGGAGGCGCTAACCGACCAGATCGAGCAAAAAGCCCACGACTACATCAAGCGCATTGACGAGATGGGCGGCGCGCCCGAGGCCATCGAGCGCGGCTTCGTGCAGCGCGAGATTCAGGAGGCGGCCTACGCCTACCAGAAGGCCATCGAGACCGGCGAGCGCGTGGTGGTGGGCATGAACAAGTTCGTCACCAAGGACAAGCACCAGGGCGAACTGCTGCGCGTGGACCCCAAGGTGCGCGAGGAGCAGGCCACGGCCCTGGCCAAGCTGCGGGCCGAGCGCGACAACCAGGCGGTGACCGCCGGCTTGGCCGCGCTCAAGGCCGCGGCCCAGGGCGAGGAGAACCTCATGCCCCACCTCGTCAACTGCGTGCGCGCCTACGCCACCCTGGGCGAGATCTGCGACACCCTGCGCGGCGTCTTCGGCGAGTACCGGGCGCCCAGCACCATATAGGAGGCCAGCCATGCGTAAGATTAGAGTGCTAGCCGCCAAGCCGGGCCTGGACGGCCACGACCGCGGCGTCAAGGTGATCTCGGCGGCCCTGCGCGACGCGGGCATGGAGGTGATCTACACCGGCCTGCGCCAGACCCCCGAGCAGATCGTGGCCGCGGCCATGCAGGAGGACGTGGACGTCATCGCGCTAAGCGTGCTCTCCGGTGCCCACGATTACCTCTTCCCCCGGGTCATGGAGCTGATGCGCGAGAAGAAGCTCGATGACGTGCTGGTCATCGGCGGGGGCATCATCCCCGAGGAGGACGTGCCGGCGCTCAAACAGGCGGGCATCGCCGAGATCTTCGGGCCGGGCACCAACACCGGCGCCATCGTGGCCTTCATCACCAACAACCTCAAACGCGCGCTGTAAGGCGGGCCGGGTAGCGATCATGAACATACACGAGTATCAGGCCAAGGAGCTTTTCAAGAGCTTTGGCGTGCCGGTGCCGGGCGGCGGCCTGGCGCTCACGGCGGACGAGGCCCTCAAGGTGGCCCAGTCCTTGGCCCCGGGCAAGCTGGTGGTCAAGGCCCAGATCCACGCCGGCGGGCGCGGCAAGGGCGGCGGGGTCAAGGTGGTGGACTCGCCCCAGGAAGCGGCGGCCGCCGCCGGGAAAATGCTGGGCATGACGCTCGTCACCCACCAGACCGGCCCGGCGGGCAAGACGGTAGGCAAGGTGTGGATCGAGGAGGGCACTGCCATCGCCGGGGAGTTGTACGCGGCGGTGGTGCTGGACCGGGCCGCCGAGCGCCTGGCGGTGATGGTCAGCCCGGCCGGCGGCATGGACATCGAGGAAGTAGCCGCCAAGACGCCCGAGAAGATCTTCACCACCCACGTGGAGCCAGGCCAGCCCCTGTGGGGTTTCCAGGCCCGCAAGCTCCTCTTCGGCTGCGGCCTGCCGGTGGCCCTGGTCAACCAGGGCGTTGGCATCCTCCAGAACCTGGTGCGCCTGGCCTGGGAAAAGGAAGCCACCCTGGTGGAGATCAACCCCCTGGCCGTCACCGCCCAGGACAAGCTCATCGCCCTGGACGGCAAGATCAACTTCGATGACAGCGCGCTCAAGCGCCACAAGGAGATCGCCCTGCTGGACGACCCAGCCGAGTCCGATCCTCTGGAGCGCCAGGCCGTGGACATGGGCCTGAACTACATCAGGCTGGGAGGCACCGTGGGCACCATGGTCAACGGCGCTGGCCTGGCCATGGCCACCATGGACGTCATCAAGATGGCGGGCGCCGAGCCGGCCAACTTCTTGGACGTGGGCGGCGGCGCCAGCGAGGAGATGGTCACCAAGGGCTTCGAGGTGATCCTGACCGACCCCAACGTCAAGGCCATCCTCATCAACATTTTCGGGGGCATTCTGCGTTGCGACACCCTGGCCGCCGGCGTGGTGGCGGCGGCCAAGAAGCTCAAGCTGACCGTGCCCATGGTGGTGCGCCTGGAGGGCACCAACGTGCAGGCCGGCAAGGAGATACTGGGAGCCAGCGGGCTCAACTTCGAGGTGGCCGGCTCCATGAGCGAGGCGGCGCAGAAGATCGCCTTGGTGGCGGCGGGAGGTGCAAGGTGAGCATCCTGGTCAACAAGAACTCCCGCGTGGTGGTGCAGGGCATAACCGGCAAGGAGGGCATGTTCCACACCGAGAAGATGATCGAGTACGGCAGCCCCGTGGTGGCCGGCGTCACCCCCGGCAAGGCCGGGCAGGCGGTGCTGAATCTCCCGGTCTTCAACACCGTGGCCGACGCGGTCAAGCAGACCGGCGCCGACACCAGCATCTGCTTCGTGCCCGCCGCCTTTGCCGCCGACGCCGCCTGCGAGGCCTCCGACGCCGGCATCAAGGTGGTGGTGGTCATCAGCGAGCACATCCCGGTGATGGACATGATAAGGGTTAAGGCCTATCTCAAGGCCCGGGGCACCCTGATGGTGGGCCCCAACTGCCCGGGCGTCATTACCCCTGGCGAGTGCAAGCTGGGTATCATGCCCGGCTACATCCACCGCCCCGGCTCGGTGGGGGTCATCAGCCGCTCGGGCACCCTGACCTACGAGGTGGTGGACCAGCTCACCAAAGCCGGCCTGGGTCAATCCACCTGCATCGGCATCGGCGGCGACCCCATCATCGGCCTGCACTTCATTGACCTCTTAAAGATGTTCGCCGACGACCCCCAGACCCAGGCCGTGGCTCTGATCGGCGAGATCGGCGGCGACGCCGAGGAGCGGGCGGCGGCCTACATCAAGGAGCATTTCAAGAAGCCGGTCTTTGGCTTCGTGGCCGGGCTCACCGCCCCGCCGGGCAAGCGCATGGGCCACGCCGGGGCCATCATCAGCGGCTCCAAGGGCCGCGCCGAGGACAAGCTAGCGGCCATGGAGGCCGCGGGCATCACGGTGGTCAAGGCCCTGGGCCAGTTCGGCGCCACGGTGGCCAAGGCCATCGGGGGCTAGGCTGAAGGAGACTTCACTCGCGCCGGTGGCGGCGGGCTGGGCATTTAATTGTATACAGATATAATTGGCCAACTCGTCTGCCCGGGCAACCCGTAACGTTTTTTAGGAGAGCCGAAAATGACCAGCAACGACAATTGGGGCGGCAACCCCACGCCCCTGAAGGTCATGGACCTGACCCTGCGCGACGGCACCCAGTCGCTTTTCGCCACGCGCATGCGCACCGAGGACATGATCGCCGTGGCCGAGCAGATGGACGAGGCCGGCTTCTGGGCCATGGAGGTCTGGGGCGGCGCCACCTTCGATTCCATGAGCCGCTTTTTGGGCGAGGACCCCTGGGAGCGCCCGCGCACCCTGCGCAAGTACGCCCCCAAGACGCCGTTCTCCATGCTCCTGCGCGGCCAGAACCTGGTGGGCTACCGCAACTACGCCGACGACGTGGCCAGGGAGTTCGTGGACCTGTCCTGCGAGGCGGGCATCAACGTCTTCCGCACCTTTGACGCGCTCAACGACTTCCGCAACTTCGAGACGGTGGTGGAGCGCATCAAGGCCAACAAGCAGCACTTCCAGGGCGTGATCTGCTACTCGCTCACCGAGCGGCGCATGGGCGGGCCGGTCTTCAACCTGGACTACTACCTGGCCAAGGCGAGAGAGTTGGAGGCCATGGGCGCCGACAGCATCTGCGTGAAAGACATGGCCGGTCTCATCGCGCCCTACGACGCCTACGATCTGGTCCTGGCGCTGAAGAAAACCTGCAAGGCGCCCATCCACCTGCACAGCCACTACACCAGCGGCATGGCCTCCATGAGCATGCTCAAGGCGGCCGAGGCCGGCGTGGACATCATTGACTGCTGCCTGGCGCCCTTTGCCCTGCGCACCAGCCATCCGGCGGTGGAGCCCATCATCGTGGCCCTGGAGGGCACCCCGCGCGACACCGGCCTGTCGCTTAAGAAAATGCTGGCCATGGGCGAGCTGCTGGAGAAGATCGCGCCCAAGTACCGCGACTACTGGATGCCCAACCAGATGAGCGTGATAGATACTGGCGTGCTCGTGCATCAGGTCCCCGGCGGCATGATAAGCAACCTGGTCAGCCAGCTCAAGGAGGCCAAGGCCCTGCATCGCCTGCCCGAGGTCTACGCCGAAGTGGCGGTTACGCGCACCGAGATGGGCACCCCGCCGCTGGTCACCCCCACCAGCCAGATCGTGGGCGTGCAAGCCGTGCTTAACGTGCTCTTCGGCAAATACAAGATGGTGACCAACGAGAGCAAGGGCATCCTCTACGGCCTCTACGGCAAGACCCCCACCGAGCCCGACCCCGAGGTGCGCCGGAAGGCGCTGAAGAAATACCCGCGCGGCAGCGAGCCCATTACCTGCCGCCCGGCCGACGTCATCGAGCCCGAGCTGCACGTGGCGAGAGAACGGGTCAAGGACATCCCCGGCGCCGACAAGTTCGACGTGATGACCGCGGCCCTCTACGACCAGACCGGCACCCAGTATGTCAAGATCAAGCATGGGCTTTTGCCCATGCCGGCGGCCATGAAGGGCAAGACCCTGGAGGACGTGTCCGCCGAGGACAAGATCATCGCCGACTGCAAGAAGCAGGCGAAGGAAAAGCTGACCAAGTAGTAAACCACTAATGGCGGCCTGGGCGGTTGATGACCGGGCCAGCGCCGCTTGAATGGAGAGTCTTCCATGATTGAGGTACGTTTCCATGGCCGCGGTGGTCAGGGGGCGGTGACCTCGGCGGAGTTGATGGCGTTGGCGGCCATCGCCGAGGGCAAGTACGCCCAGGCCTTCCCGAGCTTTGGTCCGGAGCGGCGGGGG
>JACRDC010000063.1 GCA_016218705.1 Desulfarculus sp.
CAGGCTGATCCTGCCCTCAAGAACCATCCGCAAGGCGTGGTGCCGTCCCCTCTCCGATTGGCTCATGCTTATTATGTCTCCCATGAAGGGGACATTTTAGCTTTGCAATTGAAGGGGACACTATTGCGTTGCTAACACACGCCGCTCCGCGTCTATTGACCGCCAGCCCCCGCTCCCCTAGAATCAGCTTTATCTCATTCAATTACGTATCCGTTGGGAGGATTTGCCGTGAGCGACATCAAGGCCCAGTACCGCACCGTCATGGATGACCACTTCCCCCCCGAGGTGACCATCACCGTGGGCGACACCGTGCTGCGCTACAAGAAGCGCACCTGGAAGCTGGAGGACGGCGGCGCCCTGGTGGAGAAGGGCCTGCGCTACGGCGAGAACCCCGGCCAGGAGGCCGCCCTCTACGAGCTGGTGGGCGGCACCCTCAAGGTGGGCGACATCGAGCTGATCCAGCCGGGGCGCGGCCTGGTCAGCGCGCTCGGCGAGGACCAGATGCCCCAGGCCGGCAAGCACCCGGGCAAGACCAACCTCACCGACGTGGACAACGCCCTGCACATCCTGCGCTACCTGACCGAGCGCCCCACGGCGGCCATCATGAAGCACAACAACCCCTCGGGCGTGGCCCAAGCCGACGACATCGCCACGGCCTACCACCAGGCCTTCATGGCCGACCTCATCGCCGCCTTCGGCGGGGCGGCGGTGCTTAACCGCCCGGTGACTAAAGCCTGCGCCGAGATGATGCATGAGCTTTACCTGGAGGTGGTGGCCGCCCCGGACTACGAGGAGGGCGCGCTCGACATCCTCAAGAAGAGCAAGAACCTGCGCATCCTGCGCATACCCAGGATCGCCGGCCTGGCCGCCTACCGCGGCCAGCGCTTCCTGGACATCAAGAGCCTGATGGACGGCGGCATGGTCTTGCAGACCTCTAGCTTCAACCGCGTCAAGACCCCCGCCGACCTGTTGCCGGCCCGCTGCGAGCATCAGGGCCAGGTTTATGAGCCCATTCGCCAGCCCGACGCCCGCGAACTGAGCGACGTGGTCTTCGGCTGGGCCGTGGAGCAGGGGGTATCGAGCAACAGCGTGCTCTACGTCAAGGACGGCTGCACCGTGGGCATCGGCACGGGAGAGCAGGACCGGGTGGGCGTGGCGCGCATCGCCGTGTACAAGGCCTACACCAAGTACGCCAACCGCCTGGCCTGGCAGCGCCACGGCAAGAAGTACGACGAGCTGGTGCTGGAGGCATCAGCCGGCAAGCGCCCCCGCAACCAGATAGACGCCATTGACGCCCAGACCCAGGTGGACCGGGCGGGGCTGCCCGGCTCGGTGATGATTAGCGACGCCTTCTTCCCCTTCCGCGACGGCGTGGACGTGGGCCTCAAGGAGGGCGTCACCTGCGTGGCCCACCCTGGCGGCTCCTTGCGCGACTGGGAGAGCATCGAGGCCTGCAACCAGGCCAGCCCGCCGGCGGCCATGGTCTTCACCGGCCAGCGGGCCTTCAAGCACTAGGCGCGGCTGGTGGAGGGGCTAGCCACGAGCATCCAGCAGGCCTGGCATTGGCTGGGCAAGACCCCCCTGCTGGACCCGGAGACCCTGCTGGGCGCGGTGGTGGTGGCGGTGCTCATCGCCCTGGCCTGCTCGGTGGCCTCGCGCCTGCTGGGCCGGGTGGTGCGCCGCTCCAGCGGCTTGATAACTCGCCTGGCCCGGGGCCAGGTGGACGAGACGGTGCTGCGCTACGCCCTGCGCATCAAGACGGTCCTGGTATTTCTGATGGGGGGTGTGTTCTACGCCAGCCTGGTGCCGGCCCTGCGGGGGCTGTTGGGCACCTTGGTGGCCAGCGCCGGCATCACCGCCCTGGTGATGGGCTTCGCCGCCAAGTCCACCATGGCCAATCTCATCGCCGGGCTTTCCCTGGCCTTCTACCGCCCCATACGCATCGGCGACAAGGTGACCATCGAGGGCGAGTACGGCACCGTGGAGGACATCACACTGCGCCACACCATCGTGCGCACCTGGGAGGCCAAGCGCCTGGTCATCCCCAATGAGAAGATCGACCAGATGACCCTGGTCAACTACAGCATCGTGGACAGCCGCACCCTACTGGCCCTCAACCTGGGCATCGCCTACGAGGCCGACCTGGACCTGGCCCGCCGCTTGATCCTGGAGGAGGTGGCCAAGTGCCCCGCCATCATCCCCCCGGAGCAGGCCTCGGCCCCGCCGGCGGTGCGGGTGATTGACTGGGGCGACAGCGCGCTCAAGCTCAGGGTGAACGTCTGGGTGCCGGACATGGACGCCTACTACGCGGCCAAGGCCCACCTGCTGGAGGCCATCAAGCACCGTTTCGACCAGGAGGGCGTGGAGATTCCCTATCCCCACCAGGTGGTGCTGCGCAAGGCAGGGGCGCCCGCCGCCAGCGAACCGACGGAGGGCGAGCCTGGCCGGTAGGTACCTGAGAGAAGTACCAGGCCTTGTGCTGGAGGCCAGGCCAGACAGGCCAGACGGGCGGGGAGAAACCCCGCTTGTGCATTTCAGGGGGAATTTTCAGGGCGCTGGGGAGTGCCCCACCGTCTGATGCGCGTCTTGCGGGGTCCCCGAAAAAGCGAAGCTTTTTTGGGGTGCTCTTGCGGGGTCCCCCGAAAAAGCGAAGCTTTTTGGGGGTGCCTCTAGGCCTGGGGCTTGGCCTGGCCGGCCTTGTCGCCGCTGGGCGTGGTCTGCTGGGCCTGCTCGGTCTTGGCCGCCTGCTCGCTGGTCAGCTCCTCGGGCTTGTCCTCGCCGATGCTCGACTTGAAGCCCTTGATGGCCTTGCCCAGGTTGGCGCCCACCGAGGGCAGCTTGCCCGCGCCGAAAATTATCAGCACGATCACTAGGATTATCAGGAGTTCCTGAAAGCCCAACCCACCGATCATGATCCTGCTCCTTGTGGGCGCCCGGACGCGCGCTCAGTCCTGGTGTTCTTCCATGAGCCTTAAAAACTCCGGCGAGCGCCGGAAGCGGTCGTTGGCCCGCATGTGCTCCAGCCAGGTGCGCCACATGTCGGCCCACTGGGGGCTGTGCCAGAAGGCCTCGGGCGGCCCGCCCTCCTGTTCGCGGCGGCAAAAGGCCTGGTATTCCTCCAGGCAGGGGCCGCAGAAGGTATAGGGCGCCGGCGAGGAGGCGATGGGCGGTTCTTCCTCGATGGCCAGGCCGCAGTGGGCGCAACGCCGGGGGCACAGCCCGCAGGAGAGCGCGGCGGCCACCGCGCCGGCCCGCCGCTGGGCCAGGGCTTGGCGCTGTTTCTGTTGGGCGCCCGCGCGCCGCTGCAGGTCAATCACCTCGGCCATGCAGAGCCTTCACCGGTCAAACCTACCTGTTTGCTGAACCATATCAGGGACGCGGGGGCGCGTCAATGGCCGCCGGCCTGGTCTAGCCCCAGGCGGATGCCCTCCACCACCTGGCGGGCGGCCTGCGCCGGGTCGCCGGCCTGGCGTATGGGCCGGCCCACCACGATGTGGCTGGCGCCCCAGGCAATGGCCTGCTCCGGGGTGACGATGCGCTTCTGGTCGTCGGCGCCGGTGCCCAGCTTGGCCGCCGGCCGGATGCCCGGGCAGACCACCAGGGCCTTTGGCCCCAGGGCCTGGCGCACGCCGGCGGCTTCCTGCCCCGAGCAGACCACCCCGGCGGCGCCGGCGGCGTACGCCAGGCGGGCGCGGTGCAGCACCAGGGCACGGGGGTCTTGCAGGGCCGGGGGGTAGCCAGAGGCCTTAAGGTCCTCCGGACCAAGGCTGGTAAGTACCGTCACCGCCAACAGCCGGGTGCGCCCCAGGTCCAGCCCCGCGAAGATGCCGGCCTGCTCGCAGTGGCAGGTGAGGTAGTCCACCCCCAACTGGGCGGCCACCTTGGCCGCGGCGCGCATGGTGGCCGGTATGTCGTGCAGCTTCAGGTCCAGGAACAGGGAGCGGGCGCCGGCTTTCTTGAGCTGCTCCAGGACCTCCGGCCCCTCGGCCACGAACAGCTCCAGCCCCACCTTGAAGACCCCCACCTCCACGGCTAATATCCGCACCAAATCCAGGGCTTCCCCGGTGGAGTCCACGTCCAGGGCGAAGATCAGGCGGTCGCGGGGGTTCATGGCAGGTTCCTTTTCCGGCGTTTTCTTGGGGTGGTCATTCGGGGTCCCCAAGAAAACACTGTTTTCTTGGGGGGGTCATATGTTCCAGGACTGGCGCTCCACGGCCCAGGCCTTTAGCTCGCCGGTCTGGGCGAAGCTGTAGATGCCCTCGCGGCCCACCACCAGGTGGTCCACTAGCTCCAGGCTCACCCCCCGGCAGGCGTGATAGAGCTGGCGGGTGATGTCGCGGTCGGCGGCCGAGGGCGTGGACTCGCCGCCGGGGTGGTTGTGGGCGCAGATCAAGGCCGCCGCCCCGGCGGCTAGGGCCCGGGCCACCACCTCACGGGGATATACCACGGCCTGGTCCAGGGTGCCGCTGAACAGGTCCTCGGTGGCCCTCACCCGGCGCTGGGCGTCCAGCAGAAAGACGCGGAACACCTCCTGGGTCAGGGGGGCCATGGAGAAGAGCAGGTAGTCGGCCAGCTCGGGGCCGTCGCCCAGGCGGCCCATGGTCAAGAGGCGGTCCTCCAGGTAGCGCCGGGCCACGGCGGGCACCAGCTTGAGCCCCAGGATGTTCTTGGGACCCACCCCCGGCACGGCGCCCAGCAGCTTGGGCGCGGCCTCCAGGACTCCCCGCAGGCTGCCCAGGGCCTTGAGCAGGGCGCGGGCCTGCTGCTTGCAGTCGCGCCTGGGGGTGGCCAGGGTCAAGAGCAGCTCAAGCACCTCCTCGTCGGTGAACTTGCCCAGGCCGTGGTCCAGGAACTTCTCGCGCAGGCGCTGGCGGTGGCCGGTGCCCGGATGGGCCTTGAGGGGCTGGCCAGGGTCCTGGCCCCGGGCGCCGCCAATGAGGTCCCGCCCCGTGACGCCTTCCTGCCTCACGCCCACACCCCGGGGATGGGCCGGCCGCAGGCGGAGCAGGCCCCGTCCTTGAGGTCCAGGCCAAGGACGCGGTAGCCGCTACGCCCCACCACCATGCGTTCGCAGCCGGGGCAGGCCGTGGACTCGCTGCCGTGGCCGGGCACGTTGCCGGCGTAGACATAAAGCAGACCGGCCTCCTTGCCGATGGCCAGGGCGCGCTCCAGGGACTTGACCGGCGTGGGGCCGGGGCCGCCGTCCAAATACTTGAACTGGGGGTGATAGGCGCTGACGTGCCAGGGCACCTCCGGTGACAGCTCCGCCACCAAGAAGCCGGTCAGGTCCTTGAGCTCGGCGGGGTCGTCGTTCTTGCCCGGGATGACCAGGGTGGTCACCTCCAGCCAGATGCCGGCGGCGAACATGCGCTTCAGGGTATCCAGCACCGGTTGCAGGCGGGCCTTGCACTCGCTCTTGTAGAAGCCGTCTCTAAAGGACTTGAGGTCTATGTTGGCGGCGTGCAGGAGCCCTTGGCAGGCCCGCACGCACTGCTCGGATTCATAGCCGTTGCTCACGAAGACGTTCTTGAGCCCCTGGGCCAGGGCCAGCTTCATGCAGTCGTGGGCGTACTCGAAGTAGATGGTGGGCTCGGTGTAGGTGTAGCTGATGGAGGCGCAGCCCGCCGCCCGGGCCTGCCCCACGATGTGCTCCGGCGGCACCAGCTCGCCCAGGGGGCCGCCGCCAGGTATCTCGGCGCCCTTCTCGCGGCGGGGGTACTGGCTGATGTTCCAGTTCTGGCAGAAGCCGCACTGGAAGTTGCAGCCCAGGGTGGCGATGGAGTAGGAGGTGGTGCCGGGCAGAAAGTGGAACAGGGGCTTTTTCTCTATGGGGTCCACGCTGCCCGAGATGGGCTTGCCCCAGACCAGGGTGTAGAGGGTGCCCTCCTGGTTCTCGCGCACCTGGCAGATGCCCCGCTCGCCGGGCTTAATCAGGCAGCCGTGGGCGCACAACAGGCAGCGCACCCTCCTCTGGTCCTGCTTCTCGTAGAGCATGGCCTCGTGCATGGCTTCTCCCCCACCCGCCCCGGGGCGGCGCGCCAAACATGCCCAATCCCTTGGTGGCTCGACATCACCCTTAGTAGCAGCATATGTCAGGCGGCAAAAGCGGTCAAGCCGGCGGGCCTTGACTGTAGCTGACACATAAACTGTCCGGACTTGTAGCACATGAGTTGTCCGGTTTGAGTTGGGGTCCATGGAGGTGCCCCGATGAGGCGGACAGAGCTGTTGCAGGAGGTTCGGAAGATGCGGTTTTTAGAGGCGCATTTTGG
>JACRDC010000065.1 GCA_016218705.1 Desulfarculus sp.
CCCTGCCGGTGCCCTAAGAATGGCCGGGCTAAGAGCGGGACACGGGGCTTGGGCGGCCAGAAAACCAAAGCTCGCCGGCCAGAGGATGCCCGGATCAAGGGGCAACAACCTAATACTGTATGATTGTCATTAAATTGGTATGATACAGATAAAAAACGCGGGCAGGGGCGAGTGCCTCGCCTCCCGGCCCGGGTCGGATGATACCGTGATATTGGCCGGAGCCGCCGGCTCCCGCTGCCAGCTTGCTGAAAACCGGGTGCGGGGATAAACCCCGCCCCCAGGAAGACCAGGGCAACTCTCAGCTTTTCTTCGTAGGGGAGGGGTTTATCCCCTCCCGTGTATTTTAAGCTGCGGCAGCCCCTCAACGGGAGCCGGCGGCTTGCGCCAGGGGCACGGCGCCCCCCGACCCGTTTATGCCCGCCGCGGCTCGCGGCCCAGCCGCGGCGGGCGGCTAGCTCGTGGCTAGCGGCCCTGGATGAGGCCGCGCATGATCTCCACCTGGCCCTTGAGGTGCATGGCCTGGGCGCTCATCTCTTCGCTGGCGCTTGCCGACTCCTCGGCGTTGGCCGCGCTCTGCTGGGTGCCTTGGCTGATGAGCCCGATGGCCGAGCCCACCTGCTCGATGTCGCTGAGCTGGCCCTGGCTGGCGGCGGCGATCTCGCCCACCAGCACGGTGACGGCCTGCACGTCCGTGGCCACCTTGGCGTAGAGATGGTCGGTCTCCTCCACCACGCCCGAGCCCGCCTTTATCTTGCGCAGGATGTCCTCCACCAGGGCGTGGGTGTTGCGGCTGGCCTCGGCCGAGCGCATGGCCAGGTTGCGCACCTCCTCGGCCACCACGGCGAAGCCGGCCCCCGCCTCTCCCGCCCGGGCCGCCTCCACGGCGGCGTTCAGGGCCAGCAGGTTGATCTGGAAGGCGATGGCGTCTATGGTCTGCACCACCTTGACCACGTTGTCGCCGGCCACCGTGGTTTCGCGCATGGACAGGATCAGGGCCTTCATGGATTGGTTGGCGCCTTGCAGGTTGGCGGTACCCTGGCGGCTGTGCTGTGCGGCTTCCTGGGCGCTCACTGAATTCTGCTGGGCGCGGCCGGTGGTCTCGGACAGGGCGGCGCTGATCTGCTCCAGGGAGCCGGCCTGGCTGCTGGCGCTGTCGGCCAGGGACTGGCTGGCGGCGCTGACCTGCCCGGCGGCGGCGGTCATCTGCTGGGACATGTCGTCCAACTCGGTGATAGCCCGGTTGATGGGCCCAGCCAGACGGTGGGCGAAAAGCCAGGCTCCCGGCACGGTCAGGAGCACGCAGACCAGGGCGGCCAGGGCCAGAAGCTTAATCATCTGCCAGGCGTTGCGCTGGGCGGCCTCCTTGGAGTACAGGCAGGCGATGGCCGCCAGGCGCTTGCCGCCTGCGCCCAAGCCCAGCAGGCCCTCGTAATAGCTGGTCTGCTCCACCTGGACTTCGGCTAGGTGGCTGTCATACTTCTCGGGCGCGGAGTCCCAGTTGCGGCTGGGCTTGGCCAGGCCGGGCACGGTGCCCACGCTCAGCCCCTGGCTGGTGTAGATGTTCACGCCGGTGCCGCTTAGCCTGGCCAGACGCCGCACCTGGGCCTGATCCAGACGCACCAGGGCCACCACCAGCCCCACGGTCTTGGTCTCAAAGGCCTTGGTCTCACGGTTGTAGACCTCGCCCAGCACCGGGGCCTGGGCCGCCAGGCACAGCGTCTGGCCCTCCAGGACCAGGGTGCTGGCGCCCTTCTCCAGGCCTTGGGCGGCCCGGGTCTGGGGGAACTCGCCGCCGGGGGAGCCGCTCTCCTGCCATTCGTTGATGCCCAGTTCCTCGCCGGGCTTGACCAGCTTGAAACGGCGCTGGTACTGGGGTTGGGTCTGGGAGTAGCCCAGGAGCACGCCGCCGTCCTGGCTGACGCCCCAGGCCATGAGCTCCCCCTCGGGTCCGTAGATGGCCGCCTTCCATAGGCCCTGGGCCTTGACCGAGTTCTCCAGGGTCTGCACCACCTCCCCGTAGGTGGGGCGCAGCTCGGGCTCCTTGGTCTTGCCGCTATACTCGGCCAGGTACTTGAGGTTGACCGGGATTTTATCCATGCCGGCCAGTTGCACCACGCCGCTGGCCAGCTTGGCCTGCCCGGCGGCCAACTCCTCCTGGATCAGACCGAAGGAATTGCCGATCACCTCGCGGGCGGCCTCGCCGCTTTGACGCACCAGGATGAAATAGGCGGCCGCCGTGGACACGGCCATGACCGCGGTCACCAAAAGCACGGACATCAGCATCAGCCGGTTGCGCAGGTTCATCGCCTGGTCTCTCCCTTGGCCACGCCACCGCCTCTCCGGGGACCCGGCGCGCGGGTTCCCGGAGGCGGACGGGGGCAGGCCGTTTCCCCGCGCCCAGGGGCGGGCCGGCGCGCGGGGCAGGCGGCCGGCCCGCCCCGAGACGCCGGGGCGTGGTCGTGAGAGGGGATGGGTTCGCGGTCAGGAGGGCGCGGCCTGCTCCCCCCTTGGGCAGGCGCGCGCCCCCTCGTGGCGCCGGGTCCCGGGGCCGGGACCGGCGCTCACAGCCCCGCTGGGGCCTACAGCCCCAGGTAGGTCTTGCGGATCACCTCGTCCTGCAGCAGGTCGTCGCCCTTGCCCTGGGCGATGATGCGCCCCGAGGAGAGCACGTAGTTGCGGTCGGTCAGGCTGAAGACCGAAGCCACCTCCTGCTCCACCAGCAGGATGGTCACGCCGGTCCGGCGAATCTCCACGATCTTGTTGAACACCTCCTGGCGCATCAGGGGCGCCAGGCCGGTGGAGGGCTCGTCAATGCACAACAGCTTGGGCCGCGACATCAGGGCCCGGCCCACGGCAAGCATCTGCTGTTCGCCGCCGGAGAGAGTGCCCGAGACCTGGCCCAGGCGCTTTTTCAGAACCGGGAAGAGCTGGAAGACCTTGTCCAGGTCATCCTGCACCTGGCCCTTGCCGCCGAAGAGGTAGGCGCCGGCCATGAGGTTGTCCTGCACGCTCATCTCGCGAAAAGGCCGGCGCCGCTCCGGGCAGTGCACCAGGCCCAGGCGCACGATCTCGTGGGCCGGCGTCTGGCTTATGGGTTTGCCCTCAAAAAGCACATCGCCCTCGATGGTGACCTCGCCGCCGGTGGTGCCGCGCTTCATGCGCTTTTCCCAGGCCACCAGGCCGGTGATGGCGCGCAGCACCGTGGACTTGCCCGCGCCGTTGGGCCCCACCAGGCTCACCAGCTCACCGGTGTCCACCTTTAGGGAGATGCCGTTAAGTATCATGGCCTTGTCATAGCAGACCGTCAGGTTGTTGACCTCTAGCAGCACTTAGACGCCTCCCTTGCCCAGATAGGCCTCGATCACCTCGGGGTTCTTCACGATCTCCTGGGGAGGCCCGTCGGCGATGATGGTGCCGAAGTCGAGCACCACGATGCGGTCCACGATCTTCATGAGCTGTTGCAGCTTGTGCTCGATGATTATCATGGCCGGACCCTCGGAGTGCAGGCGGCCGAAGCGCCCACCCTTGTGCAGCCGGGCGATGGACTTGGCCATGAGGTCGGTCTCGGCGGGGCTCAGGCCCCCGAAGGGCTCGTCCAACAAGAGCAGTTCGGGCTCGGTGGCCACGGCCCGCGCCACCTCCAGGCGCTTGAGGTCGCCCTGGCTCAGGGTGGATGCCTTCTCCAGCGCCATGTCGGAGATGCCGGCGAACTCCAGCGCGTCCATGGCCTTGGCCTCCACCTTCTTGACCCACTCGCCGCGCTTCATGGAGCGGGGGCTGAGACAGGAGACCATCACGTTGGCGATGATGGGCAGCCGGCGAAAAGGGCGCATGTTCTGGAAGGTGGGGGCGATGCCCTTGTTGACGATCTCCCAGGTCTTCTTACCGGTGATGTCCTCGCCCTTGAACAGCACCTTGCCCGAGTCGGGCTTGAGTATGCCGGTGATCAGCCGCAACAGGGTGGTCTTGCCGGCGCCATTGGGGCCGATCAACCCCAGCACCTCCTTGCGGTCCAGGTTGAAGCTGACGCTGTTGGTGGCGGTCAGCCCGCCGAAGTTCTTGTGCAGGTCGTGCACTTCCAGGAAGGACTCGGCCATGGCTTTACGCCTCCTCGGTCTGTTCGCGCAGCTCGCGGCGGGAGACCTTGCCCACGTCGGTCTTGGGCAGCTCGCCGCGGAACTCGATGATCTGCGGCACCTTGTAGTGGGCCAGCTTCTCGCGGCACCAGGCCATCAGCTCCTCCTCGGAGAGCTTGCCGCGGGCCTCGGCCTGGCAGACCACGTAGGCCTTGATGAGCTGTCCCACCTTGGGGTCGGGCACGCCCACCACGCCGGCGGCCTTGACCTGGGGGTGGCTGTAGAGCACCTCCTCCACGTGCTTGGCGAAGACCGAGTAACCCCGGTGCTTGATGAGGTCGCGCTTGCGGTCAAAGAAGTGGAAGTAACCCTCCTCGTCCATGCGCACCAGGTCGCCGGTGCGCAGCCAGGTGCGCCCCTCCAGCTCTATCATGGTTTCCAGGTTGTCCTTGGGGCGCTGCCAGTAGCCCTGCATGACGTTGGGGCCGCTGACGATCAGCTCGCCCACCTGGCCCACGGGCATGAACTCCAGGCTCTCCACGTCCACCACGGCGGCGTCCACATTGGGGATGGGCAGGCCGAAGGAGCCCTTCTTGGGCCGCTCCAGGGGGTTGGTGTGGGTCACGGCCGCCGTCTCGGTCATGCCGTAGCCCTGGGTGATCTTGCTGCCGGTGCGGCGCTCCCAGCCCTCCACGGTGGTGGCTTGCAGGGTGTCGGCCCCGCAGACCAGCACCTTCAGGCGCCGCCAGTTGACGCGGTCGGTCTTCTCGTATTCCTTGAGGTGCTCGTAGAGGGTGGGCACCCCGTAGAAGGCCGATGCGTCGTAGCGCTCCATGGCTCCCAGTATCTCGTCCATCTCCGGGGTGGTGAACAGCACCAGGGTGTGGCCGCGTATCAGGCCGGTGAGCATGATGACCACCTGGCCGTAGATGTGGAACAAGGGCAGGAAGGCGATGGCCGTTTCCTGGCCGTCCTTGAACTTGTGCTCCCAGAAGGCCAGGGCCTGGGCCTGGCAGGCCACGATGTTGCGGTGGGTAATCATGGCCGCCTTGGGATGGCCGGTGGTGCCGCCGGTGTAGGGCAGGGCCGCCAGGTCGGTCTGGGGATCAATGGTAACCTGGGGCGCCTGGGGCGGGCTGTTCTTGATGAGGTCCTGGAACTTGACCAGTCCGGCCTGGGCGATCTTGGCCGCGTCGGGCACGTGCAGGCCGCCGTAGGCCTTTTGCAGGAGCTTGTTGGCCACCATCTTCTTGATGCCGGGCAGGTACTCGTCCACGGCGGTGATGACGACCTTGTCCAGCGGCACGCCGGCCTTCTCCACGTTGTCGTAGAGGATGTCCTGGCAGACCACCATGCGGGCGCCGCTGTCCTTGAGCTGATGCGCCACCTCCTGGCTGGTGTACACCGGGCTGACCGGCGTGACCACGCCGCCGGCCTTGAGCGTGCCCAGGTAGGCGATTACGTACTGGGGGCAGTTGAGCAGCAGAAGCGCCACGCGGTCGCCCTTTTTCAGCCCCAGATTGGCCAGGCCGGCCGCGAAACGGTTGGCCAGGTCCTGCAATTCTTTGTAGGTGATCTTGGTGCCATAAAAGATCAGGGCGTTCTTGCCCGCGAACTTTTGCGCCGACCTGTCGAACATCTGGGGCACCGAGTCCGGGGGTATGTCCATGAACTCGGTTGCGCCCGGCGGGTAGAACTTGAGCCAGGGCTTGGCCAGGTAGCTCTGCTCGCTGGCGGTGGTGACGGCGGCCTCGTCCTGTTCCTCGGTGGCGGCCGAGGCGCGCACCTCGCCGGCCAGGCTGGCGTCGCAGACCCGGCAGCGCCCCCGGGAGCGGGCGTTGCGCGCCTTGCAGCGCGGACACTCGGTCTCCAGGCGGTCGCGCAGCCAGGGCACCAGGCCCTCGGGCATGAAGAGCAGCGTGACCAGCACCAGGCCAGCGAAGACGAACATGCGCAGCTCGGGCAGGCCTGGGAAGCTCTCCTGCACCGCCCGGAGCACCTCCATCAGGGGGTTGAGGAGAAAGACACCCACCACCGGACCGTAGATGGAGACCATGCCGCCGAAGACCGACCAGATAATGACCTGGAAGGAGAGCGACACCTCCAGGGCGGAGGGGCCGGCCAGGCGCATGAAGTGGGCGTAGAGTCCGCCGGCGATGCCGGCGAAGAAGCCGCTCAGGCAAAAAGCAAGAAGCTTGTAACGGGTGGTGTTGATGCCCGCGGCCCGGGCGGCCAACTCGTCCTCGCGGATGGCGTGCAGGATGATGCCGGTGTTGGAGTCGGTGATTTTCCACATCACCAGGCAGCAGGCCAGCATCACGACGTTGATGAGGTAGTAGTCGGAGGTGCGCGAAGAGGTCAACCGCGTCAGGCCCGACAGGCCCAGCTCGCCGCCGGTGACGCCGGGGAAGGCGAAGACCAGGCCCATGAGGATGATGGGGAAGGCCAGGGTGGTAAGCGCCAGGTAGGAGCCCTTGAGTCTCAGGCAGGGGATGCCCACCACCAGGCCCGTGAGTACCCCGCCCACCGCCCCCAGCGGGATGGAAAGCCAGGGCGGCAGGCCCAGGTTGAGGTTAAGCAGGGCCGTGACATAGGCCGAGACGCCGAAGAACAGGGCGTGGCCGAAGTTCATCTGCCCGGTGAAGCCCGAAAGCAGGTCCCAACTGGCGGCCAGGATGGCGAAGATGGCCGTGAGGATGACCACGCGCAGGATGTAGTAGTCCTGGGTCAGCACCGGCAGGAGCAGAAGCAGGGGCACCAGCACCAAAAGCGCCACGCGGCTGGGCAAGACCAGCACCTCGCGGCGCAGGATGTTCAGGAAGCGGCGGATGTAGGATTTGAGCAGACCCATGGCTAACGCTCCTCCTCGAAGGACACCCCAAAGAGCCCCTCGGGGCGGATGAGCAGCACCAGGATCATCACCGACAGGGCCACCGAGTCCTTGAGGAAGGAGCCCATGGGCAGCATGAACACCACCAGCGACTCGGCGAAGCCCAGGATGTAGGCCCCCACGAAGCTACCCTCGATGCTGCCCAGGCCTCCCAGCACCACGATGGCCAGCATCATGATCAGGGGGTGCATCCACATGGTGGGTTCCACGGTGATCAGGGGCACCACGATGGCCCCGGTCATGGCCGCCAGGCCCACCGAGACGGCCACGGTCAATAGGGCCACGCGGTTTACGTCCATGCCCATGAGGTTGGCCACCTCGCGGTCCTGGGCCGTGGAACGCAGGGCCAGGCCCAGGCGGGTCTGCATGAGGAAAAAGCGCACGCCCACCAGCATCACCAGCGAAAGGCCCAGGGCCAAAAGATGCTGGTAGGTGATCTTGGCACCCATGATCGTCAGATAGCCGTCCACCAGGGGCGGCACGCCCAGGTAGTGCCCGCCGAAGCTCATGAGGAAAACCTCTTGCAGCATCATGGCCACCGCGATGGTGGCGATGAGCACCGCGGCCTCGTGCTCCTGGATGGGCTGGATGAACAGGCGGTAGACCACAAGCCCCAAGAGCACCGTCAGCACCACCGCGGCGGCCATGGCCAGCAGGAGGGGCAGCCCCATGAGCTTGCTGCCTATGTAGATGAGATAGGCCGCGGTCATGAACAGCGCGGTGTGGGCTATGTTGATGATGCGCGCCACGCCCAGCACCAGCGAGAAGCCGATGGCCAGCAGGGCGTAGACGCTGCCCTTGATGAGTCCGTCTATGATGATGTCCAGGAGCATGGCCACCCCCGTCCGACTCCCCGTGGGCATGAACCCAGGGGGCGAACCGTGTGCGAATCGGTCAAGACCGGCCACCCGGGCGCCCCCGGCCGTTGGGCCGGGAGGCTCCGGGGCTATTGGCGGGCCGCTACTTCTTCCAGTGCTCGATGACCCAGGGGGGCAGCTTGTGGGGCACGGTGCCCTCGAAGGTGACACCCTCCCAGCCGTTGGGCCACACGCAGAGCATCTTGCCGTCCTGCCACTGGGTGCCTATGGAGGTGATGTGCTTGGGGCCCCAGGTGATGTCGTGGGACTTGTCGAAGACCACCCGGCCGGCGGTGTCCAGGCTGTCAACCTTCTCCAACTCGGTGACCACCTTGTCGGAATCGGTGCTGCCGGCCTTTTCCACGGCCTCCTTGATGAGGAAGAGGGCGTCATAGGTGCCGGCGGTGTAGTTGGGGGCCTCCTTGAAGCGCTCCAGGTACTTGTCGTAGAAGGGGATGGTCTTGTCGGTGATCTTGACTCGGGCCAGGGTGTTGACCGTGACGGTGTATTCGCCCTTGCCGCCCGTGGCGCCCCAGAAGCCCGACTTCTGCGATTCCACGTTTATGCCCACGTTGGCGGCCGGCACCTTCAGTTCGCCCCACTGCTTGGCGAAGGTCAGCCCCACCGAGGAGGAGAAGGTGGTGAAGATGATGTGGGCGCCGGCCCGCTGGATGGCGGCCAGCTCGGCGGTGCAGTCCTTGGCCACCGGCGAGGGCCGCCAGGTGCCCACCACCTCCATGCCCATCTTGGCGGGCAGGGTTTCCTCGGCGGCCTTGACGATGGGGTCGGCCCAGGCGGCCTTCTCGGCCACGATGGCCACCTTGAGCTTCTCCAGGCCCAGGGCCTTCTTCATCTCCGTGGCCACCATGGCCAGGAGCAGGAAGTCCACCTTGCCCAGGTAGGTGGAGTTGATGGGCGTGAGGCGGAACCAGTACTTGTAGCGGTTGTAGTCCTTGGTGACCCGGGTGCACAGCTCGGGGTGGGCCGCGCCGCAGCCGATGAATATCTTCTTGGCGTCCATGGCGATGTCTTGCATCACCTGCACGGCCTCGGTGCGGAAGCCGCCCACCATGAAGTCCACCTTGTGCCGGCTGATGGCCATCTCGGTGGCGTTGGTGGCGTCGGGGATGCTCAGGAACTCGTTGGTGTCCACCTTGACCAGTTCTATGGTGCGTTTCTCGCCGCCCACCTGGATGCCGCTGGCGGCGTTGATCTCCTCGGCGGCCAGGGTGGCGCCGTTCCAGTGGCCCTCGCCCTGGGTGAAGGCCATGGGGCCCAGCACCCCGATCTTGATGGGCGAGGCCGCCAGGGCAGGTTGCCCCACGAGGCACAACAGCCCCAGTACAATCGTTCCCACCAACGCCAAACGTTTCATAACCCGCGCCTCCTTGTGAAGGTTGCCTTGGTCGTCACTGACCGGCCGCTAACCGGTACTGGCGGCGGCCAGCACCAGAAAAGGCCCAGGGTCAGCCCCATGCGTATGGCTGCTTTAACGTTGAGCTACGATAAACGTTATAAGCTCAAAAGACAATACAAACATTAAGATATAATGTCAATATGCATCTTAGGTTTGTTACGGTTTTATCAAGGGTCCACCCCGGAGGCGCCGGTTTTGGCTCCCCTGGCGGGCCAGGGTGCGGTAATCAGGGGAGATTGTGGCCCCGCCTGGCCCGGCGGTTGCCGCTCCTGGCGGCCCAGGCCCGGCTAAAGCGGCCCCGGCAGGGCCGCCAACCGCTCAACCCTGATGAGCGGCGCGGCGGTTAGGGCGAAGACCTAAACGAATATCGTCATTCAACGCAATACGTGTAACACTTCTATTATTCAATGTGTTATTATTGATCTCAATCTCGGCCCCGCAATGATCTCCCAGCGCACCCGCGCCTATTCTGCCAGCCTTGCTGGGGGGTTAGTGGCAGGGGCTCCTCGCCGGCCCCTTGCTTGGCGCCTGCTCCGGCCTGGGAGACGGCCAGCGCGCGCGCGGGTGATGCAACCGGTGCCTCCATCGCGTATATTTGGGGCGGCCTAGGGCCACACAGGCCATGGCCAGCCCCGAGGCCACCGACCACAAACGGAAGCGGAAACAGGCAAATGAAGATCGGCGAACTGGCCAAGCGCACCGACGTCCCCAAGCAGACCATCCACTACTATATACGCAGCGGACTCTTGCCCAAGCCCCGCAAGCTGGGCAGCAACTCGGCGGAGTACGACGAAAGCTACGTGGAGCGCATCCGCCTCATCAAGGAGCTGCAAAACGATTTCTTCTTCCCCCTGCCCACCATTAAGAAAATACTCTGGGAGCACCGCAGCGCCAGCAAGCACGCCATGCTCAAGCTCAAGAGCGAGTTCTTCAAACCCGTTGACCAATACCTAGGCAGCGGGGTGGAGGGCGACGAGGCCTTCCTGGCCGCCACGGGCCTGGCCGCCCGTTGGCTGCCCCGCCTAAAGGAATGGGGGCTGATCAGCTCCGAGATAAAGAACGGCGTCAACGTCTACTCCCAAGACGACGTCTGCATTGGCAGGGTCATGGTGACCATGGCCAAGATGGGCATCAACCGCCGGCAGACCTTCAAGCCCGAGGTGACCATGCCCATGCTGGCCACCCTGTTCAAGGAAATAACCAAGATGCTCATTGACGACTTCCAGGCGGCCACGGCGGACCTTAAGCCCGCCGAACGCCAGGACCTGGCCGTCCGTGGCCACGAGATCATGAGCGTGCTCTTTTATCACCTCTACCGCAAGTATGTCCGTGAGTACACCGCGCGCCAGCGCCAGGTGCAGGAGGCCAAGGGCGAGGCCCAGTCCGACCGGCTCATTTGAACCGGCGCCTCCCGGTCCCTGGCCCCCAAATGCCGGCCTGGCGCCCTCCTGCTCCAGGTCCACCGCCCGGTCTTGAGCCCTGGCCCCTCCCTTCACCGCCCAATGGCCACTCTGCCACATCCGTTGTTCAAGCGCCATGCATTTTAATTGTTTACTCATGCAGTTCGTTAGGATAATCTATGGCTTGAAAATAAAGCGCTGAGTTACGCGATACGTTTCTTGCCATCAACCAGGAGTGCGTCATGTCGCAGGAGCTTTACGCCAGGCTGCAAAAACAGCTCGATCAGTATTCCATCGGCTTCCCCGCCACCGCCTCCGGGGTGGAGTTGGAGATTCTGCGCAAGCTGTTCCCTGAAAAGGACGCCGAGCTGTTCACCCGCCTTTCGCCGCGTCTGGAGAGCCCGGCCGAGGTGGCCGCGCGCCTGGGCCAGAAGGCTGACGACCTGGCTCGGCAGATGGATGACATGGCCGAGCGGGGGCTGCTGTTCCGCAAGCGCGGGCCTGAGGGGGCGCGCTACGCGGCCATCCCCTTCATCCATGGGTTGTTCGAGTTTCAGTTGAAGGACCTGGACCCCGAACTGGCCGGCCTGATGGAGCGTTACGCCCAGGAGAAGAATTTCGACCGGGCCATGCAGACCAGCGCCGCCGCCTTCCTGCGCCCCATCCCGGTGCAACGCGCGGTGCCGGTGGAGCACCACGTGGCCTCCCACGAGGACGCCGCCGAGATACTGCGCCAGGCCGGCCAGATCGTGCTGGCCCAGTGCATCTGCCGCAAACAGAAGCAGACCATCGGCAAGGGCTGCGGCAAGGTCATGGAGGCCTGCTTCATGTTCGGCTCCATGGGCCAGTACTACCTGGACCGGGGCATGGGCCGCAAAATAACCCTGGAGGAGGGCCTGGAGGTGCTGAAGAACGCCGCCGAGGCCGGCCTGGTCACCCAGCCCGGCACCGCCCAGAACCCGGCGGGCATGTGCAACTGCTGCGGCGACTGCTGCGGAGTGCTCATCTCGCTCAAAAAGCACCCCCGGCCGGCCAGCATGGTCTTCTCCAACCACTACGCCGAGCTGAACCGCGACCTATGCTCGGGCTGCGAGTTATGCCTGGAGCGCTGCCAGATGGATGCCTTCACCATGGCCGAGGACGGCCTGGCCCAGCTCAACCCCGAGCGCTGCATCGGCTGCGGATTGTGTGTCACCACCTGCCCCGGCGAGGCCCTCATGCTCCAGGCCAAGGAGGCACGCCAGGAACCGCCCCAGACCTCGGCGGAGCAGATGCGCTTCATGGCCAGCCGGCGCGGCCTGATCTAGACAGGGCGCCTCGCGTTTGCACCGCCAATCGCCTTTGCTGAGCAGGCCAAGCCAGCGGGGCAGGAAAGGGCTTTCATGTTGACGCAGGAGCAGGTTATCGCCAAGGCCCGCGAGCTGGGCTTCGCGGACATCGGCTTCACCACGGCCGAGCCTTTCCCGGAGCAAAGGCAAATCCTGGCCGAGCGCCAGGAGGCCTACGCCTGGGCCTTGCGGGCCGGCCTGGACCTGGTGGCCGGCACCGACCCGGCCAGCGTGCTGCCAGGGGCCAAATCCATCATCGTGCTGCTGGAGGCCTATTTCCAAGAGGCCAACCCCAAGGCCATGGAGCCCTTCTTTGGCCGCTGCTACCTGGACGACGACCGCGTCACCAAGGACGGCCTGGCCCCGCGCATCAAGGCCTTCCGCGACTTCCTGCGGCAGGACGGCACACAGGTGAAGGTGCCCTTCCACATCCCCCACCGCCTGGCGGCGGCACGGGCCGGCCTGGGCACCTTTGGCAAGAACTGCCTCTTCTACTCCAACCGGGCGGCCCGCCAAAGCTCCTGGGTGCTGCCCATCGCCCTGGTGGTGGACGCCGAGTTCGCCCCGGGCCAGCCGACCATGGTGGTGGGCTGTCCGGACTGGTGCAGGAACGCCTGCCTGACGGCCTGCCCCACGGGCGCCCTGCAAGGCCCGCGCAAGATTGATCCGCGCCGCTGCATCTCCTTTCTCACCTACTACGGCCAGGGGCTGACCCCCCTGGAGCTGCGCGAGCCCATGGGCCTGTGGGTTTACGGCTGCGACCGCTGCCAGAACGTCTGCCCGCGCAACGCCCCCTGGCTGGCCGCCGACCTGCCGCCCAACCCCCGCGTGGTGGCCAAGGCCCCGGCCTTCGAGCTGCCCAAGCTCCTGGGCATGGACGTGGCCTACTTTGAAGAGCACATCTGGCCACACATGTTCTACATGAAGGCCAAAGACCTCTGGCGCTGGAAGATGAACGTGGCCCGGGTCATGGGCAACACCCGCGACCAGGCCTACGTGCCGGACCTGGCCCAGGCCCTGGCCCGTGAAGAGGACGAGCGGGTACGCTCAATGTGCGCCTGGGCCTTGGGACGCATCGGCGGGCCGCAGGCCAGGCGGGCCTTGGAATCAGCGCGGGGAGCCGCCAGCAGCCAGGTGGCGCAGGAGCTAGCCCAGGCCTTGGCGATGGCCCAGGGCTAGCGGTTGGCGCCAGCCAGCAAGGAGGCAGCACCATGCGACTGAAGGATCGGGTGGCCATCGTCACCGGCGCGGCCCAGGGTATAGGCGCGGCCACCGCCCTGCGCCTGGCCGAGGAGGGCGCCCACCTTTGCATCTGCGACCTCAACGCCCAGGGCCTGGACCAAGTGGCCGGCCAAGTGCGGGAGATGGGCCGGCGCTGCCTGGTCAAGGTGGGCAGCGTGGCCGACCGCGCCTTTGTGGATGCCATGGTGCAAGAAACCATGGCCCAGTTGGGCGGGCTGGACATCCTGGTCAACAACGCCGGCATCGTGCGCGACGCCATCGGTCACCACATGACCGAGGAGCAGTGGGACCAGGTGATCGAGATCAACCTCAAGGGCGTGTTCAACTGCTTGCAGGCCTGCATGGTCCCCATGCGCCAGCAGGGGAGCGGGGCCATCGTCAACCTGTCGTCGGTGAGCCGCTACGGGGTGGCCGGCCAATTCAACTACGCGGCGGCCAAGGGCGGGGTGGCCAGCCTTACCGCCGCGGCGGCCAAGGAACTGGGGCGCAAGGGCGTGCGGGTCAACGCGGTGGCCCCGGGCTCCATAGACACCGAGATGCTCATGACCATGCCCCAGATCAAGCGCGACATGCTCACGCAGTTCATGATCCCCCTGGGCCGTCTGGGCCAGCCCCGCGAGGTGGCCAACGTCATCGCCTTTTTGGTCTCCGACGAGGCCTCCTACATCAGCGGCCAGACCATCAACGTCTGCGGCGGCACCTATACCCACTAGGGACGAGCGGCGCCAGGAAAAAGCGCGGGCGGGGATAAACCCCGCCCCTACTTAACATATCGTAATTGCGTTTTTTCTTGATGCAGGGGCGGGGTTTTCACCGCCCGTCTTGCGCACGCCAATGCGCGACGCGCTTACTCCGCCTCCCAGCCGGGCAGGCGCTTGCCCTCGGGCGAGTAGCGGTAGAAGCCGTGCCCGGCCTTGCGCCCCAGGCGCCCCTGGGCCACCAGGCGGGGCACCAGGTCCGAGCGTGGGGCCAGGTCGTGCTCGCCCACCGATTTCATGAACTGGCCTATCAGGGCGATGGTGTCCAGGCCGGCGTTGTCGGCGATCTCAAAGGGGCCGGCGTTCCAGCCATAGCCCAGCTTCATGCCCAGGTCGGCGTCCTCGGGCGTCACCACCCCGGCGGCCACCAGGTCGGCGGCCTCGCGGAAGGCGGCCCCGAAGATGCGGTTCATCACGAAGCCGGGCAGGTCCTTGTTGACCTTCACCGGCGTCTTGCCCAGGGAGCGGATGAACTGGGCGCCGCGCTCCAGCACCTCGGGTGAGGTCTGGTCGGCCTTGACCACCTCCACCAGGCCCATGAGGGGCACCGGACCGAAGAAGTGCAGCCCCAGCACCCGCTCTGGGTGGGGCGTGGCCGCGGCCAGCCGGCTGATGGGTATGGAAGAGGTGTTGCTGGCCAAGGGCGTGGTGGCCGGGGCCAGGCGTCCCAGCTCGGCGAACATCTCCAGCTTGAGGCCCTCTATCTCCAGGGCCGCCTCGATGACCCAATCGGCCCGGGCCGCGTTGGCCAGGCCGGCCTGGGGGCTGACACGGGCCAGCACCGCCTCGGGGCTTTCGGCGATGAGTCCCTTCTGGGCCAGCCTGCCCAGGGAGTGGCCCATGCCCTGCATGGCCCTGTCCAGGGCCTGGATTTTCACGTCCACCAGGTCCACGGCGTTGCCCGCCTGGGCGCAGACCTGGGCGATGCCCGCGCCCATGAAGCCCGCCCCCACCACCAAGATTCGCTGCATCCTTATCCTCCACGGCCCGGGGGCCGCCGTTGTTACATCACCCTGAAGAGGTTCTCGTCGAACTCGGGCTTGTCCTTGTAGCGCTTCATGTAGGAACCGGGCAGGCGGTCCATGCCCATGATGATGGCCGGGTCAATCATGATGCCGGCCTGGTGCATGGCCTCGATGATCTGCTCGGGCTTGGGCGGACAGCCCTTGACCGGGATCATGTGGGCGATGCCGGGGTTGTCCTTGTGGGCCTGGTACATGCACTTGCCCAGCAGCACCGTCTTCTTGGCGCCGGGCCTGGGCTGCATCATCTTGCCGGTGAGCACCTCCACGTCGTCCCAGGGCTGGCCCTTCCAGGCCAGGGCGATGGCCGTGAGCACCACGCCGTTGACGCTGGAGCAGTAGGTGCACATGGTGCTGTCGTACTTGTAGAAGTTCACCCCGCTCATGCCCCGCTGGACCATGGGCAGAGGTAAAGAGCCATCCTCGTTGTAGGGGAAGGTCCATTCATGGGGCTTGGCCAGGTCCTCGATGCGCTCGCCCAAGACCTCCACGTCGCAGAGGTCCAGGGGCCGTCCGTCCTGCCGGGCCACGTGCGCCAGGTGGGGCACCTGGGCCGGGTCCTGGCCCAGGAGGCTGGCGCCCACCAGGTCGGCCGAGAGGGCGTCCCAGGAGCCCACCAGCAGGTTGGAGCGGTGCATGGTGCCGTCCATGCCCGGGCCACGCTCCGAGGTGTAGATGCCGTCAATGAGCGCGAAAACCGGCGGCAGCCCCCGGTGCAGGCGCGATACCCACAAATGCAGGTCCTTCTGGGGGTCGGGGTTGTGGCAGCGCTTGCGCGAGTTGATGTCAATCAGTCCCTTGAGGTTCTTGATGCTCAGGCTGACCGTGGTCTGGGCGTGGGTCTTCATCACCGGCAGGTCCACGATGAAGTCGCTGTGCAGGGCGTCAGCGTTGAAGCTTAGCTTCATGCCGCCGCCCAGGTCCACCTCCTCGAAGGGGCGCTCAAAGGTGTTGACCACCTTGACCCCGAAACGCTTGGCCAGCT
Organism: Desulfarculus sp.; assembly: GCA_016218705.1. Taxonomy (GTDB): domain Bacteria; phylum Desulfobacterota; class Desulfarculia; order Desulfarculales; family Desulfarculaceae; genus JACRDC01. The sequence continues at coordinate 15,976 of JACRDC010000065.1, forward strand.
CCTGATAGCCCAGGGTCAGGAAGGCGTGGGCCGGGGTCTCGTTGTCGCCGGGGCGGCCCTGCACCATGCCCTCGCCGATGGTGATGTCGCCCACGCCATGGGCGGCCAGCAGCTCCACCATGTCCCGCACCACCCGGCTGGTGGTGATGACGCCCCATTTGGGGAAGGGCACGGCCTTGGTCCAATAGACGATGTTGGGCTTGATGAAGACCTTGGCCGAGGCGCCGATGCGCCCCAGGCCGCCGCAAAGCTCCACGGCCTTGGCCACCGACTCCAGGGGTTTTTCGTAGCGCACCAGGGACACGGTAAACTTGCTCATGGCTCTTCTCCTTGCGTGGGCAGCGGGCCTTATTGCCTAGCCAGCCATCAGGGGCTGGGCCTGCCGGAACAGGGCCTTGATGGTGGGGGGCAGGCGGGCGAAGCGCTGGTCCCGGGTCTGGCCGTGATAGAAGCGGTAGTAGATTTGCTGGGCGATGACCACCAGGCGGAACAGGCCGAAGCAGTAGTAGAAGTCTATGCTCTCCATGCGCCGGCCCGTGATCTGGCCGTAGTACTCGATGGCCTGGCGCCGGGTGAGGCTGCCGGGGCGGTTGGTTATCATGCTGGCGTTGGCCTGAAGCTCGGGTGGGTCGTCGGCTTGCACCCAGTAGGCCAGGGTACAGGCCAGGTCCATGAGCGGGTCGCCCAGGGTGGCCATCTCCCAATCCAGCACGCCGATTATCTTCATTGGGTCCAACGGGTCCAGCACCACGTTATCCAGCTTGAGATCGTTGTGGATGATGGCCGGGGCCTGGCTCTCGGGGGGCATGTGGCAAAGAAGCCAGGCCATGATCTCCTCGCCATCGGGCACGTCGGGGGTGCGGGCGTCGCGGTAACGCCGGCTCCAGCCTTCCACCTGGCGGCCCACGTAGCCCTGGGGCTTGCCGAAGTTCTCCAGGCTCGCGGCCTTGTAGTCAACGGCGTGCAACCGGGCCATCACCTCCACCAGGCGCTGGGTGAGGGTGCGCATGCGCTCCGGCCCCAGGTCCAGGCCCGGCGGGACCTCGCGGCGCAGGATGATGCCCTTGATGCGCTCCATGACGTAGAAGGGGCAGCCCATGACCTCCGGGTCCTCGCAGTAAGCCAGGGTGCGCGGGCAGTAGGGGAACAGGGGGCGCAGGGCCGTCAGCACGCGGTACTCGCGCCCCATGTCGTGGGCGCTCTTGGCCTTGGTGCCATGGGGCGGGCGCCGAAGCACCATCTCGCGGCCGCCCACGGTCACGAAGTAAGTCAGGTTGGAGTAGCCGGAGGGAAACTGCTGGACGCTGATGGCGCCCTCCAGGCCGGGGATGCTCTGCTTGAGAAAGCGCTCCACGCGGGCCAGGTCCAGCTCCTCGCCCTGCCTGATGGCGGTGGCCTGATCGGTGAGGTTCATGATTTGCTCGTCTCCCCGCATGGGCTGGGTAGGCCGGGGGCCAGGCACAGGGCCAGGGCGGCCTGCTCCACGAAGCCGGCGTAGCGGTCCACGCTCAGCCGGCGCTTGGCGTATTTCCAGCGCTTGAGGTACCAGTCCTGCAACATGGCCTTTATCAGGGCCGCGGCCATCTGGTGGTCCGCCGTGGCCATGAGCCCGGCCTTGACGCCTCGCTGGATGATCTCGGCCAACAGGCGCTCGGTGGCCAACTCGCTCTGCTTGGCCCGCTCTTTCTGCTCCTCGCCCAGGTGGCGGGCCTCCATGTAGGCGAAGAAGAAAAAGGGCTGCATGGCCTCGCTGAGGAACAGGTGGGTGCGGATGGCCGACCTAAGCTGCTCCACCGGCCCCTCGGCTTCTTGCAGGCCCTTCTCCAGCAGACGCATGACCACCCGGCGGCCGGTGCTCAAGACCATCTCCAAGAGCTCTTCCTTGCTGGTGAAGTAGTCGTAGAGCGCCCCCATGGAAAGCCCCGTGGCCCGGCTCAGGTCGCGCACGGTCATGGCCTGGAAGCCCTTCTGGTTGGCGAGCGCCAGGGTGGCGTCGAAGATAAGCTCCAGGTTCTTGACCGCCGTGGCCTCCTTCTTGGCCTTGATGGACTCGCGGTGGCTGGCCAGTATCTCGCGGCAGATGTCGCCGCGCGACAGGCCGGCCTGGCGGCTGAACTGGGCGAAGGTCATTGGATGCCGCGCTCCGCCGCGAACTCCTTGAGGATGCGCTTGGCCACCGAGACCTTGTGCACCTCGTCCACGCCGTCGTAGATGCGCGCCGCCCGTTCAAAGCGGTAGAAGCTGGCCAGCACCGTGTCGTCGGTCATGCCCAGGCCGCCGTGTACTTGCAGGGCGCGGTCCACCACCCGCTGCATCACGCCGGCGGTGTAGAACTTGATGAGCGAGATGTCCTGGCGCGCCTCCTTGACGCCCTTGTTCTCGATCAGCCAGGCGCAGTTCAGCACCATCAGGCGGGCGGCGCGCATCTCGGCGGCGCTCTCGGCGATCCAGGCCTGGATGATCTGCTCGTCGGCCAGCTTGCGCCCCGGGGCGGATGCGCGGGTCAGCGCCCGCTGGCACATCAGCTCCAGGGAGCGGTTACAGATGCCGATCCAGCGCATGCAATGGTGTATGCGCCCCGGACCCAGGCGCTCCTGGGCGATGACGAAGCCGTGCCCCTCCGGCCCCAGCAGGTTGGCCTGGGGCACCCGGCAGGACTGGTAGAGTATCTCGGCGTGACTGTGCCAGCCGCCGCCGGAGTGGCCCATCACCGGGATGTTGCGCACCAGGTTGAAGCCAGGGGTATCGGTGGGCACGATTATCATGGAGGCCCGCAGATGGGGTTTGGCCTCGGGGTTGGTGACGGCCATGACGATGGCGAACTGGGAGCCGTCGGCCGAGGAGGTGTACCACTTGTGGCCGTTGATGACATAGTCGCCGCCTTCCTTGACCGCCGTGGTGTCCATCATCACCGGGTTGGAGCCGGGCTGGTCCACCTCGGTCATGGAGAAGCACGAGCGGATGCGGCCGGCGATCAAGGGCTCCAGGTAGCGCTCTTTCTGCTCGGGCGTGCCGTACTTCATCAGTATCTCGATGTTGCCGGCGTCGGGGGCCTGGCAGCCGAAGACGTAGACCCCGGTGGGGGTGCGGGCCAGGGCCTCGCAGACCAGGCCGTACTCCACCAGGTCCAGGCCCATGCCGCCGTGCTCCTTGGCGTGCAGGGGCGCCCACAGCTCCATCTGCTTGACCATCTCGCGCTTGGCCGCGAGCTTGGGTTCCACCTCCTCCCAGGGGCGGTGCAGGTATTCGTGCTCCAGGGGCATCAGCTCCCTTTCCACGAACTCGTTTATCATCTCCAGGATGACCCGCATCTTTGGCGAAAGGTCGAAGTCCATGGCTAGCGTCCTTGATCTAGGGTGTTCACCGGTAGGTTATCAGCCCGGGGTCGCCGTGCTGTTCCAGATGGGCGGTGGAGTTGAAGCTGGACATGGTCAGGTCGTGTCCGTTGTGGAAGAAGCTGGTCAGGGAGGCGTTCTTGATGACCCAGGTCATCTTGAGGGCCATTTGGTCTGCCAGGCCCAGGGCCTGCTGAAGTATGGCCGCGATGGGTCCGCCCGAGGTGAAGGCCAGCACGGTCTTGCCGCCTTGGTGGCCCGCCAGCACCTGTTGCCAGGCGTTCGCGGCCCGCTGCTGGAAGGCGCGCCAGGTTTCGCAGCCGTCTAGGTCATACTGGCCCGAGACCCAGCGCCGCATGGCCCCCTCGTAAATGATCTGGAAGGCCCGCCGGTCCTGGTACATGCCGGCCAGGCTGGCCTCCAGGGAGGGGTCCTCGCGCAGCATGGCGGGCAACAGGGCCTTGAGGATGGCGCCGGAGTCGTACTCATCCAGACCGGGCAGCAGGCTGGGCTCCAGCGCGGTCACGCCCGCCAGGGCGGCCCTGGCGGTCTGCCCTTGGCGCCGCAGGGCGCCGGCAAAGACGGCGTGGGGAGTTATGCCGGCCGCGCGCAGATATTGGCCGGTCAACTCGGCCTGGCGCCGGCCCAGGCCGGAGAGCTGGTCATAATCAGCCTGGCCGAAGCTGGCCTGGCCGTGGCGGATGATGTACAGCACGCTCATGCCGCTGGTCTCTCCCAAGCCCCGCCACCATGGCGGCGGCTTTGCACCTAGGGCCAATAATGAACCAGCGCGGCTTCCTTGGCAAGCATAAAGCGAGCGAGCGATCGCTTTTTATTGGAGCGGCCAACCTCTGGCCAAACGGTAGCCACGGCCGGCGCGGGCGCGGCGCGCCGCCGGCGGATGGCGGGGGGATGGCCGAAAGGACAAGGCAGCCAGGCCTGGCTGAGATGACAAGGGTGGCTGGGGCGGCGAGTCTTTACGCCGCCAAGGCCTCCACGCGGTTGCGCCCGCCGGCCTTGGCGCGGTAGAGGGCGTCGTCGGCGCGGCCCACCAGGCCTGACTCGCTGTCGTCGGGGCGGTACTGGGCCACGCCGATGCTCATGGTCACGGTGATGGCGGCCGGCTCCTGGCCGAAGCGGGCGGCGGCCAGGCCCTGGCGCAACTGCTCGGCAATGGCCGTGGCCTGCCCCAGGCCGGCGCCCTTGAGCAACACCAGGAACTCCTCGCCGCCCCAGCGGCAGAGTATGTCCCAGTCCCGAATATGGGCCTTGATGTGGGCCGCCACCTGCTTGAGCACCAAATCGCCGGCCAGGTGTCCGTGCTGGTCGTTGATGGACTTGAAGTCGTCCAGGTCCATCAACAGCACGCTCAGGTCCTCGGGTTGCCGCCGGGCCTGGGCCGTGAGCTGGGCGAAATAGATGGCAAAGGAGCGGCGGTTGGCCGCGCCGGTCAGGTCGTCCCGCAGGGCCATGCCGGCCAGCTTGTCGTGGAAGTAGTGCACGGTCTTGCGGTTGAGCAAGACCACCAAGAGGGTGACCAGGGCGCAGATGGCCAGGTTGGCCCGCAGGGTGGAGCGGAAGCCTTGCAAGATGTCCTCGGGCGACTCCTCCACCACCAGCATCCACTTGAGTTCCGGGATGTAGCGGGCGTTGAGCAGGACGGTGCCCCCCTCCTCGCTGAACTCGGCGGAGTATTCGTTGGTCTTGAGCAGTTGCGGCAGGTGGGGGGCCAGGCCGGGCCGCTGGTCCAGGTTGGCCGAGCCCCGGAAGCGCGCCCCGTGCAGGACCACCTGGCCCTGGCGGTCGGTGAAGTACACGGTGCGGCCGAAGCGCTCCTGGTAATGCTCGATCAGGCCCTTGACCGCCCCCACGGTGATGCCCACCCCCGTGGCGCCCAGGAACCGCCCCTCGTAGTCCAGGACCCGGTAGTTGATGAAGATGGTCATGGTGTCCCGGTTGGCCATGTCGGGATCAACGTTGACCTCGTAGGGCGGCACCATGTCCCTGACCCTGAAGAACCAGACATCCCGGGGCTCCTCGGGATGGACCTTCTTGAGCACGCCCCCGGCGTGGTAGTAGGCCCGGGTGTGCTCGGAAACCAAGAAGCTGGTGACCGCGTTGTATTTATCGCTGATCTCCTTGAGGTACTTGATGACCTGTGGCACTTCTTTTTCGCCGGCGATCATCCAGTCGCGCAGGAAGGTGTCGTTGGCCATAAGGGAAGAGACCAGCACGGGCAGGAGCAGGTCCCGCTGAATCTCCGAGAAGATATTGTCGCTGGTCAGCGGCAGGGTGTTGGTGAGGATGGCCTGCTTGGCCGAGTTGGTGGAGACCACATAGCTGGTCAGGCTGATCACGCCGAAGCCAATGATTATGATAAGGCCGGCCACGAAGGCCGAGCCCGAGCGTGTCTGGAAGAAGTTCAAGCGCCATCCCCCCGCCGCTGTCCGCGGCCGATTGATATAGCCGGCAATTATACTAGGAATGATAATCCAACGCTATTTGGGCGGTCAATGACAGCCCGGACGCCGTGTCCCCGCCCTTACCACGCGTGCCCGGTGCGGCCCGGCCAACGGAGGGCGAACCTGGTCCACCTGGCGCGGCCAAGGCTTTCCTGATATGTTGTGCTGGGTTAGGTTGTCATCCGCTTGCTGGTTGCTAATACCAATATGCAATCAAAGCCATCCATGGCTTTGATTGCATATTGGCCGGGCAAAAACGTGGTTTTGCCCGGCCTCCCGGGCGCTTACGCGCCCGGCGGGCCGTCCATGGCCCGCATACCAAGTTGCGATCAAACTATTCGTTTGACCGCAACTTGGTATAAAACAGCCTGGCCGAGGAGCAGCCGCATGGCAAGAACCATACTGGATATCGGCGGCCGCCTGGTGGGCAGCGGACAGGCCTGCTTCATCATCGCCGAGGCGGGGGTCAACCACAACGGAAGCCTGGCCAGGGCCTTGGACCTGGTGCGGGCCGCGGCGGCCTGCGGGGCCGACGCCGTCAAGTTCCAGAGTTTCCGGGCCGAGGAGGTGGCCAGCGCCGGCGCCCCCAAGGCCGCCTACCAGGTGGCCAACACCGGCGGTGGCCAAGGGCAGTTGCAGATGCTCGGCGGCCTGGAGCTGTCGCCGGACGACCACCAGGCTATCCTGAAACAATGCCAGGCCTCGGGGATCATGTTTCTCTCCACGGCCTTTGATGCCCGTAGCGTGGATTTGCTGGACAGCCTGGGCGTGCCGGCCTTCAAGGTGCCCTCGGGCGAGATCACCAACCTGCCGCTGCTCAGACACATCGCCAGCATGCGCAAGCCCATCATCCTATCCACGGGCATGTCCACCCTGGAAGAGGTGGGCCAAGCCCTGGAGGCCTTGCGGGAGGCCCTGCCCCAGGGCATAGTGCTGCTGCACTGCGTCTCCAACTACCCGGCCCAGCCCCGGGACGTCAACCTGCGGGCCATGGCCACCATGGCCCAGGCCTTTGGGCTGCCCGTGGGCTACTCCGACCACACCCTGGGCCTGGAGGTGCCCCTGGCCGCCGTGGCCTTGGGGGCCTGCGTCATCGAAAAGCACCTGACCCTGGACCGCGGCCTGCCCGGCCCCGACCACGCGGCCTCGGCCGAGCCCCAGGAACTGGCGGCGCTGGTCAAGGGGGCGCGGGTGGTGGAGGCGGCCCTGGGACAGGGAGGCAAGGAGCCGGCGGCCAGCGAGGCCAACACCCGGCAGGTGGCCCGGCGCAGCCTGGTGGCGGAGGTGGACATCCCCGCCGGGGTGGTCATCACCCCCGGGATGATCGCCATCAAGCGCCCCGGCACCGGCCTGCCTCCGGCCAGCCTGGATCAGGTGCTGGGCCGGCGGACCCGCGTGGCCATAGGCGCCGGCACCCTCCTGGGCATGGAGATGCTGGCCTGAGCTAGACCGGGGGCTGGGACAAGCCTCGCAGCATCATGGGTAACTAGCCGTTATTATTGGTGGCAACCGGCCAGTTTTCTGATATGGTGTAACAGACCACGGCGCGAGGAAAGCTGATCGCCACCTATGTCCACGCTCCCTAAATCAGCCGACAGCCGGCCCGCCCCAGCCACCCCAACCCCCGCCCTTCAGGGGGCCGGCAGCCTCCCCACCAGCCGCGACACGCCCATGATCCGCCAGTACCTGGAGCTCAAGGACCAGGTGCCTGACTGCGTGCTCTTCTTCCGCATGGGCGATTTCTACGAGATGTTCTTCGAGGACGCCCTGGTGGCCAGCCGGGTCTTGGCGCTGACGCTGACCAGCCGCGACAAGGACCACCCCGACCCGGTGCCCATGTGCGGGGTACCCCACCACGCCCTCAACACCTACCTGGCCAAGATGGTGGAGGCTGGCTTCAAGGTGGCCATCTGCGACCAGGTGGAAGACCCCCGCCTGGCCAAGGGTTTGGTGCGCCGGGAGATCACCCGCGTGGTCACCCCGGGCATGTTCATTGACCCCCAGCACCTGCCGGCCAAGGACAACCGCTTCCTGGCCGCCCTTTATCTGGCCCGCGAGGAACTGGGCCTGGCCTATCTGGACCTGGCCAGCGGCGAGTTCGGGGCCACGGCGCTGCCGGCCGGGCCTGGCCTGGGCAGCGAGCTGGCCCGCCTGGAGCCGGCCGAGCTGGTGCTGGCCGAGAGCCAGGCCGGCCACCCGCTCCTGGCCGAGCTGGGACCCCAGGTGGCCGAGCTGCCCCGCTCCATCCACCCCGGCCGGCCACCCACGTCCGCCCAGGCCCGCCAGGCCCTGGCCGGCCGCCTGCCCGAGACCCTGGAGGAACACCAGGCCGGCCCGGCCTTGATCGCCGCGGCCATGGCCTGGTCCATGGTGCTGTCCACCCAGCGCCGCACCCCGGAGCACGTGCAGACGCTAAACCTCTACCAGGTGCGGACCCACCTGGTGCTGGACGAATGCGCCAGGCGCAACCTGGAGATATACCGCTCCATAGCTGGGGGAGGACGCCAGGGCTCCCTGGTGCAGGCCGTGGACCAGACCCGCACGCCCATGGGCGGCCGCCTGCTGCGCCAATGGCTGGGCTTCCCCCTGCTGGATTTGGCCCAGATCGAGGCCCGCCACCAGGCCGTGGACGAGCTGGCCGGCCTGCCCCTGACCCTCGATGCCCTGGCCGAGATCATGGACAGCCTGCCCGACATCCCCCGCCTGGTGGGGCGCGCCAGCCTGGGCCAGGCCACCCCCCGCGACCTGGCCGGCCTGCGCGACGCCCTCTTGACCCTGCCCCGCCTGGAGGCCCAGACCCAGCACCTGGCCGCGCCCCTCCTGGTGGACTGCCAGGCGCGGATGCGGGGCCTGGCGCCCCTGGCGGCGCTGCTTAACGACACCCTGGCCGACAGCCCCCCCCTGAGCCTGGCCGAGGGCGGGATCATCCGGGCCGGCGTGGACCCCGAGCTGGATAAACAGCGCGGCCTGGCATCCTCGGGCAAGGACTGGATACTGGCCCTGCAAACCCAACTGCGGGCCGACAGCGGCATCGGCTCCCTCAAGGTGGGGTTCAACAGGGTCTTCGGCTACTACATCGAGGTGACCAAGAGCCACCAGGACAAGGTGCCCGCCCACTTCATCCGCCGCCAGACCCTGGCCACGGCCGAGCGCTACGTCACGCCCGAGCTCAAGGAGCAGGAGGCCCTGGTGCTGGGGGCCGAGGAGCGGGCCCAGGAGCTGGAGCGCAAGGCCTTTGAGAATCTGCGTTTGCAGGTGGCCCTGCATAGCCGGCCCCTGATGGCCGCCGCCCTGGCCGTGGCCACCATGGATGTCCTGGCCAGCCTGGCCCGTCTGGCCTTGTCGCGTGACTACGCCCGGCCGCGCATGCTGGAGGAGGGCGAGATGGTCATCACCGGCGGCCGCCACCCGGTGGTGGAGCAGATGCTGCCGGCGGGCGAGTTCGTGCCCAACGACCTGGTTCTGGGCGGCCAGGACCAGGTGCTCATCATCACCGGCCCCAACATGGCCGGCAAGTCCACCATCCTGCGGCAGGTGGCCCTGATCGCGCTCCTGGCCCAGGCCGGCTCCTTCGTGCCCGCCGAGAGCGCCCAGATACCACTGGTGGACCGCATCTTCACCCGCGTGGGGGCCATGGACGACCTGGCCCGGGGCCGCTCCACCTTCATGGTGGAGATGACCGAGACCAGCCAGATACTTAGGCAGGCCACGCCGCGCTCCCTGGTGGTGCTGGACGAGGTGGGACGCGGCACCAGCACCTACGACGGCCTGTCCATCGCCTGGGCCGTGGCCGAGCACCTGCACGACTTGGCCGGGGTGGGGGTCAAGACCCTGTTCGCCACCCACTACCACGAGCTGACCGAGCTGGCGGCCACCCACCCGCGCATCAAGAACTTCAACGTGGCGGTCAAGGAGTTCCAGGGCAACATCGTCTTCTTGCGCCGCCTGGCCCCCGGCGGGGTGAGCCGCTCCTACGGCCTGGCCGTGGCCCGCCTGGCCGGCCTGCCGGCCGGCGTCCTGGAGCGCGCCCGGCAGATACTCACCGGCCTGGAGCAGGACGGCCTGGGCCGCCTGGAAGCGGCCCCCAGCGGGGGCCAGGCCGGCGGCGGCGCGGGCCAACTGGACCTCTTCGCTCCCCAGGAGCACCCGGCCCTGGCCAAGCTCAGGGGCCTTGACCTGGAGCGGCTGACACCCCTGGAGGCCCTCAACCTGCTCCACGAGATGAAGCGCCATGCCGGCTAGCTGCCCACGCCCGGCCTGGCCGCTGCTGGCCCTGCTCTTCTGGCTGGCCGCCGTGCTGGCCCCCGGCCTGGCCGCGGCCCAGGACGAGGGCGCCATCCTGGACCGGGTGCGCGCCGACTACCAGCGCCTGACCCAGAACCCGCGCATGACCCATGTCTACAGCAATTGGCAGATGCTCTACGAGCGTTCGGCCCGGGTCTACACCTCCGACCCCCAGGGCGAGCACGGGGCGCGGGCCCTGTGGTGGATGGGCCGTCTGCGCGCCGGGGCCTTCGAGCACTTCTCGCGCCGCTCCGATTTCAGCGAGGCCCAGGACCTGCTGCGCCGCTTCACCAACCATTTCCCCCGCTCCAACCTGGCCGACGAGGCCCAGTTCAGCCTGGGCCGGCTTTACGAAAAGGCCGGCGACAAGAAACAGGCCTACCTGGAATACCTCAAGGTGACGGTCAACCACCCCCGCAGCGACAAGGTGCCCCAGGCCAAGGCGCGCCTGGACGCCCTGGAGCGCGAGCTCAAGGGCAAGGTGGGACCCCGGCCGGTGGAGGCCCCGCGCTCGGCGGCCCAGGCCTCGCCTGGCCCCGGCGCCGACCCGGGCCTGGCCCTGGTCACCGACCTGCGCCACTGGTCCACGCCCACCTACGCCCGCCTGGTCTTGAGCCTGGAGCGGCCGGTGAGCTACGCCACCAGCACGCCTCCCCGCCCCGCCCAGGCCGGCGGCCCCAGCTTCTTGCAGATTGACCTCAAGGGCGCCCGCCTGCCCAAGCCCCTGGAGGACCGTGAGCGCGAGCCCAAGGCCCTGATGAACCTGGCCCAGGCCAGCCAGGCCGCGCCCGACGGCGTGCGGGTCATGGTGGAGCTCAAGCAGCTCGGCACCTACAAGGTCTTCACCCTGGACAACCCCTTCCGCCTGATCGTGGACTGCTTCGGCGGCCAGGCGCCGGCCCCGGCCAAGGCCCCCGCCACCGCCCCGGCGCCGGAGCCGGAAGCAGCGCCAGAGCCGGTCCGGCCGCCGGCGGCCAAGGCCGAGACGCGCCCTTCCCCGCCGGCCCCCGGCGCCAAGAGGCCGCCGGCCACGGCCCACGCCCGCAAGGTGCCCCGGGGCCAGGCCCAGCAGCAGCCCTCCCAACTGGGCCTGGCCGCCCAACTGGGCCTGTGCGTAAACCGGGTGGTCATTGACCCCGGCCACGGCGGCAAGGACCCCGGCGCCACCTGGCGCGGCCAGAGCGAAAAAGACATCGTGCTGGACATCTCCAAGCGCGTGAAGGAAAAGCTCACCCGGCTCACCGGCTGCGAGGCCCTTCTGACCCGCGGCAAGGACCTCTTCGTGCCCCTGGAGGACCGCACCGCCTTTGCCAACACCCACGACGCCGACCTGTTCGTGAGCATCCACATCAACGCCTCCAGCAGCCCCAATCTGAGCGGCATCGAGACCTATTTCCTCAACCTGGCCTCGGACGAGCAGTCCATGCGCGTGGCCGCCCGCGAGAACGCCACAACCCAGCGCTCCATCAGCGACCTGCAAGCCATACTCAACGACCTGATGCTCAACACCAAGATCAACGAGTCCAACCACCTGGCCCGCACCCTGCACAAGAACCTCCTGGGCCAGGTGCGCCGGCAGTACCCGGCCCAGGACCTCAAGGTCAAGCAGGCGCCCTTCTACGTGCTCATCGGCGCGCGCATGCCCGCCGCCCTGATCGAGGTTGGTTTCTTGACCAACCCCCAGGAGCACCAGCGCCTATCCAGCTCCGCCTACCGCGACCAGTTGGCCGAGGGCATTGCCCAGGGCATCGCCGCCTACTCCAAGGAACTCAAGACCGCCTCCCGCTAACGTCATGCGCGGGCCTCGCGTAATACCAAATTACGATCAAACGAATAGTTTGATCACAACTTGGTATGCGGGCCATGGACGGCCCGCCAGGCGCGTAAGCGCCCGGGAGGCCGGGCAAAATCACGCTTTTGCCCGGCCGGTCAGCAATCAAAGCCATGGATGGCTTTGATTGCATATTGGTATAAAGCCACATATTAACTACGCTTTGGGGGTATAAAAGCAAACAACCCAGGGCCGGTCAGGGCCTGGGCGCAAGGAAGGCCTGGGACTAGGCTCGTGGCGGCCGGAGAGGCCGGGACCGGGTCAGGCGGTGGGGCCGGACTTGCCGCCGGCGGCCAACTCCTGCATCACCTGCTTGCGGTCAAAGGCCTCCAAAATCCGCTCCATCAGCTCGTCGAGTTTGACCGGCTTGATGAGGTAGTCAAAGGCCCCCAGTTCCAAGCCCTCCATGCCCGACTCCACCGAGGCGTGGCCGGTCAAGAGCACCACCTCCACCAGGGGATGGCGGGACTTGATTTCCTTGAGGGCGGTGATGCCGTCCATGCCCGGCATCTTGACGTCCAGGACCACCACGTCCACGGAATGAGTGGACAGATACTCCAGGGCGGCTTGGCCGCTGTCCACCCCGGCGGCCCTGAGCTTGCGCAGTTGTAGGCGCTCCACCAGGGGCTCCAGGAAGTCCCGCTCGTCGTCCACCACCAGCACGTCAAAGGTCTTCACTATCTGCCTCCTACTCCGCCAGCACCTTGGGTATGCGCACCAGGAAGGTGGCCCCGTGGCCTGGTTGGCTTTCAAAGGTCAGGGAGCCGCCCAGCCGCTGCATGATGGAGTGGCTGATGGACAGTCCCAGGCCGGTGCCTTGACCAGGTCCCTTGGTGGTGAAGAATGGATCGAAAATCCGTTCCCGCAGATCTGGGGGTATGCCGGGGCCGTCGTCGGCCACGCTTACCTCCACGAAGTCGCCGTTCAGCCGGCTGGTCAGGGTAATGTGCCCGCCCTCTCCCACGGCGTCAAGGGCATTGTTGAGCAGATTGAGGAAAACCTGCTGCAACTGGGCGCGGTCGCTCTTGATGCGCGGCAGGTTCACGGCCAACTCGCGGCCCAGGTCCACCTTGCGGAACAAGGCCTCCTTCTCCAGGAAGGAGCAGGTCTCGTTGACGATGTCGTTGACTTCCACCGAGTCGTGATGGGGCTCCATGCGCCGGGCGAAGCCCAACAGCCGGTGGGTGACGCCGCGCGCCCGGTCCACGTGGTGCTGTATCTTGGCCACGTTCTCCTTGAACTTGGAGCCCCGGGAGTAAGTCTTGACGAACTCCTCGTCCATCAGGTCGTCCATGAGGCCGGCCAGCTCCCCGATGGCCGCCAGGGGGTTGTTGATCTCGTGGGCCACGCCGGCGGCCATGCGCCCCAGGGAGACCAGGCGAGCCGAGTGCACCAGTTGGGCGTCCTGGTCGGCCCGCTGACGGTCGGCCGCCTCCAATTGACGTACCAGGACCTTGACCAGGAACAGCACAACCCCCACGATCAAGAGGCTGCCCAGACCCAGCACCGCCATCTCCATGTTGCGGGCTAAAGACATGGCCCCCACCCTCTCGTGGGGGTTCTGCTCAATGACCAGCAGCCAGTCTTCCTTGGGCAGCCAGGCAAAAGCGATCTGGCGCTTGTTGCTGTCCTTGTCCAGGCGCTCCTGGACGCTAACCCCCGGCGGCACCGACTTGACGTCCAGGCCGGAAGCGTCCAGCACCGGGCCGCCGAAGCGGGGCGGGGTCTGGTATTGACCGTCGCGGTTGATGATGTAGGCGTCGCCGCCGCTGCCCACCTGGGCGCGTTGCACCAGCTTGGTGAAGACGTCGGAGTCAATGGTGGCCCTGAGCACCCAGGGCTTCTGGTCGTGGTTGTGCTTGACCGCGATGACGAAGTGGGGCACCCCCCGCCGGCCCAGGAAGACATCGCTGACGTACACCCCGCGGGTCATCACCTCCTGGAACCAATGGGCGTCCTTGTAGTTCTGGTGCTCCAGGGGATAGGGGCCCACATATACCCGGTGGTCGCCGTTGTTGTCCACGATGCCCAGGTCCAAAAAGGTCCAGGAGCGGCGGTTTAACAGGGAGAAGACCTGTTGCAGACGCCCCGGCTTGATGAGGTCCTCCAGGGTGGCGCTGTGGGCCAGCACTTCCAGCAGGGCCGTGCGCTCGGCCAAAAAGACCTGTATGGCCGAGGCCCGGTTGCCGGCCAGGGTGCGCAGCTCTTCCTTGGCGCGCTCGTTGTGGGCGAAGTCGAAGTAGAAGTAGATCACCGCCCCCAGGAAATAGAGCGGCATCAGGGTCACCAGCAAGGCGGTGATGGTCATGCGCCGGGCCAGTTGGCTGTAAGGCTTGGTCATGCCTATCCCTCGCCTTGCTGGATATCCAGGTTGTAGTTGCCGGCCATGAAGGCCTTGGCCAGCCAGTCCACCATGCGCATGTCGTGCATAAGCATGTCCATCTGGCGGGTATAGAGCACCAGGCGGCCCACGGTGGCCAGCATCTCCATGGTGGGTGCCTGCTCGTACTTCTTGAGGAAGGCGCTGACCGCGTCCCCGGTGCGCTCCACCCTGAACCCCAGGTCGCCCAGGATGCGGCAGATCAGCTCGCCGCGCAGCACGCGCCGGTCCTCGGTGGCGGCCCCGCCCACGAAGCGGAAGGAGATGTAGTTGTCGTTTTGCTGGGGGCCGCAGAAGCTGTCCAGGGCCGCGAAGTGATAGCCCACCCGGGAGTTGAAATTGAGGTAGTCGCCGCTGATGATGGCGAAGGCCTTTTGCCCCATGTCGCGCACCTTGCCGTCACTGGGCGGGGTGAGCATGGAGGAGGCGAAGACCGAGGCCAGGCCCCGCAGGCTCACCGGGCGTGGCCGGTCCCAGTGGATGGCCGGGTCCAAGAGGCCCTGCATGAAGGCCCGGCCGGGCACCGAGATCACGTCCTCGGCCCACACCTCGGCGCCGGTGTCCTCGCCCAGGCCGCCGCCCAGGTCTATGATCCACAGCTCGAAGGGCAGCTTGTGCCCCATCTTCTTGGCCTGGTGGCTGGCGGCCTGGCCCATGCGGTCGCCCAAGACGAACATCTCGCGGAATGACTTCTCGTGCACGAAGCGGATGATGTCGTGGAAGGTGCTGCAACGGGCCGGCGCGAAGCCCGGCGAGCGGGGGTCGGTGAGCGTGAGCGGGGTGATGAGCTGGGCGGCCCGAAACCAGGGCGGCTTGACCTTGACCCTGCGGGGCCGCTCGGCCTCGGCCGGCTCACTGCCCAAGAGGGCCTCCACGCGGCCGGCGTAGACGCGGCGGGCGCCGGCGTCCACGGTCACCACCTGGCCGCTCCTCAGGGTCTGCGTGGCCCCGGCACAGCCCACCAGGGCCGGCACCTCGAACTCCCGGGCCAGGGAGGCCATGTGGCCGGTGACGCCGCCCACGTCGGTGACCACCGCCGCCGCCCGGTGCAGCACCGCCGCGAAGGCCGGCGAGGAGTGCCTGGTGACCAGTACCGCCCCCGAGGGGAAGTCCCCCAACTCCTCCTCTCCCTTGACCAGGTACACCGGCCCGCTGCCGGCCCCCGGTCTGGCTGTTTGGCCGCCCTCAAGCAGCGGAGGTCCGCCATGTGCCCCGTCCCCGTCAAGGCCAGTCTGGGGTTCCAACACCTGGAGGGGACGTGATTGCAGGATTATGAAGCGGCCGTCTTCGATCAAGGCCCACTCCACGTCCTGAGGGCGGCCAAATTCCTTTTCCAAGGACAGGCCCAGCCGGGCCAGTTCTTCCACCTGGCCGGGTTCCAGGGCCGGGGCCTGGGCCAATTCCGGCGGCACCTCCTCGCGCCGGCTGCCTTGGCCGCCGGGCACCACCCGCATGGCCTTGGCGCCCAGTTCGGACTTGACCAGGCGGGGGCTGGGCTGGCGGGCCACGGTGAAGACGTCGGGGGTGACCGTGCCGTCCACCAGGCCCAGGCCCAGGCCGTAGACCGCGCTGACCAACAGTGGCCCCACCTGGCCTCCCAGGGGGTCGCGGGTGTACATCACCCCGCTCACCAGCGGGTCCAGCATCTCCTGGGCCAGCACCGCCATCTCGGCGTCCTCGTTAAGAAGGCCGTTCTTGCTGCGGTAGACAAAGGCCTGTGGCGAGTAGAGGCTGGCCACCACCCTGCGGTAGGCGTTCAGGATGTCCTCGGGCCAGACCCCCAGCACGCTGGTGTACTGGCCGGCGAAGGAGGTGTCCGAGTCCTCGCCGATGGCGCTGGAGCGCAGGGACAGGCTGACCGTGCCCTCCAGGCGTTCGTAGAGGTCCTGGGCCGCCTCGCCGATGGCCATCTCCAGCTCGGGCGGCAGGGGGGCCTGCATGATCTTGTCTTGCAGTTGGCGGCTCATGCTCAGCAGGTTCTGGTAGGTGGCCTCCTCCAGGAGCATCACCGCCTGGCGCACCTGGCCGTCCAGGCCCGAGTGCTGCATGAAGCGGCGGTAGCTGTCGGTGGTGATGACAAAGCCGTCGCAGACCGGGTGGCCCGAACGGCCGATCTGGGCCATGTTGGCGGCCTTGGAGCCCACCAAATGCCCTTGGCCGCGGTCCACGGCCGACAGGGGCAGCACCAGCTCGCCCTCGCCATCGCCGGGGGCCAGCACGTCGTCTATCTGGTGGCGGATGAGGTCAAAGGCCGGCACCAGGCCCGGATAGCGGTCGCCGGAGAGCCGGGCCAGGTGGCGGATCATCTTGTAGACCTTGGAGGAGGCGGCGATGTAGCGGCTGCGGATGAAGTCCAGGCCCACCGAGCCGCCCTCGGCGGCCCGGGTCTCCACCTCGGCGATGAGGGCTAGGACCTCGTTGTTGGCCCGCAGGAGGTACTTGAATTCGCGGAACTTGAGCTTAAGGTCCTGGAAGTCGCCCCGCTGGGGCTCAGGGCGCCCGTTGAGCAGGCGGCGCAGGGTCTGGCCCAGCCTCTTGACCACCATTTTCTCCCTTGTTCAGGCAGGGGCCGGCTCTAACCCCGGGGACCCATGATGCCCACCGGCCGGTAGAGTTCGCCGCTCAAGGGCGGGGACCAGCGCCTGACCGCCAGGCGGGCGCCCACCACCGTGGCCAGGGCCAGGGGCACGAAGGCCATGCTGAAGGTCCAGGCCACGGAAACCGGGTCGTCATGGGAGAGCCATATGGCGAAAATCATCTCGGCCAGCAAAAGGACGTCCATGATTATTATGATAATGGTCCTGCTCTTGTCCATGGCCGTTCTTTCTTTTTTAGCGCCCCGGGGTCCCCATGGACCCCGGGGCGGATGGAGGGAGGTGGAGGCTACTTGGACTTGCGCAGGTCCTGCTTGGTCACGTTCATGACCTTGGTGGCCACGTACTTGTCGCCGGCCATGTCGTAGGACACGCGCATCTTGTCGCCGGGGGAGGCCGGGGCGCCGACCTTGGCCTTGCTCAGATCGAAGGTGACCTCCTTGAGGTTCTTGTCAACCTTGTTGAGGTTGGCCTCGTCGTTCTTGAGCACCAGTATCTTCTTGGCTTCGTCGTATGACACGGCCGAGCCCTGGAAGACCTGGCCACCGGCCAGGGCCGCCCCGGCCGAGAAGACCACCAAGAGGCAGGCCGCCAGCAGGATGGGAAGCATCCGGTTCTTTCTCATTGGGCGATCTCCTTAGGCTCTAGTGGGCCGCGGCCTGGGCGCCGCCGGCCTTCTTTTCACGGACCTCGTTGATGGCGCCCGAGACCATGATCTTGATGATGTAGAGGCTGATGACGCCGATGGAGGTGAGCACCACCACGGCCGCCAGGTCGTTGAACTTGAACTCCTTGAGCACCACCGAGACCAGGCAGCAGAGCACGGCGCAGCCGAAGAGGATGCGGATGCCGTAGCCCTTGGCGTACTTGGTGGCCACCACGCCGATCTGGGCGCCGATGGCCGCGCCGGTGAGCATCACGAAGACGGCCACCATCTCGATGCGGCCCTTGAGGCTGTAGGTAAAGGCGCCGTACAGGCCCGAGATCATGACCTCGAACAGGTCGGTGCCCACGGCCACGTGGGTGGGGGCGCCGATGAGGTAGACCAGGGCGGGCATGCGGATCAGACCGCCGCCGATGCCCAGGAAGCCGGCCAGGATGCCCGTGAAGAAGGCCACGATCATGGGCAGCCACATGGAGCAGGTGATGCCGGCCTCCTTGAACTCCATCATGGGCGGTATCTTGATCTTATGCAGGGCCGGCGCCCAGTTGATGCCGCCCTTGCTTTCCCCGCCGGTCTGCGCGGCCTGCTTGTCGGCCTTGACCGCCTTGGCGTAGTCATAAAACACCAGCCAGGCGATGAGCGCCAAGAGCACCACGTAGACCCAGCGCACCACCGGGCCCACCTGGCCGATGCGCTCCAGCCACATGATGAGCTGGGCCCCCACCTCGATGCCGAGCATGGTGCCGATAATCATGGCGATGCCCAGCTTGTAATCCACGTTGCCGAACTTGGCGTGGCGCATGGTGGAGATCATGGACTTGCCGGCCATGTGGGCGATGTCGGTGCCGATGGCGAACGCCATGGGGAAGCCCAGGATGTTGAGGCCGGGGGTGACCATCCAGGCGCCGCCCATGCCGAAGAACCCGCCGATGCAGCCCACCGAGAACCCGATCAGCACCAGGCCGGGCCACAGAATGTCCACGCCCGAGATGGGCATGTGCATGTACATCCATTCCATAGTCTGTGCTCCTTAACTGTTGGGGCCCTGTTAAGGCCTAGTGCTCGACGATGCTGCGCTTGGTCAGGTCAATGCCGGTGCGCTTCATGATGAAGTCCATCACCACGCCAAGCACCGCTCCGCAGGCCGTGGTCAGAACCACCGCCCAAACCGCGAACACCGTGATGTTGTCGTTGTACAACTCCGAGAAATAGAAATTGGCCCCCGCCAGTTGACGGGTGTCGGCCACCACCACGATGTCGGTGGCCCCGCCGCCGCCAGCCGCCCAGGCCAAGCTGGGCAACAGGGTCAGGACCGCCAGCAGGCCGCCCCTCCACATCCAATGCCTGAACATAATCCTTCCCTCCATAACTGTTAGTTGACGCCGTTAGGGTTGAAATGGGCTGCGCCCGCCGGGCAAACACCGCCTTTGTGGCGAGTTTTGCCGGGCGGGCGCCCGTTGTCGTGGCCTGACGCGCCAGGGCCTGGCTGGCCGCGTTCCGGTTGACAGGCACGGCCAGGCCCCTGTTGGCGGACCTCTTGACCTTCTTGCCTAGCGCGCTGTGGACTCATGGGCCTTTTGTCCTCCTCTGCCATTCTTGAGTAATAATTTATTTGAGTTGGCCAATCGTGGGAATAGAACGAAGGCCCCTATTGGGGCCGGGATAAATCTCAATTTGCGGGGGGCGGCCCCCCAGGCCCAGCTAGGGGAAATCCCCCATTATTTGTCTGGCCAAAGACCGCCGCCCAGACCCGGCACAAGGTTCAGGCCGGACCCTAAGCGTTAACACATTAATATTATTGTATATATGTACACGGCCCCCAACCGGGCGGCAGCAGCCTCAAATGGGGCTTGGGGAGTTTACACCAGGCCCATGGGGAGATGGGCCTCCCCCACGGACCGCGGGGTGCCCGCTCCCGGACGCCAGGGTCCAGGCCGGGCGCTTATCCAGACAACTGGTGATAATTACTTAGCTAAAGGTCTTTCAGGCCCCGGCGGCCGGCGGTATTGGCCCTGGGCCAAGGCCTGGTGTTGGCTATCCGGTAAAAATTAAGGCGTGGCGTCGGATGGGGCGGTTGCTTCAGGCCTGGGCGGCCGGGGCCGTGGGCGGCGCCTCCGGGCTGGCCGGCAGATGTACCCAGAAGGTGGTTCCCTGGCCGGGGGTGCTTTGCACCTCGATACGGCCGGAGAGCTTGTCCACGATGCCGTAGCAGATGGATAGGCCCAGGCCCGTGCCCTTGCCCACCGGCTTGGTGGTAAAGAAGGGATCGAAGATGCGCGGCAGCACCGCCGGGGGTATTCCGAGACCATTGTCGGCCACGGCCAGGACGATCCCTCCTCCCGGTTCGCCGCGGGTGCTCACGGTTATTTCGCCCCCGCTTTTCTCCATGGCGTCTATGGCGTTGTTGACCAGGTTGATGAGCACCTGCTGCAACTCGGCCGGCGAGGCCGCCAACAGGGGCAGGCCAGGCTCCAACTGCTGGCTTAGGGTGACGTTGGCGTAGCTGGCCGGCCTCTCCAGGAGGGCCAGCACCTCCACCACCAGGTCGTTGACCTGGATGGGCTGGCTGGGGGCGTCGGTGCGGCGGGCGAAACCCAAGAGCTTGTGGGTGATGTCCTTGCAGCGCCGGCCCTGGGTCTGTATCTGGCGCAAGGCCCGCTCGTACTCCTTGCGGTTTTCGGTCTGCTCGAAGATGCCGCGGTCCTCCTCCATGAGGTCCTGCATCCAGCCGGCTTCCTCCACCATGATGGCCACGGGGTTGTTGATCTCGTGGGCCACGCCGGCGGCCAGCTCGCCCAGGGAGGCCAGCTTGCCCGACTGGATGATCTGCTCGCCCAGGAGCTCTTTCTCGCGGTTGGTGTCGGAGATGCGCCCCACCAGCCGGCGGGTGAAGAACCAGGTGATGGCGATGACCACCACTCCGCCCAGCGCGCCGATGGCCAGCCCCAGGCGGCGGGCCTGGTACAGGGGCTGGAAGGCGTCGCTGGTGTCCTGCTGGCAGACCAACAGCCAGTCGCCCTTCTTGAGCCAGGCCTTGGCCAGGACCACGGCGTGGCCGTGGCGGCTGACGTCCTCCAGCACGCGCACCCCGGGGAAGTGGCTGGGCATGGGCAGGTCCCAGGCCGAGAGCAACTGGCCGTGGCTGCGCGAGCGGGTCTGGTAGAGTCCCTGGCGGTTGACGATGAAGGCCTGGCCGGTGCTGCCCAGGCGCACGCCCTCCACCAGGGTGCTGAAGCGGGCCGAATCTATGGTGGCCCTGAGCACATAGGCCCGCTCCTGGTGCATGAGCTTGACCGCCACGATGAAGTGGGGGACCTCGCGCTGGCCCTTGAACACATCGCTGACGTGGCCGCCGTCGGCCAGCACCTGCCGGAACCAGGGGGCCTCTGAGTAGTCGGCCTGGCCCGGGCTATAAGGGCCGGCGTAGGCCAGGTGGCGGCCGGTTTGGTCTAAAAGGCCCAGGTCCACGAAGGCGCCGTAGACCTGCCGCAAGGAGCCCAGCACCTGCTCCAGGTGCCGGGGTTGGGCCAGTTGCTCCACGCCAAAGAGATTGGCGGCGCTTTGCAGGTTGGCCAGGCGCTCGGCCAGGAACTCCTCGATGTTGCGCTGGTGGGACTCCACCACGTTGGCCAGGGTGGCGATGACCTGGGCGCGGATGGTGGCGCTGTAGGAGGTATAGAAGATGACGAAGGTCAGGGCATAGGGGATGAAGGCCACCGTGACGATGGCCAGGGCGATCTTGCGCCCCAAGAGCCGGTAGTAGCGGTCCATGTAGGACACGGAGGACACGGGCGATGCTGACTCCCGCCGCCAAACGAATATGGCCCAGGCCGTGTCCTAGTTATAAATCAATATCCCAAGCCGGCAAAGCCAATTGTGCGCGCCGCCAGGCGGCCTCCCAGCCGCGCGGCCGCGCCGGCGGCTGGCCGCTGGCGCGGCCTAGCCCATGCCCAGGCCCTGCAACAGCGAGAGCATGATGCCCGCGGCCATCACCGAGCCGATCTGACCACCGGTGTTGGCGCCCATGGCATGCATCAAGAGGTAGGAGCGCTTGTTGTACTTCATGCCCTCCACCTGGGCCACGCGGGCGGCCATGGGATAGGCCGAGATGCCCGCCGCGCCGATGAGGGGATTGATGGCCCCCCGGGAAAGCAGGCACATGAGCTTGCCGAACAACAGGCCCATCACCGTGTCCAGGATGATGGCCACCATGCCCAGGGCCAGCACCAAGAGGGTGGCCGGGCGCAGGAACTGGTCGGCCTGCATGGTGGCGCCGATGGAGATGCCCAAGAGCAGGGTGACCACGTTGGGTATCTCGTTCTCGGCCGAGGCCGCCAGGCGGCCCACCACCCCCGACTCGCGCAGGAGGTTGCCCAGCATTATCATGCCCATCAGGGGGGCGCCCTTGGGCGCGATCAGGCAGGTGACCACCGTGACCACCACCGGGAAGAGCACCCGCACCGGCCGGCTGACCGATTCCTTGCTGGCCTTCATGACGATGGCCCGTTCGCGCTTGGTGGTCAGCAGGCGCATGATGGGCGGCTGCAGCAGGGGCACCAGGGACATGTAGGAGTAGGCCGCCACCGACACCGGCCCCAGCAGGTGGGGGGCGTACTTGCTGGTGACGTAGATGGCCGTGGGGCCGTCGCAGGCGCCTATGACGCCCACGGCCACGGCCTCCAACTGGGTGAAGCCCAGGGCCAGGGCCAGGGCCAGGGTCAGGAAGATGCCGAACTGGCCGGCGGCGCCCAGGAGCAGGATGCCGGGCCGGTGCAAGAGCGGCCCGAAATCGGTCATGGCCCCGATGCCCACGAAGATCAGGCAGGGGAAGACCTCGGTGAGCACGCCGTGGTCGTAGAAGAAGCGCAAAAGCCCTTCATGCTCCATCAGGCCGGTGAGCGGCAGGTTGACCAACACCGCCCCAAAGCCGATGGGCAGGAGCAACAGCGGCTCGTAGCCCTTGGCGATGCCCAAATAGAGCAGGCCCCCGCCGGCCAGGATCATCACCACCTGGCCCAGGGTCAGGGCCATGAAGCCGCTGAGCAGGAAGGAGCTGGCATTGAGCAATAGATCGGTCATTTGCCCTCTCCAGACCCGGTGCCGGCGGACTTGTCCAGCTTGACGGGGAATAAGCGTTTCATGGCCTTCATCACAAAGGTCAGCACCCACAGTGAAACCAGGGTGCCGCCCATGCCCACCAGGGTCAGGGTGAGCCCAAAGTCCCAATTATTCACTTGGATCCTCCCATCGAGTCCTGGCCTTCGGGGCCAATGGATACAATGCAGCTATAATATAGCTCGATTCCATGATAAAAAGCAAGCCGGAAGGTGGCGCTAATTCCACCTTCCGGCCAGAGTCCGGCGGGCCGCGCTACAGTCCCAAGTACGCTTCCCTGACGTGTGGGTTGGCCATGAGTTCGTGTCCCGAGCCTGTGAGGACGATGCGGCCGTTTTCGAGGACATAGGCGCGGTCGCACATGGCGAGCGTGTGGTGGACGTTCTGCTCCACCAAGA
>JACRDC010000013.1 GCA_016218705.1 Desulfarculus sp.
TTTGCCCGGCCTCCCGGGCGCTTTCGCGCCCGGCGGGCCATTCCCCGGGGTCCCCAAGCAAACGCAGTTTGCTTGGGGTGGATCCATGGCCCGCATACCAAGTTGCGATCAAACTACTCGTTTGATCGCAACTTGGTATAAACGGGTCGGGTGAGGCCCTTCCCCGCCCGAGGGCCGGCGGCTCCCGCTGCCAGGGCGCCAAAAACGAAGACGGGCGGGTATAAACCCCGCCCCTACATTAAGGCAACGAAAAAAATGTCTTTTCTTGATGTAGGGGCGGGGGTTATCCCCGCCCGTCCTGATTTTATGCAGCGCGGCCAAGGGCGGCTGGCGGCGGCCACCTATTTCTTGAGGCCCTGGCGCAGCGACCAGCGGGGGTCTTCCAGGATGATCTGGGCGGCCAGACGGTTTTGCAGGTTGATGACCAGGGGGGCCTTGAAGTTGGCGGTCATGTTCTCGGGGGTGCCCTGGGGGATGGTCACCACCACCCAGACCTGGATGTGGCGCACGTCGCCCACCTGCAACAGCTTGGCGTCGTTGTCGCTCAGGGCCAGTTGGTAGTGGGGGTCGAAGACCAGGGGGTCCATGATGACGAAGGCCAAATCGCCCCGGTCCAGGCTTTGCAGCCAGTGGAAGGGCGAGCCCGGGCGGTGCTCCAGGATGACGTAGCGGGTCAGGCGGGGGAAGCCCACCATGCCGTGGGGCAGGTTGAGCACGCGCTCGGCCGGCACCTCGATCTGGCCGAAGCGGGTGGTCTCCACGGTCAGCGAGGCCTGTCCCTGGTGCTCAGGCATCGGGGTCCTCGCTTTGCAGGATACGGCTCAGGGCGTCCAGGTCCACGGCCTGGGCGGCGCTTGCCTGCTGGTTGGCCTCCTTGATCTTGGAGAAGATCTCCTGGCGGTGGATGGGGGTGTTGGCCGGGGCGCTGATGCCCAGGCGCACCTGGCGGCCCTTGACCTCCATCACGCTGACCGTGATGGAGCCGTCGCCGATGGCGATGCTCTCGCCCACCTTGCGGGTCAGTATCAGCAAGTGGCCCCCAGTGCCTGCGCTGGTCTCCGGCGGCGGTCTCCGGCGCCGGTCGCCTAGATGTAGTCGGCCAGGCTGCGGCCCATGACCATGGCCGTGGCCTGCAAGGATGCCTGGTAGAGGGTCTGGTACTGCTGGAGGCCGATGGCCACCTGGCTGATGTCGGCCGATTCCACCCGGGCCAGCCGGTCTTTCAGTTGCAGGTTGTCGCTGCTGAGCAGGTTGTCGCGCACCTCCAGGCGGTTGAGCTTGGCGCCCACATCACCGGTGTATCTTAGCAGGTTGGTGCGCACGGCGGCAAGGCTGGTGAGCATTTCCTGGCTCTCGGTCTGGCCCTGGTTGTATTGCTGCAGGGTTAGGTCCCAGGAGTCGCCGTCCATGAGGGTGCCGCCGGCGTTGAGCCTTAGGGTCATCTCGCCGGGCGGGTTGAGGCTCAGCACGTCGGTCGGCGCGTCGCCCGAGCCGGTGAAGGTGACGCTACCCCACTGGGGCACGCGGTTCTGGTCCAGGTAGGTGTAGGTGACCATCACCGGCTGGCCGGCCGTGGGCGTGGCCGGGGTGGCGATGTAGGGCGGGGCGCCCACGGTGGCCGAGCCGGCCAAGGGCAGGGCCTGGCCGGGGGTGTAGGCGGCGTCCACCAGGTTGACCACGGCGGCCGGCGGGTTGGGTGGCACGGCCCCCAGGTTTTGCAGGGTCACGCTGTTGCCGGCGCCAGTGCCGTTGACCACCACCGTGGTGGCGGTCCAGCCGGGGCCGGAGCTGTCGAACCACTCGTAGTTGACGGTCATGGGGTTGGCCACCGAGGGCACCCCTCCGGCGTAGCCCGCGTCCACCGTGAAGTTGCGGTAGGCGGCGCGGCTGGCCGCCGTGGAGTCGGACTGGATGGGCCCGCCGGTATGGAACTTGTAGGCCCGGTACTGGGCGTCGTCCCAATCGCCGCTGACCTTGAGGTCGGCGGTGCTGGCCAGGTTGTTGCCCGTGGCCGGCACGGCCTCGAAGTAGGCCTGGGTCTTGCTGTCCTTGTCCAGGGCGTCCTTCCAGTTGGTCAACTGATCCAGGAGGTTGTTCCAGGCCCCGCCGCTGTTGCCCTCGGCCCCGAAAATCTGCTGCAGGGTGTGGTTGAAGGACATGCGGTTTTCCTGGGAGAGATTGGCCTCCATAACCTCGGTGTTGCCGTGCTGGCGCCCCACGGCCAAGGTGTACTGCTCGCCGGCCACAAAGCTTGAGCCGTCGGCGTAAAAGGTCACTCCGTCGCCCAGGGCCAGGGCGTTGCCGCTGCCGGTGCCGGTGAGGGTCACCGTGCCGCTGATGGCGCGGCCGAAGTCGTCCACGTAGGAGTAGTCCACGTCCATGGGGTTGAGGGCCGATGGCACCCCGCCAGGGTAGGCCGCGTCCACGGTCAGGGTGATGTTGCGGCTATAGAGGCCGGTGTAGGTGCCCTGGCCGTAGAGGCGTCCGCCGCCGGTGTGGCTGCCCACCAGGGCGGCCGGGGTCTCGGCCAGTATCTGACCCGAGACCGTCTGGCTGTCGGTGCGGGTGCCGCCGAAGATGTAACGGCCGTTGACCTGGGTGTTGCCCATGGCGATCAGCTCGTCCAGGATGCCCTGGATGTCAATGGCCAGGGCGCCCCGCTGCTCGGGGGTGTAGGTGCCGGTGGAAAGCAGGTTGGCCTTGGTCTGGGCCTGGTGAAGGAGGTCCACCATGCCCTGCAGGGTGGACTCGGACTGCTTGAGCCAGTCCTTGACCGCGCCCACGTTGCTGGTGTACTGGGTCACCTGCTCCAGGGTGCGCTGGGAGAACTGGCTGGTGATGGAGCCCACGGGGTCGTCGCTGGGGTCGTTGATGCGCTTGCCGGTGGAGGCCTGGGCGTTGGCCTCGGCGTAGCCGGCGCGCATGCGCATCAGCTCCTGCAAGGTCTGGCGGTAGAGCATCTGCTGGCTGACGCGCATGCCAGTTTACCTCTTGGTGTTCAGGAGGGTTTGCAGCATTTCGTCGGCCACGCTTATCATCTTGGCCGCCGACTGGTAGGCCCGCTGGTACTGGATCATCTTGATCATCTCTTCGTCCAGGTTGACGGCGCTGACCTGGTCGCGCATGTTCTGCAACTGGGTGTTGGCCGATTGGGCGAAGGTCTGGCTGTCCTCGGTATTGGCGATGTCGGAGCCCAGACTGGAGGCGAAGGAGATCACCGCCTCGTTGAAGGTCTGGGTGCCGCTGGCCATGGCATCCAGATCCTTGAGGTCGGCCAGGTCCAGGGCGTTGCTGTTGTCGCCCACGGCCTGCTCGCCGCTGGCCAAGAGCCGGCCGGCGGCGATGCGGGCCACGTCGGCCTGCACCAGGGCGTTGACCCCCAGGTTGCCGGCGTTGTAGCCATCGAAGAAGGTGTTGATGCCCATGGCCGCCAACAGCCCGCTGGTGTCGTTGGCAAAAGAGAACTCGATGCCGCCCGTGGCGTGGAAGCGCAGTTGCTGGCCGTTCTCCACCGTGGCCACCGGGTTCAGGCTGGCGTTCAGGGTGGGGTTGATGACGGCGTTGATCTTCTGGGCCACGGCGGTGATGTGGTCGTTGGGGTCCACGTTGACCGTGTAGGAGCGGCGGGTGCCGGCCTCGTATACCCAGACGGTCAGCGAGCCCGATTGAAGCTGGTCCTTGAAGGGCAGGGTGTTGGTGGATGCGTTGAGGGCGGTCTGGTAGTCCACCGACTTGTAGGTGCCGGTAACGTCGGTGAACTTGGTCTGGCCGGTGCCCTGGCTGTGCTGGAAGTTGACCTCCCAGACCAGGTTCTCGGTCAGCTCATCCATGAAGTCCTGCATGCCTTGCAGGTCCTCGTCGCGCACCTTGAGCCAGGCCCCCAACTCGCCGCCGGTGATCTGGGTGGTGCCCAGGACCTGGTTGGTGCCGGTCCACACCACCTGCTTGTCGGTGTAGCCGGTCATCTCCTGGAAGGCCAGGGGATCGGCGTCGCCGCTGCGGGGGTAGTTCTCCTGAACCAGCACCGCGCCCTGGCCGGTGAAGATGCTCACCGAGCCCTTGCCGTCCTCGAACCACTGGATGTTGAGCTTCTGCGACAGGTCCTCGATCTGGCGCTGGCGCTCGTCGCGGAAGTCGTTGGCGGCCTTGCCCATGGCCTCGGTGGAGATGATCTTGGAGTTGAGGTCGGCGATGCGCCGGCAAATCTGGTTGATCTCGGTGACGCCCGCACCCAGGTAGCCGTTGAGGTCGCGCTTCACCTGGGCCAGGTCCTGGCTGATGGTGTTGAGGCGGCTGGCCAGGTTCTGGGCGCTCTCGCGCACGGCCTGGCGCACCGCGGTGGACTCGGAGTTGAGGGAAAGCTGCTGCCAGGCGTTGAAGAAGCTGGTGAGCGACTTTCCCAGGCTGGAATCGCCGGCCTCGTTGTCCAGGGCCTCCAGGCGCTGCAACTGGGACAGGCGGCTGTCGTAGTAGCCCATCTGCGTGGACTTGTCGGTGATCTGCTGCTGGATCAGCTTGTCCACGTGCTGGATGACGTTGGCCACCTTGACGCCGTTGCCGTACCAGCCCTCGGAGGCGAACTGGGCACCGCGGGTGGCCAGCACCGTCTCCTGGCGGGAGTAGCCGGCGGTGTTGACGTTGGCCACGTTGTGGCTGACCGTGTCCAGGGCGCGCGTGTTGGCGTGCAGGGCCCAGCGCGAGATATCCAGCATGTTGTATATGCCGGGCATGGCCCTAGACCTCCCGGGCCAGCATGCGCGGCGCCGCCGGCCCCAGGCGGGCGCCCATGGCCCCGCTGGCGTCGTAGGCCTGGGGCCGGCCCTGGCCGGCCAGGATGCCCAGCAGATGCTCCACGGTGTCCAGGGCCTCCTCCACGAAGGCCTTGTTGCTGGCCGAGGCCATGGCCAGGCGCTCGGCCAGGGCCTGGGCCTTGACGAGCATGGTGCGATAAGGGCCGCGCTCCTCGGCGGGCAGCATCTCGCCCAGATCGCGCAGGCGCAAGGGGTGCTCCGGGTCCGGGGAGATGCGCGCCATGGCCAGGCGGCGCATCTCCTGCACCTTGGCCAGGCGCTGGGCCAGCATGAGCTTCTGCTCGGCGCAGGCCAACAGGCCCTCGTGGCGCCCGGAGAGCAGCACGCCGCGCTCCTGCTCCACCACGGCCATCAGCTCGCGGTAGCAGCCGATCTCCTCCTCGATGCGCTCTCTGATCTCTTGCACGTCGCTGTTCATGGCCTCGTCCTCTCCAGGGCGCCCGCTGGAGCGCGGGCGCTATAACATTGAGCCGCGCCCCCTAGGTGGCCAGGTTGAGCCCCTTGGCCAACAAGGGCTGGGGGTCCACGGCCTGGCCCAGGCCGTCGCGCACCTCGAAGTGCAGGTGGGGGCCGGTGGCCAGGCCGGTGCTGCCCACCTTGCCCAGATCCTGGCCCTGCTTGAGGGCCTGGCCGGCCTTGACCCCCGTGCTTTGCAGGTGGGCGTAGTAGGTGCTGCCGCCGCCCGGGTGGTCCACGATGACCAGGTTGCCGTAGTCGCCGGCGGCCCCGGCGAAGCTGACGACCCCGGCCTTGGCCGCGCTCACCGGGGTGCCGGCCGGCGCGGCCAGGTCCAGGCCGTTGTGGGCGCGCTCCTCGCCGGTGATGGGGTGCTCGCGCTCGCCAAAGGTGCTGCTGACCACGCCCTGCACCGGCATCTGATACTCGCCCAGGCTGGCCGCGCCGGCGGGGTAGCGCCCGGCGGGTGGGATCAGGCCCTTGACCGTGGGCGCCGGCGTGGCCGGCAGGGTGCTGGTCAGGGGCGGGGCCAGGCCGGGGCTGGGCAACTGGCCCGAGGGGCGCTGCACGCGCTCGCGGCTGAGCTGCTTTTCCAACATCTGGGCTATACCCATGGAGCGGCCCTTGACGCTACTGTCGGCCACCGCCTGGTCCAAGAGGTCGGTGAACATCTGCTCGGCCTGGCCGCCGTTGATGAGCCCGGCCTTGGGCACGGTCTTGCGCATCTCCTTCCACAGCGTCTTGAGGAACTGGGCCTCGAAGAGCTGGCAGGCCTGGCGCAACTTGGCCTGCTCGCGCAGGCGCGTCTGGGGGTCCAAGGCCTTGGCCTTGGCCAGGGCCGCGGGGCTGGCCGCACCGGCGGTCTGGGGGTTGGCGTCCATGGGGTCGCTGCCGCTCATGTGCGTATCAGGCTCCCTAGGCCCTAGAGGATTTCCAGGTCGGCCTGCAGGGCGCCGGCCGCCTTGATGGCCTGCATGATGACGATCAGGTCGCGGGGGGTGGCGCCCAGGGCGTTCAAGGCCTTGACCACGTCGCCGATGGAGGCCCCCTGATTCAGCACCGCCAATGACTTCTTCTGCTCGCCCACCTCCACCTGGGTGCGCGGCACCACCACGGTCTGGCCGCCGGGGGCAAAGGGCAGGGCCTGGCTGACCTGGGGGGTCTCGGTGATGCTGATGCTAAGCGCCCCCGAGGCCACGGCCACGGTGCTGATGCGCACGCCCTCGCCCATGACCACGGTGCCGGTGCGCTCGTCAATTATCACCTTGGCCGACATGTCGGGGGTGATCTCCAGGGACTCCAGCTTGGCCATCAGCGTCACCGGGTCGTTGGCCCCGTGCAGGGGCAGCTCAATGCGCACCGTGGAGGGGTCCAGGGCTAAAGCGTTCAGCTCGGGCAGGGCCTGCTTGATGCGGCTGGCGATGCGGCTGGCGTTGGTGAAGTCCGGGGTGTCCAGGTTGATGGTCAGCCCCCGCTCGTCGGCGAACTGGCGGGGCAGCTCGCGCTCCACCAGGCCGCCCCGGGGCACCCGCCCCACGGTGGGATGGTTCTTGCTCACCGTGGCCGCCTCGCCGCCGGCGCTGAAGCCGCCCACGCTCACCGGCCCCTGGGCCACGGCGTAGATCTGGCCGTCCAGGGCCTTGAGCGGCGTGACGATCAGCGTGCCGCCGGCCAGGCTACTGGCGTCGCCCAGGGAGCTCAGGGTCACGTCCAGGCGGGCGCCGTTGCGGGCAAAGGCCGGCAGGTCGGCGGTGACCATCACCGCGGCCACGTTCTTCACCTTGACCTGGTCGGGAGTCACCCGCACGCCCATGCGGGTGAGCATGTTGGCCAGGCCCTGGGTGGTGAAGGTGGTGGAGCTCTTGTCGCCGGTGCCGTTCAAGCCCACCACCAGGCCGTAGCCGATGAGCTGGTTGCCGCGCACCCCGCGGATGGACGCCATGTCCTTGATGCGCACGGCCAGGGCCGGCTCGCTAAAGGCCAGCGTCAGGAGGGCGGCCAGGGTCAGGGCGGCTAGGGTCTTGGCGCGCATGTTCTTGCCCTTTCGTGCCATCAGCCCCTAGAAGGGCCACACGTGGTCCAAGAGCCGGGCCAGCCAGCCGGGCTGCTGCTTGTCGCTGAGCACCCCGCGGCCGGTGTAGTGGATCTTGGCGTCGGCCAACTGGTCGCTGGTCACGGTGTTCTTGGTGGTGACGTCGGCCGGGCGCACGGTGGCCGAGAGCACGATGTACTGGGTCTCGCCGTTGACCCTAAGCTCGCGGGAGCCCTTGACCAGGAGGTTGCCGTTGGGCAGCACCTCCATCACCGTGCAGCCGATGGAGCTGGTCATGGTGTCTTCCTTGGTCAGCTCGGCGGTGGCGTCGTGCTTGGACTGGAAGTTGGCCTGCACCAGGTTGGAGGGGGTCTTGTTGTCGCCGCGCTGGGGCGGGAACTGGGCCTCGTAGCCCATGAGGTAGGGGATGCCGGCCACGTAGGTGTTCTTGCGCTCGGCCTTGGAGTCGTCCTTCTTCTTGGCCTTGCTGTTCTCCACGATCTGCACGGTAATCAGATCGCCCACCCGGCGGGCGCGCAGATCGTTGTACAGGTCGGTGCCGGCGTCCAGGAACAAGGAGCCCGTGACCTTCTGCTGGCGGCGCATGTTCTCGTAGGGGTCGGGCGGAGGCGTTATCTGGGCCTTGGGGTCGAAGGCCCCGGGGCTGGTGGCGCAGGCCGCCGAGAGCGCCAGGGCCGCCAGGATGATCGCCGTGGATATGGTGCGCGCAAGCTGCATGACAAGCCTCCTAGAAGTCCACCTCGACCGTGCCGCTGTCCACCACCTTGCCCCAGACCCCCCGCTTGGAGGCCAGGTTCACCAGGCGTATGCGGCTGTTCAAAAAGCCGGTCTGCTCGGCCTTGCCCTTGGCCGAGACCTTGATGCCCTGGCCGTTGAAGATCATGGTCACCACGTCGCCGGTGTGCACCAGGGGGGCCTGCTCCAGGCGGCGGCTGTCCAGGGGCGCGCCGGCGGCCACGGGCAGGCGGGTGCGGTAGCCGGCCAACTGGGCGGGCTCTGAGACCACGCCCGGGCCGGCCTCGCCCAGGTTGACCCGGCGGACCTCCATGTCCTCGGGGGTGAGCACCTGGCCGGCCATCAGGGGCCGGGCGGCCACCACCACCTGGCCGTAGAGGTCCACGCTGCCCACCACCCGCACCTGGGCCTCCTTGATGCCGTCCACGTAGACGTCAATGGTCACCGGCACCCGGCCGCTGACCTCGCCCACCTGGCCGGTGAGGATGCGGGCCTGGCTGGAAAGCTGGCCGGCGGGCAGGATGAGCTCGCGGCTGGTGACCACGTCGTGGATGTCGGCCTGGCGGGCCTTGGGTCCCAGGCGCTCGGCCACGGCCTGGTGATAGAGCTTCTCCAGGTCCTGGTTGGTGAGCCGCTGGCTGGCCCGCTCCACCACCACCTGCTCGGGGATGAAGACGCTCACCCCGGGGCCCAGGTTGGCCTGGCGCACCAGGGAGCGCAGGCGCAGGCCCGGCACCGTGGTCTGGCGGCCCAGGGCCGGCGACTGGCCCAGGCTGATCTGCCGCAGGCGCTCGGACAGGGCTGGGCCCATATCCTGGTAGGGGGCGGCCAGGTCCAAGAGGGTCAGGCGGGCGCCGCTGACCTGGACGCTGGCGGCGAAATTGAGCACCTCCGCCGCCGGGGCCGGGGCCGGCCAGGCCCAGAGGGCCAGGGCCAGGACCGTCATCGCCATGGTGCCGTGGTGCTTCATCTTGTCCGCTCCCCTTTTGGCCTAGCCCTAGCGCTTGACGTTGTTGGCCATCTGCAACATCTGGTCGGCGGTCTGCACCGACTTGGAGTTGGCCTCGTAGGCCCGCTGGGCCACGATCATGTTGACCATCTCGTCCACCACGCTGACGTTGCTCATCTCCAAAAAGCCCTGGGCCACGGTGCCGAACTCGCCCACGCCGGGGTTGCCCTCGGTGGCGGCGCCCGAGGCCGGGGTGGGACGGAAGAGGTTCTTGCCGATGGCAAACAGCCCGGCGGGGTTGGGGAACTTGTAGAGGGTGAGCTGGGCCTGGCTCAGCACGTTGCCGGTGGCGCCCAGGGCGGTGATCTGGCCGCCGGGGTCAATGGTCAGGCTGGTGGTGCCGTCGGGCACCGTGAACTGGGGTTGCAGGGGGTAGCCGTCGGAGTTGACGATCACCCCGTTCTGGTCCAGCTTGAAGGCCCCGGCCCGGGTGTAGACCTCCTCGTCCACCTTGAGCACCTTGAAGAAGCCCTTGCCCTCGATGGCCATGTCCAGTTGGTTCTCGGTGTTCTGGTAGTCGCCCTGGCTGAAGAGCTTCTGGATGGCCACCGGCTTGACGCCCAGGCCCACCTGCACGCCGGTGGGGATCATCTGGCCAGCGGCGGACTGGGCGCCCGGCTGGCGCAGGGTCTGGTAGATCAGGTCCTCGAAGTCGGGGCGGCTCTTCTTGAAGCCGGTGGTGTTGACGTTGGCCAGGTTGTTGCTGATGACGTCCATGTTCAGTTGCTGGGCGCCCATGCCGGTGGCCGCGGTCCAAAGACTGCGCATCATGGCCTTATATCCTCCTTAAACCCATCGCCTCGGCTAGGCCACCCGGCCCACCTGGTTGATGGCCTTGCTGTCTATGTCCTGCACGGTCTGCATCACCTTCTGGAATGACTCGAAGGAACGGAAGCTGGCGATCATCTGCACCATCTCGGCGACCACGTCCACATTGGAGGTCTCCACGGCCCCCTGGGTCAGGGTGTAGTCCTTGGCCGTGGTGGTGGCCGGCGTCTTGCCGTCCTCGGTGCCGAAGAGATTGGCGCCCTCCTTGAGCAGGGCCTTCTTGTCGGCCGCGTCCACCACCTCCAGGGTGCCCACCTGCTCGGTGCCCTGGGTGATATTGCCCTTGGGGTCAATGCTCACCTGGCCGCCCAGGGGGTTCAGGGTGATGGGCGATCCCCCCGCGCCCAGCACCTTCAGGCCCTGGGAATTGACCAGGGTGCCGTTGGCGAGCATCTTGAAAGAGCCGTCGCGGGTTAGCCGGATGCCCTTGTCGGTCTGCACCCGGAAAAAGCCCTCGCCGCCGATGGCCACGTCCAGGACATTGTCGGTGGGGTTGATGGAGCCCTGGCTATGCACGCTCCTGACCTCGCGGCTCAACACCTCGCTGAAGACGGGACGGTCGGCCTTGAAGCCGGTGGTGTTGACGTTGGCCAGGTTGTTGCTGATGATGTCCATGTTGTGCTGCTGGAGCAGGGCGGCACGGGAGACATCTATCATTCCTTGGTCAAAGGGCATGTGGCAACCTCTACCGCTGGAGTTAAGGGACTCGCCCGGTATGGTTGCAACCTTCATGCCACCCTTCGGAGGTCCGCCCGGGCGGGATTATACAGGCCAACTAGATGATTTTATTAGATGTGGTTCGTGGTGCCCCGGCGGGGGCCCTTGGCGGGCCGGGGCGGCCTCCAAGGTCTTGGCGCCCGGCCCTTGACGGCGGGGAAGTTCTTGCCTAGCTCTGGCCGGTGAGCCCCAGCACCAGCTCCACCTCGCCCCGTGGCCGGCCGGTGGCGCTGGCGATCTCCTGGGCGCTCTTGCCCTGGCCGGCCAACTGGAGCACCAGGGCGCGGAAGTCCTGGCCGCCGGGGCTGGCCGCCGGGGCGGCCGGGGGGACGGGAGTCTGGGCCGGGGCTGGGGCTGGGGCTGGGGCCTGGCTGGGGGCCTGGGCACGCGGGGGGTTCTTGATCTGGCTGACCATGGCCTGCAAGTGGGCGATGCGGTCATCCAGGGTCTTCAGGGTGGTGCCCACCAGCTCGCGCTTCTCGGCCAGCAGGCGGTCGAAGTCCTGGCTTAGGCGGGCGGCCTCGGCGATGAAGCGTTGCAGGTCGGCCGGGGTGGCCGGCCGGGAACCGCTCCCTCCCCTGAGGCGCCACAACAGCACCCCCAGGCCGGCCAGCAAGACCAGGTCCAGGGCCAGTTGCGGCCACCACAGCCAGTCCATCACACCACCACGTCCAGCACGCCGCCGCCCCCGGGGGTGGCGGGGGGCTCCTCCGGGGGTTGGCCTGGCTTGCGGCTGGCGCCCCGGCGCTGGGGCTGGGGTGGGGACTGCCCAGCGCCGCGCTGGTCGGCGCGCACCCTGTTCTGGGCACCGGCGCGGTCGGAGCGCTGCACCGAGGCGCGCTCGTGGCGCTGTTGGCGCAAGGCCTCGGCGGCGGCGGCCATCTGCTGCTGCTCGCCGGCGCGCTGCACCACCTCCTGCAGGCGGCTGACGTCGCCGGACTGCTGGATCACCTGGGGCAGGTTGATGGCGCCGTCGCCCATGTTGAACCTCGGTCTGGCCGCCCCCCGGGGGCTAGCCGGTTATCACGAAATCGGTGAAGCGCACCTGGGTTATCACCTCGGCGCCCAGGTAGTGGTTAAGCTCGGTCTTGATCTGGGTCTCCAGCAAGTGCTTGGTGCGGGCGCTCTTGATCTCGTCGGCCGGGCGGTCGCGCAGCAGGCGGTAGATCAGATCGCGCATGGCCACCTTGCGGGGATTCAGGAGGTCCCGCACCTTGGGGTCGCCCACCTCCAGGCTCAGGGAGATCAGCAGCAGCCGCCCGCCGTCCTTGCTCTTGAGCAGGGGCACCAGGAAGGGCTCCAGCTTGTAGTTGAGCTCGGGACGCGCCTCGGGCGGCTTCTCGGCCGGGGCCTCGGCCGGCAGGCTGGCCAAGGGGGCCTGCGCGGGCGCGGGGGCCGGGGCCGGCTTCTTGAGGTAAAGCCAGGCGCCCACCGCGCCCACGGCCAGGAGGGCCACCCCGGCGCCCAGGCCCAGGAACAGGCCCAGGCGCTTTTTGGGGGCCGGGGCCTCCTCTTCCGTGGGGGCCTCCACGGGCATGGCCGCCAGGCTGGGGGCCTCGCCGGCCAGGTCCACCTCCACCTCGGGGGGCGGGGCCTGGGGGACGGGCATCTCCAGGATGGGCAGGTCGGCCTTGTCCAGCTCGACCTTCTCGCCGGCCCCCCCGGGCACGGGGCCTTCCTCGCGGTCCAGGCGGCGCTCGATCTCGGCCAGCACGTCCTCGTCAAAGGCCTCGGCCATGACCTGGCTCTGGTCCAGCACCTTGCGCCGGGGCTCCTCCTCCTTGCCAGGCGTGACCAGGGGTATTTCCATGCCAGATCAGTCTCCGCGGCCAGAGCGGGTCTGCCCGCGCCCGCCGCCGTATCCCACTGGAGGTGGCCGCCACCGGGACCCCAAGGCCGCCGTCACCAGCCGCCCGCGGCCGGCCCGCCGCCTAGGGGAATATCTTCTCGATCTTCTCGCTCAAGGTCTCGGCGGTGAAGGGCTTGACGATGTAGTTGCTCACCTTGGCCTTGACCGCCTCCAGGACGTTCTCCTTCTGGGCCTCGGCGGTGACCATGAGGAAGGGCAGGTCCTTGAACTCGTCGTGGCTGCGCACCCACTTCAAGAGCTCCAGGCCGCTCATGTTGGGCATGTTCCAGTCGCTGATTACGAAGTCAATGCGCTCGCTTTCCAGCTTGCGCACCGCGGTCTGCCCGTCGTCGGCCTCCACGATGTTCTCGAAGCCCAGTTGGCGCAGGATGTTCTTGACGATTCGCCGCATGGTGGAAAAGTCGTCCACCACCAGGACCTTCATTTTGGTATCAACTGGCATCGCTCTCTCCGCGCCTTAAGGGTCAGGCGGCCGCCACGTCGCGCAGACGGGCCCGCAATCGCAGGATGGCCTTGGTGTGCATCTGGCTGATCCGGGATTCGGTGTAGCCCAGGACCTCGCCAATCTCCCTCATGGTGAGTTCATCATAATAATACAATGATACCACCAATTTTTCCTTTTCGGGCAGGCCCTCGATGGCCGAGGCCACCGCCCGCCTGAGCTCGGCCAGACCCAGTTGGGTCAGGGGGTCCTCGTTGTCCTCGCGCCCCAAGGCCTCCAGCACCTGCTCCGAGTCCAAATTGGCCAGGGGGCTGTTCTGGTCGTCCAGGCTGAGCAGGTTGACCCCCTTGACCTCGTCCAGTAGGTGAAAGAACTCCTCCAGGCTCACGCCCAGGGCCTGGGCCACCTCCTCGTCGCTGGCGGCCCGGCCCAGTTGGCTCTGTACCTTGTGGTAGGTGTCCTCCAGCCTGCTGGACTTCTTGCGCACGCTCCTGGGCACCCAGTCCATGGCCCTGAGTTCGTCCAGGATGGCGCCCCGGATGCGGAACTCGGCGTAGGTCTTGAACTTGACGTTCTGACGCGGATCGAACTTGTCCACGGCGTCAATCAGGCCCAGCACCCCGGCGCTGTAGAGGTCCTCCAGGGGCACGTGGGAGGGCAGGCGCATGGCTATGCGTCCGGCCACGTAGCGGATGAGCGGCGTGTGCTCCAGGATCAGGGCCTCGCGCTCCGCCGCGTCGTAGCCAGCCTTGCTGGGTCTGGGGTCCTTGTCGGTGTAGCCGTTCATGTCCCCTGGCCGTGTGACCCCTGGCGCCCCCCGCCTTGTCCGCCCGTGTGCCTCCCACTACCACCTCGGCCTCCCGGCCGAAGCCCCGCGCCGCCGGCCCAGGGCATTCCGCTCCCTGGCGGCCCGGCGGACCTGTGAATGGATGTTACGACATCTCCACCAGTCTGCGCCAGAAGAACTTGATGTTGCCGTCGCCCTGGTCCATGGGAGTGCGCAGGAAGGCCTTGGCCAACTGCTCGATGCCCCGGGCCGCCAGCGAGTTGGGAAAGGCCTCCAAGAGGGCCCGCTGCTGGATCACCGCCTTGCTCACCGCCGGGTCGGAGGGGATGAACCCCAGGTAATCTATGGACAACCCGCCCAGGAAGTGGTCGGCGGCCATGGAGAGCTTGCGGTACACCGCCTTGGCCTCGGCCTCGTTCTTGACGTTGTTGACCACCAGCTTGAAGCGCCGCTCCTGGTGCTGGGTGTAGAGCACCTTGATCAGCGCGTAGGCGTCGGTGAGGCTGGTGGGCTCGCCGGTGGCCACCACCAGGCGGTCCTGGGCGGCCAGGTTGAAGTACAAGACCGTGTCGCTGATGCCGGCGGCCGTGTCAATTATCACCAGGTCGGCCAAGGTCTCGAAGGAGTCCAGCTCCTGCAAAATGAGGAGCTTCTCGTCGCTGGAGAGATTGGATAGCTCGCTGACCCCGCTGGCCGCCGGCAATATCTGGATGCCGCCCGGCCCCTCCACCAGCACCTCCTGGATGGTCTTGCTGCCATTGAGCACATCGCCGATGGTGTAGGCCGGGTTGAGACCCAGCACCACGTCAACGTTGGCCAGACCCAGGTCGGCGTCTATTATCAGCACCTTGCGCCCCAGGCGCGCCAAGGCCAGGCCCAGGTTGACCACCACGCTGGTCTTGCCCACGCCGCCCTTGCCGCTGGTGACGGTCAGGGTGCGCAGGGGTAGCGCGGGGGCCTTGGGCAGCCGTCTCTGGGCCGCCAAACGCCTTAGGGATTGAGCCTGGTCCATGGGGGGTCTCCTTGCTCAGCTCGTTTGCAGGCCGCCGCGGGGCGGCAACAGCCGTTTGGCCAGCCCCTCGCGGGTGGCCTCCTCCAGGTCGTCGGGCACCCTCTGGCCGTTGGCCAGGTAGCTCACCGGCCGTCCGCTTTTCACCACCAGGTTGAGGATGGGGCCGAAGGTGCGGGTCTCGTCCAGCTTGGTGAAGATCAGGCTCTGGGGCTCGAAGATGCCGAAGCCCTCCAGGGCCAGCTTGAGGTCGGCGCCACGGGTGGGGCAGGCCAGCACCAGGTGGCACAGCGTGCGCGGCACCCCGGCCAGCACGGCCTTGAGCTCGGCCAGGTTCTCCTGGTCGCTCTGGGAGCGCCCCACGGTGTCCACCAGCACCAGGTCGCGGTCATTAAGCTCGGCCACGGCCTGGGCGTACTCCGCCGCCGTGGCCGCCACCTTGGCTGGCAGGTCCATGATGCGGCCATAGACCATGAGCTGCTCCGGGGCGGCGATGCGAAAGGTGTCCAGGGTGATGAGCCCCACCTTGAGCCGGTGCTTGAGGCCGTAGGTGGCGGCCAACTTGGCCACGGTGGTGGTCTTGCCCACGCCGGTGGGACCCACCAAGGCCCACACCGCCGGGCGCTCGGTCCCCAGGCGGGGGCCAGGGCTGACCTGCAAGAGCTTCTTGAGGCGGATGGCCAGCCGGGGCAAGAGGTTCTGGCCGCCCGGCGCCGCCAGGTCGCCCAGAAGCTCGGCGATGATGGCCGGGTCCACCTCCTGCTCCATGAGATGGGTGTAGAGGGGGGCCACCTCGGGCCGGGCCGCGAAGCCGCCCGCCGCCTCGCTCATAACCAGGTGGCGGGAGACCAGGCCGGAGAGGCCGTCCACGCGCCGGGCCAAGTCCTCCAGGCCGGGACCGGCGGGGGCCGGGTCAGGGTCCGGCGCCGGGGCCGCCTGGGGCTCCGGGGCGCCGCCACCAGCCGCCGCGCTGAGGGCCTGGTCCATCGCCGCCGAGATCTCCACCCCGCCGCCGGGCAGCCGGCCGGTGGAGAGGATCACCGCGTCGGGCCCCAGGCTCTGGCGCACCTGGCGCATGGCCTGGGCCATGGTGGGGGCCGTGAAGCGCATCACCCGCATGAGGCAACTCCGCCAATACCCTCAGGGGCAGACCATTCCTTATTGACCCTCTCCCCCACTGGGGGAGAGGGAAGGGTGAGGGGGATTTTTCTTAGGGCACCCCTCACCCCAACCCTCTCCCCTGAAAGGGGCGAGGGGGGTAAGAGCGCCTTTGCGGGCTGAGTCAAGCTTTCTGCCATTGCCCTAGGCCCCCAGCTTTATGGTGCCCACCGAGTGGACGTTCATGTCCGTGACCAGCTCGTTGTGGCTAAGCACCGACAGGGTGGGCACGAAGCGCTCCACGATGCGCCGGAAGTGGCGGCGCACCACCGGCGAGCACAAGACCACCGGCGGCTGGGCCAACTGGCCGAAGGCCTCGATCTGGCGGTTGAGGCCGGTGATGATCTTTTGCACCTTGTCCGGGTCCACGGACAGGTAGGTGCCGTGGTCGGTCTGCTGGATGCCGGCGGTGATGACGTCCTCCACCCCCGGGTCCAGGGTCAAGACGTGCAGGTCGCGCACCCCCGGTCCCATGATGGACTTGAGTATGCTGCGCGCCAGCTTCTGGCGGCAGTACTCGGTGAGCACGTCCGGGTCCTTGGTGAGAATGGCGTAGTCGCACAGGGTCTCGCCGATGGTCAAGAGGTCGCGGATGCTTACCCGCTCCCTGAGCAGGTTTTGCAGCACCTTCTGCACCCCCCCCAGGCTCAAGAGGCCCAAGAGCTCGTCCACCACCTTGGGGGTGGTCTTCTTGAGGTTCTCCAAGAGGCGGCTTACCTCCTGGCGGCCCAAGAGCTCGTCGGAGTGGGAGCGGATGACCTCGGTGAGGTGGGTGGCGATGACCGTGGAGAGGTCCACCACCGAGTAGCCCGAGAACTGGGCCTCCTCGCGGCGGCCAGCGGGTATCCACAGGGCCGGCAGGTTGAAGGCCGGCTCCCGGGTGGGTATGCCCTCGAGGGCCTTCTTGGCGTCGCCGGGGTCCATGGCCAGGAAGTAATCTATCATCAGCTCGCCGTGGGCCACCTCGTTGCCCTTGATGAGCATGGAGTAGCCGCCGGGCTTGAGCTGCAAGTTGTCGCGCACGTGCAGGGGCGGCACCACGATGCCCATCTCCAGGGCCAGTTGCTGGCGGATGGAGCGGATGCGCTCCAACAGGTCGCCGTTCTGCTCCTCGTCCACCAGGGGGATGAGACCGTAGCCCACCTCCAGCTCCAGCACGTCCAGGGGTAAAAGGGCCTCCACCTGCTCCGGCCCGGGCGGGGGCGGGGCCGGCCGGGTGGCCTGCTCCATGAGCTCGCGGCCGGCGGCGGCCTTCTGGGCCTTCATCAGCACGTAGGCCAGGCTGCTCACCCCGGCGCCCAGCACCATGAAGGCGATGTGGGGCAGGCCCGGCACCAGGCCGAAGCAGAAGACGATGCCGCCGGCGATGCCGATGGCCTTGGGCTGCATGGAAAACTGCTTGGTGAACTCGCGCCCCAGGGAGAGGTCGCTGGCGGCCCGGCTGACCATGATGCCGGCCGCCGTGCTGATAATCAGCGCCGGTATCTGGGTGACCAGGCCGTCGCCCACGGTCAGCACCACGTAGGTGGCCCCGGCGGTGGCGAAGTCCATGCCCTTTTGCAGCATGCCCACGGCCAGGCCGCCCAGGATGTTGGTGATGACGATGATGATGCCGGCGATGGCGTCGCCACGCACGAACTTGCTGGCGCCGTCCATGGAGCCGTAGAAGTCGGC
Source organism: Desulfarculus sp. (assembly GCA_016218705.1). Taxonomy (GTDB): domain Bacteria; phylum Desulfobacterota; class Desulfarculia; order Desulfarculales; family Desulfarculaceae; genus JACRDC01. The sequence goes on from JACRDC010000013.1 coordinate 17,550, forward strand.
CTCGCGGCTGATCTCCTTGCGGCGGGAGCGGGCGTCGTCTTCGTCTATCAGGCCGGCGTTCAGGTCGGCGTCAATGGCCATCTGCTTGCCGGGCATGGCGTCCAGGGTGAAGCGGGCGCTCACCTCGGCGATGCGCTCGGCGCCCTTGGTGATGACGATGAAGTTGATGATGACCAGGATGACGAAGACCACCAGGCCCACGAAGTAGTTGCCGCCCACCACGAACATGCCGAAGGCCCGGATGACCTGGCCGGCGGCCGCCGTGCCCTCGTCGCCGTGCAGGAGCACCAGGCGGGTGGCGGCCACGTTCAAGGACAGGCGGAAGAGCGTGGTGACCAGCAGCACCGAGGGGAAGACCGAGAAGTCCAGGGGCTTAAGGGTGTACATGCCGGTGAGCAGTATCACCAGGGCGAAGGTGATGTTGAAGGCCAGCAGTATGTCCAGCAGGAAGGTGGGCAGGGGCAGGATCATCACCACCAGGATGGCCACCACGCCGGCGGCCAGGCCGATCTCCGAGATGTTGCCCGCCTCCAGCTTGGGCAGGGTGAAGGCCCTGCGGGGGGCGTCTTGCGCTGCCTGGGCCATGCCTAGGCCTCCTTATCCCAGGGCGCCCCGGCCCTGGTGGGCCTGGAGCACCTCTTGTTGACGGTCCTTGCCGCGGTACACATGGGCCAGAATGGTGGCCACGGCCTCGTAGAGGTCATAGGATATGGACTGGCCCACCTCCACCTGCTTGTACAGGGACTGGGCCAGCGCCTTGTCCTCGATGATGGGCACGCCGGCCTCGGCGGCGATCTGCTTGATCTTGAGCGCGATGCGGTTCATGCCCTTGGCCACCACCTGGGGGGCCTCCATCTTGCCGGGCTGGTAGGCCAGGGCCACGGCGTAGTGGGTGGGGTTGGTGACCACCACGTCGGCCTGGGGGATGGCGCCCATCATGCGCTTCTTGGCCGCCTCGCGCTGGATGGAGCGGATGCGGCTCTTGACCATGGGGTCGCCCTCGGACTGCTTGAACTCGTCCTTGACCTCCTGCTTGCTCATCTTCAGGTTCTTCTCGTAGTCGTACTTCTGGTAGGCCCAGTCCAGGAGCGACAGCACCAGCATGGCCAGCACGCAACGCCAGAAGATGCGGAAGCAGACCCCCACCAGGTAGACCATGGAGGCCGTGAGGTCCATGTCGCCCAGGCGGGGCAGGTTGTCCCACTCGCCGGCCACGGTGTGGTAGGCCACCCAGCTCACGATCAAGAGCTTGGCCACGTTCTTGAACATGTCCACCACGGTGCGCAGGGAGACCCAGCGCTTGAAGCCCGAGAGGGGGTCTATCTTCTTGAGGTCGGGCATCAGCCGCTTGGGCGCCATGATGAAACCCACCTGGGCCAGGTTGCTAAGCAGGCCGGCGGCCACCACGGCGATCATCACCGGTGCCATGACCTTGAAAAAGAACACCCAGACCGTGAGGCTCAAGTTGCCCATCTCGGCGCTGTCCAGGCGCACCTGGGCGGCGTTCATCAGGATGTGGCGCAAAAAATCGCTGGTCTGGTGGTAGATGTAGCCGCCGAAAAGGTACAGGGAGCCCAGGCCGGCCATGAGGACCGCCACGCTGGCCAGCTCGGCGCTCTTGGCCACCTGGCCCTTCTCGCGGGCCTTCTGCCTGCGCCTACTGGTCGGTTTTTCGGTCTTGTCCTGGGCGCCCTTGTCCGGCATGGCCTCACATCGCCTTCAAGAGTGAATTGAGCATCGGCCCCAGGCCCTCGAAGACCCGGGCCATCAGTGGCACCAGTATGCCCAGGGTGAGCGACAAGAAGATCATGCCCACGGTGATGGTCACCGGAAAGCCCACGACGAGAATGTTCATCTGGGGCACGGTCTTGGCCACCACGCCCATGGCCACCTGGGTGAAGAGCAGGGCCCCGATCACCGGGGCGCCGATCTTGATGCTCAGGACAAACATCTGGGTGGTCATGGCCATGAACTGCTCGAAGAGCCCCCGGCTCAAGGAAAAGCCGCCCGGCGGCACCACCGCGAAGCTGTCGGCCAGGGCGCGGAAGAAGTGCAGATGCCCGCCCACGGCCAGGAAGGCCAGAAGCGCCATGGTGTAGCAGAACTGGGCCACCACCGCCACCTGGCCGCCGCCCATGGGGTCGAAGACGTTGGCCACCGCGAAGCCCATCTGGAAGCCGGCCAACTGCCCCATGATCTGCAGGGAGGTGAGCAAGAGGCGCACCACCATGCCCAGGATGGCCCCGATCATCAGCTCGCCCACGGCCAGGAAGGCCATTTGCCACATATCCCGGGGCAACAGGGCAGGGTCAATCTTGACCACCGGGCTGATTAAGATGGCCAGGGACAGGGCCAGGCCGGCCTTGACCATCTCGGGCACGTTGGGCGAGCCGAAAAAGGGCAGCGTGGCGATCAAGGCCGCCGAGCGCAACAGCACCAGCAGAAAGCTGGCCACCTGCTCGAGGCTGAAATCGCCGAAGGGCATGGACCTGGCCTCCAACCTAACGGATGTACTGCGGAAAATCGGTAAAGACCCCCGCGGTGTAGACCATGAGCTTGTTGAGCATCCAGGGGCCGAACATGAGTAGCCCGGCCAGCACGGCCAATATCTTGGGCACGAAGGTGAGTGTCATCTCCTGGATCTGGGTCACGGCCTGGAAGATGCTGACCAACAGGCCCACGATCATGCCCAGGCCCAGCATGGGCAGGCTGAGCAGCAGGGTGATCTCCACGGCGCTCTTGGCGAAGCCCACTATGAACTCGGGCGTCAATTACTCGTCTCCCCGCTGGGGCGCGCCGGCCCGCCCGTGGTGGTGGTTTTGACCGGCCCGGCCCATCGGCGCCTCCCTAGAAAAAGCTCTTAACCAGCGATCCCACCAACAGATACCAGCCGTCCACCAGCACGAAGAGCATCAGCTTGAAAGGCAGCGAGACCATCACCGGCGGCAGCATCATCATCCCCATGGAAAGCAAAACCGAGGCCACCACCATGTCTATGACCAAAAAGGGCACGTAAAGCAGAAACCCTATCTCAAAGGCGGTCTTGAGCTCGCTGATGACAAAGGCCGGGATGAGGCTGGTGATGGGCACGGCCTGGGCGTTGGCCGGGCGCTCCTCGCCGGCGATGCGCATGAACAGGCCCAGGTCCTTCTTGCGGGTCTGGCGCAGCATGAACTCCTTCATGGGCTTGCCGGCCTCCTCCAGGAACTGCTGCTGGCTCATCTTGCCCTCCATGAAGGGCGTGAGCGCCTTGTCGTTGACCTGGTTGAAGACCGGGGCCATGATGAAGAAGGTGAGGAACAGAGACAGGCCCACGATGATCTGCGTGGGGGGAATCTGCTGGGTTCCCAGGGCGTTGCGCAGCAGGGAAAAGACCACGGCCAGGCGGGTGAAGCTGGTCATCATTATCAGGATGGCCGGGGCCAGGGTCAGCACGGTCAAGAGCAGCACCACCTGCAAGGCGGTGGAGACCTGCTCCGGCCCCTGGGCCGGCGTCAGCCCCAGGCTGATGGAGGGCAGCTTGAGGGGGGCCTCGGCGGCCAGGGCTGGCCAGGCGGCCAGGGCCAGCAGCGCGCAAGTGGCCGCCAGGACAACCCACGGCCTTCTCACGGCTTTTCCTCCTGGGCCCCGGCGGCGGCCTTCTTGAGGGCCTGGCCGAAGCCGCCCCGGCCGGCGCCGAGGCCCCGCACCTGCTCCGGGTCGTCTATGGTAGCCAGAAGATTGACGTTTTGCTCGGCCAGCCCCAGCACCAGCACCCGGCCGGCCACCTCCACCAGGGCCACGCCCTTCTTGGGTCCCAGGGGTAGCCGCCCGATGAGGCGCAGGCCGCCGCCGGCGGCTCCCGGCATCTGGCCGGGCAGGAAACGCCGGATGAGCCAGTACAGCCCCACCAGCACCGCCAAAACCAGGGCCAGGGCCGCCAGCATCTTGACGATGGCGCCGGTGAGGTCGCCCTGGGGCAGGGCCGGGGCCGCCGCCTCCTGGGCCAAGGCCAAACCAGCCCAACAGACGGCCCCCAGGCCGGCCAGCAGGCCCTTCAGCGGGGTGCGCATTTGGTGCTTCCTTGTGTCATGCGATCAATCCCCTGGCGGGTTACGCTGCGCCAACCCGCCCTACACGCTGGTTCCACTTTTCGCCGCGAGCCCGCCACGGGAGCCGCCAGCCTTGGCTTGTCCAACCACCCCACCCGACCCGTATACGCCCGCCGCGGCTCGCGGCTAGCCGAGGGACTTGACGCGCTCGATGGGGCTGACGATGTCGGTCAGGCGCACGCCGAACTTCTCGTTGACCACGACGACCTCGCCGCGGGCGATGAGCTTGCGGTTGACCAGGATCTCCAGGGGTTCGCCGGCCAGCTTGTTCAGCTCGATGACCGAGCCCTGGCCCAGTTGCAACAGGTCGTTGATGAGCATGGAGGTACGCCCCAGCTCCACGGTGACCTCCAGGGGGATGTCCAGGATAAAGTCAATGGAGTGGGCGCCCTTGCCCTCGCCCTCGCTGGGCTCGCCGAACTCCTCCAGGGCGCCGCCCGAGGCGTCCCCCGCGTTGTCCCATTCCTCGGCCATGTCTTTCGCTCCTTAGAATTAGGCCCGGACCGCCAACCGCGTCCGTGGGAATTGCCGATAGGCCCGCGCCCCCGCTGGGCAGGCCTCCGGGGGCTAGACGAAGCTTTCCACCTTGAAGGCCTTGTTGCCCCGGGACATGCCGGCGCGGCCCTTGAACTTGGGCACGCCCTCCACCATGGCCACCAGGGCCTCGTTGACGTCCTTGTCCAGGGGCAGGACGTCGCCCACCGTGAGTTTGAGCAGGTCGCCGCTGCGCAGCATGGCCCGGCCCAGCTCCACGGTGACGTCCACCTGGGCCTCCCTGAGCTGCACGCGGAAGCGGCGCATCCACTCGTGGTCCACCTCCAACTGGTCGCTCTGGAAGCCGGCGTAGAGCTTGGAGCGGATGGGTTCCACCGTGGAGTAGGGGATGCACACGGTGATGGTGCCGGCGGTGTGCTCCATCTCCAGCTCGAACTTGACCACGATGACCACGTCGGAGGGCGGCACGATGGAGGCGAACTGGGGGTTTATCTCGGTGCGCTGGTAGACCATGGAAAGCTCGTGCACCGGCTTCCAGGCCTGCTCCATGTCCTTGAGCGACATCATCACCACCTTGCGGGTGAGCTGCTGCTCGATGGCCGTGAAGTCGCGCCCCTCTATCTTCACCTCGCCGCCGCCGGCCCCGCCGAAGAAGGTCTCCACCAGGTTGAAGACCAGCTTGGATTCCAAAACGAAGATGGCATGGCCGCGCAGGGGGTCCATCTTGAAGATGTGCAGGCTGGTGGGCACGGGCAGCGAGCGCATGAACTCGCCGAACTTGACCATGTCCACGCTGGTGGTGGTCATGTCCACGATCTTGCGCAGGGCGCTGCTCAGGGTGGTGCGGAACAGGCGGGCGAAGCGGTCGTTGATGATCTCCAGGGTGGGCATGCGGCCGCGTATGATGCGGTCCTGGTTGGTCAGGTCGTAGACCACCACCCCGTCGGCCCCGGGGCCGGCGTCGGTCTCCACCTCGATTTCGCCGCCGCTCATGCCCTTTAATAGGGCATCCACCTCGTCCTGGCTAAGTATCTTGCTCATGGGCCTGTCCCCGCCTTTTAGCCCGGGCCTACTGGATGACGAACTCGCCGAAGTACAGGGCGTGCACCTGGCCGGCGCCGCCCAGGGTGTTGTTGATTATCTTGAGCACCTCGTTGCGCAGCTTGATCTTGCCGGCCACCGGGCTGATGTCGTTGAAGGTCTTGCTGCTGAGCAGAAGCAGGATGGAGTCGCGAATCTGGGGCATGCGCGTCTCCAGTTCCTTCTTGAGCTTGTCGTCCTTGACCTCCAGGCTGACCGTGAGCTTGAGGTAGCGCTTGCCGCCGGGGTCGGCCAGGTTGACGATGAAGGGCTCCAGGGCAAAGGGCGGGGTGGCCTTCTCCTCCTTGCCATGGGCGTCCTTCTTCTTCTCTTCCTTCTTTTCTTCCTTGCCCGCCTCGGCCTTGCCCTCGGCGGCCGGGGGGGCGTCGGGCTTGGCGAAGAAGAACTTGTAGGCCGCGAAGCCGCCGCCGCCCAGGATCAACAGGGCGCCCACGCCCATGATTATCAGCTTGATGAGGCCGGACTTCTTCTTGCCCTCCTCGGTCCCCTCGGCACCGGCCTTTACTTCTTCTTCGGGCATGGAGCGCTCCTTTTAATGCGGCCACGGGTCAAGGTTGCACGGCCAACGGCGGCGGGGCGCGCGCCGGGGCCTGGGGGGCCAAAGGGCCTCTCCCAGGGTCACAGCAAGGGCCGTGCCAGCGGCCCCGGGCGAGGCCGTCGCACATTAGCGCGTTATATCAGCATATTGTCTTGGAGGCGCCCGCGGGGGGGCAACCCGGCCGCATCGTCAAGAATGCGTCATGGTCAATAGATTGACAGAGGCGGGGCCAGGGCGGACCCCGCCCCGCCCCCGGCGGTGGGGGCGGGGCGGGGGTGGGGTGCGGAGGTTAGCGCTTGAGGTTGATGAGCTCGGCCAGCATCTCGTCGGTGGTGCTGATGGTCTTGCTGTTGGCCTGGAAGGCGCGCTGGTAGTTGATCATCTTGACGAATTCCGCCGCCAGGTCCACGTTGGACTGCTCCAGGGCGCCGGATTCCACCTGGCCCACGCCGGCCTGGCCGGGGCGGTTGACCACCGGGGAGCCCGCCGCCAGGGTGGCGGCCCACAGGTTCTCGCCCTCGCGCTGCAGGGCCTCGGCGTTGAAGAAGTTGGTGAGCACCACCGCCCCCAGGGTTTGCAGGGTGCCGTTGCTGAACTGGCCGGTGATGAGCCCGTCGCGGGAGATGTTCAGGGATTGCAGGGTGCCCCGGGGGGCGCCGTTTTGGTAGAGGTAGAAGGTCTCGCTGGAGCCCGCCGACTGGGTGGAGGCGCTGGCCGCGTCGGGCTTGAAGCTGATGACGATCTCCTGGTTGGGCGTGGCGCCGGTGAAGCTGAAGGCAAAGGTGCGCTTGCCCTCGGTCTCGCTGGTGGGGCTGCCCTCGGCGTTGGCCGCGAACTCGGTCTGGTTCCACAGGGCGAAGTTGAGGCCCTGGCTGGCGCCCAGGGTGTCGGTGGTGGCGATGGTGAGGGTCTGGCTGGCGCCGGTGGTGGTGCGCTGCAGGACCAGGGAGGAGCTGCCGTCGGTGTTCAGCGCCGTGGTGGCCTGCACGCCGGTGGCCGTGGAGTCGGCCAGGCCGCCGCGCATGTGGGTGGTGGGCACGACGGTGCCGGTGCCGGTGCCGGTGATGGTGTAGTTGTATTGGCTGCCGTTGTTGTCGGCGGTGATGACGATCTGGGTGCCGTCCACCCGGGCGGTGACCAGGGGCGCCAGGATGGCGTTGGCGTTGATGGCGTCGCGGATGTTGGCCAGGGTGCTGGCGGCGGTCCAGGTGACGGTGGTGCCGTTGATGGTCACCGAGCCGGCGTTGCCCACGCCGGGGATGAAGATGCCTTGGGAAGCCTGGCTGGCGCCGTTGATGGTGTTGATCGCGTCGCCCATGGTCCACTGGGCGTCAGTGCCGCCGGTGAGCCAGTTGGCCGAAGCCACGGGGCTGACGGTGTAGGTGGAGCCGCCATCGGCGAAAATCTTCAGAGTGGGGTTGGCGCCGGTTGTGTCCACCACGGCGAAGAAGTTGGTGTTGGCGCCGGTGTCGGCATTGATGGCCGCGGCCAGGGCCTGGGCGGCGGCGTTGGCGCTGGCCACGGCGCCGCTGGTGTAGGTGGTGCCGCCGATGACGATCTGCATGGTGGCGGGCCAAACGCCGCCCGTATTCATGGACATGGACCACGCGGTCTCGTAGGTCTGCTGGCTGCCCTGGCCGGTGAAGCTCAGGTTCTCGCCGATCCTGTTGCTGACGACCGTGCCGGTGCCGGCCGTGGGGTCGGCCACGCTGGCCCGCGACTGATAGATGTCGCGGGTGGCGGCGGCGCCGTTGAAGTAATCGGTGGTGCCCAGCAGGTGGCCGTCGGTGTCGAAGCACAGATAGAAGGTGTTGTCGGGCTTGGCCGTGGGCACCGGGGTGAGGGTGCCGTCGTCGTTCTCATACATGCTCACCCGCCAGACCGTGGCCGTGCCGGTGGGGGTGACGGTGGGGGCGTCGGTGAGCTTCTGGAAGTAGAGCGAGAGGTTGTGGGCCACGCCCAGGGAGTCGTAGACCCGGCTGGAGGTGGTGTAGTTCCAGGTGTCCAGGTCGCTGGGGTTGAGGCCGGTGGTGTGGGCGAAGGTCTTGGTGTCCTCGGCGTCCAGGTTGACGCTCAGGTCCAGGGCCGTGGTGGGGATGGCGTCGGACTGCTGGGTGATGATGCGCAGATCGGTGGGCAACTGGGTCAGGTTGCCCTCGCTGTCCACGTTGTAGCCCTGCAGGCGCAAGCCGTTGGGGTTGACCATGTAGCCCTCCTTGTCCAGGAGGAACTGGCCGGCGCGGGTGTAGTACAGGCCGCCCACGTTGCCGGTGCTGGTGGTCTGGCTGGTGTTGGTGGCCCCGGTGCCGGTGACCGTGGAGACCCGGCGCACCCCGAAGAAGCCCTTGCCGTTGATGGCCAGGTCGGTGGAGACGTCGGTGGTCTCCAGGGAGCCCTGGGTCATCATGGACTGCACGTTGAGCACCCGCGAGCCGGTGCCCACCTGGTTGGAGACCGCCCCGCCGCTGGACAGCGAGTGCACCATGATGTCGCCGAAGTTGGAGCGCGAGGCCTTGAAGGCGTGGGTGCTCAGGTTGGCCACGTTGTCGGCCACGCTGCTTAAGGCCCGCCCGTGGGCGTTGAGGCCGGCGACGCCGGAATACATGGCTGAAAGCATGCCCATCGTTTGATTCCTTTCTGTTGCGCCACCCGGTCCCGGGGGCCTGGCTGCCGCGGTTCCACCCGCTTGAAGCCGCCGACTTGATTTCTGTCCCGCGCCGCCCCGTGGCGGACGCCTGGTTGCTTAACTGCTCAACCCCAACAGGCTCTTGATGTAGGCCAGGGCGCTGTCGCTAAGCGACGAGCTGCTGGAGTCGCTGGTCTGGCTGCTGGCCGTCTTGGTGGTGACCTGCTTGACCGCCACCACCTTGTCCAGGGCCACGGTGTTGCTGCCCACCATCAGGTAGCCCTTGCCGTCGGTGCCCTTCTTGTAGCCGGTCACCTGGGCCGTCATTTGCTGATCGCTGACCTTCACGGCGTTGCCCTGGCTGTTGGTGGCCACCACGTAGAGGGTGTAGGTGCCGTTGGGCGCCACCTTGCCGGCGTCTGTGTAGCCGTTCCACTGGAAGTCGTGGGCCCCGGCGGTCTGCTGGCCCAGGTCCTTTTCGTAGACCGTCTGGCCGCTGGAGTTCTGCACGATGACCTTGACCGAGGCGGCCGAGGCCAGGGTGTAGCTGGAGCCGCTGACCTGGTCGTCGGTGGCCAGGATCTGGTTGCCGCTGAAGGTGACGGCCTTGCCCAGGTAGCCCAGGGCCTGGGACTGGGCCAGAGCGTCGGGCAGGGAGCTGATGCCCTCCAGGGACTTGTTGATCTTGGTGAGCTGCTCCAGGCTGCTGAACTGGGCCAACTGGGCCGTGAACTGGGTGTTGTCCATGGGGTTCAGGGGGTCCTGGTGGGTCATCTGGGCCATGAACATCTTGAGGAAGGCGTCCTGGCCCATGCCGGTGGTGTTGCCGGTGGTCTTGGCCGTGGTGGTGCTGGAGTCGTATACCTGGCCGGTATAGGTGGGGCTGATGGCCATGGGCCTTCCTCCTAGGCGAAAAGATTGATGCGGCCGCTGGCGGCGGTCTGGCCGGCCAGGACGGCCTCGGCGGACTCCAGGCCCTCCAGGGGGTCCGCGGCGCCGCCGCCCTGCCCCCCAGCGCCCTGGCGGCGCCGGCCGAAGCCGCTCTGGGCCTGGGCCTCCTGGCGCTGGGCGTCGGGGTTGACCATGATCTCCACCCGCTCCACCTTGAGCCCCTGCATGTCCAACTGCTGCTTAAGCTGGTCCAGGCCGCTCTCCAGGATGTTCTTGGCGGCCACGGTGTCGGTGAGCATGGTGGCCTTGACCACCCCGTCCTTGACGGTCAGCTCCAGGCTCACCTCGCCCAGGCTGGGGGGCTTTAGCTCCAGGCGCAGGCTGTTCTCCTGGCGGGCCACCATCTGGGCCATCTGCTGCCCCACCTGGCGCACCACGTAGCCCGGCAGCACCGAGCGGGCGGGCAGGGCCTCGTCGGCCTGGGTCAGGCCCTGGCTCAGGGCGCCCAGATCGGAGCCGGCCTGGGCCTGGGCCACCGGCCGGGGGGTGGCCGCCTGGGGCGCCTCGGCCTCGGCCAGCGCCTCGCCGGCCGCCGCCGTGCCCTGGCCGCCCGCGGCCTTGGCCTGCCCCTCGGCCTGGCTGGCGGCCAGCTCGTGGGAACCGGCCAACACCTGGGCCGCCGTCTTGGAGGCCAGGACCTGGGCCCCGGCCATCTGGGGCGCCTGCTCCAGGCCGCCGTCCTGGCCTTGCAGGGCTTGGCGCAGCATGGCCGCTAGCCCCAGGCCTTGGCCCAGGGGCAGGCCCTGTGGGTTGTTCTGTCCCAGGGCCAGGCCCTGCTCGCCGCCCTGGCCCAAACCCTGGCCATTGAGGGCCGCCTCGGCCTGCTCATAGGCCTGCTGCCAGTGGCGGGACAGGGACTGGGTCTGGCTGGCCACCTGGGCCTCGATCTTCTGTAGGGTCTGGATGACCTTGGCCCGCAGTTGGTCGGCCCCGCCGGCCTTGGATTGGCCGTTCTTGGCCAGTAGCAGGCGGCTGGCCAGGTCCTCCAGGCTCTGCCCCAGGCCCTGGTCCTGGCCCTGGGCGGCCACGGAGAACAGGGCCAGCACCGCCTGGGGCGTGGTGCGCCCCTGGCTGTCGGTGGCCCGGCTCACCAGGCCTTGCACCTGGGCCTGCTCCAGGCCCAGGCGGCCCAGGAGGTCGCGCAGGATGCCCTGGTCCACGCTCTTGGTCTGCTGGGGGTCGGCCTGGGCCAGCAGCCCCGGCAGGCCCTGCACCACCAGCTTTTCGCCCTGACGGGGCAGGTTGTCCATGAACTGCTGTATCTTGTCCTGGTCCAGGCCCAGGTCCTTGAGCACCTGGGTCAGCAGGGGCGCATCCTCCTGGTTGAGGAGCAGTTGGGTGCCCTGGGTTGGCAGGTACTGGGATAGATTGGCGAAAAGCGCCCCCAGGTTCACGCTGCCGTCGGGGTTGCTGGCCCGGTCCATGAGCTGGCGGGCGTCCTGGAGGCTGTAGCCCGACTGCACCAGCACCCGCTCCAGCTTGTCGCGGTCGGCGGCGGCCACCTGGCAGTTGTCCAGGGACTGGCCGCTCTGGCGCAGGGCGCTGCCCAGGCGCTGGATGGGGGTTTCCTGGGCGGTCAGGGTATCGTTGGTCGCGGTCTCGGCCGGGGCCACGCTGGCGCTGGCCTGGGCCGTGGCCGTCTGCCGGCCGGACAAGCCGGCCTGGGTGAGTTGGGCCATGATCTCTTCGAAGGGGCTGCCCGAGCCCCCCCGGCGAACGCCCTTGAAGGCGGTGTTGAGGGTCTGGCCGGGGTCTAGGGCGCTGATCTGAGGTTGCACTGGCTCCTCCCTGAGCGTGATGGTGCTGACCACCCGGGAAGCAAGCCTGGTGCCATCCGAGGACGGAAATAATTAGGTGCGTATTTGCGGTTGGTTACAAAAGAGGACCCCGCCCGGTCCGGGCGGGGGGGGTAAGTTTTGCCAGGGACGGCAAGGGCGGGCGGCTGTATTTTTTGCCCAGGAGGCCGGCGCGATGCGCGCCCTTCGCCTGGTTTATCGGCCCGCCCGGGCCGGGGCTTGAGGGTTTTTTCATGTGGGCGGGGGCGGTATAGTTGTAGAATTCCCTGACCAAGGCACGCGGGACGAAAGGCGGGGCATGGGCGGCGAACCCCAGGGGCAAGACGACAACGGCCAGGTGCTGGCCCTCATCACGGCGCGGGGAGGCTCCAAGGGCCTGCCGCGCAAGAACCTGCTGCCCCTGGCCGGCCGGCCTCTTATCGCCTGGAGCATCAAGGCCGCCAGCGAGGCCGCCTGCCGGCCCCGGGTGGTGGTCTCCACCGATGACCCGGAAATAGCCCAGGCCGCCCGGGACTGGGGGGCCGAGGTGCCCTTCCCGCGCCCGGCGGCCCTGGCCCAGGATGACTCGCCCCATATTGACGTGATCCTGCACGCCGTGGCCTGGCTGGAGCAGAACCAGGACTACCGGCCGCGTTGGGTGCTGTTGTTGCAGCCCACCTCGCCCCTGCGCGAGGCGGGGGACATTGACGACGCCCTGGCCCTGGCGCGCGCGCGGGGGGCCGACTCGGTGGTGAGCGTGCAAAAGGCCCCCGGCCATCCCTACCTCATGCACACCCTGGACGAGCAGGGGCGGCTACGGCCCTTTCTGCCCACCCCGCCGGGCTACCTGCGCCGCCAGGACCTGCCGGCCGTCTACGCCCTCAACGGGGCCATCTACCTGGTGAGCCGGGAGAAGCTGCTCGGCCGCCCGGCCCTGCTGGACCAGGGCACCCTGGCCCTGGTCATGCCGCCGGAGCGCTCCCTGGACGTGGACACGGCCTGGGACCTGCGCCTGGCCCGCCTGGTGCTGGAGGAGAAACATGGCCGGGCCTGAGAGGCGCGCGGGCGGTCCAGGGGCACCCGCGCCCAGGCGCATCGGGGTGGTCACCACCTCGCGGGCCGACTATGGCATCTACCGCCCCCTGCTGCGCGGCATCCTGGCCGAGCCCGGCCTGGAGCTTCTGCTCATCGTCTCGGGCATGCACCTCTGCCCCCGCTTCGGGCTGACGGTGACCGAGATCGAGGCCGAGGGCCTGCCCATCGCCGCCCGCGTGGAGACCCTGCTGGAAGGCGACACGCCCCTGGACGTGGCCGGCTCCCTGGGCCTGGCCGTGGGGCGCCTGGCCCCGGTGCTGCACCAGCTCGGGCCGGACCTGCTTCTGGTCCTGGGCGACCGCTTCGAGATGTTCGCCGCGGCCTGCGCGGCGGCGCCGCTCAAGCTGCCCCTGGCCCACCTGCACGGCGGCGAGCTGACCCAGGGAGCCCTGGACGACGCCTTCCGCCACGCCATGACCAAGCTCAGCCACCTGCACTTCGTGGCCACCCGGGAGTACGCCCACCGGGTGACGCAGATGGGCGAGGAGCCCTGGCGGGTGACGGTCTCCGGGGCCTTGGGCCTGGTCAACCTGGAGGCCATCAAGCCCCTGGACCGGGCCGCCCTGGAGGCCCGCCTGGGCCTGGCCCTGGAGCCGGCCCCCCTGCTGGTCACCTTCCACCCCGAGACCCTGGCCGCCGCCACGCCCCTGGACCAGGCCGAGGAGCTGCTGGCCGCCTTGGCCGGCCAAGCGCGGCCCCTGGTCTTCTCCCTGCCCAACGCCGACGCCGGAGGGGTGGCCCTGGCCCGGCGCTTCAAGGAGTTCGTGGCCGCCCGGCCCGGCGCGGTCATCGGCGACAACCTGGGCACCCAGGCCTACTTCAGCCTCATGGACATTTCGGCGGCCATGGTGGGCAACTCCAGCAGCGGCATCATCGAGGCGCCCTCCTTCAAGCTGCCGGTGGTGAACATCGGCACCCGCCAGGACGGACGCCTGCGGGCGGCCAACGTCATTGACGTGCCCTGCCAGCGCCAGGACATAGCCCAGGGCCTCGAGAGGGCCTGTTCGCCGGCCTTCCGGCAAGGGCTCGACAACCTGGTCAACCCCTACTGGCGGCCCGACCCCGTGGGCGCCATCCTGGGGCGCCTCAAGGCCGTGGACCTGGGGCCGGGGCTCATCAACAAACGTTTCCACGACCTGGCCCCGGAGGAGGAGCAGCCATGAACGACCAGGCCCCGCGCTGCCTGCTCTTGGGCGGGGGCGGCCACGCCCGGGTGCTGATCGACGGACTACTGGAATCGGGCGCGGCCCGGCCGGTGGCCATCCTGGACTCCGATCCGGCCAAGCAGGGCACAGACATCTACGGCGTGCCGGTGCTGGGCGGCGACGACAGGCTGGCCGAGGTGGTGGGCCAGGGGGTGCGCCACTTCCTGGTGGGCCTGGGCGGCGTGCGCCACAACCAACCCCGCGCCCGTCTCTTCGCCCAGGGCCTGGCCGCCGGGCTCACCCCCCTGACCTTCAGGCACCCCACGGCCTTCCAATCGCCCCGGGCCGTGGTGGGCCAGGGCTGCCAGCTCTTTCCCCTTTGCGCGGTCAACGCCGGGGCCAGCCTGGGGCAGAACGTCATCGTCAACAGCCAGGCCCTGGTGGAGCATGACTGCCAGCTCGCCGACCACGTGCACCTGGCCAGCGGCGCCCGCCTGTGCAGCACCGTGCGCGTGGGCACCGGCGCCCATATAGGCGCCGGGGCCGTGGTCAAGCAACTGGTCACCATCGGGGCCTGGGCCGTGGTGGGGGCCGGGGCGGTGGTGCTGGCCGACGTGCCCGCCGGCGCCTTGGTGGGCGGGGTGCCGGCCCGGCCCCTGGGCCAGCCGTGATGGCCAAGCGCTACGTGCTCCTGGACCGCGACGGCACCATCATGGCCGACCGCCACTACCTGAGCGACCCGGCCGGCGTGGAGCTGCTGCCCGGGGCGGCGGCGGGCCTCAAGGCCATGCGGCGCCTGGGGCTGGGCCTGTTGATGGTCAGCAACCAGTCTGGCCTGGGCCGGGGCTATTTCAGCGAGGAAGACCTGTGGGCGGTGCACCAGCGCCTGCGCCAGCTCTTGGCCGCCGAGGGCCTGCACCTGGACGGGGCCTATTATTGCCCCCACGCCCCAGAGGAAGGCTGCGCCTGCCGCAAGCCGGCCCCGGGGCTGGTTGAGCAGGCGGCGGCGGAGCACGGCTTCGACCCCAGCCAGTGCTTTGTCATCGGCGACAAGCGGGCCGACGTGGAGATGGGCCGGGCCGTGGGGGCGGTGAGCATGCTGGTGCGCACCGGCCAGGGGCGCCAGCAGGAGCTGCTGCCCGGGCCGGCCCCCCACCACGTGGTGGACAGCCTGGAGCAGGCGGCCCAGGTCATCGCGCGCCTGCTGGATGACGCTCCCCCGCCCCGGCGGAGCGGCCCATGAAACCCGCCCGCCACCGGCCAGGGCCGGACCAGGCCATTACCCAGGCGGCCCCGCCCCCGGGCGCGGCCAGCCCCCTGCTGGCCGCCGCCCTGCTGGCGGGCATGGTGGCCCTGGCCGCCGCCCTGGCCCTGCCCCTGTTCCTCGGGAACCCCAACCTGGGCTCCGACTCCCTGCGCTGCCTACTGCCCATGCACAACTTCATGGCGGGCCAAGGCTACACCATCTCCGGCGCCGCCCACCTCACCTACCCGCCGGGCTTCGGCATCCTGGCCTACCTGGTCTTCCTGCTGGCGCGCGACATCGAGATGTCGGGCATGATCGTCAACCTGGCCTCCTACCTTTTGCTGACGCCCCTGCTCTATCTCTGCGGCCGCCAGGCCTTTGGCCGCGCCGCCGGGCTCCTGGCCGCCTTCTGGGCGGCCACGGGTCCCTACTACCTCAAGTACTCCTGGGTCAACTTCACCGACCTGCCCTTCGCGGTCTTTCTGCTGCTCAGCTTTTATCTATGCCTACGCCTGCTGGAGGGCGGGGCCGCGCCCTGGCGGGGCCTGCTCCTGGGCCTGGGCCTGGGCTATGCCTACCTGGTGCGGCCCGAGGGCTTCCAGATCGCTGGGCTGGTGATGGCCGGCCTGGGGCTGTTGGCTCTCTTGGCCTGGCGGGGTCACCCCTGGGCGCCGCCGGCCTGGCCTAGGGCTCCCCGGGTCCTCTTGGCGCCGCTGTGGGTGGGACTGGCCTTCATGCTGCTGGCCGGCCCCTATCTGCTCTTTCTGCACGAGCACACCGGCCGCTGGACCATCTCCACCAAGTTCCGCCAGACGCTCATCGTCTACGGCGAGGGCGTGGTGGATGGCTTCGACACCCGGGCCATGGAGCGCCGCGAGGCCTCGCCGCTGTTGAACGAGGCCGTGCCCTTGAGCATGCCCGGCTACATCCGCCAGCAGGGCTGGAAGTTTCCCCTGCGGGTCTGGCGCAACCTGCTGGACGAGGCCCGGCTGCTCGTCAAGATGGCCTACCCCGCCCTGCCGCCGGCCCTGGTCCTGGGTCTGTGGGCCTTGGTCCGCCGGCGCCGCGGCCAACCAAAACAGACGGCCGCGGACCCCTGGCCCGCCCCCCGGGGGCTCTACCTGGCCGGGGCCATGCTGGTCTTCGTCAGCCCCCTGGCCGGGCTCTTGATCTTTTACATCAACGACCGCTTCCTCCTGGGCTACTCGCTCTTCGGCCTGCTCCTCTTGGCTGGTCTCAACGCCTGGCTGCTGCGGCGCCTGCTGCCGCCGGACCGGCAGATGCTGGGCCTGGGTCTGGTGGCCCTGGCCGGGCTGCTCAGTGTCAGCGGCCTGGGCCAGGCCCTGTGGCCGGGCCTGCCCCGCCCGCTGCGGCCGCCCCTGGCGCTGACCGAGGTCCTGGCCGAGCGCCACGCCAACGCCGGGGTGCGCGCCGCCGGGTTGTGGCTGAACCGCCAGGGGATGGGCGGGGGCAACTTCGTGGTGGCCGGGGTCAAAAAACTGGAGACCTTCATCTTCTACGCCAAGGGCCAGGACCCCAACGTGGGCCTGCCCCTGGCGACCCTCCAGGCCTCCCACACCCTGGAGGAGGTGGCGGCCATGCTCAAGGAAGGCCGGGCCGATTTCCTGATGTTGGACCAGCACTACGTGCACAGCTACCCCGCCCTGCGGCGGCTGTGGCAAGACCCCGGCCTGGCCGATGGCCTGGGGATCAAGCTGTGGCACGCCGACCCCGGGGGGCGCTTCATGCTCTTCAAGGCGGCGGGGCGCTAGAAGCGGGCGATTTCTGTTTTAATGTAGGGGCGGGGGAACCCCCTCCCCTGCATTGAGATCGCGCCAGCCAACTGCTTCTTGGCTTCCGGGTGGCGGGGCGCGAGGGGCGATCCGTGATATAAAGGCAGGACCGGCGGGGATGCACTCCGTCCCCGCCGCCGCCGGTCAGGCGTGGGAGAACTAGTTGAGGCCAGGCGTGACGAAAGGCAGGGCATGACCCCCCACGACGATCCCCTCTCCTGCCGCCTGGTGGACGGCGGCCCCTGCGCCGAGGACCAGGTGCTGGACAGCTTAAGGCCCCTGCGCCTGGCCGACTATGTGGGCCAGGAGGAGGCCAAGGCCAACCTGAGCGTCTTCATCGCCGCCGCCCGCCAGCGGGGCGAGGCCCTGGACCACGTGCTCCTGCACGGCCACCCCGGCCTGGGCAAGACCACCCTGGCCCACATCCTGGCGGCCGAGCTGGGGGTGGGCATCACCGCCACCAGCGGCCCGGTGCTGGAGCGCCCCGGCGACCTGGCCGCCATCCTGACCAATTTGCAGCCCCGCGACGTGCTCTTCGTGGACGAGATACACCGTCTCAACCATGTGGTGGAGGAGGTGCTCTACCCGGCCATGGAGGACTTCCACCTGGACCTCATCATCGGCCAGGGACCCAGCGCCCGCACGGTCAAGCTGGACCTGGCCCCCTTTACCCTGGTGGGGGCCACCACCAGGGCCGGGCTCATCACCCCGCCCTTGCGCGACCGCTTCGGGGTGCAGGTGCGGGTGGACTTCTACACCCCCCAGGAGCTGGCCCTCATCGTGAATCGCTCGGCGCGTATCCTGGGCCTGGACATGGACCCGGAGGGCGCCCTGGAGATCGCCCGGCGCTCGCGGGCCACCCCGCGCATCGCCAACCGCCTGCTTAAACGGGTGCGCGACTTCGCCCAGGTGGAGGCAGACGGCCGGGTCAGCCGGGAGCTGGCCGACTACGCCCTGGGGCGTCTGGGGGTGGACAACTCGGGGCTGGACCGCCTGGACCGCGAGCTGCTCTCCACCATCATCCAGAAGTTCGACGGCGGGCCGGTGGGCCTGAGCAACCTGTCGGCCGCCGTGGGCGAGGAGGCCCAGACCCTGGAGGAGGTCTACGAGCCCTACCTGATCCAGCAGGGCTTCCTCAAGCGCACCCCCCAGGGCCGGGTGGCCACGGCCCGGGCCTACGAGCACCTGGGGCTC
Source organism: Desulfarculus sp. (assembly GCA_016218705.1). Lineage (GTDB taxonomy): Bacteria > Desulfobacterota > Desulfarculia > Desulfarculales > Desulfarculaceae > JACRDC01. Next base: position 35,600 of record JACRDC010000013.1, read on the forward strand.
AAACCCAGCCGGGGGGCGCAGGACCGGCTGTTTTAGAATTTCGCCCCCCCACGTGCCCCTTGCCCGCCCCCATCCAGGCGTAATAGCCTTGTGGAAGACGTTATTTTGGTAGCCGCGCCAGCCGGAGGGCCCCGTGACCATCCGCCGCCGCCTCAAGAAGGCGCCCCGCCGCCAGGGTCCCTACCGGGCCTCGCCAGCCTCCCGCGCCCTGTTCCAGAACGTCATCGAGGCCATGAGCGACGGCATGATGATTATTGACCGCCAGGGCCACATAAGCGTGGTCAACCAGGCCCTGGGCCGGATGCTGGGCCTGGAGCCCCAGGCCATGTTGGGGCGGGGCTGGGCCGAGTTGTTCTTTGATGGGCGCGGCGAAAACGACGCCTTCAACGACGTGGTGCTGGAGGGGGTCCAGCAACAGGCCTGCCACCAAAACTGCCAGGTGACCTATCACCCGCCCCAAGGCCCGCCCCGGGAGCTTATCGTCACCACCGACCTGCTGCTGGACCAGACCAGCCAGGACCGCGTGGTCATGGGCATGCTGGCCGTGTTCAAGGACGTCACCGAGATCAAGGCCCTGCACCGCCGCGAGCAGGAGCTTATGCAGAAGAGCCAGCGCCTGTACCAGGAGAAGCTGGAGGGGCTGGGCCGCCTGGCCCTGGCCGTGGCCCACGAGATCAGGAACCCGGTGATGAGCATCGGGGGCCTCAGCCTGCGCTTGTTGGGCCAATGCGGCCCGGAGGGGCGGCAGTCCCAGTACCTTGAGCGCATCATTTCCAGCAGCCGCCGCCTGGAGCATATCGTGGCCCAGGTCAGCGACTACGCCGACCTGCCCACGCCCCGGCCGGCGCCCCTGGAGCTCTTGCCCTGGCTAATGGGCCTGGCCGGGCACTACCGCGGCCGCGCCCAGGAGCAGGGGGTGCGGCTGGTTGGCCCCCAGGCCACGGCCGGGCTGGAGGGGCTCAAGGCCCCGGCCGACCCCAAGCTGCTGGGCCGGCTCATGGCGGCGCTGCTGGAGAACGCCCTGGAGGCCATGCCCCAGGGCGGCGAGCTGCGGCTGGACCTGACCCGGCGGGCCGGCCCGGGCCGGGCCGTGATAAGCGTCTCCGACACGGGCCGGGGCGTTGATCCCGGCGACCTGCCCTATATCTTCGACCCCTTCTTCACCACCAAGGCCGCCGGGGTGGGCATGGGCCTGGCCATGGCCAAGCGCATCGCCGAGGACCACGACGCCGTGCTGGCCGTGGACAGCGCGCCGGGCCAGGGCGCCACCTTTAGCCTGAGCCTGCCCTTGGAGTAATACCAAGTTGCGATCAAACGAATAGTTTGATCGCAAGTTGGTATGCGGGCCAAGAACCACCCCAAAAAAGCCGCGCTTTTTTGGGGACCCCGGTGGATGGCCCGCCGGGCGCGAAAGCGCCCGGGAGGCCGGGCAAAA
>JACRDC010000066.1 GCA_016218705.1 Desulfarculus sp.
CCAAAATGCGCCTCTAAAAACCGCATCTTCCGAACCTCCTGCAACAGCTCTGTCCGCCTCATCGGGGCACCTCCATGGACCCCAACTCAAACCGGACAACTCATGTGCTACAAGTCCGGACAGTTTATGTGTCAGCTACAGCCCGGCCCAAATTGGTTGCCAAGCGCCGGCCTTGCGCTAATATAGCACTCCAGCGATGCGTTTTGGCCAGCTTGCTTCCGGCCGCCAGGAGGTCCCGCCATGCCCTTTGCCCTGGAATGCACCCAGAACGAGGCCCTGCCCAAGCTGGCCTGGCTGGCCCGGGTGGACCGCCGAGAGCAGGTGGCGCGGGTGGTGCACGGCGCCGCCCTGGAGAAAGGCGACGGCTGGCTGGTGGAGGGCGTCTGGGACGGTCCCTTTGGCCAGGGCGACTTCCACCAGAGCGAGAACTTCTTCGGCAGCGGCATCCGCCTGGTAGGCGAAGAGGTGCACTTCGTGCCCTCCACGGCCAGCATAGACCGCCTGCTCTACTGCGAGCACCAGGGCCAGGCCTTGGTCAGCAACAGCCTTATCCTCATGCTGGCCGCCACCGGGGCCACCCTGGACGACGATCACGACTACTGGCGCGAGTGCCTGTCCATCATCAAGGGCGTGGACCGCCACGACCGCCGCTTCGCCGTGCGCCACCCCACGCTTGAGCACCTGGAGCAGGTTTTCTACGAGAACATAATCATCTCGCGAGAACCCACGCGCCACGAGCTGCGCATACGGCGCCACCGCATAGATTCCTTTGAGGACTACGTGGGCTCGCTCCAGCAGATACTGGGGGGCATCCTGCGCAACATGGCCGACCCGGCCAGGCGTTTCGCCCTGCGGGGCTACAGCACCCTGTCCTGCGGGTACGACTCGGCGGCGGTGGCGGTCATCATGCGTGGCCTGGGGGTGAACGAGGCCTTCACCGGCCACCCGGTGCGCCAGCCCCTGGAGCCCCTGCTGCCCCGGGGCTGGAAGGAGGACGCCCGGGGCATCGGCCGCCACCTGGGTCTGACCGTGCACTGGCTGGACGACCGCCGCCAGGGCATCAGCCAGGACGAGCTTTACTACCTGTGCACCAACTACCCCAAACACCACAGCGGCCACTGGTCGGAGCTGAGCTTCCACTCCATGGCCCAGCACATAGCCCAGAGCGGCAGGTTGGGGGTGGTCTTCACCGGCAACCACGGCGACACGGTCTGGGACGTCAACACCCCCGAGCGCCACCTGGCCGAGCACATCCGCCGGGGCTGCCTCACCGGGCTTAACCAGACCGAGATACGCCTGCACGCCGGCTACATCACGGTGCCGGTGCCCTTCATCTGGGCCCATGAGGTACTCAAGATCAGGCAGGTGACGCTCTCGCCGGAGATGGCCCCCTGGCGCCTGGGCAACGGCTACGACCGCCCCATCCCCCGCCGCCTGCTGGAAGAGGCCGGGGTACCCCGCCAGCTCTTCGGCTTCGAGAAAAAATTCATCTGCGCCCGGGCCATGTGGCCGGTCAACCCATCCCTGCGCCGGCGCTTCCTGCGCCATCTGCGCCGGCGTCACGGCCTGCCCTTCTGGATGGTCTACCTGGAGTACTTGAAACACCTGGCCCTTACCAAGGCCGCCCTCAAGCGTTTCTGGGGCATCGAGCTGGCCCGCAAGGAGAACCTGTTCCTCAAGCCCGAGGTGGACCTGTTCTACCACATGGTGCATTGGGCCACGGCCCAGATGGCCGGCCGCGCCGCCGCCCGCCTGGGCCTCGAGTACCCGGCGCGGGCGGGCCGCTAGGCCGGCCCGGGGCCGGTGGGCAAGCCCCCCGGGCGGGACAAAGCCCTCCTTGCCCCCACGGCCCTGAATGGTTATGATTGCCTCTGCTACCTGTCACAAGGGAACGACCATGCCCCGGCAGCAACCAGACCAGCCGCCCGCCGCCAACGACAGAGCCGACTGGCCAGAAGAGGAAGACCTCGTGCAACAGACCTTTGGGCCAGACCCCCTGGCGGTGCGCCACACCGACCACTATTTGCAGGAATACGTGCAGAGCCTGGCCGAGAAGTGGGACGAGATCGTGGACTGGGAGCTGCGCGCGGCCAGCGAGGGTGACTTCTTCATTGACCTGCTGCGGCGCCACGGCGCTCAACGGGTGCTGGACGTGGCCACGGGCACCGGCTTCCACTCCTGCCGCCTTTTGGCCGCCGGCTTCGACGTCACCAGCGTGGACGGCAGCCCGGCCATGCTGGCCAAGGCCGGCCAGAACGCCACGGCCCGGGGCTTGACCCTCAAGCCCCTGCGCGCCGACTGGCGCCACCTGAGCAGCCAGGTGCCGGGTGGTTTCGACGCCATCATCTGCCTGGGCAACTCCTTCACCCACCTGTTTACCGACGCCGAGCGCCGCAAGGCCCTGGCCGAGTACCACCAGTTGCTCAAGCCCGGCGGCATCCTGGTGCTGGACCAGCGCAACTACGACCTTATCCTGGACCAGGGCTACCAGAGCCGCCACATCTACTACTACTGCGGCCGCGACATCATCGTGCGCCCCGAGTACATGGACGAGGGCCTGGCCCGCTTCTGCTACGTCTTTCCCGACCAGACCACCTTCTACCTCAACATGTGCCCCCTGCGCATAGACTACCTGCTGGCGCTCATCAAGGACGGCGGCTTCAAGTCCGTGCAGTCCTACGGCGACTTCCAGGACCCCTTCTCCCGCGAGCAGACCGAGTTCCTGGTGCACGTGGCCACCAAGCCCAACGGGCAAGACGCGGGGTAGGCCAAACTCCGGGGGGCTTCTTTACCCATACCAAAAAAGCTGTCATTGCGAACGCAGTGAAGCAATCTTCCGCTTCGCTCTTTTTCCAGGGAAACCATCCCCAGGAACGAATCGGAAGATTGCCGCGTCGCATCCCTCCTGGGATGCTCCTCGCAATGACAGCTACCACTCGCCAAAAAGTGTACTGGCTTCGGCCTAGTCCTGGTCGTCCTGGCTGAGGCTGAAGACCCGGCGGGCCAGGGCCAGGTGGGTGCGCTGGGCCTCGTCGCTCTTGTGCCCCTGGTCGCGGATGAAGCGGATGGGGTCGTGCAAGAGCTTCTTGACCAGGGATTTGGTCAGACGCTCCAGGGCCTCGGCCTGCTCGGGCGCCAGGGTCCCCAGGTCTTTCAGGGTGCGCGCCAACTCGGCCTGGCGCAGTTCCTCGGCCTTGCCGGTCAGCTCGGCGATGGTGGGTATGACCGACAGGGAGCGCAGCCAGGCCGTGAACTTGACCACCTCCTCGGCCACGATGGCCTCGGCGGCCTGGGCCTCGCCGGCCCGGCCCGCGCGGTTGTGCTCCACCACCTGGGTCAGGTCGTCCATGTCGTAGACAAAGCAGCCGTCCAACTCGCCCACCTTGGGCTCCACGTCGCGGGGCACGGCGATGTCTATGAAGAACAGGGGCCGGCCCCGGCGGGCCTTGAGGCAGCGCCGGGCCATCTCCCAGGTGATGACCGGCTGGCTGGCCCCGGTACTGCTGATGACGATGTCCACCTGGGCCAAGGCCCGCTCCAGGCCCTCCAGGCTGTAGGCCGCGCCGCCGCCCAGGCGGCTTGTCAGCTCCACGGCCCGCTCCAGGGTGCGATTGGCCACAATGATCTCGCCCACGCCCTGGGCCAAAAGGTGCTCGGCGGCCAACTCGGCCATCTCGCCGGCGCCTACCAACAGGGCCTTGAGCCCCTTGAGCTCGTCGAAGATCTTCTTGGCCAGCTCCACGGCGGCATAGGACACGCTTACCGCCGAGCCGCCGATGCGCGTCTCGGAGCGCACCCGCTTGGCCACCTGGAAGGTCTTGTGCAGAAGCTTATTTAGCACCGTGCGCGTGGCCCCGGCCTCGGCGGCCACCCGGTAGGCCTCCTTGATCTGCCCCAGGATCTGGGGCTCGCCCACCACCAGGGAGTCCAAGGAGGCCGCCACCCGAAAGAGGTGGCGCACCGCTTCCTGGTCCTGGTGCCGGTAGAGGGCGGCCTGGAAGTCCTGGCGCGCCACCGGCTTGCCCTGGGCCAGCCAGTCCTCCAGGCCGGCCTGGGCCTCGCCGGCCTCTTCGGCCACGGCCAGCACCTCCACCCGGTTGCAGGTGGAGACCAGCAATACCTCGCGCACCCCCGGCAGGGCCAGGGCCTGGTGGTGCAGCTCCTCCAGGGTGCCGGCCGGCGGGGCCAGGCACTCGCGCAAATCCACCGAGGCCGTCTTGTGATTGAGGCCTATGAGGACGAGGTTCACGGCAGCGGCCCCGTCAGGGTGGGCAGGGCCTCGAAGCTGTGGTAGCCGCTGTAGAGCAGGCCCACGCCCACGAAGGTGAACATCAAGGCCGCGAAGGCCGCCACCCCCAGCCAGGCCCCCCGCCGGCCCCGCCAGCCCTGCACCAGGCGGGTGTGCAACAGGGCCGCGTAGCACAGCCAGGTTACCAGGGACCAGACCTCCTTGGGGTGCCAGCGCCAGTAGGAGCCCAGGGTGATCTGGGCGTAGACCGCGCCGGTAATCAGCCCCACGGTCAAGAGGCAGAAGCCGGCCACCAGGGCCTGTTGCCCCAGGGAGTCCAGGCGGGTCAGGGAGGGCAGGCGCTTGAAGACCGCGCCCAGGCGCTTCTTGCGGATCAGGCCGTCCTGCACCAAATAGAGCCCGCCACCCAGGCAGGTGAGCGCCAGCAGGCCGTAGCCGGCCAGCAGGCTGAGCACGTGGATGATGATCCAGGTGCTTTTCAACAGGGCCGGGGGCGGGGCCGCCGGCAGGGGCAGCACCGCGGCGGCCATGAGCAGCAAGGCGCACAGGGGCGCCGATAAGGCCCCCAGGACCATGATCTCCAGGCGCAGGTTGACCACCAGGGTGGCGGCCATCAAGGCCCAGGAAAAAAGATCCAGGGATTGGCGCAGGGTTAAGGCCGGCAGGGCGCCGGTCTCGATCCAGGCGGCGGCCAGGGCGCAAGTGTGCAGGCCCAAGCCCGCCCACAAGACGGCCCGGCCCATGGCGTGCAACCCCCGGCGCTGCCAGATGACAAAGCCCAGGTAAACGCCGGTGCCCAACAGATAGGCGGCCAGGGTCAGCCAGTGCAGGGTGGTGCTCATGGTTGGGCCTCCGCCGCCGGCTGTTCCTGGCGCCAGCCCAGGGCGGCCAGGCCGCATTCCGGCCCCAGGATGCCGCGTAGGACTTCATCCACTCCAGCCAGGTCGCCGGCGGCCAGGCGCCGCAAGAGGTCGGAGTCGGCCAGGGCGAAGAACAGGGGCCGGTTGGCCTCGGCCGGTCGGCCCTGGGCCTTGACCCACTGGCGGGCGGCGCGCATCAGGCGCAGGTAATCGCCCCACTCGGGGCCGTATTGCCCCTCCAGGCCCTCGCGCAGGCGCCGGGCCACGGCCGGGCCGGCCCCTCCCGTGCTCACCGCCAGGCACAGATCGCCCCGCCTCAGGGACGCCGGCACGATGAAGCTGCACAGCTCGGGCACGTCCACCACGTTGACGAAGACCCGCCGGTTCTCGGCCTCGGCGGCCACCGCCCGGTTGAGTTCCTCTAGGTTGGTGGCCGAGATGACCAGCCAGGCGCCCTCCAGGTCGGCGGGCGCGAAGGCCCGCGCCAGGTGCTCCACCTGGGCGTGGGGCAGCAGGGCCGCCGTGGCAGGGTTGAGCTCTGGGGCCACCAGGCGCACCCAGGCCCCGGCCTCGAGGAGCGAGGCCACCTTGCGTCCGGCCACCTGGCCACCGCCCACCACCACGGCCAGCCGGCCGCGCAGGTCCAAAAAGGCGGGATAATACTGCAAGCTATCTTCCCTTGCTGCCAAATCCTAAGATTTTTTAGCATATCACCTCGCCAGGGCGGCGGCAAGACAACCCGGTGGCCGCGAGCCGCGGCGGGCATATACGAGTCGGTTGGCGCTGCACCATTGACGTAGGCCAGCGGCTCCCGCCGAAGGCCCGCGCCGGGAAATCTCCGGGCGGGGATAAACCCCGCCCCTTGTATGTTAAACAGGGTTAGTACGGGAGCCGGTGAAGCCCGTCAGGGGAGAGCGCCGCCCGATCCGTTAATGCCCGTCCGGGCACCGGGCCGGCCCGTATAAGCCCAGCCGGGGGCCCCGGCCCTCGGCCTTGCCTATGGGGGCCGGCTGGGGTAGAAAGGGACGAACCCCAAGGGGAGTCAGGACTTGTCAGCGCCCGCCCGCTTCATTGACGCCGCCGTGCAGGACCTGCTGCGGCGCCTGACCGCCCCGCCGCCGGAGGATGGCCGGCCCCGGGTGGCCGAGGCAATCACCACCCTGCCCGGGGAGGAGGCGCCAGAGGCGCCCGGCCTGCCCGGCCTGGCCGGCCTGGCCCGCCAGGTGGTGGAGGCGGTGCTGGAACTGGCGGCCCAGCCCCTGGGGCCAAAGGCCCTGGAGCAGGCCCTGGAGCAGGCGGCCAGCGAGTATCTGGAGGGCCTGGACCAGCGCCAGCGGGCGGTCTGGGGCCGCCTGGCCGCCGAGGTGCCCCGCCTCTTGAACCTGCCGGCCCTGGCCGAGCTGGCCGGGCAGGGCCTGAACCTGCCTCCCTTGGCGGCCCAGACCGAGCCCGGGGAAGAGCTGGTGGGCGGGCGCTCGCCGGCCTTCGCCAAGGTGCTCAAGGACCTGGAGCTGGTGGCCGCCACCGGCTTCCCGGTGATGCTTCTGGGCGAGACCGGCACCGGCAAGGAGCTGGTGGCCCGCCGTCTGCACCGCCTATCCCCCCGGCGCGAAGGCCCCCTGGTGGCGGTCAACTGCGCGGCCCTGGCCCCGGGCCTGCTGGAGAGCGAGCTTTTCGGCCACGTGCGTGGGGCCTTTACCGGCGCGGCCGCGCCGGCCAGCGGCCATGTCCGCGCCGCCCAGGGCGGCACCCTGTTCCTGGACGAGATCGGCGAGACCACGCCTGAGTTCCAGGTGCGCCTCCTCAGGGTGCTGGAGGACGGGGTGGTGGTGCCGGTGGGGGCCAGCCAGGGGCAGAGGGTGGATTTCCGCCTGCTGACCGCCTCCAGCCGCGACCTGGAAGAAGCGGCGGGCTCCGGACGCTTCAACCAGGCGCTGTTGTACCGCATCCTGGTGGTGCCCATCCGCCTGCCACCCTTGCGCCAGCGCCGGGAGGACCTGCCGCTCTTGTTGGACCACTTCCTGGGCCAGGCCTGCCTCTTGGCCCGGCGCACCCGCCGGCTGTCGCCGGGGCTGCGCCAGTGGCTGTTGGAGTATGACTGGCCGGGCAACGCCCGCCAGATGCGCCATCTGATGCAGCGCTTGGTGGCCCTGTCGCCGGCCTACGAGATAGGCCTGGACAGCCTGCCGCCGGAACTCAACACCCCGGCTGAAGGCAGGGTGGATTATTACCTGCGGCGTCTGGAGGGCTTGGAGGGCCTGCCCCGGCGCCGGGAACGGGACTTGGCCCAGGCCTTGGCCGCCGCGGCTGGCGGCGAGCTGGCCAACCGCGATTTGCGCCACCGGCTGGGCTGCTCCGATTCCACGGTCAAAAACCTGTTCAAGGTGCTAACCCAGGCCGGACTGGTGGAGGTGATCGGCGAGCGCGGCGGCCGCCGCTACCTGGTCAGGCCGCCCGAGGAGGAATGACATGGCCATCGAGGGACGCATAGGGGTCTTGGGCGGCGGCAACATGGGCTCGGCCCTGGTCAAGGGGCTCTTGCAGGGCGGCACGGCGAGCGCTGGCCAGGTGGTGGTGGCCGAGAAGCTGGGCAGCCAGGCCGTCAAGCTCAGGGAGCAACTGGGGGTGGAGGTGGTGGACTCCCCCGCCGGCCTGGGGCCGGTGGACCTGCTCCTGGTGGCCGTCAAGCCTAAGGACGTGGCGGCCGCTCTACACGCCTGCCGGGATGGCTTGTCACCCCAGGCCTTGGTCATCAGCATCGCCGCCGGGGTGCGCCTGGCCACCCTGGCGGCGCTCTTGCCACCGGGGCAGCACCTGGTGCGGGCCATGCCCAACACCCCGGCCCTGGTGATGAAGGGCGTCAGCGCCCTGTGTCCGGCCGAGCACACCCCGCCCGAGGCCCTGGACCTGGCCCGCCAGGTCTTTGCCGCCGTGGGGCAGGTGGTGGTGGTGGCCGAAGGCCTCATGGACGTGGTCACCGGGCTCTCGGCCAGCGGCCCAGCCTATGTGTTCATGATTATCGAGGCCTTGGCCGACGGCGGGGTGCTCATGGGTCTGGACCGGCAGAGCGCCCTGACCCTGGCCGCCGGCACCGTGGCCGGGGCGGCGGAGCTCATGATCCAGACCGGCCAGCACCCAGCCCTGCTCAAGGACATGGTCACCAGCCCCGGCGGTACCACCATCGCCGGCCTGCGCGTCCTGGAGAACGCCTGCCTGCGCGGCGCCCTCATGGAGGCCGTGGCCGCCGCCACCAAGCGCAGCCAGGAGTTGGGCGGCTGACCGGGGCCCTGGCGCCAGCCAGGCCGAAACACGGGCGGGGGGCAACCCCCGCCCGTGCGTTGATACAAATTAACCAATGAGTTTTCTTGATGATGCAACGGCGGAGTTATACGCATTTCAGATCAGACGCATGGTTTTCTCGACAGGTTTCCTCTGGGTACAGCCCTTACGGTATAGGCGGCCCAAGAAAGCCTAAGCGGTTTCTTTTTGTGTCCCGCTAGAGCCGCCCGGCCATACTGGCTTTGCTAATGCGGGTGCCGGCGCGGGGTGGATTCTCCGCCCTGGCGTGGGGCAGGGGCCGCAGTGACCCGGTATCCCCCCCGGGTTGGATCATAGCAGCCCCCTGCCGGTGCCCTAAGAATGGCCGGGCTAAGAGCGGGACACGGGGCTTGGGCGGCCAAAAACCAAAGCTCGCCGGCCAGAGGATGCCCGGATCAAGGGGCAGCAACCTAATACTGTATGATTGTCATTCCCTATGGGTCTGATACCCCGTAGCTTGCTGCGGGGTAGTTCATTAAAATGGTATTAATCCCCGCCCGCCGGTTGTCCACGCCAAAAGCTAGGGCGGGGTTTACCCCCGCCCGCTGTTGGCCTAGCATAATCTGACCGGCTGGACCTCTTCCCCTGGCTAGCAGCTACAGGAGGTGCTGCCGCAACTGCCCCCGCCGCTGCCCAAGGGGTTGGCGGTGGAGAGAACAAAACCCTGCTGCCAGCCGTTGTCCACGAAATCCACCTTCACGTCGCCGCTCTGGCCGCTCAGTTCCTTGTCAATCAGATAGGTGAGGCCATCCACCTCGTACTTGTCGTCGTTGTCCTTTGGTTCATCCAGAACCAATCGCAGCGACGGGCCGCTTCAGCCGCCGGCTTGCAGATAGACCCGCAGGGCGGAGTCCAACTGCTTCTCCTGCATGAAGGCCTTGATGGCCTTGCTGGCGCTCTCGGTTACCTCGATCATGTTGCTGTGTTCCTTCCTGCCCGGCGCGGGGCTTGCTTACTTTTTCTCAAAATATGGCAATGATTTTGGCGAAGGGCAAGGGCAGATGGCATTTTTTTGGCCGATACCCTAGCAGGCCGCACGGCCATGGCCATGTTGCTTATGATTTCTGGTTAGTTAGGCCTTATGGCCCGCCGCCGCCCCGCTAGCGGCCCTGGAAGACCGGGGGGCGCTTCTCCAAAAAGGCCCTGGTGCCCTCCTGGTAGTCCTGGCTGTCGTAGACCTGGCGCCTAAGCCCCTGGATGCGCTCGAAGGCCTCCGGGTTCATGGGCCGCGAGTCGCCCAGCAGGCGCAGTTGCTCCTTGATGGCCGCGATGGCCAGGGGGGCGTTGCGGGCGATCTGGCCGGCCATCTGGTAGGTGAAGGCCTCCAACTCCTCGGCGGGCACCAGGTGGTTGAGCAGCCCCAGGTCATAGGCGCGCACGGCGTTCATGGGCTGGGCGGTGAAGAACAGCTCCTTGGCGATGTGCAGGCCCACCACGTTGATGAAGTGCAGCACGCCCGAGACGTTGTAGGGCACGCCTATCTTGGCCGGGGTGATGGCGAAGGTGGCGCTGGGCGCTCCCAGCAATAGGTCGCAGACGAAGGCCAGCTCGCAGGCCCCGCCCCATACCCCCCCCTCGATCATGGCCAGCACCGGGGCCGGCAGGCGCTGCAGGGAGCGCAAGAGCTTCTCCAGGGGGTCGTAGTAGGCCAGGGGGTCGCGGCCGGGCTGGGGCAGCTCGTCTATGGCCAGGCCGGCCGACCAGACCTTGGCCCCGGGCTGGGCGCGCAGCACCACCACCCTGAGCTTGGCCGCCGCGAAGTCGTCCACGGCCTCCAGAAGCTCGCCCAGCATCTGGCGGCTCAGGCTGTTGCGCTTGGCCAAGTGGTCAAGGGTGATGGTGCCGATCTGTCCCTGGACATCCACCTTTATCAAGGCCATGCGCCTATCCCTTTCCTTGGCGGGTCACGCCCTGCGGGTGATGACGTAGGAGGCCAGGCCCAGCATGGTCAGCAGGTCGGGGTTGGCCTGGCCACCGTCCAGCAGGGGTTTTAGCGCCGCCTGGGCGCGGGCGGCGTGGAAATTGGCCCAGGCCACGGTGGCCTCCACCCCGCCCTGGGCGCGAATGATCTCCTTGGCCTCGGTCAGCACCTGGGGCTCCTGGCGGCCCCGGCGGGCCAACTCCAGCAGGCGGGCGCGCATCTCTGGCGAGGCGTGGTCGCGGGCGTGGATGAAGGGCAGGGTGATCTTGCCCTCCTCCAGGTCGTGGCCCACGGGTTTGCCGAACTCGTGCTCGCTGCCCACGTAGTCCAGGGCGTCGTCCACCATCTGGAAGGCGACGCCCAGCTCCATGCCGTAGTCGTAAAAAGCGCGCACCGTCTCGTCCGAGGCCCCGGCCTGGATGGCCCCCATTTGGCAGGCAGCGGCCAGGAGCACCGCCGTCTTGGCCACGATCACCCGCAGATAGCCCTGGTGGCCGAGCTCCAGGTCGTCGGTGTGGATAAGCTCCAGCACCTGGCCCTCGGCCATGTGGGTGGTGCAGTCGGTCAGGGCCCGCACGAAGCGTAGGTCAGGCACCTCCACCGACAGCGAGTAGCTTTTAGAGAAGAGAAAGTCGCCCACCAGGATCACGGCGTCGTTGCCGTACTTGACCCGGGCCGCCGGCCGGCCACGGCGTAGCCCCGCGTCGTCCACCACGTCGTCGTGCAAGAGGGTGGCGGCGTGCAGGTATTCAAAGATAGCCGCATGGCGGGGTTCGGCCATGCGCCCCAGGGCGCGGGAGGCCAGCAGAAAGAGCACCGGCCGTAGCCGCTTGCCCCCGCTGAAGATGATGTAGCCGCTGACCTCCTCGATGAAGGGCACGTGGCTGGTGAGGTTGGCGGTGAGCGCCTGGTCGGCCGGCTGGGCCAGGGCCAGCACCCGCTCTTTGACCTCCTGGTTGCTCAAGGGGGCCAGCAGCTCCTGGGGGGCCGGGGGGTGCTGGGGTACTTCCGGGGTAGCCACGGCGGCTCCTCTCGCATGAATGGCGTTGCCCCCCTGTACCCGAAGCCGAAAATGTTGTCAACTTAATCGCGTGGGGGCCGGTGGGGGGGGCACCTGGCCGCGCCCTTGCCCCCGCCTGGAGGAGGGGCCGGGTTGAGCGCGGCCAAACCCAACGCCTTCATTACGTCCGGGTTGGCGGCAATGAAGATGTTGGGTTGCGGGGCGAAGCGCCCCTAACCCAATCTACAAGAAATGGAACGCAAACTTAGGTCCACAGGCTGTCCACCAGGCCGGGGTGCTGGCGGCAGACCTCCAGGATCAGGCCCTGGCTGGCCGAGAGCACCTCCTCGGGAGGGCGCAGGCGCTCGGGCTCCTGGTCCAGGCCCAGGCGTTCCAGCGAGAAGGGGCGGAAGCACAGGGCCTCGGCCGAGGCCGCCGTCTCGCCGGGCGAGAAGTTTACGCCCAGTATTTTGCGGCGCTGCAACTCCACGGGGTCCAGGTCGCGCAGGTAGGAGGCCAGGCTAAGGAAGTCGTGATTGCGCTCGAACTCCAGGATGTCCCGGTTGACCTCCTCGCGCAGGCCAAGGGCCTTTTGGCGCTCCTGCGCCAGGTCCTGGCGGGTCTGCCACAGGTCCAGGTACAGGCGCTGGATCAGCTTGAGATAGCGGCGGCAGCGGGTCCAGGCCTTGGGGGGGATGAAGACCAGGTCCGGGGGAGCGCATTGCTCCTCGGGCGGGTTGAGGCCGGCCAGCAGGAAGAAGCGCCGGGCCGCCTCGGGCGTGAGCAGGGCACGGGCCAGCAGCATCTTGCCCTTGTCCCAGGCGCTCAAGCCCCCGTGAAAGGCGCAGCAGGTCTCGAAGAGCAGGTTGCCCTCCTCCTCGATGATGCGCCGCTCGCGGGCGTAGTTCTCCAGGACCTCCTGCTTGACCGCCTGGTTGAGGGCCGCGATCAGGTCTTCGTCGCTCATGGCTCGCCGCGCCGGGGTTGGGGGTTGGGCCTTGTGGCTGGGGGCGCTTTCTGCTAGCGTGGCCCCAGGCCTGGGCCGGGCGGCTGACCGCCGGCCGTCCATCACTCTAGGCGAAGTTTAAGGCCGGCGGGCCGGCTTTACAATCATCTTGGCCCTAGGGCAACCCGGGGGATGTTTCATGCCCAAGGTGGCGGTCATCTACAAGGCGCACACCCCCGAGGCCGGGCACCTAGCCGGCGAGTTGGGGGACTGGCTGCGCGCCCAGGGGGCCACGCCCCTGCTCTGGGAGGCCGGCTCCAGCCAGGCGGCGGCCTCCCCCGCATCCACCACCTCCAGGCTGCCCGCCGACACCGGCCTGGTGGTGGTGCTGGGCGGCGACGGGACCATGCTGGGGGCGGTGCGCGAGGTGGTGCTGGCCGGCCTGGAGGCGGTGCCCATCCTGGGGGTCAACCTGGGGGGCCTGGGCTTTTTGACCGCCCTGGCGCCCGAGGAGCTGATGCCGGCCATGGAGCGGGTGCTGGCCGGCAGCTTCGCCGCCCCGCCCCGCCTGATGCTTCAGGCCGAGGTCACCAGACAGGGCGGCCCGCCCCGCCAGGTCACGGCGCTCAACGACGTGGTCATCAACAAGGCGGCCCTGGCCCGCATCGTGGAGTTGTGCCTGGAGGTGGACGGGCACCACCTGACCACCTTCAGGGCCGACGGCCTGATCTTCAGCACCCCCACCGGCTCCACGGCCTACAACCTCTCGGCCGGCGGACCCATCTGCCATCCCTCCCTGGAATGCATCGTGGTCACGCCCATCTGCTCCTTCGCGCTGAGCAACCGGCCGCTTCTTCTTTCGCCCCACATGACCCTGGAGCTGACCCTGGGCCAGCGCGCCCAGGAGATCACGCTGACCTGCGACGGCCAGGTGGGGCTGGAGCTTCAGCCCGGCGACCGGGTGGCCATCCGCCGCTCGCCCCAGGCCGTGCGCCTGGTGCAGTCGCCTTTCAAGGAGTACTTCGAGATTCTGCGCACCAAGCTGGGTTGGGGGTAGAGCACCCCAAGACCACCCCCAAAAGGCCGCGCCTTTTTGGTGACCCCGCACCACCCCAAGAAAACTGCGTTTTCTTGGGGACCCCGGAAGCCACCCCAAAAAGGCTACGCCTTTTTGGGGACCCCGGAAGAAGAGGCCAAAAGACAAAAGCAAAAATACACGGGCGGGGATAAACCCCGCCCCTTGTATGTTCAACATGGCCACTACGGGAGCAAACGGGGTTGGTTACGGGAGAGCGTCTCCCGACCCGCATTGGGAGTCGAGGCACTCGACCCCCGCCCGTCTTGCTTCCCTGCCAAACGCCCCCGCCCACCCCAGGCGGATTGCTCGTGGCTCTCGCGGCCTAGGCCTTCTTGAGGGCGTAGAGGATGATCCTCAACGGGCCGTCCTCGCCGCGCAAGGTGCGCTGGGTGGCGCGTATGGTGAAGCGCTCCTGGGCCAGTTTGAAGAAGCCAATGGCGAAAGGCCGCTCCTGGTGGCTCAAGTAGGCCGTGCCCCCCGGAGCCAAGAGGCCCCCCAGGAGCGTCACCAGGCGGGGGTACAGCTCGGGCTGGTAGAGGACCTCGGCCCCCAAGATGGTGGAGAAGCCGGTCAGGTCCGGCGGCGGGGCGGTCCAGTCCAAGGAGCGCACCTGGCAAAACTCCTCCAGGCCGTTTATCTCCACGGCGGCCTGGGCGAACTCCAGGGCGTCGGGGTCCAGGTCGCTCAGGATCACCCGCCGGCCTTGGCTGGCCGCCGCCAACCCGGGGAGCCCCAGACCGGCCCCCAACTCCAGGATAGGGCCGCCGCCGGGCTTGAGGGCCAGGGCTAGCTCGGCCAGCACCAGGGCCGCCGGCCATACCTTGGTCCAGTAGGGCAAATCGCCCTGTCCCCGGCCCTCGATGTAGGCCAGAGGGTCCGGCAATTCGGGAAGGAACAGCCGCTGCTGGCCCAGGCGCACCTCGGTCTTGTGCAGCTTGAAGCGCTGGCTAAGGCGCCGCCAGGCGCCGGGGCTGCCCGGCGCGGGGGCCGGGTGTTCAGGCTGATTGGCCAAGGGGAATCTCCCAGAATATGGCGTAAGCAGGTGGTGGAGGAGTGGAGCCGGCGGCTTCAGCCCCGCACCAGGTCCATGAAGTTTACCTGGCCCAGGGTCTGCCGTCCGCACTGGGCGGCTTCCTGCAACAGCGCGAAGAGGCGCTCCTCGCCGGGCTGGCAGTCGCCGGGCGCCGGCGCCCGCAACTGGCCCTGCACGGCGTCCACCACCTCGGCCACCAGGATGCCCACCAGGGTGCGGGCCGGCAGCAGCCGCCGCTGGGGGTCGGTGCAGGTGAGGATCCTGGCCTGCTCCAGACAATCCACCACCCGCTCCACCTCGCCCAGGGGCAGGCCCAGCTCGGCGGCCAGGTCCTGGGGGCGCAAGGGCTCGTTGCCCTGGTGGAAGCGCAGGCCCACCCGGTACATCAGGCGCAGGGCCAGCGCCTGGCGCTGGGCCGGGCTCATGCGGGGGCGGGCCTCCCGGGGCAGGGGGCCGTGCAGGCAGACGTGGTAGGCGCGGGCCAGCTCGTTGCCGAACAACAGCACCATCCAGCTCACCTGCACCCAGATGAAGAACAGGGGCAGCGAGGCGAAGCCGCCGTAGATGGCGTTGTAGCGGGCCACGCCCACCTGGAAGTAGATGTAGAGGCTTTGCACCGCCCACCACAGGATGGCGGCCACCAGGCCGGCGGTCAGGGCCGACCCGAAGGGCACGCTGGTGTTGGGCAGGAACAAGTAGATGAACACGAAGGCCGCCGTCAGCAGTAGAAACGGCCCCAGGCTCAGGCCCGTCTCGGCCATGGGACCCAGCACCGCCAGGCCCAGGAACCAGCGCACCACCACGTTGGACGAGAAGCCGGCCCAGATGGCCGCCGAGGCCACCACCAACAGCGGGCAGATGACCAGCACCGACAGGTAATCGGTGAAGCGGCGCAAAAGCGTGCGCTGGATGGGCACCTCCCACACCCGGTTGAAGGTCTCCTCCACGCTGGAGAGCGTCCACAGCAGGGTGACCAGGAGCACCGCCAGGCCCACCACGCCCAGGGTGCCCACCTCGGTCTTCTGCACGTAGGTTATGATCTGGCGAAAGACCTCGGCCTGGCTGGCCAGGAACTCATTGTCCACCAGCAGGCGCTCCAGGGCCTCGGCGAAGCCGAAGCCCTTGGCCACCGCGAAGCTGATGGCCAAGGCCGGCACCAGGCCCAAGAGGGTCATGAAGGTCAGGGCATTGGCCTGGAAGGGCAGGCGGTCCAGGTAGGAGCCGCGCAGGGCCAGGTAGAGCATCTGCAAGACCAGGTGCCCCCAGCCGGCCGGGCCTTTGCGGGGATAATCCGGCCGCCAGAACCAGGCCACCAGGCGCCGGTCCAGGGCGATGAGCCAGTCTTCCTCATGCGGCGCGGCCACGGCCTGACCTCGTTGGATGCCATTCCCTTCTGGGGGGAGCCCTGGAGGCCGGCGGGCAAGGCGCGCCCTAGCGGTCCGGCCCCGATTTTATCCGAGCTTAGCACCATGTGCCGGCGGGGGCAAAGCAAACCGTGCTTCAGCCCCGGACAGCCGGGTCCAGGCGGCCCCGTTGGCTATTCCAGGTTGCACAGGCGCTGGTAGCGCCGCCAGGGGCCGGGCGGTGCCTGGGCCGCGCCGGCCAGGGTCATGATTCGCCGCCGGAACCAGGCCCCCAGGGGGGCGAAGCCGGCGCCAGTGAGAAGCCAGGGCGCGGGCTCCTCCTGCCCCAGGGGCGGGCCGGCCTGGCTCAGGCCCGCCAGGCGGGTGCCGGCCAAGAGCCAGGCCGCGCCGTCGCGGCTCACCGGGGCCAGGGGCAGGCCTTGGCCACGTCCGGCCAGGCGCTCCTCCAGGCCGGGCCAGGGGCCGGACCCTGGCAGGGGACGAAAGCCCACCAGGTGGGCATCGCGGGCCGCCGCGATGAGCGCCGCCTCCAGGTCGCTTGGCTCGGCCTGGCCGGCGAAGGCCCCCAGGCCCCTGAGCGCCAGGCCGGGGCAGAGCCGCGAGGCCTCTTCAAGGATGCGTCCCAGGGAGGCCGTGGCCGGGTGGGGGGTTTCATCCATGAGCAAGAGCAACGGCGGGGAGGGGCCGCCGGCCAGGAGCCCGGCCAGGCCGGCCAGATAGGCGTGGTCCCCGCCCTTGGCCGTGGAAGCGGCGAACTTGTCGGCATAGGGCAGCACCAGGGCCTGGCCCCCGCGGGGGCGGCCCAAGGCCCGGGCCAGGCCGGCCACCAGGGTCAGGGCCGCCCGCCCTTCCCGCTCCAGGGCGCGAGCCTGGGCCAGGGCCGCGCGCGCCACGGCCAGGGCTGGGCCGGGCGGCCGGCCGGCCAGGGCCAGGGTCAGGCGCCCGGCCCGCAGGCCTTCGATATTTTCTTGCGGCAGCCAGCGCCCGGCCTGGGCCAGAAGGCGCTCCAGGGCCGCGCGGCCCCGGCCGTGCAGGGCCACGCCGGCCCGCGCCTCCCACAGGGCCTGCAAGAGCGCCGGCCCGCCCAGGCGCGCGGCGCGCAGGCGGGCCAGTTGCGCAATCTCCCGGCTGGGCCTTGGGGCCGCCAGAGTGGGCATGGCCACGCCCGGTTGCCAGGGGCCGGGCATGGCCCACAGGGGCGGGCCACCCAGGGAGGCGTTGCCCAGGAGGATAACCAGGCGCCCCGTGGCCAAGGAGGCCTTGACCGCCAGATCGGCGGCGGCCAGGCCTTCGCGGGCGGTCAGCGCCGCCATCTCCTCCAAAAGGGCCAGGTCGCCGCCCGGCCAGGCCAGGGGGGCGGCCCCGGCGGCAGCCGGCGAGTAGCCGGCCAGGGCTTGGCCCAGGACCATGGCGGCCGCGCCCAGGCCGGCCAGGGCCGGCCAGTCCCGCCGGGCCAGCCGGCGGCGCACCCGGGCCTGACCGGACCGACCCAGCTCCCGCCGGGCCAGCCAGACGGCGGGGACATGGCCGCCGGGCAGGCCATAATCGGGCGGCAGATGGGTCACCACCTCCCGCGCCCAAGGCTGCTCCTTGGCCAGGGCCAGCAGGCGGGCCAGGGGCCGCCGCCCGGCCAGGGCCAGCACTCCGGCCAGGCCCGGGCTCCACCAGGGACCGGGCCTCTGGGCCACCAGGTCCAACAGCGACCCGGCCTGGCCGGCCAGCTCCAGACCCAGTTCCCAGTCCGGCTCGGCCTGGAACAGCCAGTCGGCGGCGGCCTCCACCACCCCCGGCGGGGCCATGGCCAGGGCCGCCAGCATGCGCCCCAAGGCCTGGGGGCTGGCCAGGCGCAGGGCGTGCAGGTCTTTCTGGGCGGCCCGGGCCGCCGGCGAGCTGCCGCCCTGATGGGCCGCCCGCCTGAGCAGGCCGGCCAGACCGTCATGGCGGGCGGGCAGGCTCAATCCGTGAACAGCTCCACCGGGGCGAAGGCGTCCACGTCCACCAGGCCCCGGTCGGTGAGCTTGAGGTGGGGGATGACCGGCAGGCAGACAAAGGACAGGGGCATGAAGGGCTCGGGGTGGGCGCAGATCAGGTCGGCCCCCTGGCGCAGGTCCTCCAATTGGCTGAGCACCCGCTCCAGGGGGTCCGGGGTCATCAGGCCGGCCAGGGGCAGGGCCAGCTCGGTCAGGACCCGGCTGCCCAGTGCCGCGCAGAGCCCGCCGCCCATCTCGGCCACCCGGCGGGCCGCCGTGAGCATGGACTTTTCGTCCATGCCCGCCACCACCAGGTTGTGGCTGTCGTGGGCCACCGAGCCGGCCAGTGCCCCGCCCTTGAGCCCCAGGCCCTTGACCAGGCCCTGGCCCACGCGTCCGCTGGCCTGGTGGCGCTCGATGACCGTCAGCCGGGCCAGGCCCCGCGAGGAGTCGGCGGCCAGCCAGCCGTCCTTGGCGGGCGTCTGTTCGACGAGGTGCTCGGTGAGTATCTGCCCGGGCACCAGGCCGATGACCCGCGCCCGGGCGCCGGCGGCGGCCACCCGGAAGGTGCCCAGGCTCAACTCGCCCACGCGCATGCGGTCCCGGGCCAGGGGCGGGAAGGGTGTGGCGCAGGGGGCCAGGCATCGGCCCTCCCGGGCCACCAGGCGGCCGGCCTTGAAGACCATGAGCGCCCGGAAGTCCTTGAGGTCCTCCAGGGCCACCAGGTCGGCGGCGTACCCCGGGGCCACGGCACCCTGGCGGGCCAAGCCGAAACGCCGGGCCGGGTTCAAGGTCACCAGGCGCAGGGCCGTGAGCGGGTCCAGGCCCTGGGCCACGGCCTGGCGCAGAATGTCGTCCAGGTGGCCCTGGTGGGCCAGGGTGTCGGGGTGGCGGTCGTCGCTGACCAACAGGCAGCGGCGCTCGCTGTAGGGCGTGACCAGGGGAAGCAGGTCGGCTAGGTTGTGGGCGCTGGTGCCCTCGCGGATCATCACCCACATGCCCCGGGCCAGCTTTTCGGCGGCCTCGCCGAGTTGCGTGCACTCGTGGTCGCTATCAGGGCCGCCGGTTAGATAGGCGTTGAGGCCCAGGCCGCCCAGCAGGGGGGCGTGACCGTCCAGGGGCCGGCCGGCAAAGGCCAGCACCTTGTCCAGAACCTGGGGGTCGCCGGCCACCAGGCCGGGGAAGTTCATCACCTCGGCCAGGCCCAGCACCCGGGGGTGACGGGCGGCCTCCACCAGGTCGGCGGCCAGGAGCACCGCCCCGGCGTCCTCCAGGGGGCTGGCCGGCACGCAGGAGGGGGCGTTGAAGTAGAAGCTGACCGGCAGGCCCTCCGAGGCTTGCAGCATGGCCGCGATGCCCTCCAGGCCCATGACGTTGGCGATCTCGTGGGGGTCTGCCACCAGGGCCGTGGTGCCCCGGGCGCAGATCACGCGGGCCAGCTCCGCCGGGCAGAGCATGGTGGACTCCACGTGCAGGTGACCCTCGATGAAGCCGGGGCACAGATAGGCGCCACCCAGGTCCAGGCGCTCAAGGCCCTGGTAGGCGCCCAGTCCCACCACCCGGCCCTGGTGCACGGCCACGTCCAGCTCCTCGATCCGGCCGCTGAACAGATTCACCACCCGGCCGCCGGCCAGCACCAAATCGGCGGGAGCGTCTCCCCGGGCCACGGCCAGGCGCTGGGTCAGCAATTGACGCTCCTGGACCATGTCCGGCGGGAGGGCGGTAAGGCCCTGGGTTGGTTCCACGCTATAGCTCCCACGTTATCTGAAAGACCGCCCGCCGTCCCTGGCGGCGCAGGACAGCCCCCTTGGCCGGCGGGCAGAACAGGGCCGGCACCAGGCCCGGCGGCGTGGCCTGGCCCTCCAGGTCGCAGGTCAGGCTCAGGCCCAGGTCCTGGGCCGAGCGCCCCAGGCTGAGCAAAAAAACCCGGCCCCCGGCCAACACCAGGGCCGACCAGGCCGCCACACCCCCGGCCAGCACCGGCTCCGCCGCCAGGCCCTCCAGGCCCAAGGCCTGGCAGGCGGCCTGCATGCGCTCCTGCATGGCGCCTATCTGCTCCAGGCTGTCGGGGGGATGGAACTCAATGGCCATGGCCCATCTCCTCCAGACGGCCCAGCACCTGCGCGAGCTTGGCCTCCAACTCGGCCCCGCCGTCCACCACCAGTCCGTGGGCCGCCAACAGCGGCCCGGAATCCTCCCAGGCCGTGGCCTGGCGGTCCAGGAGCTCTGGCCGGCCGTCGCTCTCGGAGCGGCCGGAGGCCTGGCGGCGGGCCAGGCGCTCCAGTACCACCTGGCGGCTGGCGCGCACCTCCACGAAAAGTGGCCGCGCGCCGTACTGGGCGGCCAGGTCCAGGAAGCGCCGGCGCCAGCGCTCCTCGCGGAAGGAGGCGTCCACCACGGCGCTGTCCCCCTGGGCCAGGCGGGCCTCGGCGGCCTCGTAAAGCTCCTGGTAGGTGGCCTCGCTGGCCTGGGCCCCGTAGAGCCCGCTGCCCCAGGCGTCGTAGCTCTTCTGGGTGGGGGCCAGGCCGGCCATCTGCTTGCGCACCACGTCGGAGCTGAAGTGCAGCCAGCCCCGCCGCCGGGCCAGCTCGCGGGCCAGGTAGGTCTTGCCCGTGCCCATGAGGCCCATCATGCACACCAAAAAGTAGGGCGGCTCGCCGCCGGCGTAGCGGGCCGCCAGGCGGAAGTAGGCCCGGGCCTTGCTGATGTCCTGGAACTTGTGGGCCGCGTCCTCGCCCTGGTCGTCGAACATGAAGCCGGCCACCTTGGCCCGCACCACGGCCCGGTAGCACTTGTAGAAGTCCAAGACCTGCGTGAGCCCCTGGTCGCCGCTGTGGGCGAGGTAGGACTCCACCAGGGCGCTGGTCAGGTCGGGCCGGCCATGGAAGTCCAGGTCCATGGCCAAAAAGGCCAGGTCGGCGGCGGTGTCCTGATAGCGGAAGCGTTCGTTGAACTCGATGCAGTCGAAGACGATGGGCGCCCCGGCGCTGGGCAGCACGATGTTGCCCGAATGCAGGTCGCCGTGGCCGTCGCGCACGCGGCCCTGGCGCACCCGCTGCTCCAGCAGGTCCCGGTGCTCATCCAAAAAGCCCAAGGAGTAGTCGCGGATGGCCCGCCAGCGCGCCCCGGCCACCGAGACCTCCTGGTAGTTCTCGGTCTGGCGGAAGTTCTCCTCCACGTTCAGGCGCACCTGCTCGGGCCGGCCAAAGAACTCCACCGCCGGGCCGCCCTCGGCCTGGGCATGGAAGGCCGCCAGCAGGCGTCCCAGTTCAGTGGCCTGGCCGGCGGTTACCTGGCCCTGGTCCAGGAGCAGGTCCATCTGGCGGCCCGGCTCCATCTGGGCCATCTCCAGGCAGTACTCCACCACCTGGCCGCCGGGGGCCTCCAGGGGGGTCAGGGCCAGGCCGGCCGAGGTGCGCGCGATGGCCAGCACCGCCAGGTAGATCTGGGGGGCCAGGCGGCGGTTGAGCCGCAGTTCCTCCAGGCAGAAATGCCGGCGCCCCTCCAGGCTGCTGAAGTCCAAAAAACCCATGTCCACGGGCTTCTTGACCTTGTAGGCCCGGCTGCCGGTCAGGAATACATGGCTGATATGGGTCTGCACGTGCTCCACCCGCTCCACGGCGTGGGGGTAGAACCCGGGCTGGAGCATGGCTTCGATGATTTCGCCCTGAACGCCTGGCACGGCACTCCATCCACTGGCGGTCAACCTGGCCCCCTGGCGGCGACGCTGCCCTATTTAGCCCGCCTTGGCCTGGCTACGCAACCCCTGTCCTTGGGGGCTTGTAGCCTATAGCATACCATTTGCGGTATAGTGAATACTTGGTATTGACCCCAGGCGGCTGGTTTTTGCTTTATCCGGGCCACCCCCACGAAAGGCCTTGACCCATAGCCCAGAACCTCAGAGCGGGCGGGCCGCCCTCCACCTTGGCATGCGCCGGCTGAGCCCAGGCCAGCCCGGTCCTGGCCGCCCCTGGCGGCGCCTGCTGGCCGGCGGCCTGGCCCTCTTTTGCATGTGGGCGGGGCCAGTCTGGGCGGATGGCCAGGGGGCCGCGTCGGCCCCGCCTTCTCCCGCCGCCCTGGCCGCCACCGAAACCACGCCCGCCGAGGAGGCCCTCTGGCGCATCCAGTCCGTGGAGTTCCTGGGCCTGGAGCACATCACCCGCCAGCAGGCCCTGGAGGTGATGGAGACCCGCCCGGCGGTCCTGCTCTCCCTGGCCCGGGGGCCGGAGCTGGACACCTCGCGCCTGGAGCGCGACTGCGCCAGACTGCAGAAGCTCTACCAGGAATTCGGCTTCTTCGAGGCCCGCATTAGCTTCCACCTGGACCGCGACCAGGAGACCCGGCAGGCGCGGGTGACCTTCAGCGTCGCGGAGGGCCGCCCCACCCTCATCAGCCAGGTGAACCTGCTTGTGCCCGAGGGCCCGGAGAACGCCTATTGGCGGGAGCAGGTAAAGGCGGTGCTAAGCCTGGCCGAGGGCCAGCGCTTCGATCTGGAGGCCTACGAGCAATCCAAGAAGGCCATCGTGCGCCTGATGAACAACCAGGCCCGGCCCCAGCACAAGCTGGTGGGCCAGGTGCGGGTTTATCAGGCCGAGCAGCGGGCCGAGGCGATCTTCAAGCTAGACCCCGGCCCGCGCCTGCTCTTCGGGCCGTCCCGGGTCAACGGCCAGGAGCGCATGGCCCCGGCCTTCATTTTGCACGAGCTGACCTACGCCCGGGGCCAGCCCTTTTCCCAGGACGTCCTGGAGCAGAGCCAGCGCGCGCTATTGGACACCGGGTTCTTCGCCAGCGTGAGCATCGTGCCCGACTTCGACAACATCGAGGGCCAGCAGGTGCCCATGATCGTGCAGGTGAGCGAGAGCAAGCACCACACCATACGCCTGGGCGTGGGCTGGGGCAACGAGGACCAGTTGCGTTTTCGCATCACCCAGGTCAACCGCAACATGCTGGGGCTCAACGATACGCTCACCTTCGAGGGCAAGATCAGCTACATCTACTACGGGCTCACCGGCCGGCTTAAGCTGCCCTACATCGTCAACCGCGACACCAACCTGCTCTTGTCGGGCGGGGTGGAGCAAAAGGACAACCAGGCCTTCATCAACCGGCGCTACTTCATAAGCCCGGTGCTGGAATACCGCCTGGGCGGCAAGTGGATCTCCTACCTGGGCTACAACAGCGAAAGCGACCGCATGCGCGAGCTCAAGGCCCAGGTGCCCAACCCCAGCCAGGAGAAGAAGGCGCACTATATCTCCTCGGTGCCCCTGGGCCTGCGCTACGACAGCCGTGACTCCATCCTGGACCCCAAGCGGGGCCTGTACCTGACCCTGGAGATGGAGACGGCCAGCCAGGCCCTGGGCTCGGACCTGGCCTTCACCCGGCCCATGGCCGAGGCCCGCCATGTGATGCCCCTGCCGCTGTTAAAGGACTGGTACCTGGCCTCGCGGGCCAAGGTGGGGGCGGTCATGAACCTCGCGGGTATTGACCGCACCCCCATGGTGCGCCGCTTTTTCCTGGGCGGGGCCGACAGCGTGCGCGGCTACCCCTACCAGAAACTGGGCCCCCTGGACACGGCGGGCAAGCCCCTGGGCGGCGAGGGCATGGTGGAGGGCAGCCTGGAAACCCGCTTTCCCCTGTGGGGCGATTTGGGCGGGGTGATATTCTTGGACATGGGCAATGTCTACGAGAGCCTCAACTCCGACGTGGGCAAGCTGCGCTTCACCACCGGCGCGGGCCTGCGCTACAACACCCCCGTGGGACCCATCCGCCTGGACTTCGGCTACCAGCTCAACCCGCCGGCCGGCGACGACCTGGACCGCTACGAGGTCTATCTCAGCGTGGGGCAGGCCTTCTGATGGCCTGGGCCTGGGGCAGGATAGTGGCCTGGGGCCTGAGTGTCTTGGCCCTGACGGCATGCGCGGCCTTGGCTGCCCTGTGGGTGTTGGCCGACAGCGACTGGGGCCGCGGCCAGTTGCGCCACCATCTAGAGAATGAGGTCCTGGAGAAAACTGGGTTCACGCTCCAGTTGGAGGGCATGGCCGGCAACCTATTTCGCGGCCTGACCCTGGAGGGCCTGAGCCTGAGCCGGGAGGGGCGCACGCCTTTGCGCGTGGCGCGGGTGGAGCTGAGCTACAACCCCCTGGCCCTCTTGCTGGGCGGCCGCCTGAGCCTGGGGCGCCTGCGTCTAGACCAGCCCCGGCTGGAGCTGCCCCTGGTCCTGCCCTCCGGGGGCGGAAGCGCCCCGGTCTTAAGCCTGACCATCTCCCACCTGGAGGTGACCGGGGGCACCCTGCTGGCCGGCGGCCAACTGGGGCCGCTTAGGCAGGTGAGCAACCTGGACCTGGGCGGCCACTTCAGCCTGGACAGCCGCGGCCCGGCGCTCACCACCCACATATCCCAGGCCGAGTTGGTACTGGATGGCCTGCCCCAGCCCCTGGGCCTGGCCGGCCAGGCCAGCTACAGCCACCAGCGCCTCAAGCTGCCGGGCTTGCGCTTGAGCCTCGGTCCCAACCAAATGGAGGTCAAGGGCGGCCTGGACTGGCGCCGCCAGGCCCAATTGGACCTGGAGGCCACGGGCCAAATAAGCGACCTGACCCAACTGGGCGCGCCGGCCTGGGTCCCTGGCCGGCCGGCCTCGCCCCTGGAATTGAGCCTCAAGGCCCACGGCCCCCTGGCCACCTGCCGCCTGGAGGCCTCCCTGAGCCGGCAGGGCCAAAGCCTGCGCCTGGAGGGCCAGGCCGGCCTGGAGCGGCCGGCCCTGGACCTGCAAGGCCAGCTCAAGGGCGTGGACCTGGTGGCCTGGGGCCTGGCCACCCAGCCGGCGCTGCTGGAAGGCACCCTCTCCTTCAGCGGGCAGGGCCTGCCCGGCCAGCCCCAGGCCAGCGCCCGCCTGGGCCTGGACCTGGCCAACCCCCTGGGGCCGCAGTTGGGCCTGCGCCGGGTGGTGCTGGAGGCGGACCTGAAGGGCGGGCAGGTCACGGTGGAGGGCCTCAAGCTCAGCGGCGAGGCCGGCAGCCTGGAGGCCAGCGGCCAGGTGCTCCTGCCCCTGGGCCGGCGCGCTCTGAGCCTCCAGGCCGAGGCGCGCTTCAGCGACCTTACCCCGCCGGCCGCCCTGGCCGGCCACCTGCCCGAACCCTGGCGCCAGGCCCGCCTGCAAGGCGGCCTCAAGGCCAGGGGCAACCTGGACGACCTGGCCCTGGAGTTGGACCTGGGGCCTTCGCGCCTGGCGCCGGGGCTGGAGATAGCCCGCCTGACGGCCAAGGGCGTCCGCGCGCCCGAACGCTGGGTCATCAGCAGTCTGGAGGTCCTAGCCGGCTGGGGCCGCCTGCAAGGCAAGGGAGCGGCCAGCGCCGAGAAAG
Organism: Desulfarculus sp.; assembly: GCA_016218705.1. Taxonomy (GTDB): domain Bacteria; phylum Desulfobacterota; class Desulfarculia; order Desulfarculales; family Desulfarculaceae; genus JACRDC01. The sequence goes on from JACRDC010000066.1 coordinate 25,095, forward strand.
GCGAGCTGGAATTCAGCCTGGAGGTGGCCGACCTGGCACCCCTGGCCCCCCTGTGGCCGTCCCTGGGCTGGCAGGAGGCCGCGCCCCAGCGGGGGGCGCTGTCGGTCAAGGGGCGCCTGGCCGGCCCCTGGTCCGCGCCTTCCTTGAGTCTGAGCGGCCAGGCCGGCGAACTGGTCCTGGCCCAGGCCCTGGCCCGCCAGGTGGAACTTGACCTGGAGACCCCCCGCCTGGGCCTGCCCCTGCAGGGCCGCCTGCGCCTGGGAGTGCAGGAACTGGCCGGCGGCGGCATCACCTGGAACAAGGTCTCCCTGGAGGCCACCGCCCTGGCCGAGGGCACGCGCTTGGCGCTCATGGCCCAAGGCCCCCAACTGACCTTGAGTCTCAAGGCCGCCGGCACTGGCGCGGCCCAGTTACCGCTCAGGCTCACCTTGAGCGAGCTGCGCCTGACCCCCCAGGGGCACAAGCCCTGGACCCTGCGCGACCCGGCCCAACTGCTGCTGGCCAGCGACGGCCTGGGGCTCAAGGGGCTTATGCTGACCCAGGCCGAGCAGACCCTGGCCCTGGAGGGGCAGGCCAGCCTGGCCGGAGGCGTCAACGCCAGCCTGCGCCTGGGGCGGGTACGCCTGGACCCCTGGCTTCCGCCTCGCGTGCTGCCCCCCGAGGCCAGCCTGGACCTGGAAGCCAGCCTGAGCGGCGCCCTGGCGGCCCCCCGCCTGGAACTCTCGGGCCGCCTGGCGGGACTGGTCTGGCCCAGGCTGCCGGCCAGCGAGGTGCGCTTCCAGGGCGGCTACGAGGACGGCGAACTGTCCCTCACCGGCCAGGCCCTGACCCAGGGCCGGGCCAGCCTGGACCTGGAGGCCAGCCTGGGGCTCAAGGTCAGCCTGCACCCGCCGCTGTTGTCGCCCACCGGCCAGGGGCTCAAGGCCTCGGCCAGCGCCCAGGACCTGCCATTGGCCCTCTTGGAGCCCCTGATCCCCGGCGTGGGCGGCCTGGAGGGCCGGGTCAACCTGGAGCTGGAGGCCAGCGGCCCCCTGGCGGCCCCCCTGGTCACCGGCGAACTGGAGCTCAAGGGCGGGGCCTTCGTCGTACCCAACACCGGCCAGGCCTTCCAGGACCTGAACATCCACCTGACGGCCAGGGGCCGCGAGATCACGGTGCACAACCTCTCGGCGGTCAGCGGCGGGCCGGCCAAGGTACGCGGCAAGATTTGGTTGCCCATCGGCGACCCCGGCCAGGTGGACCTGACCTTCCAGGCCCAGGGGCTCTTGATCGGCATGGGGGGCATCGGCAAGGTCATCACCGACGCCGAGTTCCGCATCACCGGCACGGCCCTGAGCCCCCTGGCCATCGGTTGGACCAGGCCCAGCCGGGCCAACATCCACCCGGCCCTGGCCACGCCCCTGGCCCTGGGCGAGGTGGTGGTGCTCAAGCCGGGGCAACAGCCGCCGCCCCTGGAGCGCCAGCGCGCCAGCCGCGCCCCGCGCATCGTGTTGGGCGGGCTGCTGGAGTCGCTGACCCTGGAGGGGCGGGTGGACTGCGGGTCCGGCGTGCGCGTGGACCTGGACCAGGGCTTCATGATGCTCAGCGGCGCGGCCCTGGTGCGCAAACAGCCGGGCGGGCCGCTGGTCTTTTACGACAGCTTCGGGGTGGGGGGCGGGGCCATGAACATCGTGGGCCGGCGCTTCGTCATCACCGGCGGGCGCACCCTGTTCGCCGGCAAGGACGTGCCCGACCCCGACCTGGACGTGGACGTGAACCTGGGCATGGGCTCCACCCAGGTCTACATCAAGCTCCAGGGCAGCGCCTTCTCGCCCAAGCTGGTCTTGAGTTCCGAGCCGCCCATGAACCAGACCGACATCCTGAGCACCATCATCTTCGGCCGGCCGGCGGCCTCGCTCAACGCCGGCGAGACCCGCCAGCTCTCGGCCCAGGCCTTGGCCCTGTTGGGCCTGCGCGGCCGCGAGCGCCTGGAGAGCGTGCTGGGTCCCACCCTGTCGCCCGACGTGGTCACGGTGTTCACCGAGGCCCAGTCCGGCTCCTCCCTGGAGGCCGGCAAGTACCTGAGCCAGGACCTCTACCTGCGCTACCGCCAGAACCTAGGGCCCGACGGCGGCCAGAACGTGGGCCTGGAGTACCGCCTCAACCGCTACCTGTCGGTGGAGAGCCAGATCGGCACCACCCGCGACAGCGGCGTGGACGCCGTCTTCACCTGGGACTTCAAGTAGTATCCTGGGGTTGGCATATCCCGTGGGTTGGCGCGCCTACACAAGACGGGCGGGGATTAACCCCGCCCCTACGAAGAAAAGGCCTTTCGATGCCTTTGGCTTTCGAAGGGGCGGGGTTTATCCCCGCCCGGATTTTATCTCGGCAACCTAACAACGGGAGCCGCCGGCGCCCGCCAACACCGCCAGCCCGCTCGACCCGTATACGCCTGGCCGGGCACCGGCCCTAGGGCAGGAACTTAAGCAGGGTGGGTGAGACTTCCAGTCTGGACTGCACGCGCTCCACGCCCTCCACCTCCTCGCAGACGGTCTGGGCGCGCTTCTGGTCCTCGCGGCTGCCCACGTAGCCGGCCAGGGTGAGCTGGCCGTCCAGGGCCTCCACCTCCAGGGCGTGCACGTCCACCTCCTCCACCAGGCGCCGCCTGGCCCGCGCCGCCAGCACCATGCCCGCCAGCATGCGGTCGCTCTCCGAGGAGGGCTGGTACTCGGGATAGGCCGTGAGGTCCAGGATGGTGCTGAGCGCCTGGTCAAAGGACAGCCGCCCCAGGTTGAGCACCAGGTCGTAGTTGAGCGGCGAGGCCCAGTCGGCGGCGAAGATGTGGGCCATGTAGGTGCGGCGCTGCTGGTCCACCACGCTGGCCAGTTGGCGGGCGCGTTCCAGGTCCAGGTTCTCGCGGGCGGCCAGGCGCTGGGCGCGCAGCTCCAGGGGCGCCACCAGGCGCACCCGTAGGACCCCCGGTACCAGCCTGAGCAGGAAATTGCCTCCCCGGCCCACGATGACCACGTTGCCCTTCTGGGCGTATTGCAGAACCACCAGCTCCAGCAGGGCCGCGAAGACCCGGCGGCGGCGGTCGCTCAAATCCAGCATGGCCGGCCCCTGCTCGGCCAGCAGTTGGTGCTCGTCGCGGTTTATGTCCACCAGCCCCTGCACGGCGTCCATGAGGGTGCGGGGGTCAACCAACTCCAGCTTGCCCCGCTGGCAAAGCTCCTGGGCCAGGTCGTCGCGCAGGGCCCCCATCTCGCTCGAGATCGTGATGATGCTCATGGTTCCTCCGCGGGCGATTGGTTAGCCTATGCGGCCGCGCCGGGGCGGCCTTTTGCTTTCTAATTATTAGGGTAACACAACCACCGTGGCCGGGCTGGCAAGCAAAAAGGCCGTCCTGGTCCGGGACGGCCCCCGCCGGGCCTAATCGCCCTGCTTCTGGCCTAGCCGGGGGTAGAGAGGCTGGCGGCGGGTGGGACTAGGCCCCGATGTTGGCCTGGCGCTTGAGGGTGGCGGCGCGCACGTGCTCCTGTAAATCCTGGAGGGCCGGGGTGATCTCCAGGTGGGGGGGGAGATGGCCGCTCAAGCGCAGGGTGGCGGGTGGCACCTGGGCCAGGTCCTCCTGGAACCGCGCCTGGGCTTCGCGCCAGCCCTGGCGGGGACCCAGGCGCCGGCCGCCTTGCATCACCGGCTCCAGGAGGGGCCGGCCGGGGTGGTTTTCGTGGGCCAGGCCCAGCAGGTCGTGGTCCAGCGCGCCGGCGTCGTCCAGCCGCCGCCAGACCTGCTTGGCCCCGGCCCAGGTTTCCTTGCCGGCGCTGAGCTTCAAGGTGGGGCGGCCGTCGTAGCTGACCAGCTTGTAGGCCATGTCCAAAAAGGGCGCGTCGGCCGAGGACCCCATCTTGGTGCCCACGGCGAAGAGGTCCACCTGGGCGCCCTTGGCCAGCATCTCGGCGATGCGCGTCTCGTCCAGGCTGCCCGAGACCACCACGCGCGCCTGCTCCAGGCCGGCCTGGTCCAGGATGGTGCGGGCCTGGCGGCTCAGGCCCACCAGATCGCCGGAGTCCAGGCGCACTCCCACCAGGCGGTGGCCCTGGGCCAAGAGCTCGCCGGCCACCCGCACGGCCCGGTGCAGGCCGGCCACGCTGTCGTAGGTGTCCACCAGGATCACGGTGTGGTCGGGGAAGGTGCGGGCAAAGGCCCTAAAGGCCGAGATCTCGTCGCCGAAGGCCTCCACGAAAGAGTGGGCCATGGTGCCCACGGGGGTGATGCCGTACTGGCGGGCGGCGGCCAAATTGCTGGTGCCGTGGAAGCCCACCAGGGACGAGGAGCGGGCCGCGGCCATGCCGCCGTCCACGCCGTGGGTGCGGCGCAGGCTGAAGTCCACCAGGCCGCGCCCCTGGGCGGCCAGCAGGCAGCGGGCGGCCTTGCTGGCCAGGGTGGAGTGCAGGTTGATGACGTTGATGAGATAGGTCTCCACCAACTGGGCCTCCATGAGGGGGGCCGTCACCTCCAAAAAGGGCTCGTCGGCGAAGCAGATGGTGCCCTCGGGCAAAGCGCGCGCCTGGCCCGTGAAGCGGGTGTTGGCCAGCACTTGCAGGAACTCGGGCTTAAAGCGCCCCAGGGATTCCAGGTAGGCGATGTCCTCGGGCGCGAAGGCGAAGGTCTCCAGATAGTCCAGGGCCTGTTCCAGGCCCGCCGCCACCAGAAAGCCGCGCTCGGGGGGCAGGTGGCGGGCGAAGAGGCTGAAGCAGGCCTGGCCGGCCATGCCGTGGGCGTGATAGGCTGCGGCCATGGTGATCTGGTAGAAGTCGGTCTGCATGGCCAGGGAACCGCTGTACATCGAAACGCCTCGCAGGGTGTGGTGGGGCAGACGGCACGGGTGGCCACAAACCTAGACCAAGCCTGGCCTTTAGTCAACGCCCCTGGCCCTATCCCGCCCTTGGTTGACAGCCCGGGCGGGGCGGGTTAAAAAGAGGGACAACCGGCCACCGCTGGGGCAGCCATTGACCAATCAATTAAAAATACTGGTTATTGACGACGACGTCACCATGCGTGACGCCTGCCGCGAGATTTTGACCCGTAGCCACCACGACGTGGAGCTGGCCGAGTCGGGCTCCCAGGGCCTGGCGCTCTTGTCGCGCTGGGCCTACGACGTCATCCTGCTGGACCTGCGCATGCCCGACCTGGACGGCATGACCGTGCTGAGGCAGATACGCGAGCAGGACCCCGAGGGGGTGGTGATCGTCATCACCGGCCACGGCTCCATCGGCGCGGCCGTGGAGGCCATGAAGCTGGGGGCCTTTGACTTTTTGCCCAAGCCCTTTTCGCCCGACGAGCTCCGGCAGGCCGTGGACAAGGCCCAGGAGAAGCGCCACCTCTTGCTGGAGAACGCCTACCTCAAGGAGGAGCTCAGGCGCCGCTCCTGGCCCACGGACATCGTCTGCGCCTCGCCGGCCATGTCTCGAGTCATGGAGATGGTGCAACGGGTGGCCCCCACCGACACCACGGTGCTCCTGACCGGCGAGAGCGGCACCGGCAAGGGGCTGTTGGCCCGGCGCCTGCACGAACTCTCCCCCCGGCGCGACCACGCCTTCGTCTCGGTGGACTGCTCCACCCTGGTGCCCACCCTGTTCGAGTCCGAGGTCTTCGGCCACGTCAAGGGCGCCTACACCGGTGCCGACTCCAACAAGATCGGCAAGTTCGAGCTGGCCGACCACGGCACCCTGTTCTTCGACGAGGTGGCCAACATCTCACGCGACATCCAGGCCAAGCTCCTGAAGGCCGTGGAGGACCGGGCCATCACCAAGGTTGGCTCCCACCGGGTGGTACGCGTGGACACCCGCCTGGTGGCCGCCACCAACCAGGACCTCAGGCAGGCCGTGAAAAGCGGGGCCTTCCGCGAGGACCTCTTCTACCGCCTCAACGTGCTGCACATCCACCTGCCCCCCCTGCGCCAGCGCCCCGAGGACGTGCCGCTCTTGGCCGAGTACTTCCTGCAACGCTTCCGCAACCTGGGGCCGCGCCGGGTGCGGGGCTTGACGGCGGCGGCCCAGGAGACGCTGGCCCGCTACCCGTGGCCGGGCAACGTGCGCGAGTTGCAGAACATGGTGCAGCGCCTGGTGGTCATGGCCAGCGGCCAGTGGATAGACGCCGCCGACCTGGAGGGCGCCGGCATCCTGGCCACCGAGCGGGCCGACGAGCAGGGGCCGCTACGTCTGGAGGAGATGGAGCGCCTGCACATCGGCCGGGTGTTGCGCCAGATGGGGGGCCGGCGCGGCGAGACGGCAGAGGCCCTGGGCATAGACCGCAAGACACTGCGCCAGAAGCTGCGCCGCTATGACTTGGACGCCTAGGGTGCCGATCAGCAATCAAAGCCATGGATGGCTTTGATTGCATATTGGTATAAGAGATTGCTTCGCCGCTAACGCTCTTCGCAATGACAAAAAGCGGGATTTGCTGGGCTACCCAGGCACATTTGGCTGGGCGCGGGGCCGGGTGCCCCGGGACTAAAGGCGTATCGGGGGTGTCGCCGCCTGTGCCCCTAACGGCTGGCCCCGGGGTTGGCCGGCTCTTGGGGTGGCGCGGCCTGGGGGGGCGGCGCCGGCGCGGGCTGGGGGTTGGGCGCCGAGGCCCCCGGCGGCCCCAAGAGGCGGCGCTCCTCCTTCTCCCTCTGGCGCTGGGCCTTCTCCTCGGCCAGGCGTTTCTTTTGTTGCAGGCCCTTGTCCAGCCGGCGCTTGAGTATCTGCACGTCGGGGTGGTCGTCGGTGTAGAGGATGCGTAACCTCTCCAGCTCCACGCGGATGGCGTCGGGAGAGCCCTCCTCGTCCCGGCCCGCCAGGGCGGCCGGCGGGGCGGCCAGGAGCAGGCCGGCCAGGGCCAGGGCCACTGCTTTCTTCATGCTTCGCTCCCTGACGGTTGTGGCTCGAGCTACGGCCCCAGGGTCAGTTCCACCTGGCGGGCGGGGCCCAGCACCTCCTGGGCCACTTGGCGCATGTCCGCCGGCGTCACGGCCTGCACCAGGGCCGGCACCTTGAGGTAGTGGTCAAAGCCCAGGCCCATCAGCTCGTCCACGGCCATGGCCGTGGCCTGGGCCTCGTAGCCCTGCAAATCGATGGCCTGGCTGCCCAGGAGATAGCCCTTGGCCCGCTCCAACTCCTCCGGGCTGGGCGGCTCGCGGCGCGCCCGCTCCAGGTGGGCCATCAGCCCCTTGAGGGCCGTGGCCTCCTTGCCCGGCCCCACGCCCATGTACACCCCGAAGGACCCGGAGTGCCAGGCGCTGCTGTAAAAGGGCTGCACCCCGTAGGCCAGGGACTGGCGGTCGCGCAGGTCGCTGAACAGCCGGCCGCCCTGGCCGCCCAGCACCGCCTCCCACAACTGCATGGCGAACCGGCGGGGGTCCACCGCCGAGGGGGCCAGGTAGCCCAGCAATATCTGGGTCTGGGCGGCCTTGGCCTCCTTGACGCGCTCGGCGCGGGGGCCGGCGGCCCCATTCAGGGGAGGCGGGACCGGCGCCTCGGCCCGGCCCAGGGCCCCGGCCCACAGGCGCTCCAACTCGCCGCGCACCGTCTCGGGCTCCACGTCGCCCACCACGCTGAGCACCAGGCCCTGGGGGCCGGCCAGGCGCTGATGGGCCTTGATGAGGGCCTGGCGATCCAGGTGGGCCAGGCTCTGGGGGGTGCCCAGGGGGTCCAGGCCGTAGGGGGTGTCGCCGTAGAGCAGGCGGCGGAAGAGCTTGAAGGCCCGGGCCGTGGGCTGGTCCTCCTGGCTGCGCAGGCGGGCCAGTTGGTCCTCCTTGGCCTTTTGCACCTGGTCGGCGGGGAAGGTGGGGTGGCGCCAGGTCTCGGTCAAGAGCGACAGCCCCAGGCGCCAGTCCTGGGCCAGGAAGGAGCCCACCAGGCCGGCGGTGCTGCGCGAGGCGAAGCCGTGCAGGCCGGCGGCCCTGTCCTCCAGGAGGGCGGCGAGTTCCTCGTGGCTGTGGGCGCGGCTGCCCCGGGTGATGGCCTTGGACCAGAGCTGATGCAGGCCGGCCTCGGCGGGTCCCTCGGAGACCTGGCCGCCGGGGGCGGCCAGCACCAGGGAGACCAAGGGCACGTCGCGGCGGGGCTTGACGATGAGCGTCAGACCGCAGTCCAACTGGATGCGCTGGGCGCCGGTGGCCGAGGGGGGCGGGGGCGGGCTCAGCCGGGCGAAGGCCTCCCGCGCCTGGGCCGCCAACTGGGCCTCGTCAGGGGCCTCGGCCCCCTCGGGCAGTTGGATCACCACGCTTAAACCCTCGGGGCGCAGGTAGGCATGTACCCCGGCGGCCACCTGCTCGGCGCTCACCGCCCGGTAGCGTTCCAGGTATTCCTGGGCCTTCTGGTAGCCGCCGCGCAACAGCTCGAAGTAGCCCAGCATGCGGGCCTGGCCCTGCATGGTCTGGCGGCTGCGCACGAAGTCGGCCTGGTTGTTCACGCGGGCGCGCTCCATCTCGGCGGGGGTGGGCGGCTGGGCGGCCAGGGACAGGGCCTGCTCCAACAGGGCCGGCCAGGCCTGCGTCACTTTCTCGGGGGCCAGACGGGCCTCCACCTGGAACAGCCCCACCTGGGCCGGGGTGTAGGCCGAGGCCTCCACGCCGTCCACCAGGCCCAGCTTTTCCTTGACCCGCGACCACAGGCGGCTGGTCTTGCCCTCGCCGGCCACGCTTGCGGCCACGTCCAGGGCGTAGACCTCATCGCTGGGCAGGCCGGGGATGGGCCAACTGAGGCTTACCGCCGCCTGCTTGACCTTGTCGCGCATGATCTTCAAGCGCGGCCCCTGGGGTACCTTGACCGGCGGAAGATCAAAGGCGGGCGCGGGCTCCTGGGGCAGGCCGGCGAAGGCCTTCTCGATCAGGGCCAGGGTCTCGGCGGCCCTGAGGTCGCCCACCGCCACCACCACCAGGTTGGCGGCCCGGTACCAGCGGGCACGGTAGTCCAGGATGACCTGGCGGCTGATGCCCCGCACCGATTCCGGGGTGCCTATCACCGGCCGGCCATAGGGGTGGTCGCCAAAGGCCAGGCCCAGGACCTCCTGGCCGCGTCGGCGGTCGGGACTGTCCTGGTTCATGCGTATCTCCTCGGCCACCACCTCTTTTTCCCGCGCCAGGTCGGCCTCGCCGAAGGAGGCGTTGACCACGGCGTCGGCCAGAAGCTCCAGCGCCAGGCCGGCGTGGCGGCTGGCGGCCGTGACATGGTAGTTGGTGTGGTCCAGGGTGGTGTAGGCGTTGACCTCGCCGCCCAGGGCCTCGATGCGCCGGGCCATCTCGCCGGCGGGGTGGCGGGGGCTGCCCTTGAAAATCATGTGCTCGATGAGATGGGTGATGCCGTATTCGCCAAGGCGCTCGTAGGCCGAGCCGGCCCGCGCCCAGACCTGGAAGGAGACCACCGGGGCCTCGTGGTTCTCACTGATGATGACGGTCAGGCCGCTGGGCAACCGGTGGCGCTGGGGAGCCGCCAGGGCCAGGGAGGGCAGGAGCACCAGGAACAGGAGGGCCGCGCAGCCAAACCGCCGTTTCATGGGCAATATCCGCCTTTCGCCTAGCATGTTGCCGAAAAACAACCCGCGGGCGGGCCATGGATGGCGAGTTGAAAAAGTCCAGGGATGGACTTTTTCAGCATCCTGCCAGAAGTTGGCGCCGCCATCCGCCGCGCCGGCGCTCGCGTTGGCAACAATCATACCGCCAGGCCGGGGCTGTGAAAATAAATAATGCTGCCCAGGCCGGCCGGCAAGCGGCGGGCGCCCCCTGGCCGGCGGTTATTACAATATTGAAACCAGAGGTGGGTGATGTGCTAGGATTATCCGGCTGGCGTCCCCAGGGCGCCGCTAAGCCGCCGCTCCAGGGTGGGGCCGGGACGGGCGGCGGAGGCAGAACGGATCAAGGAAGGAAGCCGCATGAAAATCGCCTTCATGATGGACCCCCTGGAGTCCATTGACCCGCTTTGGGAAACCACCAGCTACCTGATGTATGAGTGCAACCAGCGGGGGCACACGGTCTTTTTCCTGGAGCCGCACGACGTCTACGTGCGCGGCAGCCGCCTGGTGGCCCGCATGCGCAACGTCACCGTGAAGCGTGACCTGGCCATGGAGGAATACTGGCGGGCGGCCATCGCCTGCCTCAAGCGCGAGGAGCTGATCTACGAGCAGATCACCGACCTGGACGCCTTGTTTCTGCGCAAGGACCCGCCCCTGATCTACCAGACCATGGAGTTCCTCACCCCGGTCAACGAGCAGGTCTTCGTCATCAACGGCACCGTGGGGCAGATGGTGGCCAACAGCAAGCTCTATCTGCTCAACTTCCCCGAGATCATCCCCGAGACCCACGTCTCCCGCGACCCGGGACGCCTCAAGAAGATCATCGAGGAGTTCGGCGGGGCCATGGTGGTCAAGCCCTTGCAGCGCTTCGGCGGCGAGGGGGTGATAAAGGTAAGCGTGCAGGACCGCGACAACTTGAACTCGCTCATCAATTACTACGTGCAGGCCAATGAGCCCTATCCCCGGCGCCAGGCCATCATGGTCCAGGAATACCTGGAGGCGGTCAAGACCCAGGGCGACGTGCGCATCCTGCTCCTTAACGGCGAGATACTGGGCGCCATGAAGCGCATCCCCGCCGAGGGCGACTTTCGCACCAACATCCACGCCGGGGCCTCCGCCGCCAAGCACGAGATAACCGGCAGCGACCGCCGCATCTGCGAGCAGATCAAGGACCGGCTGGTCAAGGACCGCCTGTTCTTCGTGGGGGTGGACATCATCGGCGACAAGCTGGTGGAGATCAACGTGGTAAGCCCCGGCGGCATCCCGCGTATCAATCGGCTCAGCAACCTGAAGATCGAGGCCACGGTCATTGACTGGGTGGAGGAGCGGGCGCAGCAGAAGCGCTCCCGCCGTACCTAGCGGCCATGACCCTGCCCCTGGTAATAAGCCTGCCCCACTGCGCCAGCGTTCTACCGCCGGAGATCGCCCCCACCCTGGCCCTGGACCCCTTGCGCTGCCTGGTGGAGGCCGACCTGGGCACCGCCGAGGTCTTCGCGGGGCTACCGGTCTTGGCCTGCCTTAAGGCCCAGTGGTCGCGCCTGGCCGTGGACCTCAACCGCGACGCCCACGACCGCGGCCCCCAGGGGGTGATCGCCCTGGTCAGCTTCGGCGGCAGGCCGGTATTCCTGCCCGGCCAGGAGCCCAGCCCCCAGGAGGTCGAGCGCCGCCTGGCCGCCTACTACCACCCCTATCACCAAGGCCTGGCCCAGGCGCTTACCACCCCGGGGCTCAAGGCCTTCCTGGACTGCCACGCCATGGACCCCGTGGGGCCGCCCCAGGCCCCCGACGCCGGTCGGGCGCGGGCCCAGGTGGTGCTGGGCAACCGGGGGGGAGACACCTGCTCCATGGAGATGCTGGAACGTTTGGGCGGGGAACTGGTGGCGCGGGGTTTTGAGGTGGCCTACAACACCCCCTACAGCGGCGGCTTCATCACCCGCCACCACGGCCCGGGGCTCAAGGCCCGGGGGATCATGGCCGCGCAGGTGGAGCTGAACAAGGCCCTGTACCTGGACCTTCAGCGGCAGGAACTCATCGCCGGCCGGCTGGAGGACGTGCGCCGGCGGGTGGAAGCGGCCTTGCGGAGCTTCGCCGCCGGCCTATGAGGCCTGACCCTCCTGGGGCAGCTCGCAGACCTGCAGGGCCTGCAAGCGGCCCTGCAACAGGCGCACTCGCCGGCTTAAATCGGTGCAGATGCGCAGCGCCACCTGGGGGTACTCCCGCACCACCTCGCTGAACTCGCGCTGGTGCAGCATGAGGAGCTTGGTCTCCTCCTGGGCCGTCACCGTGGCCGAGCGCTCCAGGTTGTCGAAGAGGGCCATCTCGCCGAAGTATTCGCCCGGCCCCATGGTGGCCAGCTCCATGCTGCACTGGGCCTCGGCCAGCTTGGTCACCGAGACCCGGCCCGAGACCACGAAGTACATGGAGTCGCCGATCTCGCCCTCGCGGATGATGACTTGCCCGGGGGTGAAGGAGGTTTCCTCGCTCACCGCGGCCACGGCGGCCAGCTCGCTGACCGACAGGCTGGCCAGCATCTCCATGCCCCTGAGCAGCAGTATCTTCTCCGACAGGCTGGTGGTCTTCTCCTCCATGGCCTCGGCCTCCCCTCTGGCCACCCTGCCCTGGGCGGCCACTAGCCTGGTAACCCGCTCCCTGACCACGGGATCATCGAATTGGCGCAGGCGATCCAGACCCTCCTGCCAGGTGGCGCGGTCGCCCTTGTGGGCCAGATACTCCAGGAACAGGGACAGAGTCACCCAGTTGCGCCGGCTGAGCAGGTGTTCGGTGAGTTGCCGCTGATCGTCCAGGGCCTGGCCCAGCTTGAAGTGCCTTTGGCCGGCGGCCATGAGTTCGGCTGGGTCGGTCTTCTCCAACAGCGGCACCATGGCCCGCGACAGGCCCCGGCCCAGGATGGTTTCCAGGGCCTCCACGGCGTTGGCCCTGAGCCGCTTGTCGGCCGAGCCCAGGCCCCTTAGCACCACGCGCATGTTGCGCGAGCTGTCCTGGGTGGCCAGCACCCGCAGGATGGTCTGCACCCGCACCCGCATCATCTCCAGGAAGTGCTGGCCCAGCAGGTCGCGGGCCGGGCAGGGCTCCAAGAGCCTCTCCACCGCCCGCTCCTCCAACAAATAGAAGTAAGAGCGCTTAAGCTGGTCGCGGGCGAAGGTCATGATCTCGCGGTCGCTGATCTTCAGCGACTGCATCAGGTGGAAGACCCCCTCGCGCACCTGGCGGTCGGGGGTGCTCAAGGACTCGATCAACAGGGCGCTGTCCAGCTCGGCGGACTCGCCCAGCTTGCGCAGGGCCAAATCGCGCAGGCTCTCGGAGCCGTGCCCCAACAGGCCGATGAAGGCCCGCGCCGAGGGCTCGTCGGCCACCGCGAAGGACTCCAGCACTTCCCTTGGCAGGGCCTCGGGGTCCTTGGCCAGGCGGGCCAGCACCACCTCGCGCAGCTCGGGGTCGCCCAGGCGCTCCAGGGCCACCAGCACCCGGCTTACCAGGTGGGGGTCGCCTTCCTCCTTGAGCATGCTCCGCAGGCGGGGCAGGAAGGTTTTTTGCCCCGAGCCGCCGGCGGCGGCCACGCCGGCCAGGCGCTCCTCCAGGGAGGCCGAGTCCAGCCAGCGGGCGATGCGCCCCGCCATGTCCTGGGGCTCGTGGGGATAGAGGCCGGTGACGGCCTGGGCCTGGGTGGCCAGATCGAAGCGCTCCTCCAGGAACTGGCGCAGGAAGCGGACGGCCTCCGGCCCCGCCAGGCGCGCGGCGGCCTGGGCCACGGCCTGGCAGACCTCGGGCCGGGCCGGGTCCACCAGGCTGGCCAGCACCTTGAGGGCCTGGTCCCCGGCCTGGGGCGACAAAAGGGGCAACAGCCCGGTCACGGCCTCCTGGTCCTTGTGGGGCAGCATCTCCAGGATGATCTGGTCCAGGCCCTCCACCCCCTGGTCGCGCATCATCTCGGCGTACCACACGCACTGGCTGCCCGAGGCCTGGCGGCAGGCGGCCACCAGTTGGGACTGGGTCTGGCGGTCCTGGAACAGGTCCTCCAGCTCCGAGCGCTCCAGGGACTTGAGCTCCACGGTGTCCTTGGAGATCAAATCCAGCAGGATGCGCGGGTAGGCTTTTTTGAGCCAGATGGAGGTGGCCACCCAACCGGCGCCCACGACCAGGCCCACGATGGACAGGTAGCGCGGATGGATCAGCCCCTGGCAGAGCATGGTGGCGGCCGAGCCCAGGATTATGCCGATGCGCACCACGGTGCCACGCAGGAAGGTCTTCATCACCGCCCGGTTCTGGGGCGGGAACAGCCCCATCAAGACCTCGCGGGCGGGGTTGTTGATGGTGTCGCGCAGCACGTTGGTGGAGATGCGCGAGTATATGGCCGAGACGATGTCAAAGCGTAGCAGCAGGGCCAGGAAGGCGATCATGTAGTTGGCGGGGTGGAACATCAACGCCACGGGCAGGCCCCAGCGGCCGTAAATCTTGCCCACGAACATCAGGATGATGAAGCTGATGATGTAGAGCCCGCCCCGAAACCAGCCGAAGAAGTTGACCATGCCGCCTTCGGACTTGAAGGCCTCGTTGACCGCGAAGTTGAACTGATAGTTGATTATGGGGATCATCACGTTGGGCAAAAAGGTGATGAGCACCATGATGGCCACCAGGGTGGAGGTGCGGATCATGGGCCAGACGTTTTTAAGCTCCTCCATCAGGGAGGGACGCTTCTTGCCCGAGGCCTGGCGGCGCTCGCCCAGGGACAGGGTGGGGAAAATCTGGGAGATGCGCCACACCACGCCGGCGGCCATGAAGCACAGCACGGCGTAGAGCAGCATGAAGTTGTCCAGGGTGATGGCCTTGGCCAGGGGCGGGGTGCTGAAGCTGGCCAGGATGGCCCCCAGCACGCCGCCGGCCGAGATGAGCGGGAACAGGCGCTTGGACTGGCGGGTGTTGAACAGGTCGTTGGCCATGTTCCAGAAGACCAGGTTGTTCAGGGCCTCCACCTGGGAGCGCAGCAGGAACAGCACCGGGTAGATGAAACTGACCTCCATGGCCACCACGATGCGCAAGGACGCCAGGGTCAAGCCGAAGCAGACCAGCATGTTGCGCAAGAGCCGCCCGCTGGGGAAGCGCATCAAGAGCCCCATCAGGGCGCCCATGCTGAAGAAGGTGACCACCGAGTTGGCCATGTAGACCATGGGCAGGTACTTGACGCCGAAGCGCTTGAGGAAGACCGTCTCCACGAAGTTGTCGAAAATGAGGTCGCTGCTGCGCATCAAAAAGAAAAGGGCGGCCGTCCACAAGAACAGGCCGATCTCCTCGGGCTGGATGTCCAGCCACTTGCGCCAAGGCGAAGACATGTGGGCGGTTACCTTTCGTGAGGCCAGGCTGGGGCCATGCTAGCATAATCATTGGGCGATGGCGCGATATTCCGCGCCGGCTCGGCTGGGGGCCGGTCCAGGCCGGCTAGCGCCCGCCGCCGGCCACCCGAAAGCCCACCAGGTTGTGCCCCAACCCCGGCGGACGGCCGTAGCGGCGGGCCGAGCGCACATCCTGGGCCGGCAGGTTCCAGGCCCCGCCGCGCAGCACCCGCTCGCTCCCCTGGGCCGGCCCTGGCGGGTCGCTGGCCGGGGAGACGGCATAGTAGCCGGCGTCGAACCAGTCGGCGCACCACTGCCAGACATTGCCGTGCATGTCCTTGAGCCCCCAGGGGTTGGCGGCAAAGCTCCCCACCGGGGCGCTGTCCTGGCGGTAGATGCCCACGGGGCCGCCGTCGTAGGGGCGCCGTCCGAAGTAGTTGGCCTGGTCGGTGCTGATGAAGGGGCCGGTGTAAAAGGGCGTGGCCGTGCCGGCGCGGGCGGCGTACTCCCACTGGGCCTCGCTTGGCAGGTAAAATTCCTGGCCGTGCAGGCCGCTCAGCCAGGCGCAGTAGGCATTGGCGTCATGCCAGCTCACCTGCACCACTGGGTGCTGGCCGCGGCCCTGGATGCTGCTTTCCGGCCCCGTGGGGTGGCGCCAGTCGGCCCCAGCCACGGCCACCCAGCCCTTCTTCCAGACCTGGCCGGTGCCCTGCCTCTCGGCGTCGCTGACATGGCCGGTGGCGGCCACGAAGGCCGCGAACTGCTGGTTGGTCACGGGAGTCACCGCCAGCCGAAAGCCCCGGCTGATGACCACCCGGTGCCGGGGGTGCTCGCGCAGGTAGTATTTCTCCTCGCCGCCGCCCTTCTTCACCACCTCGGCCGGGCTGTGCTCGGCGCCCATGAGAAACTCGCCCGCCGGCACCTGCACCATCTCCGGCGGTGGCACCGCCGCCGCTGGGCCGCCCCCGCCGGCGGCGCAGCCCGCCAGGCACAGGGCCGCCAGGCACGCACATACCCCACCGCGCCAGGTCCACATCGCCATCGCCAACTGCCTCATGGTCGCCACTCCTCCATTCCTTAGCGCCTTCGCGGCACGCCCCCGGCACCCCGGGGCCGCGGGTACCCCCAGTTTAGCGCAGGCGGGCGGAGTATCGCGACAAATTACCCTTGGCCGGCGCCAAGCTGCCGTGGAAGCCTGGCCGCGAAAGGGGTATTCTAAGGCCCCAGGACCACAGGCCCCGGCAGACCAGGACCCTGGCCGTGGGCCGGAAAGGCGGCCACCCTTGACCTCATCGCCCACAGTGCCAGAGCCCCCCCGCGTGGCGCTCATCAAGATTTGGCAGGGCACCCTGCAACCGCCCCGGCCGCCCCTGGGCCTACTCTTCGTGGGCGGGGCGCTAAAAAAGGCCGGCTTCGCGGCGCGGGTCTTCCACTGGACCAGGGACGAGGCCCTTGCCAAGCTGCCCGAGGTCATCGCCTTCCAGCCCTTCCTGGTGGGCTTTTCCATCATCACCGGCGACCCCCTGAGCCTGGTGCTGGACTGCGCTGGCCGGCTGCGCGCCGCCCTGCCAGGGCTGAAGGTGATGCTGGGTGGGGTGCACGCCACCGTGGAGCCGGCCCAGTGCCTGGCCGAGCCGGCGGTGGACTTCGTGGTGCTGGGCGAGGGCGAGGTCACGGCGGTGGACCTGGCCCAGGCCCTAAGCCAAGGCCAACCCCACGACCACCTCCCCGGCCTGGGCTACAAGCAGGGCGGCCAGGCGGTGATAAACCCCCGCCCGCCACTCATCAAGGACCTGGACCAGTGGGAGCCCGACTGGTCCCTGGTGGAGATCGAGAAATACATCGCCCCCGAGTACGAGGGCGTGGAGCGTATGCTCTTTGGCTACGTGGCTAGCCGGGGCTGCCCGCATGCCTGCGGGTTCTGCTACAACCACTTCTTCAACCAGCGCACCTGGCGCCATCCCTCGGCGGCCAAGGTCATCAACGACGTCAACGAGCTGGTCAGCCGCCACCGCCTGGGGGGCGTGTTTTTCTATGACGACAACTTCACGGCCAACAAGAAGTGGGCACTCACGGTCATCGGCGGCCTGGCCACCAAGGGCATGCACATCGAGACGCGCATTGATTACCTCAACCCCGGTTTCATCCGCGAGCTGACCGAGGGGGGCGTGGGCAGCCTGTTCATCGGCTGCGAGTCGGGCTCTGACCGCGTGCTTGGCCTGCTGAACAAGGGCTTCGGCGTGGCCGACACCCGCCGGGTGATCGGCGAGCTGAAGGCCTATCCGGGCTACGTGATGCTCTCCTTCATCGTGGGGGTGCCCAGCGAGACCCTGGCCGAATACCAGGCCACCCTGGACCTGGTGATGTGGTGCCTGGAGAGCCTGCCCCGGGTGGGCTTCACCCTGGGCTTCTACCTGCCCTACCCCGGCACGCCGCTCTATGAGGCCTGCGTGGAGCGGGGCTTTGAGCGCCCCCAGGCCATGGCCGACTGGGAGAAGCTGGACCGCTGGGGCCGCACCGGCATGGCCATCCCGTGGACGCAAGGATTTGCCCTGCAATCGGGCGAGGTGCTGGAGCTCAGGCGCGCGCTGCTAAGGATGAAGCGCCTACGCGGCAAGACCGGCTGGCTGGGCCGCGCCTGGTACCGGCTATTGCGGGCGCGCTTCCTGGCTTCGGCCACGCCCCGGGGCGCCCGCCTGGCCGCCCTGGCGCGCGCCCTGGATTGGCTGGCCGGACTCAGGAGAGCTTCTTGAGCAGATCGCGCAGCTCGTCCAGGACCTCCTTGACCACCGGAGGCGGGGCCTGGGAGGCTGGTTGGTCCTGGGGGGGCGGGGAGGGGGCGGGTTCGGCCGAGGGCGGCACCAGGGCCAGGCGCTGCTGGCCCTTGGCCGGCGGGGCCGGCTGGGCGGCCTTGACCTCGGCCAGGCGGCGCTTGGCCCCGGCGATGGTGTAGCCCTGCTCGTGCAGGAGGCCCTTGATGTACACGAGGGTCTCCACGTCGGCCCGGCGGTAGAGCCTCTGGCGGCTGGGGGCGCGCACCGGTCTTAGCTGGGGGAACTCGCTTTCCCAGTAACGCAGGACATAGGTCTCCACTCCCAACAACTCCGCCACCTCGCCGATGCGAAAGTAGGGCTTTTCCGGGAGTCGAGGCCTGTCCATCTAGCCTCCCAGGGCCTTAAGGTTGGGGGGCGGGCCCCCGCGCGCGCTAGGGGGCGCGGGGGCCTTGGGGCAGGGGGCCGGAGGGGGAGGTGCCCCTTCCTAGGCCCCCTTGGCGATGCCGGCCAGGGCGGCGAAGCCGGCCGGATCGCTGATGGCCAGCTCGGCCAGGACCTTGCGGTCCAGGGCCACCGAGGCCTTGTGCAGGCCGTCAATGAAGCGCGAGTAGCTAAGGCCGTGCTCGCGCACCGCGGCGTTGATGCGCACGATCCACAGCTTGCGGAACTCGCGCTTCTTGACCTTGCGGTCGCGGTAGGCGAAGGCCAGGGCGCGTTGCACGGTTTCGGTGGCCGAGCGGAACAGGCGGCGGCGGCCGCCCACGTAGCCCTTGGCCAGTTTAAGTACCTTGTTGCGTCTTTGGCGGGCCTTGAACCCGCGTCTTGCTCTGGGCATGAGGTTTTATCTCCCCTGGGCCGCGGTTTCTAGAGGTAGGGCAGGATGCGGCGCAGGCCCTTGAGGTTGGCCGAATCCACCATGGCGCCCTGGCGCAGGCCGCGCTTGCGCTTGGTGGACTTCTTGGTCAGGATGTGGCTGGCGTTGGCCTTGTTGCGCTTCAGCCCGCCGCCGCCGCTGGCCCGGAAACGCTTGGCCGCGGCGCGATTGGTCTTGATCTTGGGCATGGTTTTCTCCTTGGCCACTTAAGGGGTGGCCCCTAGCCGGCGCGGGTGTTACAACCGCGCCAGGTTCGCGATGCCGGCCGTCTACTTGGGCGCGATGAAGACGGAGAGGAAGCGCCCCTCCATCTTGGGTGAGCCCTCCACGGTGCCCAGATCGCCCACCTCCTCGATGACCCGCTCCAGCAAGCGGCGCCCAGCGTCGGCGTAGGCTATCTCGCGGCCCCTGAACTGCACCGTGACCTTGACCCGGTCGTGCTCTTCCAGAAACTTTATTATATTGCGCAGCTTGAAGCCGAAATCGTGGTCCTCGATCTTGGGCCGCAGCTTGATTTCCTTGACCTGGGTCTGGGTCTGCTTCTTCTTGGCCTCTTGGGCCTTCTTGGCCTGCTGGAACTTGAACTTGCCGTAGTCCATGATCCGGCAGACCGGAGGCTCGGCGTTGGGCGCCACCTCCACCAGGTCCAGCCCCGCCTCGGCGGCCAAGTGCAGGGCCTGGTCAATGGCCACTATGCCCACCTGCTCGCCCTCGGCGTCCACCAGGCGCACCAGCGGCGTCCTGATGAGTTGATTGACCCGCACGCGATCCTGCTTGGCTATGGCCATATCCTCCCGTTTCTATATTGCAAACAAAAACATACCCCTACCCCCGTGGCACAACCGCCCGCGCCCTCCAGGCTGGCCTGGGAGGCTTGAGGCGCCCACGGGCGAGGGTGGTAGGCACGCCGGGATTTGAACCCGGGACCTCTACCGTGTCAGGGTAGCGCTCTCCCCCTGAGCTACGTGCCTGAAATCGAAAACATCTCTTACCAGCCCCTCGCGGCACTGTCAAGGAACATCCACCAACGGCGGGGCGCTGGGGGCGGGCCGCCAGGCGATTAACAGGTTGTTGAAAAAGTCCATCCATGGACTTTTTCAACACGAGTTAGCCGAAATGAATTCGGCTAACTCTCCCAAAAAGCTTGGCGCTGAAGCGCCCGCGCTTTTTGGCGGGCCGTCCATGGCCCGCCAACAGGCTGTTTTCCAACAGCCTGTTAAAGCACTTGCTCCAATATATCGCCGGCGCTTTT
The DNA here is from genome assembly GCA_016218705.1 of Desulfarculus sp. Taxonomy (GTDB): domain Bacteria; phylum Desulfobacterota; class Desulfarculia; order Desulfarculales; family Desulfarculaceae; genus JACRDC01. Next base: position 44,877 of record JACRDC010000066.1, read on the forward strand.
CACGAACTGGGGGCAGAGGCTGGTGAACAACCCGCGCTCCTGGGCCTGCCGCCGCCCTTCCGGGGTGCCCAGGTCCAGGCCCAAGAGGTCCCGGCAGGCGATGGCGCCGTGGACATCCTGGAAGCGGCGCAGGAACTGGGCGGCGGCCTCGTAGCAGGCGAAGCGGGGGCCGCGTTCCTCAAGCTGGCGCGGCCCCTGGGCCAGGCCCAGCACCAGGATGGCGCCGCTCACCGCCCCGCAGGTGAGCCCCCGGCCCAGGCCCATGCCCAGGCCGCGCCCCAGGCGCAAGGCTGTGTCCTCGTCCAGGCCCAGGCCGGGGCCGAAGGCGGCCAGGATGGCCTGGGAGCAACTATGGCCGGGGCCGAACAGGGCCAGGGCCTGCTCGGTGCGCGTCATGGGTGCCTCCTTGGGCGGCCTGGCCAGGATGATAGCCTAACCTGGCCGGCGTTGATCAGGCCTCGATGAAAGGCTTAAACAAGAAGTATATACCCATGACGGCGATGCCCAAGCCCGCCGCCCTGCGGAACCACCGGGATCCGGCCTGCATGGAGCGGTTGTCCAGTATTCGTTGCACCACCGCCGTGGAGCTGCCGGCCACCGCGATGGGCAGGCAGTGGCCCAGGCCGAAAAGCAGGATCAGGAGCAGGCCCGTGGCGATCTGCGCCTGGATGGTGATGATGGCCAGGATGGGGGCGATGAAGCCAAAGGTGCAGGAGCCGGAGAGCACGCCATAGGCCAGGCCCAACAGGAAGGCCCCGCCCAGGCCCTTGACCTTGAGCCGGGCCATCAGGCCGCCGGACAAAAAGGACTTGGCCAGCCCCAACATGTCCAGGGCCACCCAGATCAGCACCGCGCCCACCAGGATGGTCCAGTAAGGCCCCACGTCGCCCAGCATGCGCCCCAGCAGCGAGGAGATGACGCCCACCGCGCCGATGGTCAAAAACAGGCCCGAGGTGAAGGCCAGGGCGTAGTGCGCGCCGTGGCGGGGACCCAGGCCCTGCTCCTGGCCGGCCACGTAGCCAACCATCAGGGGGATGGCGGCCAGGTGGCAGGGGCTGAAGAGCACGCTGACCATGCCCCACAAGAAGCAGCCCAGGGCGGCGAACGCGCTGCCGCCGGTCATCCAGGCGTTGAGGGTGAGGAAAACCTGGTCCATGCCGGGCTCCAACTAGGCTGGTGGTAGGTTAGGCAATGGGGAGCCGGGCCTATTCGGCGCAGAGCCGGTTGAGGATCACGACCATGGCCGGCTTGTCCATGAAGCCCAGGTGGCGGTAGACCTCCTTGCCCCGGCGGTCGTAAAAGACCTGGGAGGGTATGCCCTTGACCCGGAAGCGGTCCACGGCCTGCTTGTCCAGGCGCACGTCCACGAAGTGCACCTCCGCCTTGCCCTGGTATTCCCGCTTAAGCTCCTCCAGCAGGGGGGCCATCATCTTGCAGGGTATGCAGGAGGCGGCGCCCACGTCCACCAGGGTGACCATGCCCTTGACCGGCAGGTCGGCCGAGGTCGAGGCCTGCTCCCCGGCCAGGGCCGGGCCGGGGTGCCAGCCCAGGGCCGCCAGGGCCAGCAAGAGGGCGGCGAAGGCGTTCTTTAGGTTGTTGCTCACGGGCGTTCCTATCGCGAGAGGGGTTTTTATGGCCTATTCGGGGAAGAAGCGTGCCAGGTAGCCCTCCAACGCCGTGGCCTTTTCCGGCTCCAGCTCGGGGCAGCCGGCGGCCCCCTTGCCCCCCTCGGCGGCCTGGGCCGCGAAGACCATGCAGGTGGGCTGGCCGCATTTCTTGCAGTTGCTGCGCGGCAGGAGCTTGAGAATCTCCAGGAGCTGGGGCCGGGGCAGGCCCTGGAAACATGGCTCCAGGCTGTCCCGGTCCCGCCAGGCCTGATTGATCTCGCGCATGAGCCAGGCCAATATGCGGTCGGCCTCCTCCTCGTCCTTGAGGGCGTTGACCGCGATCAGCCGGGGGTGCACGGTGATGAGCTTGCCATGCACCCGTAGGGTGAGGCTGGGCGGGTCGCCGCTGTATTCGAAGCCGCCCAACGCGGCGTTGAGATAGGGCAGGACCTCGCCCACGTCCTGGTCCAGGTGGGCGTGGCAATGCAGGGAGGTGAAGCTGGGGTTGCACTCCGGCCGGAACAGCTCCTTGCGAAAGCCGGTCAGCAGCATGGGAGCCTCCTTAGTATATTAAGAAGCCCAGGCCCTGTCCTGGCGCGTCCTCCTGACCCAGGAGGAGCTTGATCTCTGGCGAACATCAGCGCCGGCGTGGGCTCAACTCCCCGCACCGGGCCACAGTGCAGGCCCCGGTGGCGGCCTTGATCTCGGCCAGCGAGCGCGCTCCCTTGCTCACGGCCTCCATGATCTGCCCCTTGGTCACTCCGGAGCAGTGGCAGACCACGGCCTCGGGGGGGGCGGTTAGCATCTCCGGACCGCTATAGACCTTCTCCTCCATGCCGACCTTCGCCCGCCTACAATATGGCGTTGAACAGATAGCCCACCAGGAGGATGCCCAGGCCCACCACGCCGGCGAAGGTGGCGATCAGGGGCGGCTTGAGCACCTTGCGCAGGATGACCATCTCGGGGAAGGACAGGGCGATCACCGACATCATGAAGGCCAGGGCCGTGCCCAGGGCCGCGCCCTTGGCCATCAGCGCCTGCACCACGGGGATGATGCCGGCGGCGTTGGCGTACATGGGGATGCCGATGAGCACCGCCAAGGGCACCGACCACCAGGCTTGTCCGCCCATGATCGTGGCCAGCAGGTCCTGGGGGGCATAGCCGTGGATGAAAGAGCCCACGGCCACGCCGGCCAACACCCATAGCCAGACCCGTCCCACGATCTCGCGCACCGCGTTCAACCCGTAGTGCACCCGGTCCGCCGGGGTCAGGCGCTCCTCCAGCACCGCTGAGGGCATGGCCTGCATCTGGCGCACCCAGTCCTCCAGGTGGCGCTCCATGTTCAGCCGGCCGATGACCCAGCCGGCCACCATGGCCACCATCAGGCCGGTGGCCATGTAGATGGCCGCCACCTTCCAGCCGAAGAGCCCCCACAACAGCACCACCGCCACCTCGTTGACCATGGGCGCGCTGATGAGAAAGGAGAAGGTGACGCCGAGCGGCACGCCGGCGCTGACAAAGCCGATGAACAGGGGCACCGCCGAGCAGGAGCAGAAGGGCGTGACGATGCCCAGGCCGGCGGCCATCACGTTGCCCACGGCCTCGTGGCGGCCGGCCAAGAGGGCGCGGGTCTTCTCGGGGCTGAAGAAGGAGCGCACCAGGCCCACGCCAAAGACCACCACCACCAAGAGCATCAGCACCTTGGGGGCGTCGTAGAGGAAATAGGCCAGGGACTCGGCCAGGTGCCCGCCGCGCTCAAGCCCCAGCACGTCATGGGTGAGGGCCTGGGACAGGGGCGCCAGGTTCTGGTACAGGAACCACCAGGCCAGGAGCAGGGGCAGGCCCCAGGCCAGGTAGCGCCAGAGCCCCGGCTGGCCGGCGCCCATGGCCGGGCTACCGCAGGCGCAGCCGGGCTGGTCGGTGGGGTTGGTGGACATGGGGTCCTCCTTAGCTCCGGCCGGCGGCCGAGAGCCAGTCCTTGATCTGCCGGGGGCTGGGCACGCTGCCCACGCAGACCACCTTGCCGTTTATCACCAGGGCCGGGGTGCCCATCACCCCGAAGCGGGCGATCTCCATCATGTCGCGCACGTGCTCCAGATCGGCGGCCAGATTCATCTCGTTCAGCACCTTCATGACGCTGGCCGTCAGCGACTCGCAGCGGCTGCACCCCGGCCCCAACACCTTGATGGCCAGGCCCCCGGCATTGTCCTCCTCCACGGGCAGGCCCCGCTGGCGGCGGTACTCGCGCCCCAGGGCCAGGGCGTACTCCCGCCGGGCCGAGGCGGGTATGTAGTTGCTGGCCGACAGACGCCCCAACAGTTCCTGCCCCACGGCCAGAGGGTCCTGCTGGTCCCAGGATGTGTCCAGGGCCTCCAGGGCCTGGTCCAGGCCGATGACGCCCACCTTCTGGCCACCTATGGTGATGATGCGGCTGTCGCCCATGCTGCCGTCCTCCCCAGCACTTAATGGATAGTTGGCAATATAACCAAATAGCCAAGCTTTGTCAAGCCCCGGTCTGGCGGTGCCTAGAGGTAACGACAGCAATTCAATAGGTTGTGACATTTGGTCGGCCAGGACGGGGGCATGGCGGCGCCACCCAAGGGGGCTTGACGAGGTCTGGAGGCGCAACCCAGGGCCATGCTTGACAATCGGCGCGGATTGTGCCATGGTGACCGCGCCTGACTTGCAACATTACTGCCCGCCCGGCCCTGACCGGCGGGCGGGGTCATGTCTGCCCCTTTCGGCCATTCCTGTGAATGGCCGTGGGGGTTTCGCTTTTCAGGGGCCATGAAAATTGGGGTGGACCCTCGGTCTGGGGCCGAAATGGGGGGGGCATGGACCTGCCGCTGCACAGGCTGGATCTGCCCCGGGGCGAGTTTTCCCGGGCGGTGCGCAAGTCTCTGGCCTACATCGAATACCATTCGCCCAGCATCCAATCGGTGCTGCAAATCGCCCAGCATGTGGGCGTCAATTACCACACCTTGCGCTCGCGCTTTCGCCGCGAAACCAGGCTCACCCTGGAGGAATGCCTCATCCGCAGCAGGGTGGGCCTGGCCTGCCAAATGATCCTTTATGGCGACAAGCAGATAAAGGAAATAGCCTGGGACGTGGGCTACCAGAACGAGAACCAGCTCACCAGGGCCACCAAGAAATATTTGGGGCTCACTCCGCATATCATCCGCCGGCAAGCAAGGTTGTGCGGCATGGTCAATGATCAGTTAAACGTAAATTTCTAGCATAGGTAGTTAATGTGATGTTTCTAGGTCATGATACAAGCGAACGTACAAAATAAATTTCAAATATGCCCCATCTTTGATGATTTTGGCACTGGTCTCCGCCAATGCCTTTTTATCCCTATGGGCCTGATACCCCGAAACTTGCTTCGGCTTTAAATCTCTTTTCTTTACCGCTTGATACGCATTTCAGACCAGACGGATGGTTTTCTCGACAGGTTTCCTCTGGGTACAGCCCTTACGATATAGGCGGCCCAAGAAAGCCTAAGCGGTTTGGTTTCTTTTTGTGTCCCGCTAGAGCCGCCCGGCCATACTGGCTTTGCCGGTGCGGGTGCCGGCGCGGGAAAGACTCTCCGCCCTGGCGTGGGCAGGGGCCGCAGGTATCCCGTATTCCTTGCCGGGTTGGATCATAGCAGCCCCCTGCCGGTGCCCTAAGAATGGCCGGGCTAAGAGCGGGACACGGGGCTTGGGCGGCCAGAAAACCAAAGC